>DATJVI010000035.1:0-19648 GCA_035501875.1 Burkholderiales bacterium
CCACCATGACGCGCGTATTCGCCGGCATCGACGTCGGCACCTCCGCAGTGAAAGCGTTACTCGCCGACGAGGATCAGCATGTGGTCGCGGAGGCGTCCGAGGCGCTGCCGATCTCACGGCCCCGACCGCTGTGGTCGGAACAGGATCCGGAGGACTGGTGGCGCGTCGTAGGCAAGGCGATGGCGCGCCTCAAGCAGGCGGCGCCCGACTCGTTCGCGTCGGTTCGCGCGCTGGGGCTTTCGGGGCAGATGCATGGTGCCGTGCTGCTCGACCGCGAGCGCGCGGTATTGCGTCCCGCCATTCTGTGGAACGACGGACGCTCGTATGACGAGTGCCGTGTCCTGGAGCAGAAGCTTCCGGACCTGGGGCGCATCGCCGGCGTCCCCGCGATGCCGGGCTTCACCGCGCCGAAGCTGCTGTGGCTCGCGAAGCACGAGCCGCATGTGTTCTCGCGCGTTCGCACCGTGATGCTTCCCAAGGACTATGTACGCTTCCGGCTCAGCGGGGAGATCGCCACCGACATGTCGGACGCAGCGGGCACGCTGTGGCTGGACGAGGCCACGCGTGCCTGGTCGGCGCCCGTGCTCGCAGCGACGGGACTCACGATGGAGCAGATGCCGCGTCTGGTCGAAGGCTCCGATCCATCCGGCACCTTGCGCCCGGATCTCGCGCGCGAGTGGGGGCTGCCGCAGGACGTCGTCATCGCCGGCGGCGGGGGAGATGCCGCGGCCGGCGCCGTCGGGATCGGTGCGGTGTCCGATGGCGATGCGTTCGTCTCGCTGGGAACGTCGGGGCAGTACTTCGTGTCCATGGACGCGTACCGGCCGTTTCCCGAAGCGTTCATCCACGCCTTCTGCCATGCCGTTCCCGATCACTGGTATCACATGGCGGCGATGCTCAACGGCGCAAGCTGTCTCGCTTGGGCCGCGAAGCTCGTCGGCGCGCAAAGCATCGACGCACTGCTCGCACGCGTGGAAGCGAACTACCGAGGCGCGGGACAAATCGTCTTTCTGCCGTACCTCACCGGCGAGCGCACTCCGCACAACGACCCGTATGCGCGCGGCGTATTCTTCGGCCTGGACGTGGAAGCCTCGACCGAGGCACTCATCCAATCCGTTCTGGAGGGCGTCGCCTTCTCGTTCGCCGAAGCGCAGGATTGCCTCGCGATGGCGGGAACCCGAGTGGACCGGGTCGCGGCGATCGGCGGCGGCACGCGCAGCCCGCTGTGGATGCGGATCCTCGCCAGCGCGATCGACAAACCGGTGATGCTATACCGCGAAGGCGCCGCCGGCCCGGCGTTCGGCGCGGCGCGTCTGGCGCGCTTGGCGGTGACCGGTGAGAGCGTGCGGGAGGTGTGCAAGGCGCCACCCGTCACCGAAGTGATCGAGCCGGAAGCGCCGCTCGTCGACGCATATCGCTCCGCGGGCGAGAAGTACCGCCGCCTGTACCGAACGCTAAGAGAAGAGTTCCGGCGCTAGCGGTTCGTCACTTCTCCAGCAGCGCTCTGGGCAGCCAGTTGGCGAGCGGCGGGAACAGCAGGACGATCAGGAGCATCAATAAGCCGAAGACCACGTACGGCGCAGCCGCGCGGTAGACCTGGCCCACGGTGATGTGCTTCGGCGCCACGCTTTTCATGGTGAACAGCAGCAGGCCGAACGGCGGCGTGAGAAGCCCCAGCTGCATCGCGATCAGGAACAGCACCCCGAACCACACCGGCTCGAAACCGTAGTGCTGCACGAGCGGCATGAAGAACGGCAGCGTGAGCAGCATCATGCTGACCTGATCGATGAAGCAGCCGAGCACCAGCAGGATCACCATCATCCCCAGCAACACGCCCCAAGGACCGGAGTGCGACTCCCTGACTGCCGCGACCAACCCGTCGGTCGCGCCGGAGAACGCGAGGATCTGCGCGAACGTGGTGGCGCCGACGATGATGAACAGGATGATGCCCGAGATCGCTGCAGTGCCGAGCAACGCTTTCATCAAGCTGGAGAGCCGGAGAGACCGGTAGAACGCCGCGACCAGCACGGTAGCGACGGCGCCGAGCGCCGCGGATTCGGTGGGCGTTGCCCACCCGGCCGCCATCGCCCCGATCACGACCCCGAAGATCAGCGTGAGCGGGACGACGTAGGCGATCAACGGCCGCCAACGCTCCCAACCTTCCACGTCCTGTTCCTCGAACGCGGGCGCCAGCTCCGGGTTCATCTTCGCGCGCGCGATGATGTAGGCCACAAAGATCATGGCCAGCAGCAGGCCCGGGATGATGCCGCCCACCAGCAGGTGCGAGATCGAGATCCCGGCGAGGCTGCCCAGCAGCACCGTGAGCGCCGAGGGCGGGATGAGCATGTCGACGCCGCCGATCGCCATGATCGGACCCATCGCCATGTGCGGGTGGTACCCGCGGCGGAGCATCTCCGGCAGCATCAGGCTGCCGAGCATCGCGGTGGTGGCGATCGTCGAGCCGGAGATGGCCGAGAACACGGTGCCGGCAACCACCGCGACCACTGCGAGGCGGCCGGGCACGCGCCGGATGAGACGCTCGATCGCATCGATCGCCTTCATCGCGACGCCGGTGTGGAACAGCACTTCCCCCATCAGGATGAAGAACGGAATCGGCGTCAGCGAGAAGTTGGTGATGGAGACCACCCCGTTACGCACCAGCTGCGCGAGGCCCGCATCGCCGCCGAGATAGTGGTACGCGCCCACGACGTTGATGGCGAAGAACGAGAACGCGGCAGGCATCCCGGTCGCGAAGGCGAGCGCGAGGCAGCCGAACAGCAGCAGGGAAGCCGCGTACCAGCTCATGCCAGCCGAGCGCTCATGGGGCGGGCTGCCGGGAAACGATGCCCGAGCCGGTGATCATGCGCCGCACGAACTCGACGCCGAGCAGCGCAAAGCACACCGGCACCGGGACGAAGGTCCACCACTCGGGGATCACCAGCGTCTTGATGATCATCGAGCGAAGCTGCATCGAGTCCGCGATCACCCGGATGCCATACCAGACGAAGACGACGCACACGGCAAGTCCCACCGCATCCACCGCGCGATCGATCTGGCGCGCGACGCCGGCGGGAAGCGCGGTGAGCAGCATGTCGACGCGCACGTGCTCGTTCTTGTACATGAGCCAGGGCGCGGCGAGGAAGGTAGCGAGCGACAGGCTGTACTCCGAGACCTCCACCACCCAGGGCAGGCTGCCGATGCCGATGTTGCGTGCCACGACGTCGTAAGTGACGAGCAGCACGACCACACCGAGGATCAGTGCCGAGGCTACGCCGCAGGCATCCATGAGCAGCTGGTAGGCGCGTTTCATCGGCGTGCAACCGGGCGGGAGTCGGCGGGATGCTGCGCGTCGCGCTCGACGTGCGGGACGCTGCAGGTCAGCGCTTGCTCAGCAGCTGGCGCAGCTTAGGGCCATGCTCGGGGCTTTGCTTGATGATGCCCGCCCACCCGACTTCGTAGGCTTTGTCCACGAACTGCTTGGACCGAACCGCATCGAACCGGATCACCTGAATCCCTGCTTCGGCCTGGCGGCGGGTCTCTCGTTCGACTTCCTTGGTCCAGAACTCGGCGTTCTGGCTCTCGATCCACAGCGCCCACTTGGTGAGCATGTCACGCTGCGCGGACGAGAGCTTGTTCCACGCGCCGAGGTTGACGACGATCGACACCTCGGCATTGTAGAACCCCGGGTCCACGCGATACTTGGTCTTCTCCTGCCAGGAGAGGTCGAAGATGCCGGTGATCGGCCATCCGTAGCCATCCACCACGCCGCGCTCGAGCGCCGTGTACAACTCGCCGGGCGCCGTCTGCACGACCTGTGCGCCGAGGGCCTGGAAGAAGTCGCGGTACACCGGCGTGGTGCGCAGCTTCAGGCCGGTCAAGTCGGGCTTGTCGATCTTCTTGTTCAGGTAGATGTGGAACGGCGTGCCCTCGACGGTGCGCGCGAGATACACCATGTTCGCTTTCTCGTTCCAGATCTTGTTGATGTAGTCGAAGGCCCCGTTCCGGCGCTGCTCCGCGACCGGGATCTGCGCGAGCTTGAGCGCGTCGGCTTCCGGCATGATGTTGGTATAGAAGGCGCCGGCGGTGAGCGCCATGTCCACCACGCCGCTGCGCACCGCGTTGCCGCTCTCGAAGCTGGGGATGGCTTTCGGCCCGCCGACGAAGTTGATCTGCGCGACGCCCTTGCCGTCCGCGTTGAACTTCTGGATGAAGCCTTCCAGGCGCTTGACGTACTGCGAGTTCTCGGCAAAGGCGCTCACCATCTTGAGCGTGACTTCCTGTGCTCGGGCGAGCGAGGCTGCCGAGCACGCGGCGGCAAGCGCCAGCATGGCGAGGCGCATGGCTTTCAACTGGGTTTCCTTCCTTTCTGGCGCGAGCTTGGGCCCGAACGCTCCGCCGCGGACGCGATGCGGCGGAGCGAGCCGCTCGAGACGGCGCGGGGTCCGGCCGCTACTGCGGGATCAGGGCAAACGCGTTGAGCGGCGAACCGGTCATCCCGCGCAGGCGCAGCGGGTTCACCACCAGCACGAAGTCGTAATTCTTCCGCGCGGCCAGCACCTGGGCGAGTTCCTCGAGGTTGAAGTTCTCGACGATGTAGATCCCGTTGTCCGCGATCAGGATGCGGTGCGCCGGGAATACCGTGCCCTTCTGCGGATAGACTTCGTACGTGAGCTGATCGTCGCCGGTCAGAAACACCTTCTTCTGGGCCAGCCAGTTTGCGGCGCTCTCGCCCGGGCCGGGACGATAGCCCATGTATTTGGCCTTGTCCGTGTCGAAGTAGCGCCCGTACCCGGTCCGGATCAGGACCGAATCGCCGGCACGCACTTCCACGCCTTGCGCCCGCGCCGTGGCCTCCAAGTCGGCCGCGGTGATCTCCTCGCCCGGCGGCAGCGCGTCGACGTTCTTGAATCGCGCGACGTCGAGCAGCACCCCGCGGTTGATGAACCGGTCCTTCGGGTAATGCTCGATGCCCAGCGCCAGCAGGCCGTTCGGCGCTTCGTTCTGCTCCGCCGGCAGGCCGCCGAACAGTTTGCCGTTGTGGCCGATATGCCCGATCGCGTCGATGGTGGGCGCGCCGTGCTGCCCGCTGAAGAACATCATGTCCTCGGCGAAGGACAGCTCGGGGATCCAGCCGTTGGTCTGCTTGTGGGTATTGACCAACGCCGCGGCGAACGGCGGGTTGATGCTCAGCACCGGGGACTTCTGGTCCCAGATGAAATTCAGCTCCACGATCTTGGCCGCCTTCAGCGAGCTCATCAGGTCGCTGTCGGCGCACGCGGTCCGCGGAAGCGCTCCCGCCGCGGCGAACAGCAGAGCCCATGCCAGTACGGTGGTCCTTGGTTGCAGGTTCATCGCCTTCCTCCCCTTTCCAGCGCTTGAGTTGTGTTGTGACAACCGAGCGCAAACTATAGCATCAGTGCCGCGGATCATCAGCAGCGCAGCGCGAGAGGCCCGGGCGGCGGTCCCGGCACACCATGAGGCTCGCGCAGATGGGCCGGCGCGCTCGGCCATGCTTTCGCCCGGCCCCGCCGGCGTGCATGGAGTTTTGGATCATCGATCGGAGGAGGCCATGGCAGATCCCGTCATCGGATTCATCGGCTTGGGCGTAATGGGCGAGCCGATGTGCAGGAACGTGCGCCTGCGCGGCGGCTATCGGGTGGTCGCCTATGACCTCGACCCGGCTCCGCTGCAGCGGCTCGCGCCGCATGGGATCGAGCCGGCCGAGGGGGCGGGCCCGCTGGTTCGCGGCTGCGAGATCGTGCTCGCTTCGCTGCCCTCCGGCCGCGCGCTCGCCCAGCTGGCGTATGCGCAGGGTGGGTTGCTCCAGAGCGTCCGCGCAGGGCAGATCCTTGTCGACCTCGGCACTTCACCGGTCGCGCTGACCCGGGAGCTCGCCGCAGAGTTCCTGGCGCGCGGCGTCCGCTATCTCGACGCGCCGGTCGCTCGCACGCGCCAGGCTGCTGAAGAGGGGACCTTGTCCGTCATGGTGGGAGGAGACGCCGCAACGCTCGAGGAGGTGAAGCCGGTGCTGGCCTGCTTCGCCTCGCAGATCACGCACTGCGGCGCGCTGGGCAGCGGCCAGGTCACGAAGATCCTCAACAACATGGTGCTGTTCCAGACGGTGGCGGCGTTGTCGGAGGCGTACGCCATCGCGCGTCGCTCGGGCGTCGATCCGAAGCTGCTGTTCGATGCGTTGTCCAAAGGTTCGGCGGACAGCTTCGCGCTCAGAAACCACGGCGCGAAAGCGATCGTGCCGCAGGTGTTCCCGCTGCGCGCGTTTTCGGTCGAATATGCGAAGAAGGACCTCGGCTATGCGCTCGAGTTGGCCGCGCAAGGCGGGGTCGATGCGGAAGGCGCACGCCGCATCGACCGCTTGTTCGACCGCGCGATCTCCCAGGGTTTGGGGGACCAATACTTCCCGGTCGTGAGCCGGATCCTCGACGGTAGTGCGTGATGGCGCGCCGTCCCGGGCCGGCACGGCCGAGAATTCGAGGCGCACCAGTACACATCCGTCATACCGGCAGCTCCGTGGCATGAAGCGTTCGCAATGAACGCTGAGCGCCGATCGAGAGCGTCTCCGTGCGCCTCTCCAGCGGCATCTCGGCGCACCGGCCACGGGAACCGCATCGCCCGAACTCCCCGGCGTGCCGGAAGGCGGGCACTCGGCGGTCGCCGCGATTTGATCCTCGGATCCGCTTGAAGGTCGCCGATGGCGCCGCGTCCATCGCTTTCTGCTGGCACCGACCGCCCCCGCACATCGTGGACTGCGCAAAGACATCAAGGCACGAGACGGCCTCGCCAGGACCCGCGCGCCGGGGCGCGCGGGCTACAGCTTGCACCGCGCAGCACGGCGTGGTAGGTTGGTAGCCGGCATCTTCTGCTCCATGCGAGCATAGTCGAGGAGAGACGGAGCGTTCGGCCTTCGGTATGTAGGCCCGCGCGTATCGTCTACCGCGGGAGCGCGGAGCCGGCCGGGATCTCAACCGGCGCGTCTGTCTAGAGTGCGAACGCGAGAGGGGGCGGTGAAATTCGGCGCGCACCGACGAAATATGCCAAGTCCATGGACCCATCGCCGATCCGGCGGGACCTGGCGCGTGCGACCGATTGAGCGCCGCTGGGTGTCACCTTAACGGCTTGGAGAGGGGACGCATGTTACTTCTGCGCTTGGCCGTCATCGGCACAGTGGTGGTCCTGTGCGTATATCTGCAGACGCTGGCACACGCCCAGATCCCTCCACACCAGCCCGGGTCGATCTGCAGCACCCCGCGTCTGTGGTGCTGGGCGCAGCCTCCAGGCCAAGCCGGTCAGCAGTGCGTCTGCCAGGGTCCGTATGGCCCCGTGGCGGGACGCTTGATCTAACCAGCTTCGCGCGCTGGATCCCCACCTCGCGGCCGCAGCTCGCACACCTTCCCAGGTTAAGCATCCGGAACGCGTCGAACCATGACTCTGCTTGACGACGCAAAGCTGGTCCTCGATTACGCGGTTCGCGTCAGTGCGCTACCCACCGCGGTGCTCGAGACGCTAGCGCATGCGATCGACGATGGCGAGAAAGCCGTCGCCGAGAACCGCCCTCTGGACAAGGTAGCCTTGAGCCTCGCGCTGAACAAGAGCGTGCGGTTCATCGCTCCGGTATCGCTGATGGACCTTCGAGAAGGGCGCAGCCCGTTCGCGGACGATGAGAGCAGTCGCCGGCGCGTCAAGTGGCAACGGTATGGCCTGTGCTCTCTTGCCGTCGCGTTCGTCGTGTCGATCGCCTATAACAGCCACGAGCTGCACCGTGAGCAGGAATCGCTCGCCAACGTGCAGCAGTTCCTCGCGGCGCATGCCTCCGACCGGCTCACCTCGGTCCGGAAGTTGGCGCAATTCGAGGGCCTGTTCGTCGAGCCGGACCCCCGCTACAAGTTTGACGAGCGCCGCTACGATCAATATCACCAAGGCATACGGGAGCTGAGGAATCTCAGCGACGAGTATGGGGCGAACGCAACGCAGTTGCGCCTCGCCGCCGAGCCCACGATCGATCGCTTCCTGAACGGTGTGCTGACAGCGTTCGGCCCGAGGGGAGGCAACCCAGTTGGCGAGAGTGCGTTCGCCGCTGCGCCTCCACCGCAGCCCGCAGCCCGCGGGAAGGAGGCGCCCGCCCCCGACTTCTGCGATAAGGACTATGTGGCCAAGATGGGGTCAGGGAACTACCCCCCGTGGCTCAAGTTCGTGATGTCCGACTACATCGACCAGTACTGTTTCGTGACGAAGGTCAACCTGAGTCCCGACGCATTCTTCTATCCCAACAACTATCCCTATATGCACGCGATCCGCGAGAGGATCGCGATGCAGACGGCATGGATCCTGCCGATCCTGTACGGAGCCCTGGGGGCCACGATCTTCCTCATGCGGAGCCTGCAGAACCCCTATACGCCCAACTTCAGCTTCTGGCAGGCTCTGCTCCGGATCGTGCTGGGTGGGGTTGCCGGCTTGGTCATCGGCTGGTTCTGGCCGGCCGCAACCGCCGACAACGCGACCCTGGACCGGTTCAGCTCCATCCCCTTCGCGCTCGCGTTCCTGACCGGGTTCAGCATCGACATCCTCTTCTCCTTGCTCGATCGGTTCACGGCGAGCTTCAGCCAGTCGCCCGAGCGCTCGGGGGGCGCTCCGAAGGAACAGCCGAAGCCCAGCTGACATGCTTGCGCCCGATGGGCCGGGGCTGAGGGGATCGGTAGCCCCGCGACAGAAGCGGCCGATTCCGATCGCGCCTGGCGCTGCGCCGCCTGGTTCTCTGTGAGCGCAACGGGATCGCCTCTGTCGCAGATTCGCGGATGGCTGGGAGCAAGCCCCACGTCGGCGGCGGGTCCCGTATCCACCAGTCGAGGTTCGCCGATACCTCGTCTGGAGTTGGCCGAACCTCGGGCCCACGAGCGCGTCGGTGCCGGCCCTCTCGCGACGCTCCTCATACACCAATCCGCATCTGCTCCCTTACGGCAGCCCTGTGGCCACCGCACGGCGTGCTCGGTCCACCACGAACGCCAGCTACAGATCCTGGAGAGCGCCGCGGGCGACTTGCGTTCACGCCCGCGATGAGCTCCGTCGATGTACACAGGCAGTTGAACCGCCCGAGTTCTAGGCCATAATACCCAGCGCCATTCCCCGCCTTCGCGACCCGCCTTCGGCCGAGTCGGCGACGGCGGCCAAGGTGGCTCGCGCGTGGCGACCGCGCACTCCTACTCGCCTTCAACCGAGTGTAGATTCATCTGTTGTCCGAAACTGATTGGAGGAGCAAATGGCTGGAGCAACTCAGGACTTTGACGCTGTTGTGATCGGCGCAGGCTTTTCCGGCATGTACATGCTGAAGTCGCTGCGGGACAAGCTGGGGCTCAACGTGCGAGTGTACGAAGCCGGGGACACGGTCGGCGGCACCTGGTACTGGAATCGCTATCCGGGTGCGCGTTGCGATTCCGATTCCTACATCTATTGCTATACCTGGGACAAACAGCTGTTGCAGGAGTGGGAGTGGTCCGAGCGCTATCCCGAGCAGCCCGAGATCCTGCGCTATCTGGAGCATGTGGCGCAACGCCACGATCTGAAGCGCGACATGGTGTTCAACACGCGCGTGACCGCCGCCGAGTTCGACGACAAAACCAACCTGTGGAACGTGCATACCGACAAGGGCGACACCGTCACGGCGCGCTACCTCATCGCGGCCGTGGGCAGCCTGTCGGAGACGAACCTGCCGCCATTCAAGGGACTCGAGAAGTTCAAGGGCAAGTGGTACCACACGAGCCGCTTCCCTCATACCGGGGTCGACTTCACCGGCAAGCGGGTGGGCGTGGTCGGCACCGGAGCGACAGCGGTGCAGGCCATTCCCGAGATCGCGCAGCAGGCCAAGCAGCTGGTCGTGTTCCAGCGGACCGCGAACTACTGCGTGCCCGCACGCAACGGCAAGGTGGACCCGGAGCTGGTCAAGGCGCGCAAGGCGGACTATGACGGCATCGTCAAGCGCATTCGAGAATCGTTCTTCGGCCAGGAACACTACGCCATACCGAAGTCCGCACTGGAGGTCTCGCGCGAGGAGCGAGAGTACGAGCTCGACAAGCGCTGGGACGCTGGTGGCTTTGCGTTCTGGCTGGCGAACTACCAGGACATGTTCTTCAACCAGAAGGCCAATGACGTGATCGCGGACTACCTCAAGCGCAAGATCCGCAAGACCGTGAAGGACCCGGCCGTAGCCGAAAAGCTCATCCCCAAGGGCTACGCCTACGGCACCAAGCGCCAGCCGCTGGACACGAACTACTTCGAGACGTTCAACAAGGAGAACGTCCTGTTGGTGGACGCCAAGACCGACGGACCGATCGAGGAGATCACGGAAAAAGGCATCCGCGCGGGCGGCAAGGAATACGAGCTCGACATCATCGTGTTCGCCACCGGTTTCGACGCCATGACCGGCCCGCTGAAGGCCCTGCACCTGAAGGGCCGCGGGGGCAGCAACCTGGACGAGCAGTGGGTGGACGGCCCGCACAGCTATCTCGGCATCTCGATCGCCGGCTTCCCCAACCTGTTCACCATCACCGGCCCGCAAAGTCCGTCGGTGCTGTCCAACATGCCGGTGTCGATCGAGCAGCATGTGGACTGGGTCACCGACTGCATCGACAGCATGCGCAAGACCGGCAAGACCACCATCGAGGCAACGCCTCAAGCGCAGGACGAGTGGGTCAAGCACGTCAACGAGATCGTCAACATGACGCTGATGACCGGGGCGAACTCCTGGTACATGAGTGCCAACATCCCCGGCAAACCGCGCGCTTTTCTGCCCTACTTGGGCCCGGAAGGCGTGGGCGGCTACCGCAAGAAGTGCGACGAGGTCGCGGCCAAGGGCTATGAGGGATTCCAATTAGCGTAGCCCGCACCCACAAAGAGCGGGCGGGCACGCGCGAGCGGCGCGGCCCGCCCGACTTCGACAGAACAGGAGGAGACCATGATCAACAACAGCTACTACTCGCAGGAGTTGCACGGCCCTTTCGAGCTGTACGACGTCGGTAATCTCGAATTGGAGGAAGGCGGCACGATCCGCAACTGCCAGCTCGCCTACTCCACGCTCGGCACGCTCAACGCGGCCAAGGACAACGCCATCCTCGTTCCCACCTGGTACTCCGGCACCAACAAGATCATCGAGCAGGTCTATACCGGTGCGGGACGCGCGCTCGACCCCGGAAAGTACTTCATCCTCATCGTCAACCAGATCGGTAGCGGTCTTTCCACCTCGCCCCACAACACGCCGCCCCCTGGCGGGATGGGAAACTTCCCGCGTGTGCGCATCGGTGACGACGTGCGCGCGCAGCACAAGCTCGTCACCGAAAAGTTCGGACTGAGCAGCCTCGCGCTGGTGGTCGGCGGCTCCATGGGTGGGCAGCAGACTTACGAGTGGGCCGTACGCTACCCCGACATGGTGAAACGGGCGGCGCCCGTCGCCAGCACGGCACGCAACACCGCGCATGACTTCCTCTTCGCCGAAACGCTGGTCGATGCCATCACGTCCGACCCCGGGTTCAACAACGGCTTCTATGCATCGTCGGCGGACGTAAGGGAAGGGTTGTTGCGCCACGCCAAGATGTGGGCGGTGATGGGATGGAGCACCCAGTTCTTCCAGGAGAACCGGCATAAGCTGTTGGGCTTCTCGTCCATGGACGATTTCATCATCAACTTCATGAACGGCTATTTCTCCGTCATGGACCCCAACGATCTGCTGTGCATGGCGTGGAAGTGGCAGCGGGGGGATGTCAGCCGCCATACCGGAGGCGACCTGCGGGCGGCATTGTCGCGGATCAAAGCCAAGACCTTCGTCATGCCGCTGTCTTCGGACATGTTCTTCCCGCCGGCCGATTGCCAGGCCGAGTGGCGGCTCATTCCCGACGCCGAGTTCCGGCCGATCCAGACGATAGACGGACACCTCGCGCTGTTCGGCACCGACCAAAATGCGCTGGGTCAGCTCGATAAGAACCTGAGCGAGCTGCTCGCCATGAAAGTGTAGAACCCGCGGCGCGCCGCAGCCGTACGCGGCGCGCTCGACCGAGCCGGCGGCCAAGCCGGTGCGTTGGCCCGCCGGCAGCGAGCTATTCCTCGTCACACGCCCCGAGCGCGGCCTCCGGCATCGCGCTGAGTCCCTCCCGCGTCGGGGTGGCCGCGGCCGCAAAACCCCGTCGTCCGCTCTCGCGGGCGGCGAGCATCGTGTCGACCCCAAAGCAAACCCTCCCAGCGTAAGACGCGCCGAGCGGTCATCTCGTGACGGGCGCGACTTCGCGGTTTCGAGAACTTTGCGTCAGAACTGAACCCGATCCGCTCAGAGGGGAATACACGGGAGTGTCCAGGTGGAGACGCTCGTCGTCCAGGGAGGACCCGATTCGCGATCGTTCTGCCCCGACCCTCAACCGGGACCCTTCACGCCAGGGTGAATGGGTCCGTCGGCATCTGAGGCCGGGGCCAGCGACGCGGGCTCGGCCACCTGCGAGACATCACCATGGGAGGGATCACAATGGCTACGCACGTCTCGAACCACGACAGGCCCAACTCGCGCGAAGCAGCAGGAAACTCGCCGAGGTTGGCCGGACTCGTCCTTGCCGGCCTCGCTGCGCCGGTGTTGGCGCTCGGCGCCAGTTCAGCCTACGCTCAAGCGGGCAGCCTCGATCCGAGCTTCGGAGCCGGGGGCAAAGTCGTGACCAACTTCGGCGTCAGCGTGCAGCCTGCGGGCGCCGCGGTGGATGCCAACGGCAACATCATCGTCGCTGCGGGGTTCAGCCACGTCTCGATCGCGACGGAAGCGTTTGGGGTGGTGCGGTATCGATCCAACGGCCGCGTGGACACCAGCTTCGGCAACGGCGGATCCACGATCGCGGCATTCACCAACTTCATCAATTCACCCAACGCGATGGCGCTCCAGCCGGACGGCAAGATCGTATTGGCGGGAGAAGCCAGCAGTGCCGACGGCACGCTCAGTGAATTTGCGATCGCACGCTTCACGGCCAACGGCAGCCTGGACAGCACCTTCGGTCACGCAGGCCGGGTCACGACGAACTTCGTCGGCGTCAAGCTCGGCGGCGTGAGGAACTCGGCAACTGCCGTGCTGATCCAGCCCGATGGCAAGATCCTTGTGGGCGGCGTCGCCAGCCAGTGCGGCAGGTGCGTTCACAACACGGCGCTGGCCCGCTACACTCCCGACGGCACGCTGGATGCGAGCTTCGGAAACGGCGGGGAAGTATCCGTCAATGCGGTCGGTGCGGTCGGTGCGCTCGCGCTGCTCTCGACCGGCGACATTCTGGCGCTGAACAACACCAGCGGCGCCCTGGCTCAGTTCACCGCTCAGGGCGGCCTCGCATCCGCGCCCAGCGCGGGAACGATCGTCGCCAGCTCGGTCGGCAGCGTGATCGCGTTTCAGCCCGATAGCAAGATCGTTCTGGCGCAAACAGCGCTCGACGCACCAAGCGGCTACCGTGGCGACATCGACGTGAAGGTGGTCCGCTTCAATCCTTCGGGCGGCGTCGATCTCACGTTCGCAAGCCCGCTCTTCGACTTCGGCCCCGAAGGCCGCGCAACCGACGCCGCTCAAGCGGTGGTGCTCGACTCCAACTGGAAAGTCCTGGCGGGCGGCTACTCGAGCACGACCGGCTCTGTCTTCGGCCTTGCGCGCCTCAACACCGACGGGAGCTTGGACGCGGGCTTCGGCAACGCGGGAAGGATCACCACCAAGTTCAATGGCGCGGACCTCATCTGGGCGCTCGTCGTCCAACCGGACGGCAAGATCCTCGCCGTCGGAGAGACGTGCGCAAACGGGAGCTGCAACCTCGCGCTCGCACGCTACTTGGGAAACTAGCGGCCCCGGTCGACTTGGCTCCCTGGGCCAGCGCCGGATGCGGGCTCTCCGCTTCCGGCAGAGTCGCTGCTGCCTAGCCTACAGCCTCGGATCAGGGCAGCGGTTGAGGGTGAGTGAGCGCGCTATACTGGCTGCGCACATCGCACCCATCCACCGGAACCGGGAAGCCGCTATGGCAGTCCACCCGCTGCAAAAGGGAAAATCCGTCCGCCAGCAGGTCAGCAAGGAGGAGTGGGAGAAGCGCGTCGACCTCGCGGCGGCCTATCGGTTGATGGATCTCTACGGCATGACGGAGCTAAGCGCCAACCACATCAGCACCGGCGTGCCGGGCGAGGAAGGCGCCTTTCTCATCAATCCCTACGGCCTGCTGTACGATCAGATGCACGCCTCCTGCTTCCTCAAGCTCGACCTGCAAGGCAATGTGCTTTTCAACCCCACAGAGCTGGGCTTCAACCAGGCGGGCTATGTCATCCACAGCGCCATCCATCGCGCGCGGCGCGATGTCGACTGCGTGATCCACACTCATACCATCGCCGGCATGGCGGTATCGGCGATGAAGTGCGGGCTGCTGCCGATCGCGCAGACCTCCATGCGCTTCGCCAAGATCGCGTATCACGACTACGAAGGTGTCGCGGTGAACATCGAGGAGCAGGAGCGGCTGGTGCGCGATCTGGGCAGCCACACCGGGATGATCCTGCGAAACCACGGTCTGCTCGTCGTGGGGCGGACGATCCCCGAGGCGTTCAACAGCATTTTCCGCCTGGAGCGCGCCTGCCAGGTGCAGGTTGCGGCACTCTCTTGCAACGTCGAGCTGCAGCTGCCGCCGCCGCACGTCGTCGAGGCGTCCTACCGCATGTACTTGCCGGAAACGCGCCGGCCCTTCGGTATCCTCGAATGGCCGGCGTTGCTGCGCAAGCTCGACAAGATCGATCCGTCGTATCGGGACTGATCGCGACGACTTCGGCGACGCCGCGGGCGCGCTATCGGGGCGCCTCCGCCTCCGCGAATGCCGCTCGCGGCAACATGCCGCCGCGCGCCGCATCACCCCTCACGAATCATTCCGGGTGAACGCCGCGATCGCCCGCTCTCAAGCTCACTGATGCATGGGGCCCATCTGCCGCCCGCCCATCCCTGGGCCCATCACGGCGGACTTGAGCTTTTCCTTCTGCTCCGGAGTGAGCGTCGCTTCGACTTGGCTGCGCGCGAGCAGCGCCCCTTCGAACAGTTGGCGCTCGAGATCCTGCACCTTCTGGTACTGAGCGGTGGCGGCAGCCGGATCGGGAGCGGTGGCGGAGCTCATCAGCTCGTGCAGCTTGAACCGCTCCTCGCGCAGATCCCCCATCACTTGCCACTGCTTCTTGCGAGCCTGCGCCTGGATCTGGGAGATCTTCGTTTTCTGCTCCGGGCTGAGCCCGAGCATCTGCATGGCTGCCGGGCTCATCCTGAAGCCCATTCCCATCCCGTGCCCTGCCATCATGCCCATGCCATGGCCCATCATCCCGGCGCCCATGCCCGGCCCCATCATGTGCATGTCCCCGTCGGCTGCGCCCTGCTCGTCGCACATCATTCCCATTCCCATGCCTTGCTGCGCATGGGCGCCTGCCGACAACATCAACACCGCCCCCGCGAAGGCGGCGACGATTGCACGCTTCATCATCACTCGGTCTCCTCGTATTCCCCCTTCTACTCCCTGTTTCCCACGGCGTCCTGTCGCACACCGTACCTTTTGCATCTAGTGCAGCATCTATTCTCCTGTGCAGCGGCTCGGCCGGCTTGATCGAGATCAAACGCGCGGGCGCGATCCCTGGGAGCATGAGTGCAGGTTCGTACACCGTGCGCGGCCTACCAGCCCATCGACGCAGTGACGGACGCGCAACGCGAGTTGGTGGAGATCGCCCACACGCTGCGGCACATGGCATGTGTGAAGCGTTGACCGGCCCCGCATCTCCGGCAGTGTGTGCTACTCGCGGAACGCCGCAGTGCGCAGCGGAGTCGGGCTACGAGCGGACGACACGGCCATGATCGAAATCGACGGCTCTCAGGGCGAAGGAGGTGGGCAGATCCTGCGCACCGCGCTGTCGCTGGCGCTCTGCACGGGTAAGCCGTTCCACGTGCACAGCGTGCGCGCGCGCCGCTCCAAGCCCGGGCTGATGCGACAGCACCTGACGGCGGTCAGCGCGGCCGCCGAGATCGGCGGTGCGCATGTCGATGGCGGCGAGATCGGGTCGATGGACCTGACTTTCCGTCCAGGGCGGGTCGCGCCTGGCGAATACGACTTCGCGGTCGGCACGGCGGGGAGCACCACGCTCGTCCTGCAGACGGTGCTGCCGGCCCTGCTGACGGGAGCTCGGCCGTGCAGCCTACGGCTGCACGGCGGCACGCACAATCCGCACGCGCCGCCGTTCGACTTCCTGCAGCAGGCGTTCCTACCGTTGCTGGAGCGCATGGGAGCAGGCATCGAGACCCGCCTGGAGCGCTACGGGTTCTTCCCCGCCGGCGGGGGCGAGATTCGGCTGCACGTCGTCCCCTGCGCGAAGCTCGGCGCGCTGCGCCTGGAGGAGCGCGGGCCGCTCGAACGAATCTATGCCGATGCGGTGGTCGCCAATCTGCCGGCAGACATCGCACGGCGCGAGCTGAGCGTCGTGAAAGCGCGCCTCGGGCTGCCCGACGCGGACCTCCATCTCGTCGGCAACGCGCCGGCACATGGGCCGGGCAACGTGCTGCTGATCGTGCAGCGCTACCGCAACATCACCGAGGTGTTCACCGGATTCGGCGAACCGCGCGTGCGCGCCGAGGCGGTTGCAGAGCGTGCCGTCAAGGAAGCCGAGGCGTTCGCACGCAGCGAGGCTGCCGTCGGCGAGCATCTGGCGGACCAACTCCTGCTGCCCATGGCGCTGGCGGGCGCCGGGAGCTTCACGACGCTGGAGCCGAGCAGCCATGCGCGCACGAACATGGACGTGATCTGCATGTTCCTGCCGGTGTGCTTCGAGCTCGAGCGGCGCAAGCAGGATCTATGGCGGATCGAGGTGAAGACGACTTGACCGTGCAGCTCTTCCGCGGGACTCCACTGGCGGTTCCGCAGCCGCAGCCAGTAGCGTAGCGGCCCTACTCCGCCGCGGGTCTCCGCGCCGATCACAACGTCGGGAGCCCGCGTGAAGGGCGACCGAGCGGGAACGCTTGATCGATCTGCGCGATCTGGGCCTCGGTGAGTCGGAGATCGCCCGCCAGCGCATTCTCGGCGACATGCTCGACGTTGGAGGCCTTCGGAATCGCGAACACCGACGCCCGCCGGGTCAAAAAGCTGAGCGCCACCCGGCGCGGCGTGGCGCGGTGCGCCTGTGCGATCTCCTGCAGCGCACGGCCTCCAGCGGTACGCGGACCGGGAAAGCCGCCATGCTCGTGTCCGAAAGGGCTGTACGCGACGACGGCGACGCGATGCCTCTCGCACCAGGGGATCACAGCGTGCTCGATCGCGCGCTCCTGCAGATGGTAGAGGACCTGGTTACAAGCGATGTGGCCTGGGCCGGCGATCTGGCGCGCTTCCTCGAGGTCGGACTCGTCGAAGTTGCTCACACCCCAAGCCAGGATCTTGCCCTCGCGCCGAAGCTGTTCGAAGGCCGCGACGGTATCTTCCAGGGGATGCCTGCCGCGCCAGTGCAGCAGATAGCAGTCGAGCCGGTCGGTTCGCAGGCGGGCCAGCGAACGCTCGCATGCCGCCAGCGCCCCCTTGCGCGATGCGTTGTGGGGCAAGACCTTGGACACGAGGAACACCTCGTCGCGTCGCCCTTGGATGGCCTCGGCGATGATCTCCTCGGCCGCGCCCGAACCATACATTTCCGCGGTATCGATGTGGGTCATGCGGAGATCGATTCCGCGGCGAAGCGCCGCGACCGCGGTGGCGCGTCTGGCGTGCTCGATGTACCAGGTGCCCTGGCCGATGACCGCGACCTTGGGTCCGATGGAACCGAAACGGCGCTGCTGCATCCGTGTCTCTCCAGGATGGTGGACGAATGGTGCGAGTTGCTGCGCGAAAAGCCAAGCGCAACGGAGCTCGGCCGGAATCCATGTCGGTAGCTTCGCGCAGCCGAAACCAAGAGCCTAGCAGTTCAGCGTATGCTGTCTGCGACCTTCAACCGCACGCTGTCACGCCAATCCGGTGCGGCGCCAAGACGGCGGCGACACGCGAACAGGCGTCACGGTGAACATGCGCAGTCGGGCCCGCAATCTCGCGCGGGCGTTGCAAGTCATCCTAACGCGGCTGCAGGTCACGCGGGGGACGAACTGATCGGGTACTGAGCACGCCATCGCCGGTTTACCTTTGAGGAGGGAGTCATGGGTACGATCGTAAGGCGGGACGCGTTGAAGGCGCTTGGCGCCGCGGCCGTGGCAGCGAGCGGCGCAATTCCGTTTGGGCAGCGGACCGCGGCGGCGGAGCTGCGATATCCCCCGGAGAGAGGCGCTCAGCTCCGGGTGCTGCGCTGGAAGCGGTTCGTGCAAGGGGATGAGGACGTCTGGCTGTCGAACAGCCGCAAATTCGCGCAGCAGACCGGCGTTCCGGTCCAGGTCGAGAGCGTCAACATCGAGGACCTGCGTCCGAAAGGGGCGATGGCGGCGAGCGTAGGCACGGGTCCCGATATCGTGGTGGGCGCTCCGGATATGCCGCAGGTCTATCCCGACAAATGCGTGGAGTTGACCGAGCTCGCGAGCTATCTGAGTCAGAAGTACGGCGGCTGGTACGACGTCGGCCAGCGCTATTGCACGGTCGAGGGACGCTGGATCGCGCTCGCGCTCGCCGTAATTCCATTCTGCGTGGTATACCGCCAGAGCATGATCAACGCCGCCGGGTTCAAGGACATCCCGCGCGATCTCGCGGGTTTCTTGAGCCTGTGCCAGGCCTTGAAGGCGCGAGGCACGCCTCCGGGCATGTGTCTGGGCAACACATCCGGAGACACCAGCTGGTGCTGCTGGCTCCTGTGGACCCATGGGGCCAGCTTGGTCGACGAAGACAACCGCGTGGCGATCAACAGCAAGCAGACCATCGCGGCGCTCAGCTACGCGCGGGCACTGTATCCGACGTTCGTTCCCGGCACCCTCGCCTGGCTGGATCCCAGCAACAACAAGGCGTTCCTCTCCGGCGAGATCAGTCTCACCTGGAATCCCATCTCGATCTATTACGTCGCCCGGAATTCCACCGACCCGGCGCTGAACGCGATCGCCGCCGACATCCAGCACGCCCGCCTGCCGATCGGCCCGGTCGGGCGGCCAACGGAGCTGCATGGCTGCTTGGCCATCTGGATCTTCAAGTACACCAAGTACCCGAACGCCGCTCGCGAGTACGTGCGTTTCATGCTGGAACGCGATCAGTTCGACCCTTGGGAGCAGGCATCGCTCGGGTTCATGGCTGGCCCGCTGCAAGCGTACGAGTCGCATCCGATCTGGACGAGCGATCCGAAGATCACGCCGTTTCGAGGAGGCCCGCGGACATCGCTCTACCGCGGCTACCCCGGCAAAGTCGGCCCTGCCTCCGCGGCATCCACGGCAGACTTCGTCGTCGAGAATATGGTGGCCGAAGCAGCATCTGGCGAGCTGACCCCGCAGGAGGCCATCGCCAAAGCGGAACGGCGTGCCCGCCGGTACTACAAGGCGTAGAGTCGTGCGGAAGAATAAGCCGAGCCAGCCGCGGAGCGTGATAAAAAAAGCGGAGTAACGACCGCGGCGGGCGCGCGTGTCGATTTGGTTGCCCACGTGGATGCGACAGGCATACGGGGCGCACGGCAGATGGATCGCATTTCGCGA
>DATJVI010000036.1:0-51151 GCA_035501875.1 Burkholderiales bacterium
CCGCGCCTTGGAGCCCGCGCCGGTGGCTCCGGGGGTGTACGCATTGATCGGGGAATGGTTCGAGCGTGCTTCGGACAACCCGGTGGAGGTCGGGAACTCCGGCTTCATCGTCGAGCGCGACGGGGTAATCGTGATCGACACCGGCATTTCTCTCCGCCACGGCCAGGCGATGATCGAAGCGATCCGGCGTGTCACCGACCGGCCGATCACGCTCGTCATCCTCACCCACGCCGCACAGGCATTCGTGTTCGGCAGCGCCGCTTTCGCCGATCTCCAGGTGCCGCTGCTCACTCACGCGCGGTCCGCGCAGCTCATGCGCCAGCGCTGTGAGCGCTGCCTGCATGACCTGCAGCGCATGCTGGGACCGGAGGCGATGGCGGGCACGCGGCTGGTGGTACCGGAACGCACCGTGGAGGCGTCCACATCCCTCGCACTCGGCGATCGGCATGTGGAGCTGCTCTACTCCGGCTGGGCCAGCACGCCAGGCGACCTCTCGGTCTACGACCCCGCGAGCGGCACCCTCTTCGCCGGCGGGCTGGTCACGAATCGGCGCATCCCCGAAGTGCGCGACGCGAAGCTCGACGGGTGGTTACGCGCCCTGGACGGGCTCTCGCAGCTCCACCCCAAGCGTATCGTGCCCGGGCATGGCGCAGTCGGCGGCCCCGAGCTCATCGACCAGACCGCGCGCTATCTGCGTGCGCTGGACGACCAGGTACACCGGCTATATCAAGAGGGAGCGAGCTTGCAAGACGCGGTGGACAACTCGGCGCTGCCGGATTTTGCAGGCTGGGCTCAGTACCCCCAGTTCCACCGCCGCAACGTCCAGCATCGGTATCTGGAGCTCGAGCTCGAGGAGCTGGGAGGCTGACACAGGGAGCACGCCGGCCTGCGCTGCAGTTCGCGCTGGCACGGCCGCATTCCGGCGCCCGTTCGTCGACCCTTCCACCAGCGCCTATAATGCCAGCGCTTCGCATTGGATCGGGATGGGCACAGTCATGGGCCATCGGCTGAGCAAGATCTACACGCGTACCGGCGACACCGGCGAGACCGGCCTAGGCGACGGCTCGCGAGTACCCAAGGACAACCCGCGCGTGGAGGCGATCGGCGCGGTCGACGAGCTCAACAGCTGCGTGGGGCTGCTGCTCGCCGAGCCACTCGCGCAGGATCTGCGCGAGCTGCTCACCGAGGCGCAGCACGATCTGTTCGAGCTGGGCGGGGAACTGTCGATCCCGGGACATAGCCGTATCCAGCCGCAAGACGTGGAGCGGCTCGAGCGAGCGCTCGACCGCTACAATCAGGAGCTGGCGCCGCTCAAGGAGTTCATCCTTCCCGGCGGCAGCCGAGGCGGCGCGCTCTGCCATTTCGCCCGCACGGTCTGCCGCCGGGCGGAGCGCAGAGTGGTGACACTGGCGTCGCAGCAGACGCTCTCCGAACACTGCGTGCGCTACCTGAACCGTCTCTCCGACCTGCTGTTCGTGCTCAGTCGAGTGATCAATCGACGCGACGGGCGCGACGACGTGCTGTGGCGCAAGGGCCGCAGCGCCGGCCCCGGACAGTGAGCCGCCGGCCGCCCCGCGATCTCCCGTCATGCCGGACCCGGATGCGATCGCGCAGCTGATGGCGCGCTGCGCGCTGCGCGATCGGCAAGCATTCGCCCAGCTCTACCGCCAGGCCGCGCCGAAACTGTACGCGGTGGCCATCCGTATCTTGAGAAGGGAGGATTGGGCCCAGGAAGTGCTGCAGGAGAGCTTTGTCAACATCTGGAACCATGTGGCGGAGTACAGCCCCTCGCGCAGCGCTCCGATGACTTGGATGACGGCCATCGTGCGCAACCGCGCGCTGGACTGGCTGCGCCGGCCCAAACTCGAGCAGGGCGATGCGGACTACGACTTGCTGGCCGAGTCCATTCCCGACGAAGCCCCCGGCCCGGAAGCCCTGCTGGCGGGAAGCCGCGACGCGCGCGCGCTCGCCGATTGCCTGAGGCTGCTGACCGGCGATCAGCGACAAAGCATCACCCTGGCCTATGTGCACGGGCTATCGCACGCAGAGCTGGCGCAGCACCTGAAACAGCCGCTCGGCACGGTAAAGACGTGGATCCGCCGCGGCCTCGCCAAGCTCAAGCAATGCCTGGAAGGCGACCGCAGTTGAGCGCGCGCAGAACGTGAGATACGGCAACCAACAGACGCGAGAAGCGCTCGCGGCAGAGTATGCGCTGGGCACGCTGCAAGGGCGCGCGCGGAGACGCTTCGAGCGCTCGCTCAAGGAGGATCCGGATCTGCGCAGGCTGGTCGCCGATTGGCAGGCGAGGCTCGCACCGCTGGACGCACTGATCGAGCCGGTGCAGCCGCCCGCACGCGTCTGGCAGGCGATCGAGTCCCGTCTGCGGCCCGCGAGGCGCCGTAGCGGCGGGATGCCAGGAATGGGACTCGCCGGACTCTGGAGCTCGCTTGGGTTCTGGCGTGCCGCGACCGCGGTGAGCAGCGCGCTCGCCGTGGCACTCGCGCTTGCCGTGGCGCTATTGACGCCGGCGTCCACTTCCCGCGAGATGATGGTGGCGGTGATGGCGGACACCAGCGGCTCACCCTTGATGACGGTGTCTTGGACCATGCGGCCGCAACGCGAGAAAATGCTGCGCATCCGTGTGGTCCGCCACGAGACGATGGCGCCCGGAACGGCGTGGGAGCTGTGGATGCTGCCGGGAGCCGGCGAGAGGCCCGTGTCTTTGGGCTTGATCGGCACTGAGCGGACGCAGCAGCTGCAGATCCCCGAGAAATTGGCGCGCGTGATCGACGGCGCCTGGGGTCTGGCGATGAGCGTGGAGCCTCACGGGGGCTCGCCGACGGGTCTGCCGACCGGGCCGGTGATGTGCAAAGGCCCGTCAACGCAGCTGTGAGCCGACGCACGGGCGTGCGCCGGGGGAAGCTTTAGCGCTCCATGTAGTGCAGCAGGGTGGAGCTGGTCTGTCGCAGCCGCTGCGACAGCAGGGTGACGAGCTTGATGAGAAGCTTCGCGCCCAAGCTCGGCTGCTCCAGAATGATGCGGACCATCGCCTCCCGCGACAGGACTGCGAAGGTGGTCGGCTCGACCGCGATGCAGGTGGCGAAGCGCGGCTCACCGTCGATCATCGACATCTCGCCCAGCGTCATCCCCGGACCGACGCTGGTCATCGCCTGAGTGACGCCGCGCTTGTCGGTCTTCACGATGTCGACCTTGCCGTGGATGATGAGCAGCATGTAGTCGTCGACATCGCCCTCGCGGATGATCATGTGCCCCGGCTCCGCCCGGAAGATCTGCATGAACCCGCCCAGCATCCGCATGTCGTCGGAGCTGAAGTCCACGAAGAACCTGGAGTGGCCGATCATCTCGTGGATCTGCGGGGCGAGCACCGTGCCTTCGCCGAGCCGTTCGAGGCCGTCGAGCAGCGGGTTGGGATGCGGCGTATCCGTCATAGGCTGTCCCGGCCGGCGTGGCTGGCCGTGGAGCAACGGATGACGCAAGAACTATGCGTGGAGCTTCGGGGGGTGCGCAGCCGACCGCCGAACTCGCCGTCGTGCCGCCTCAGGCGCCGGCATGGCGGCGAGCGGCCGCCGTGCGCCGGAGGTAAGCCTCGCGGGCGATGGCGACGTCCCCCAGCAGGAGCGGCAGCTCCGACAGCAGCAATGCCTGGGCACCATCCACCAGCGCGGTGGGCGGATCGGGATGAAAGTCTACGAGGACCATGTTCGCCCCCGCCACGACGCCCTGCGCAACCGCGTGCATGATGTCGAGGATCCCGTCGGGCGCCCTGGCGCGCGAGCCCACCGAATGGGACGGGTCGATGCACACCGGCATGCGGGTCAGGCGCTTCACCACCGGAACATGCGCGAAATCGACGAGGTTGCGGTGCGGGTCGCCGGCGTTGGTCTTCATTCCGCGCAGGCCGAACACGACACGGCTGTTGCCCTCGCTGGCCAGGTACTCGGCAGCGTTCAGGGACTCGTCCAGCGTGATCCCGAAGCCGCGCTTCACCAGGACCGGGAACTCGTTCTGACGCCCCACCGCCTTGAGCAGCTCGAAGTTCTGCGTGTTGCGCGTGCCGATCTGGAGCATCACCCCGGTCGGACTGCCGGTCTCCCGAAGCGCTGCGCGGATCTCGTCCACGTGCGACTCATGCGTCACTTCCATCGCGATCACTTTGATCCCGTGCTTGCCCGCGATCTCGAACACGTAGTTGAGGCAGGCGCGGCCGTGGCCCTGGAACGCATAGGGACTGGTGCGCGGCTTGTAGGCGCCCATGCGGGTGCACACCTGGCCGTTGGCGCTGAGCGCGCGGCACATTTCCTCTACATGCTGGGGTGTGTCCACGGCGCACAGGCCGGCGAACACATGCAGCGTGTCCTGGCCAAAGCGCAACCCTTGGTATTCGAAGTGGCTGGGGCGGGTGTCGTCGCGGTGCCGCCCCAGGATGCGATACTCCTCCGAGACGCGCACCACGCGCTCGACGCAAGGCAACGCCTGCATCTCTTCGATCGAAAGCGATTTCGTATCGCCGATGAGGTAGACCTCGGTCACCGCGCGCAGCTCGCCTTCGATGCGGTGGACCTTGACCTGGATGCCGCTGCGCTGGCGCAGCGCGTCCATCAACCGGCCATACTCCGGCCCCTTGGGGTCCGCGTTCTCGTTCAGGATGAGGATCATCGGTTCAGTGGGGTTCGGTCATCGGCCACGCTCGACGCACGGCGTCCGAGCAACGGATCGGGCTGCGCGCCTGCTTGCGTCTAGCTCGCTGTACCGCCTACGGTCAGTCCGTCGATGCGCAGCGTAGGCTGGCCGACCCCCACGGGCACGCTCTGCCCTTCCTTCCCGCACGTGCCCACACCCGAGTCGAGCTCCAGATCGTTGCCGATCATGGTGACGCGGGTCAGCGCGTCGGGGCCGTTGCCGATCAGCGTGGCTCCCTTGATCGGATAGCTGATGCGGCCATTCTCGATCATGTACGCTTCCGAGGCGGAGAACACGAACTTGCCGCTGACGATATCCACCTGCCCGCCGCCGAAGTTCTTGGCGTAGATTCCGTTCTGGACCGAGGCGATGATCTCCTGCGGGTCTTTGTCGCCCGCCAGCATGTACGTGTTTGTCATGCGCGGCATCGGCACGTGGGCGAAGGATTCTCGGCGCCCGTTTCCGGTGGGCGCCGCACCCATCAAGCGGGCGTTGAGCGAATCCTGCATGTAGCATGCGAGCACCCCGTCCTCGATCAGGATGGTCGGGCGCGTCGCGTTGCCCTCGTCGTCGATGTTGAGCGAGCCGCGCCGCTGCTGCAAGGTACCGTCGTCCGCAACGGTCACGCCCCGCGCAGCGACTCGCTCACCGATGCGTCCCGTGAATGCCGAGCTGCCTTTGCGGTTGAAGTCGCCCTCCAGCCCGTGGCCCACGGCTTCGTGCAGCAACACGCCGGGCCATCCCGGTCCGAGCACTACGGTCATGGTGCCGGCCGGCGCCGGCCGCGCATTGAGGTTCACTACCGCCTGGTCTACGGCCTTCTCGGCGTAGCTCCGGAGCAGCTCATCGGTGAAGTAGCTGTAGTCGAAGCGTCCCCCGCCGCCCCAAGAGCCCTGCTCGCGCCGGCCGTTCTCCTCGGCGATGACCTGCAGCGACAAGCGCACCAAGGGCCTCACGTCGGCCGCCATCACCCCGTCGGAGCGCGCGACCAACACCACTTCGTATTCGCCCGCCAAACTGGCGATGACCTGTGTCACCCGCGGATCGCGGGCTCGCGCATAGCGCTCGACCGTCTCCAGCAGCGCGACTTTCTTGGGATCGTCCAGACTCGCGAGAGGATCCTCGGGCAAGTACAGGCTGTGTCCTGGCGCTCGGCGCGCGACCTGCGTGCGCGCTTCTGCGCCTTGGCGTGCGATCGCGCGCGTGGCCTCGGCTGCAGATTGCAGCGCTGGGAGGCTGATATCGTCGGAGTACGCGAAGGCGGTCTTCTCTCCGCTCACCGCACGCACACCGACGCCTTGATCGATGTTGAAGCTGCCGGCCTTGACGATGCCCTCCTCCAAGCTCCAGCTTTCGCTGCGGTTGTATTGGAAATACAGGTCGGCGTAGTCGACGCGATGCGTCAGGATGCTGCCGAACACCTGCGTGAGTCCGCGAGCGTCGAGGCCGTAGGGTGCGAGCAGCGTCCGGTCCGCGGTCGCGAACAGCAACTCGGTATCAGTCGAAATCGGCATGGATCCTCAGTGAGACAGGGCAAAGTTAAGCGACGGGCGTACCGCACCAGGAGCGCGGGACGAGGCTCGAGGCTGGAACGTACATGAGGGCCGCAGCGCCTTGTTCAACCCGTGGGACGACGCCATCGCTAGACCCGGTAGATCGTGCGATGCTTCAACGCCGGCAGGCTGCTGCGCAGATGCGCTTGATAATTGGGATTGACGCCAGCCATCACCACCCCTGACCCGCGCGGGAGCCGATCCAGCACTACGCCCCAGGGGTCGACGATCATGCTATGGCCGTGCGTCTCGCGGCCGCTCAGATGATACCCGCCCTGCGCAGGGGCCAGCACATAGGCCAGATTCTCGATCGCGCGGGCCCGAACCAAGGCCTCCCAGTGCGCGCGACCGGTGGTTTCGGTGAACGCGGAGGGCGCCAGGATGATGTCGACCCCTTTCATCGCACGATACAGCTCTGGGAACCGCAGGTCGTAGCACACGGAAAGCCCAAGCCGGCCAAAGGGAGAATCGACCACCCGCACCTGCTGGCCCGGATGAATCGTGCGCTCTTCGGAAAACTGCTCATGCCCCAGATCGAGACTGAACAGGTGGATCTTGTCGTACCGCGCGACCTGCGTGCCGGAGTCGTCGTAGACCAGCATGCTGTTGTGCACGCGGTGCAGGTCCGGTGATTCCAGCGGCACGGAGCAACCGACCACCCAGATGCGGTGACGGCGCGCGCTCTCGGCGAGGAATGCTTGGATCGGTCCGCTGCCTTCTGGTTCGCGTATGGCGATCTTGTCGGTGTCCTTCAATCCCATGCAGGCAAACCACTCGGGCAACGCGACCAGTTGGGCGCCTTGCTCCGCCGCCATCTGGATCAGCCGCTTGGCCTCGTTCAGATTGGCGGAGACGTTCGGGCCCGATGCCATCTGCACACCGGCGATCCGAAACACGCTCGCCTGCCCGTCAGCCTGGGCGGTCGTCTCGCCAGCCGGCTCCGCGCCCGCTCGCGGTCGGGCGCGCCCGAAGCCGGAGCCCGCTGCGGTCGGGAGTTTGGCGCTGCTGATGGTCTTCTTCATTCCCCGCCCGGTCTCGTTCAGCGGCGTCCGGCCGGCGCAGCCGGCGCTGGCTCGCGCTTTTTCTTGGTCACCGTCGGATCGGACCAGGTTCCCGTAACGCCGTAATCGAAGGACAAGATCTGCCCTAACGGATCTTTCAACGCTTTCTGTACGACCAGGGCCCCCAGCCCCACCATCGGATTGACCAACGCCGCGCCCAACGCGACGCTCTCGCTCAGGGAAGGGTGAACGCGCACATCGAGGCTCTGCGTCTCTGCGGCGAGATTCACATCGCCGCTCATCTCCACGCGTGCTGCCGGCCCTTCCATCTTGAAGTTCTGCGTGTGCGCAACGCCGTGGGCAATGTCCACGTTCGCGGAGATTTGATCGAAGGCGAACCCGTCGCTGAAGATCCCGCGCACATCCAGCGTGGCGACCTTGGGCAGGGTCTGCAGGCTCAACACAGCAAGCAGCTTTCCGATGCCGGGGTCGATCTTGACGAAGCGCCCATTGTTGGCGGACAGCACGAGGCCGCCGGAGAGCGTCGGCAGGTCGAGGGCGAAGGGCGGCCCGGCCCAGGACACCGTCCCTTCGAGCTTGGCCTTGCCCGCGTCCACGCCCTTGGGCAAGTTCATGCGCGCGAGGAACTGGCCGATGTTGTTGACCTCGAGCTTAACGTTGAGCTGCGTTCGTGGGTTCGGCGCCCACGCTCGATACAGCCCGTTGATGCTGAAGGTGCCATCGGGACTGGCGAGGCTCAGCCGCTCGATCTGCCAGTCCGCTCCGCTGGGCACGGCCTGCAGCGAGAGCTTGCCGAATTGGCGGGCTCCCAAGCGGAAGTCCTCTGCGGTAATGTCGAGCGACGGAAGATCCTTGGCACTCTGGACCTCGCCTTCGCTCGGCTCGAGCTCCGGTGTGGGCACCGGCAGCTGCAGCTTGCTGAACCGGCCCGTGATCGTGCCCTGCTCCTCTGGCTGCCAGCGCAATTCCCCGGACACGGGATCGCTGTCGAGCTGGATGGCCCACACGCCGTAACGTCGCGTTGCGGTGAGCTCCATCTCCGGGAAGTCGCGCGAGAACGCATGCACCCTGTGGGCCGAGACATGCAACCCGGACAGGATCGGGCCTCCCGACGCGCCCGCGTTCTCCTCCTCGATGAGTCGCCGCCATTGATCCACGTCCACGCGTTCGAGCTCACCCGAGACCCAAATCCCGTCGCGCTGCGGTGCCGACGCTGCGCTCCCGACCACGATCTCGCCTCGCGTGACGCGCCGCTTTCCGGAGCGCTCCGCCAACAATTGCCCAGACAAGACATTGTCGAGCGCGAACGCGATCAGGTCTTGCTCACGCGTGCGCTCGCGGCGTTCTACGCGCAGCGGCAGGCGGTCCTGCGGCCCCTTGGCGAATGGCGCCGGCAGCGTCGACGCGAGACCGACGAGGTCCGACTCGAGTACGAACGCGGAGCCGCGATCGCGCACCATGGCGTTGAGCCGAACATCGGCGGCACCGCTGAGCCGTCCGACGAACGGCCGGTTGAAAAGCCGGCGCAGCGCGGCGGCATCGAACTTTCCGGACGCTTGTACACGAATTCCACCCCCGGCGACGGTGGCAGCGGAGAAGGTCACCGGGGCTCCGGAGACTCGAGCGCGGGCACCCTTGATGGCGACCTCGTCCCCGGAGAAGCCCAGGCTCCCCGTCACGTCCTCGAGAAGAGGCCAGCCCTCCCCCAGATCCACAGTGTTGTTCGCCAGCTGGAACGCGCCGTTCACGCGCAGATCGGCCACGTCGTTCAACGGCAGTTCGACGCGCAGCGCGAGACGGCCCGCGCCCTTCGCTCGGACGCTCCCGGCGAAGGCGCCGGCGCGCTGCTGCAACGGGCTGTCCTTGATGAACTGCAGGAAGTCGTCGACGGCTCCCGTCGCGTCCGCGTTGACCTGCAATACCGGGTCCCGTTTGTCGAGGGCAGGAATGATCGCGCTCAGTCGCGACAGCTTCACCCCATCGACTTGGCCTTCGTCGACGTGGATCTCAACCCGGTCCCCGTGGACCGCGAGTTGAGCGCGCACCTTCTCCAGGTGCGGCCAGCCGGGAGCGTAAGCGAGCGGGCCGTCCTTCAGCGTTCCCACCGCTTCGAACCGTCCGTCCTCGCCGTGAGCCCAGGGAAACTGTTGCAGGTCGCCGCGCAGCGTGACCCGGAGGTCACGCGCGCTGCCCGACAGGATCGCCGTCTTGAACCAATCGCGAACCGGCTGCGCCACCACCAGCGGGATGTACTGCCATGCCTGCCGCCCCGAGAAGTACGCGACCCTGGCCTGCAGGTCGATCACGCCGGGACCGCCCGCGACCGCCTGGTAGCGTCCTGCGGCCTCGCCAACGAGGTCTGCAGACGCGGCCGAGAGTTGCTCGATCGACACCGTCGGCAAGCCTTCGTGCATGGTCCAGGATAGCTGCCCCTGCAGGCGGTCGAGCTTGATCGGGGCGGCGAGGACGCTCGGGAAATTCAGCGACAGGTCCGCGGTCTGGAGCGAGAGCGTGCCGCGCTTCTCGTCCGCGTCTAGCGTGCCGCTCAGGTGCGAGAACCCGGGGAGTGAACCAGAAGGCCTGATTGCAACTTCGCGGAACGAGCCGCGTGCCGAGTACGAGCCGGTGGAGCTCAACTGGTCTTGCCAGCCCAAGCGGAAGTCGTACAGGCGCCCGTGCGGATCGAGCGCGGCCAGGCGCTCCCGCCACGACGCGGCGACCGGCAAGCGGTCGGCCAGCTTGGCGACGGCGGCGAGGTCGAGCATGTTGAAGCGGACCTCGGATGCGCCTGGCCGCCCCTCCTGCGCTTCGGTATGGATATAGCTCAGGTCAACCGGAGGAAAATCGCTGCCGTCATCGGTGGCGAACGTCAGGCCGCGAGCCCAAATGTCCTGGCGTCCAGGGAGGTCGCGCCACCCGAGCAGCGTTCGCAAATTCACCAGTTTGATCTCGGGTAGATCGTCCGCGAGCCGCGCGGCAACGCCCTGCAAGGCGACGTCCGCCGTGAGTTCCCTCACCTGGCCGCGCTCCCAGGTGAGCCACAGGCGCAGACTCCCGGATCCGCCGCTGGCGCGCGCGGGCAGCTCGATCCACTGCGCCAGGCCGGAGAAGTTGGCGTACGGAACACCGAGGTAGAGACGCCCCCACCATTCCGACGGCTCGGTGAAAGAGAACCCGCGGAGATCGCCTCGCAGGTCGATCGGGGCCGCCACATCCGCGGGCGGTGTGGCCCGAAGACCGAATCGATGTCGATAGAAACCCTGGTCGATCAACAGATTTACGTGGTCGAGCCGAAGCGGCGCCGCGCCTCGAGCCTGATCGATCCAGGTGAGCCTGGAGTCGGTGATTTCGATGCGGTGCTGTTTGAGCAGCCAATCGCCCAGCCCGCCCTCACCCGCCCCCCCTTGCTCGATCGGGATACCGGCCACCAGCACCTGGCCGTCGGCGTCTCGCCGAACTTCGATGCTCAGGTGCTGCAGCCGGATGGAATGGAACTGCAGCTGACCCACGAACAGCGACAGCCAGGCGAGCGTACTGTTGACTTCGCCCAGGCGCAGCTGCACCCGCCCCTGGTCGTCGAGCAAAGCGAGGTCGCGCAGAATGAGGCGCGGACGCAGTCCGTCCCACTCGCCTTCGATCCGTCCGATCTGCACGCGCACCTTCGCGGCACGGCTCAAGCCCTCGGCGATGTAGCCGCGGTAATCGTCGATCTCCGGCAGCAGCCAGTAGCGCAGCAGCAGCACTGCGATGGCGAGCAGCAGGCCGACCGTGACCACGCCGAAGGTCACCAGACGGTACGTCCAACGCGAGCCGTGTTTGAGGATTCGGAAGGCGAAACGCAGCGGCATTCAATCAACCCGCAGCTCAACGATGTAGGAGTGGAGCGAACTCCGCGAGCAGGTGCGGGAGCGCTGCCCAGTCGGCGGGTGCCTCTCGAAGCTGGCCGGGACCGCCCGTGACCGATCGCGTGTCAACACCCGGCGAGGCACCGTAACGGCGCAGAAGCACAACAACGACGCACATCCGGCGCGGTGGGAAACCCACCGCCGGGCCGCCAACCTTCCGACCCCTGCCACACCCACGCGACCAAGTCGTCGCTCTCGCCGCAATGAGGTTCGAGGCGGCCCCCGACGTTGCCATGCGGGACCGACAGGAAGGGACTGTGGACACGCCACTCGGCCGCTCTCCTCGCCGCGATCCCGGTGGCCTGCTCGGCACCGACCGCTACCAGAAGAGCAAAACAGCATATTCTATCGCCTCTTGTGCTGGTCGCGCGAGAAAAAGATCCGACCGGCTCACCCGGAGGCCCGCAAGCCGTGTTCCATGCACTCAACTGAACGCCTTCTCGAGCACGCCGCACAGCTGAGCCGCTTCGTTCGGCGCCTGATGGGGCGCCCTCCTGTTGCGTTCGACGCAGCCCAGCTGGCCGGCCCATGCGACCGAGCGCGGATCCGCGCTCTGCTCATGGACCGCTCTGTTCAGAGTCCAGAGTCGCTGCGCGAGCGCCTGCGCCACGTGCGGCAGGCGGTGCTGCTGCACACGATCATCCGCGACCTGAACGGACTGGCCGATCTCACCGAGGTCATCGCCACGATGACTGCGCTCGCGGAGGAGTGCGTGGGCTTCGCGCTGGGGCACCTCCATGCGTGGCAGCAGCAGGCTTTTGGCGAGCCGCGAGGAGCGGCGTCGGGCGCGGTGCAATCGCTGGTCGTGGTAGGCATGGGCAAGCTGGGCGGCGAGGAGCTGAATGTCTCCTCGGATATCGACCTCGTGTTCCTGTATCCCGAGGACGGCCAAACCGGGGGACCGCGCCGGATCGACAACCAGGAATACTTCACCCGCCTGGGCCGACAGCTGATCGGCATGCTCGCCGAGTACACCGAAGACGGCCAGGTCTTCCGCGTCGACATGCGCTTGCGCCCCTACGGCGACAGCGGGCCGCTGACGATGAGCTACGACATGCTCGAGAACTACTTCCAGACGCAAGGACGCGAATGGGAGCGCTACGCCTGGGTCAAGGCGCGGGTGATCGGTGGCGAGCCGGATCCGCAGCTCGACCTGCTCATCGCCCCGTTCGTCTACCGCCGGCACCTGGACTTCAGTGCCATCGCCTCGCTGCGCGCACTGCACGCGCAGATCCGCGCCGAGGTAGCGCGCCGCGACCTCTATGACAACGTCAAGCTCGGGCCGGGAGGGATCCGCGAGGTCGAGTTCGTGACTCAAGTCTTCCAGCTGGTGCGCGGGGGGCAGGATGCGGGGCTGCGTGTGCGGCCCACTCTGGCGGCGTTGCGGCAGCTCGCAGCGCGCCGCCTTCTGCCGCCGGATGCCGTGGACGAGCTGACCGCGGCCTATGTTTTCCTGCGCAACGTGGAGCACCGGCTGCAGTACCTGGACGACCAGCAGACGCAGCGCTTGCCCCCCGCAGCCGGCGATCAGGCTTTGATCGCCGAGGCCATGGACTGCCCCGATTACAGCGCGCTCCTGAGGCGACTCGAAGGACACCGCGCGCAGGTTTCGCGCCAGTTCGAATCGGTGTTTGCGGATCGGGACGTGGCCGAGCAGGTCCATCCGCTGTCCGCGGTCTGGGACGGAACGGTGAGCGGACAGCAGGCGGAGGCCGCGCTGGCGCAGCTTGGCTTTGCCCAACCCGCAGCGAGCCTCGAGCGGCTGACACAGCTCCATCAGAGCCAGCTGTATCGGCGTATGGCGGCCGCGACTCAGGCCCGCGTCGACCGCCTGATCCCCAGGCTCCTGGAAGCGGCAGCCGGCTTCGAGCAACCGGATCAGACGCTGCCGCGGTTGTTGCGCGTGCTGGAAAGCATCGGGCGGCGCGAGGCCTACTACGCGCTGCTGCTGGAGTTTCCGGATGCGCTGCGGCGCCTGGCGGGACTGGCCGCAGCGAGCCCCTGGGCGGCCGAATATCTCGCGTGCTTCCCGATGTTGCTCGACGAGCTGATCTCGCCGCAGGCGCTGGAAGCTCCGGACTGGGCGGGCCTGCGCGCGCAACTGCGACAGCAGCTCGATGCGCACTCGGGCAACACCGAGCGTCAGATGGACGAGTTGCGCCATTTCAAGCAGGTCCAGACCATGCGCCTGCTGGTGCAAGACCTGGCGGGCGCACTGCCGCTGGAGCGCCTGTCGGACCACCTGAGCGAACTGGCGGACGTGATTCTTGCCGAGGTGCTGCGACTGACGTGGGCCGGACTGCGCGCGCGCCATCGCGACGAGCCGCGATTCGCGGTGATCGGCTACGGCAAGCTGGGCGGGAAAGAGCTCGGCTACGCTTCCGATCTCGACCTCATCTTCCTGTACGACGACGAACATGCGGATGCGCCGGAGAACTATGCGCGTCTGGCGCAGCGCATGAATACCTGGCTCACGAGTATGACCGGGGCAGGGCTGCTGTACGAGACCGACCTGCGGCTGCGCCCGGACGGGAGCAGCGGCCTGCTCGTGAGCCGGCTGGACGCCTTTTCCCAATACCAGCATGCCAAGGCGTGGACCTTCGAGCATCAGGCGCTCACGCGCGCCCGCTTCGTGGCCGGCGCCGCCGAACTGGGCGCCCGATTCGAGCAGGTCCGCGTCGAGGTGCTGCGCATGCCGCGGGAGCGGGCCCGTCTTGCCGAGGACGTACGCTCGATGCGCGAGAAGATGCTCGCCGGCCATCCCAATCGCAGCGGCCTGTTCGACATCAAGCACGATCGCGGCGGTCTCGTGGACGTGGAGTTCGCGGTGCAGTTCTTAGTCCTCGCGCATGCGCACGCGTTGCCCGATCTGACCGCGAACATCGGCAACCTGGCGCTGCTCCGGCTCGCCGCGTCGCTGGGCCTGCTCCCGCAGGAAGTCGCCGAGGATGCCCATCACAGCTATCGGGAGCTGCGCCGGCAGCAGCATCGGCTGCGGCTGCAGGGCGAGGCCTACGCGAGGCTGCCGAGGCAACGCGTGGACGCGTTGATTGGCCCGGTGCTGCGTCTGTGGGAAGCCGTGTTTGGTGGCGCGGGATGAATCGGCCGCCACCGAGGCACGACAGCCGTGCGCTGTCAGGCTGTTGGCCTCTTGCCCAGGAGCTCGTACACCGTCATCTTGCCCTTCCCCTTGAGGACCAGCTCCTGCGGCGCGGCGAATTCGTAGCGTGGGTTCAGGCGGCGAAAGGTGGTCTGGTCGACCATGATGCGGTTGGACGGGGCATCCGCCGTAATCCGGCTCGCGACGTTGACCGTATCGCCCCACAGATCGTAGATGAACCGCTTGGCGCCGATCACCCCCGCGATCACCGGGCCCGTGGCCACTCCCACATGGAAAGCGACTCCGTGACGCTGCATCGCTTCGTCGGAGCGCGCGAGCTCGAGCATCTCCAGCGCAACGTCGGCCACGGCCCCCACGTACCCGGAGCCACGGCCCGACAGGCCGCCCGCCACCATGTATGCATCGCCGATGGTCTTGATCTTGTCGACGCGGTATTTCTCCGCCAACCGGTCCAAGCGCGTGAAGACATTGTCGAGCAGGCTCACCACGTCCTTGGGCGTCAGCTCCTCGGCGAGGCGCGTGAAATTCACGATGTCCGCGAACATCACCGCCACGTCGGGGAAGCCGTCCGCGATCGTGACTTGCCCGCGCTTGAGGCGCTGCGCGATATGCGCGGGCAGGATGGTAGTCAGCAGCTGCTCGGACTTCTTCTGCTCTTCGCGCACCAGCGCATGCTGCCGGGTCAGCTCGGCCTGGAACCTGTCCTTTTGCTGCACGAAGTAGCGTAGCAGCAGGTAGACGATGCTGGAGAGGATCGTGAAGTTGAGCACGAAGAACACGGCCACCGTGCGCATCGGCACGCCGGACAGGTCGGTGCTCGCCAGAAAGTAGTCGAACACGCCGGACATCATGGTGAGCACTACGTACGCCACGAACCAGGGGATCGACTCGCGCGGGCCGTAGACCACCATCGCGCCCACCGGCGCCAGCAAGGCGAGCAGCACGATGCCGCTGGAGGTTACGAAGCTGCCGATGCTCCACTGGATGACGAAAGGCGCGAACAGGAACAGCGACAGCTGGGCGAAGCGGTAGAAGTCGAAGTTGCGTGTCTTGAGAAAGATCACCAGGATCACGGCCGACAGCATCTGGTACAGCAGCGGGATCGTGGTGGGCAGCTGCAAGCCCATGAGCCAGTAGATCCCGAGCCAGACCACCGAGGCCACGTTCATCAGGCCGCTGGCGAAGATCAACAGCGTCTTGCGCAGCCGCATCTCCTCGCTGTCGTTGGCGTCGACCGCGGCGCGTCCGATGCGTTCGAGCCAGGAGGTGCGTGTGTCCACGGGCGCTGGGGCTTTGGTCTGCGCGGGAGCTGGCAGTGCCCCCTGGACGTGATCCATGGCCGGCGAGCTGGGGGCGACCCGGGTCGGTTTGCCCAGTGCCTGCGCTTCTGCCATCAGGAGAGTTGTTCTGCTCGGGAAGGAAGCAGAAAGCGTAAAGCACGACTTGTGCCTGAGCGGTAAAACCCGCCGGCCGTGAGCTCGCGAGCGCAGGCAGCCCGCGATTGTGTCAAGTGTGCGCTTGGACTTCAGTCGCGGCCTGCCGCATCGCCCGCAACAGGGTCTGCGGCTGCTGCGCGCCCGAGACGGCGAGGCGCTGCGCGAAGACAAAACACGGTACGCCATCGACCCCGAGCTCGCGCGCCTGCGCGTCCTCGGCCAATACGTGCCGCCGTTCGGCGTCATCGTCCAGGCGATCCCGCGCGAGCTCGGGAGCGAGGCCGGCCCGCTCGGCGAGGGAGATCAGATCGTCGGCGCGGGTCAAGTCCGCGCCCTCTAGGAAATAGCCGCGGAACAGGCTCTCCACCGTCTCGTCCTGCCGGCCCTGCGTCCTTGCCAGCGCGATCAACTGGTGGGCGCGGAGCGTGTTCGGCTGGCGCGGAATGCGGTCGAAAGCGAACTCGATCCCCACCTCGCGCCCCACCGCCGCGACGCGCTCGTACACCTCGGCGGCACGCGGCCCGAACTTGCGCGATACATACTCATGTCGGTCCATGCCCGCGGCGGGCAGATCCGGGTTGAGCTGAAACGGATGCCAGACCACCTCGATCGCTTCGGGTCCGCTCCCCTCGGCCTGCAGCAACTCGAGGGCGCGTGTGAGCCGCCGCTTGCCGATGAAGCACCAAGGACACACCACATCGGAGATGACGTCGATGCGCATGATCATTGCTCCTCACTCCCGCCGACGTCGGCAGCGTAGCGCACAAGCTGCGGCTAGTCTCGGCGAACGATAGGCTAGAATACCCGCTTTTACGACGGAGAACGCGACATGTCGATGGCAGACCGCGATGGCCTCATCTGGTATGACGGCAGACTCGTCCCGTGGCGTGAGGCCACCACCCATGTGCTTACGCACTCGCTGCATTACGGTCTGGCCGTGTTCGAGGGACTGCGCGCGTACAAGACGCCGGCAGGCACCGCGATCTTCCGTCTGCGGGAGCACACCGACCGTCTGTTCAACTCCGCCCACATCTTCATGATGAAGATGCCCTACGACAAGCAGACCTTGATCGACGCGCAACGCGAGGTGGTGCGCACCAATCAGCTCGAGGCCTGCTACGTGCGGCCGATCGCGTTCTACGGCTCGGAGAAGATGGGAGTGTCGCCGAAGGGCGCGCAGGTGCACGTGGCGATCGCCGCGTGGCCGTGGGGCGCCTACCTGGGCGCGGACGGCCTGGAGCAAGGCATCCGAGTGAAGACCTCATCCTACGCGCGACATCACATCAACGTGACGATGTGCCGGGCGAAGTTCTCGGGCACCTACGCCAATTCGATCCTGGCCAACCAGGAAGCGCTCCAGCACGGCTACGACGAGGCCCTGCTGCTCGACGTGGACGGGTACGTCGCGGAGGGCTCGGGAGAGAACCTGTTCATCGTCAAGAACGGCAAGCTGTACGAGCCGGAGCTCACCTCCGCGCTGATCGGCATCACCCGCGACGCCGTAATCAGCCTGGCGCGCGACATCGGCCTGGAGGTGCACACCAAGCGCATCACGCGCGACGACGTGTACATCGCGGACGAAGCCTTCTTTACGGGCACGGCTGCGGAGGTGACGCCTATTCGCGAGCTCGACAGCCGCACCATCGGTGCCGGGCGGCGCGGGCCGATCACCGAGAGACTGCAATCCATGTTCTTCGACGTCGTGAGCGGTCGCGCGGAGAAATACCGGCATTGGCTGAGCTATGTCTGATCAGCATCGCGCGCGGGCTCGCTCCGGTGGACGAGACAGCACAGCCACTTGATCATGGAACAAGACAAGACAGTGAACCGGCAGCGTCATGTCGAAGTGACAGCCGCCGACCTGCCCTTGCATTGTCCTCTGGCGTCGCAGGCATTGTGGAACGCTCATCCACGTGTCTTCCTGCCGATCGAGGACACCGGCGAGGCGCTCTGCCCGTACTGCGGCACCCGCTATACACTGAAGGCAAGTGGTCGCTCTGCGCCTCGGTGAAAGCGAGGTCTCCCGAGGCGGTGAACGCCTCGCGACAACGCGAAGTCGACGACGGGCCCAGTCGGCGCCGAAATCCGAAGGTTGCGGCGGGTTTGCCGCGCCGGGTGCTGGAGGAGTCCGCCTCGAGCGTCGTCGCTAGCGTGCCCCCAGCTCAACTCGATTGTTCAAGATCCTCGTAGTAGGTCCGTCCTGGGTCGGCGACACCGTCCTGGCGCAACCGCTTTTCCGCCGGCTTCGCCAGCGCCACGCGGAGCTGCAGCTCGACGTGCTGGCCCCGTCATGGACGCTGCCGCTGTTGCGCCGCATGCCCGAAGTGTCGCATGCGCTGGCGAGCCCGTTCGGGCATGGCGAACTGCGACTGCGCGAGCGACTGCGCCTCGCGCGAGAGATCGCCGCCCCGGGCTACGACCAGGCAGTCGTCCTGCCCAACTCCTTCAAGTCCGCGCTGGTGCCGTGGTTCGCTCGGATACCGATCCGCACCGGTTATGTCGGCGAGATGCGCCAGCTCCTGCTGAACGATGCCCGGCGCCTCGATGCACGCGCGCTGCCGCTCATGGCGGAGCGCTACGCTGCGCTGGCCGACCTGCCGGGCACAGGACTCGCCCGCCCTCTGCCGCCGCTTGAGCTGACCGTGTCGGAAACGGCGCGTGCCGCGCTGCTGCAGCAGCTCGGGCTCGCGCTGGACCGGCCGGCGGCCGCGCTCTGCCCCGGGGCGGAATTCGGCCCTGCCAAGCGCTGGCCAGCAGCCTATTTCGCGGAGCTCGCACGCAAACTCGCCGGCAGCGGATTCCAGATCTGGGTGATCGGATCGGCGAAGGACCACGACATCGGCCAGCAGATCGCGCAAGCGAGCGGTGACAGCGCACTAAACCTGTGCGGTCGTACCAGCTTGGAGCAAGTCGTCGACCTGCTGTCCTGCGCGCGGATCGTGGTCTCGAATGACTCCGGACTCATGCACGTCGCGGCGGGTGTCGCAGCGCCGCTGGTGGCGCTGTACGGATCGAGCAGCCCCGCGTTCACACCGCCAATGTCGCGCTCGGCCCGCGTGCTCAAGCTCGACCTGTCATGTAGCCCATGCTATAAGAGGCAGTGTCCGCTGGGTCATTTCAACTGCATGCTGCAACTGACTCCCGAGCAAGTGTATGACGCGGCCAGGGCGGCGGCCGGAATGGCAAGATCATGAGATTCCGCCTCTGCGAGCAGGGGCACGCGCGGGAGCCGGAAGATCACCTTGGGCCCACGCGGCCATGCGCCCGGCACAAAATCGCCGTGCACGTGTACCCGAGTGCCGCTCGCACCACTGGCACCGCTTCCTGACGCTCGGATCCAGCGATGGAGGCGGCGGCTCTCGATGCGGGGCAGAAGCGCGGCTACCGTGCCCCCTGGTGGTTGCCCGGGGGCCATGCACAAACGCTGTATGCCGCTCTGCTCGCGCCGCGTCCGCGCATCCGCTACCGCAGCGAGCAATGGGAGACTCCGGACGGCGACTTCATCGAGCTAGACTGGGTGGACGGCCCGCCCGACTCACCGCTCGTCATCCTGTTCCACGGACTCGAGGGCGGCTCGCGCAGCCATTACGCCTTGAGCCTCATGCAGCACGTGCTGCTACGCGGGTGGCGGGGCGTCGTGCCGCACTTTCGCGGTTGCGGGCGCCAGGCCAATCGCCTCCCCCGTGCGTATCACTCCGGCGATCTGCAGGAGGTCGACTGGATCCTGCGGCGGTTCAGAAGCTCGCTCGGCGCAGCTCCCCATTTCGCGGCCGGCGTATCGCTGGGAGGCAACGCACTGCTCAAATGGCTCGCCGCGCGGGGCGCCGAGGCGAGGCAACTGGTGCACGCGGCCGCGGTCGTGTCGGCGCCAGTGGATCTGCCCGCGGCGGGGTTTGAGCTCGGGCGCGGGTTCAACCTGGTCTACACCTGGAATTTTCTCAGCACGCTCAAGCGCAAGAGCCTGGAGAAGCTGGAGCGCTTCCCCGGTCTGTACGACGCCGAGCGAGTCAAGCGGGCGCGAGACCTGCACGAGTTCGACGATGTCGTCACCGCTCCGCTGCATGGGTTCAAGGACGCCGACGAATATTGGTCGCGCGCCAGCAGCAAACCCGAGCTCAATCGGATCGGCCTTGCGACACTGTTGGTGCATGCCCGCAACGACCCGTTCCTGCCTGGACGCTACCTGCCCCACGCCGAGGAGGTCTCGCCTTGTGTCACCCTGGACATCGAGGATGACGGCGGACACGCTGGGTTCGTCACCAGCCCCTTCCCTGGACGGCTGGAATGGCTGCCGCGCCGGCTATTGGACTTTTTCGAAAGCCACCGGGCGAGCTGACACCGTGACCGCGCCGCTCGCCGCGGGCCTGGCATTGTCCCTCCGCGACGACAGGGCGCCACCGCTCCGAACTGTGCGCCACGTCGAGCAAACATGGGATAATCGGGCCCGCATAAAAACCGAGCCATGCATGGCCAGCCTCTCCCCGGAGATCTTCAAGTCCTACGATATCCGCGGCATCGTAGGCAAGACGCTCACTCCCCATGCTTGCGAGCTGATCGGACGTGCGATCGCCACCGAAGCGCGCGTGCTGAAGCAGCCGCGCCTGGTCATCGGCCGCGACGGCAGGCTCTCCGGCCCGCCGTTGGCCGAGGCCTTGGCGCGCGGCCTGCAGGCGGGCGGCGTCGATGTCATCGACATCGGCCAGGTCGCAACGCCCATGTTGTACTTCGCGACCCATCACCTGCAGACCGGCTCGGGCGTGATGATCACCGGCAGCCACAACCCGCCGGACTACAACGGGCTCAAGATCATGCTCGGCGGCGACACGCTGTCCGGCGACGCGATCCAGAAGCTGCGGCGCCGGATCGAGGTGGAGGACTTCGCTTCGGGAGCGGGGGCCTACCAGCAGACCGGCATCGCCGAGGCCTACTTCACGCGGATCGCCTCTGACGTCAAGCTGAAGCGAACGCTGCGGATCGTGGTCGATTGCGGCAACGGCATCGCCGGTGCCTTCGCACCCATACTGTACAGACGTCTAGGCTGCACGGTACGCGAGCTGTTCTGCGAAGTGGACGGCACGTTCCCGAATCATCACCCCGATCCCTCGCAGCCGGAGAACTTGAAGCAACTGATCCGCGCCCTCGCCGAGGGCGAAGAGGACCTGGGCCTGGCCTTCGACGGCGATGGCGACCGGCTCGGAGTGGTGAGCCGATCCGGACAAATCATCTATCCCGACCGGCAGCTCATGCTGTTTGCAGCCGATGTACTATCGCGCAACCCCGGCGCCCGCATCATCTTCGATGTGAAATCCACTCGCAACCTGTTCGACTGGATCCGCAGCCACGGCGGTGAGCCGTTGCTCTGGAGGACCGGGCACTCGCTGATCAAGGCCAAGATGAAGGAAAGCGGTGCCATCCTCGCAGGGGAAATGAGCGGCCACATGTTCTTCAAGGAACGCTGGTTCGGCTTCGATGACGGACTCTACGCGGGCGCGAGGCTGCTCGAGTACCTGAGCGGGCAGCCCGACATCGCCGCCGAGTTCGCTCGCCTGCCAGACTCGGTCAATACACCGGAGCTGCACCTCGAGCTCCAAGAAGGGGAGAACTACGCGTTGATCGACAAGCTCCAACGTACTGCCCGGTTCGAGGGAGCGAACGAGGTGATCACCATCGATGGGTTGCGGGTCGAGTATCCGGATGGCTTCGGTCTGGCGCGCGCTTCCAACACCACTCCCGTGATCGTGCTGCGCTTCGAGGGCGACACCCTGGCCGCCCTCAAGCGCATCCAGGATGATTTTCGCCGGGTGCTGCATGCGGCCGCGCCGGAAGCCGCCCTTCCTTTCTGAGGGCTGCCGTCGTGTGCAAATCCACGGGACGCCGGCGAAGACATTGAAATGCCCCCGGCCGACGCCATCTTCAAAACGTGCCAAGTCGCATCCCCTCGACCGATGCGAAAGCGAGGCCTGCGGACGCAAAGAACGGGCGCCTGCGTATTATTCGCCGTCGGCCAGGCACCCCCAGGCGCGTGTCGACGCCACTCAGAGTCGGCGCCGCAGCGCGTAGAGCGCTCTATTCCTCGCGCATGCATTCAGTTGCCAGCCGTCCCATGTCCGAGCTAGCCACCCAGGAGCTGTTTCTGGGGCGGCAGCCGATCCTCGACCGCAACCAGAACCTCGCGGGCTTCGAGCTGCTGTTTCGCGCCGGGCGCTTAAACCGTGCGCAGTTCGAGGACGACATGTACGCCAGCGCCACCGTGATCAACCACGCCTTCAGCGAGCTTGGCGTGGAGGCGGTGCTCGGCAAGCACACCGGCTTCATCAACCTCACTGCGCCGCTGTTGATGAGCGACGTGATCGAGATGCTGCCCAAGAACAAAGTGGTGCTGGAGATCCTGGAGCACGTGCATGTCAGCGATCAGCTCGAAGAGCGGTGCCGCAACCTGAAGCGCTCCGGCTACACGCTCGCGCTAGACGACTTCACCGGACGCGAGCAGGAATTCAAGCCGCTGCTGGACATCGTCGACATCGTCAAGGTGGACGTGCAGCACATGGACCAGGCCACGCTGCTCGAGACGACGCGCGGCCTCCAGCGCTTTCCTGTCCGGCTTCTGGCCGAGAAGGTGGACACGCGGGAACAGGTGGACCGCTGCCTTGAGCTCGGCTACGAGCTGTTCCAGGGCTACTACTTCGCGCGGCCGTCCATCATCACGGGCAAGCGACTCGGCTACGCCGAAACCGCGCTGATGCGGCTGCTCAGCCTGGTGCTGCGCGACGCGGATACCACCGAGATCGAGAGCGTGTTCAAACAGAACCCAGACCTCACGCTGAATCTGCTCAAGTTGGTCAACTCGGTCGCGATCGGTCCCAGCCTGCAGATCCAGTCACTGCGCCATGCGCTCACCGTGCTCGGACGCAAGCAGCTGCAACGCTGGCTTCAACTGCTGCTGTTCACGCTGAGCAGCGCACCGGGCGCGGAGTTCCCCAGTCCTCTCCTGATCCTCGCCGCCACGCGCGGCAGGTTGATGGAGCTCATCGGCCGGGCCCTCAAACCGGAAGACAGCGGCTTCCACGACCGGGCGTTCATGACCGGCATCCTGTCGCTGGTGCACGCACTTCTCGCGATGTCCATCCGGGACATCATCGGCTCGATGCCGCTCGACGCGGAAGTCAAAGCGGCGCTGCTGGAGCGAAGCGGCACCCTGGGATGCATGCTCCTGCTGGTGGAAGCGCTGGAGGAATCCGAGCTCGGTGGCATCGAGAAGGCGCTGGACCGGGTCCCCGGTCTGGACCACACCCAGGTGATCGGGCTCCAGGTCGAGGCGATGCGCTGGGCGAACTCGCTCGGCGAGTCCGCGTAGCACACAGGGGTAGAGGGGCAGCCTGCCCCGCGCGGCGGGAACGCGCATACGGGCGTAGCCCGGTATCGACCCGCGCAGTCCCGGTCTGGCGCAGAGCGTGCGTCAGAGGCGCTCGCGCACCCAGCCCGCGACAGATCCCAGTGCCGCCGGGAGCTTCGCCGGATCGTTGCCGCCGGCCTGCGCCATGTCGGCGCGACCCCCGCCCTTTCCGCCCACCTGTTGCGCCACGAAGTTGACCAACTCACCCGCTTTGAGTTTACTGGTGAGATCCTCGGTCACGCCGGCGATGAGCGTCACCTTGTCGCCCTCCACGGAGCCGAGCACGATAGCCGCGCTGCCGAGCTTCTCCTTGAGGCGGTCCATCGTTTCTCGCAGGCTCTTGGCGTCGACGCCATCGACCCGGGCGGCCAGCACCTTGGCATCGCCCACCCTCAGCACCTGATCCGCCAGATCGTCTCCCTGCGAAGCGGCGAGCTTCGACTTCAGCCGGCCCAGCTCCTTCTCCAGCGCTCGGACGTTGTCCATGATCTGGTGCAGGCGCGCGCCGAGTTCCGCCGGCTGCACCTTCAGCAATTCCGCCATGCCTTCGACCTGCGCGTTCTGCTGCTGCACCCATTGCAGGGCACCCTCCGCGGTGACCGCTTCCACTCGACGGATGCCCGCGGCCACCGGCGACTGGGAGACGATCTTGAAAAACCCGATGTCCCCCGTGCGGCGCACGTGCGTACCTCCGCACAACTCGGTCGAGAAGTCGCCCATCCCGATCACCCGCACCTCATCGCCATATTTCTCGCCGAACAGCGCCATCGCTCCAGACTTGATCGCCTGGTCGAACTTCATCAGCTGCGCGTCGACCAGCGCGTTGCGGCGGATCTGGTCATTGACCAGCTTTTCGATCTCGCGCAGTTCCTCCGGCGTCAGCGCCTTGTCGTGCGAGAAGTCGAACCGGGTGCGATGCTCGTCGACCAGCGAGCCCTTCTGCTGCACGTGATGCCCCAGCACCTTGCGTAGCGCCGCATGCATGAGGTGCGTTGCAGAGTGGTTGAACATCACCGCCTGCCGCAGCTGCGCGTCCACTTGCGCGCTCACCGCGTCGCCGACCCGCAGCTCGCCCTTGGTGACCTGGCCGTGATGACCGAACACATCCGCCTGGATCTTCTGAGTGTCCTCGACTTCGAAAGTGGAAAGCGGCATCGCGTGGCGCACCAGCACGCCGCGATCGCCGACCTGTCCCCCGGCCTCGGCGTAGAACGGCGTCTTGTCCAGCACCACCACGCCGCGCTCGCCTTGCGCAAGCCGCTCCACAGCAGTGCCGTCCCGGTACAGCGCGGCGACTCGTGCGTCCAGCTTCAAGGCTTCGTAGCCGTGGAACTCGGTTGCCTGGCCGCGATACTCCACGCCGGCTTGAAGATGGAACTTGGATGCCGCGCGCGCCCGCTCGCGCTGTTGCTGCATCTCGGCTTCGAAGCCGGCCAAGTCGACCTGCACACCACGCTCGCGCGCGATGTCCGCGGTGAGGTCAACCGGGAAGCCATAGGTGTCGTACAGCTTGAACAGCGTCTCGCCGTCGAGCGTCCGATCCTCGCGATGCAGGGCGCCTTCCAGCACCTGCATGCCATGCTCGAGGGTTTCGGCAAAGCGCTCTTCCTCCTGCTTCAGGACCGCCGCCACGCGCCCCTTGGCAGTGGGCAGTTCCGGATAGGCCGCCCCCATGAGCTTGGACAGCTCGTCCACGAGCAGGTGGAAGAAGGGTTGCTTCTGGCCCAGCTTGTATCCGTGACGGATCGCGCGGCGCACGATGCGCCGCAGGACGTAGCCCCGTCCCTCGTTGCCCGGGATCACTCCGTCGGCAACCAGGAAGCTGCAGGCGCGAATGTGGTCGGCGATCACCTTGAGTGAATTGCTGGAAAGATCCTTGGCGCCGGTCACCCGCGCCGCCGCGCGGATCAGATCCTGGAACAGGTCGATCTCGTAGTTGCTGTGCACGCCCTGCAGCACCGCGGCCACACGCTCCAGCCCCATCCCGGTGTCCACCGACGGCTTCGGCAGCGGATGCATGGCGCCGGATTCATCCCGGTTGAACTGCATGAACACCAGGTTCCAGATCTCGATGTAGCGGTCGCCGTCCGCGTCCGGGCTGCCGGGAGGCCCGCCTGGGATGCCGGGCCCGTGGTCCCAGAACACCTCGGTGCAGGGGCCGCAAGGTCCGGTGTCTCCCATCTGCCAGAAGTTGTCGCTCTGATACTTCTGGCCGCCTGGCTTGTCACCGATGCGCGCGACTTTCTCGCGCGGGACCCTGATCCCCTTGGTCCAGACGTCGTAAGCCTCGTCGTCGTCCTTGTAGACGGTGACCCACATGCGCTCCGGCGGCAGCCCGTAGTCCCGCGTGAGGAGCTCCCAGGCGAAGTGGATGGCGTCGCGCTTGAAATAGTCGCCGAAGCTGAAGTTGCCGAGCATCTCGAAGAACGTGTGATGGCGCGCGGTATAGCCGACGTTTTCGAGGTCGTTGTGCTTGCCGCCGGCACGCACGCAGCGCTGGGCGGTGGTCGCGCGGACATACGGCCGCCGGTCCAGCCCCAGGAATACGTCCTTGAACTGCACCATGCCGGCGTTGGTGAATAGCAGCGTAGGGTCGGTGCCCGGCACCAACGAGCTGGAGGGCACGACGGTGTGCCCGTGGCGCTGGAAAAACCTCAGGAACTTGTCTCGAATCTCGCTGCTCTTCATCGCTGAACCTTGACTGTCTCGGCGGCTCACTGCTCTCGGCTGCGGCCCAGAGCTTGCTCGATCACATCCTCATCGAACCCGCGCTGAGCGAGAAAGCGCGCTTGGCGCGCATATTCGGCGGGGTCCGCCGGCGAGCGTGCAAAGCGCTTGCGCAATGCCGCGCGGGCGTTCCCGAGCTCGTCCGCGCGGAGACCCGCCAGCGCCTGCTCGGCGGTCTCGGTGCTGACGCCGCGCGCGATCAGCTGCTGGGCAACCCGGAGCGAGCCGAACCGGCCCGCCGCCGCACGCAGCACCTGCTCCGCTACTCGTTGCTCAGACAGCCAGCCGTGCGACTGGAGCTCGTCGAGCAGCTGATCCAGGGCAGCCTGGTCCGGTGCCAGTTCCCCGAGCCGTTGCGCGAGCTGTTGACGCGAGTATTCGCGCCGCGCCAGCAAGCGCAACGCCCGTGCGCGCAGCGACAATCGGTCCGTCGCCGCGCCCGTGCCGCGGTTGCAGATGGGTGGATCAGGCGGCCTGCGCGGCAGCGCGCTACTCCTCCTCCGCCATCGCCGGCGCCCCTTCCATCACCCCGGCGTTCGTGCGGATCTTGGCTTCGATGTCGGACGCGGTATCGGTATGCTCCTTCAGGAACTCGCGGGCGTTGTCCTTGCCTTGCCCGATGCGCTCGCCGTTGTAGCTGTACCAGGCGCCGGACTTCTCGATCACCTTGTAGAGCACGCCGAGGTCGATCATCTCCCCCTCGCGCGAGATGCCGCCGCCGTAAAGAATGTCGAAGTCGGCTTGCTTGAAGGGCGGAGCGACCTTGTTCTTCACCACCTTCACCCGAGTTTCGCTGCCGATCACCTCGTCGCCGCGCTTGATCGAGCCGATCCGGCGGATATCCAGCCGCACCGAGGCATAGAACTTCAGCGCGTTGCCGCCGGTCGTCGTCTCCGGGTTCCCGAACATCACCCCGATCTTCATGCGGATCTGATTGATGAAGATCACCAGCGTGTTGGAACGCTTGATGTTGGCGGTGAGCTTGCGCAGCGCCTGGGACATCAGCCGCGCCTGCAATCCCATCTGCGGCTCGCCCATCTCGCCCTCGATCTCCGCCTTGGGGGTCAGCGCGGCGACGGAGTCGACCACCACCACGTCCACGGAGCCGGAGCGGACCAGCATGTCGGCAATCTCCAGCGCCTGCTCGCCGTTGTCCGGCTGGGAGATCAGGAGCTCATCCACATTGACACCGAGCTTGCGCGCGTACTGCGGATCCAACGCGTGCTCGGCATCGATGAACGCCGCCGTGCCTCTCTGGCGCTGCATCTGCGCGATGACCGACAGCGTGAGCGTGGTCTTGCCGGAGGATTCCGGACCGTAGATCTCGACCACGCGGCCGCGCGGCAGGCCCCCGACACCGAGCGCGATGTCCAGTCCGAGCGAGCCTGTGGGCACGACCTGGACGTCCTGCGCGATCTCGTGTTCGCCAAGCCGCATGATCGACCCCCTGCCGAACTGCTTCTCGATCTGAGACAGGGCCGCCTGCAGGGCCTTGCGCTTGTTGTCGTCCATAATCTGCACAACTTCCTTTTCGATGAGCATCGTATTCTCCCATAAAGAGGGCGCATTGGCCGACGGCTGGCCGCCGCGCGAAGCCCCATGATCCCTCGCGCCCAGGCTCATCACATGAGCCAGGCGGCCGTCTTCCCGTCGCGTGCGCTCGAGGTGGACGCGCTCGCGGCATAAAGCCCCCGGCACCGGCGCCGTTATAGGGCCATGTCTCGCTCGCGAGAACCCTCCCGGATCGGCCGCTTCGAGGTCGTGCGCACGCTCGGCAGCGGCGCGCAGGGCGATGTCTACCTGGCCCAAGACACGCAGCTCAGGCGGCAGGTGGCGATCAAGACACTGCTGCTGCAATCGGTGCCGGCGCAGGAGCGCGGCGCCCGGGTCAGGGCGCTGCTGGACGAAGCCCTGATCGTGGGCCGCCTGTCGCACCCCAACATCGTGACGCTCTATGACGCCGGGCTGGAAGGCGAGATGCCCTGGCTGGTGTTCGAATACGTCGAGGGCAGGACGCTCTCGGCGGTGATCAAGGAGGCGGGGCGTCTGCCGCTGGCGCGAGCGGTCGATATCGCCATCCAGGTGCTCAAGGCCGTGGGCTTCGCGCACGGCAAGGGCGTCGTCCACCGCGACCTGAAACCCGCCAACGTCATGATCATGGATGCCGACGCGGCGCGGGTGATGGACTTCGGGATCGCCCAGCTCGCTCAGTCGCGGCCCAAGTCGGATGGCGTGTTCGAAGGCACGCCGGCGTACATGGCGCCCGAGTACATCTCCGGCCAGACCTATACCCACCGCTCCGACCTGTACTCCGTGGGCATGATGCTGTACGAGATGCTGACCGGGAAGCCTGCAGTCGTAGGGCAGGACCCGTACGAGATCCTCAACCGGGTGGTGCACCAGCCCTTCGCGCCGCCGTCCAAGCTCAACCCCGAAGTCGACGAGCGCTTGGACGATCTGGTCCTCAAGGCGCTCTCCAAGGACCCCTCCGCCCGCTTCGAGACGGCGGCCGCGATGGAGGACGCGCTGTACCGCTACCTCACGCCCGAACCCGTGGGCGTTCCGGAGGTGTCACAAGGGACGCTGGGATTCTTGCTCCGGCGCATGCGCTACAAGAGCGACTTTCCCGGCCTCGCCTCCACCATCGTCGCGATCAATCGCGCCACCGCCTCCGAGAACGAGGGCCTCGCTCACCTCGCCAACTGCATCCTGAAGGACTTCGCGCTCACCAACAAGCTGCTGAAGCTCGTGAACTCCGCCCAGTACGCGCAGTTCAGCGGCAGCATCTCCACCGTATCGCGTGCGGTGGTGATCATGGGATTCAACAACGTGCGCGCGGTGGCGATCCGCCTGCTGCTACTGGAGCATCTGCAGAACAAGGCGCAGGCGGCGCAGCTCAAGGAGGAGATCCTGGCCGCCTACTTCTGCGGGCTGCTCGCGCGCGAGCTCGTGGGCAAGGCCGGCATCCGCGACGGCGAGGAGGCCCTCATCTGCTCGATGTTCCACCGCTTGGGCCGGCTGCTGACCGCGTTTTACTTCCACGAGGAGTTTCAGGAGGTCCAGCGCCGGCCGCAGAGCGCGAGCGAAGAGCAGGCGGCGGCGCAAGTGCTCGGCATCACCTACGAGGAGCTCGGCGTCGGCGTGGCACGTGCGTGGCATTTCCCGGAACGGTTGATCGGAACGCTGCGGCGAGTGAGCGATGATGGCCTGCGCAAGCCGCAGACCGACGAGCAGCGGCTGCGCCTGCTGGCCGAGCTGGCCGCGCGCATGACCGACGCCATCCGCGAACCGGATCCGGCCAAGCGCCGCACGCGCCTCGCCGCGATACCCGCACGTTTCGCCGACGCGCTGGGTCTGTCCGAGAAAGAAATCGCGCACGCCTCACAGTTGGCCGCCAAGGCGCTGCTGCAGGACCCCGGGCTGCTCCAGATGAAGCCGGTGCACAGTCCGCTCTTCGCCGCGCTGCACGAGCTGGTGGAAGCCGGGGATGCGCTCCAGGCCGGTGCCGAGCGAGATACCTTGGACTTGATCCTGACGCAGACGACGCTGACGGACTTGTCGCGCGCCAAGATCGACGGAGCGGTTCCCGCCGCATCCCACGATGCACGCGCCATCCTCACGGCGGGAATTCAGGACATCACCAACACGCTGGTGGGCAGCTATGCGCTCAACGACTTGCTGCGCATCATCCTGGAAACGATGTACCGCGCGATGCAGTTCACCCGGGTCCTGCTCTGCATCCGCGACCCCGGCGCGAACGTGCTGCGCGGGCGATTCGGCTTCGGGCACGACGTGGACCAGATCCTCAAGCGCGGCTTCAACATCCCGCTCGCTCCCAGTCGCGACGCCTTCTACGCCGCCATCAGCCAAGGCGCCGACATCTACATCGAGGACGTCAACGCGGAGAGCATCCGCGCCCACATCCCGGACTGGTATCGGAAGCTGGTCCCGGCGCGCTCGATCGCGCTGTTCCCGATCGTCGTGGCGCAGAAGCCGGTCGGGTTGTTCTACGCCGACTGCGATAGCTCCCAGGCCATCCACTTCGGGCGCGATGAGCTGAACCTGCTCAAGACGCTGCGCAACCAGGCGGTACTGGCGATCCGGCAGCACTCGTAAGGGCCCGGGGCCAGCGGAACCGGGCTCCGATCACTCAGCCCGCACAAGCCTAGTCACCGTTGCGCTGAATCGTCGCCGTCCAGGATCTCCAGGATCCCCTGCAAGGCCACGATCACGGCCTGGCGCCGGACCGCCTCACGGTCCCCTTCGAGATGGCGCGTCTCGGAGCGCGGCGTGCCGTCGATCGTATCCCAGGCGAAGCAGACGGTTCCCACCGGCTTCGCCGGAGTCCCGCCCGTAGGCCCAGCTACGCCGGACACGGCCACCGCCACCTGCGCCCCACTGGTGTTCAACGCCCCAGCGGCCATCTCACGCACGGTTGGCTCCGAGACCGCGCCGTGCGCGGCGAGCGTTTGTCCACTGACCCCCAGCATCTGCTGCTTGGCGAGATTGCTATAGGTGATAAAGCCGCGATCGAACCAGTCCGAGCTGCCGGAGATCATGGTCACGGCCTCTCCGACCCAGCCTCCGGTGCAAGATTCCGCCGTGGTGAGGACCAACCCCTTGGCCTTGAGCGCAACGCCGACGGCCTGCGCCAGTGCATTCAGTTCCGAGTCCAGCTCAGCCTCCGATCCGCTTCGCGATCAATGTCCCAGCCGCCAGGCACACGAGCGTGAGAAAGGCGGCGACCAGATCGTCCACCATGATCCCGAACCCGCCGCGAAAACGCGACTCGATATAGCGCACCGGGCCGGGCTTGACTGCATCGAAGAATCGGAACAGCGCGAAAGCGCCGGCCTGCCAGATGAGCTCGTGCGGCGTGAAGAACAGCACCAGCAGGAAAGCAACGATCTCGTCCCAGACGATGCAGCTCGCGTCCTCGATCCCGAGCGTACGCGCAGTATAGTCGCACACCCATACCCCGCCGACAAAGAGAAAGCCGAGTCCGATGAGAAACTCTGCGGGCGCTACGCGGGGCTCGAGCCACCAGAAAATCGGGAACGCGACGAGCGTGCCGATCGTGCCGGGCGCGAGCGGCGCGAGCCCGCTCCCGAAGCCGAGCGCTACGAAGTGGAACGGGTGAGCGAACAGGAACCGCAGGCTGGGTCGCGGTGCGAGCTTACCGGAAGTGGTCAAAACCGGCCTCCGCGAGGGCGATCGGCCGGCCTGCACGGTCGATCACCGTCACGCCGCCGCCCTGCTCCACGCGGCCGATACGGGTGAGAGACACGCCAACGCGAGCAGCCACAGCAGCAATCTCATCGCGCCGAGCGGGCGCCGCGGTGAATGCGAGCTCGTAATCGTCCCCACCGGCGAGCGCGGCGCGTTGGACGAGCGGATGATCGCGGTACCGGGCCCCCACGGCGGACAGCGGCACCGCGTCCCACTCGACCACGATCGCGACGTTGGAACACTCCGCCACATGGCCCACGTCCGCGACCAGGCCGTCGGACACGTCGATGCAGCTGCTCGCCAGCCCGACCAACCCGCGTCCCACGGCCACTCGCGGCTGCGGCAGGTCCAGCCGCTGCATCGCATGGTCCCGGTCGCGAGCGTGCAGCTCGAACTCGCCGCGAACATGCGCGAGCGCGAGCGCTGCATCACCCAGTTCGCCGGAGACCCAAAGGTCGTGACCCGGACGTGCCCCGGCCCGGCGCAACGCCTTGCCCTGTTCCACCTCGCCGAGCACCTGCACGCAGATCGCGAGCGGGCCGCGCGTGGTGTCGCCTCCGATCAGATCCACCTCGTAGCGGCGCGCTAGGCTGAGAAACGCCTCCGCAAACGCTGCGAGCCAGCGCTCGTCCGCCTCAGGAATGGTCAACGACAGCGTTGCCCAGCGCGGGCGCGCACCCATCGCCGCCATGTCGGACAAATTCACCGCCATCGATTTGTGGCCGACGCCGCGCGGATCCGCGTCGGGGAAGAAGTGGCGTCCCGCGACCAGAGCATCGGTCGTCACGGCCAGATCCATGCCGGCGGTGACGCTCACCAGCGCCGCGTCGTCGCCGCCAGCCAGGATCGTGTGGTCCGTCGGCGGGCTGAAGTAGCGGCGGATGATCTCGAACTCGGTCAACATCGGCTAGCAACGACGCTCAACCATGCCGCCAGCATCGCAAGCTGATTCGCCGGTCGGCCGCGCGAGCGTGCCCAACCACATGTGCTGCGCATCGCCCGTGCATCGCCGCCCGCGGTTTCAACTCTTGGCGAGCTGCTGGAGCATCGCCTGGTACTCGTCTTCCTTCATGGTGAAGCTGTGCTCGGCTTTGGGGAATTCGCCCTTGCGCACGTCCTCCTGGAACGCGGTCAGGGCTTGGCTGATCAGCTCCCAGCAGTTCGCGTAGCGCTTGACGAACTTCGGAGTGAACCGGTCGAACAGACCGACCATGTCGTGCAGCACGAGATTCTGTCCGTCGCAATGCGCTCCCGCCCCGATGCCGATGGTGGGGATGCGCAACCGCTCGGTGATGAGCTGCGCCACGCGGTCGGGGATCGCCTCGAGAACGATGGCGAAGCAGCCCGCGCGCTCCAGAGCGAGCGCATCCTTGAGCAGCTGCACGCCGGTCAACGCATCTTTGCCTTGCACGCGAAACCCGCCCAGCTTGGACATGAGCTGCGGCGTGAGCCCGATATGTGCCATCACCGGAATCCCCGCCTTGACCACGGCCTCTGCCATCGGCGCGAAGTCCTCGCCGCCTTCGAGCTTGACGACGTCCGCGCCGCCTTCCTTGACCATGCGCATGGCGCTGTTGACGGCGTCGGCCGTGGACGCGTGATAGGCGCCCAGAGGCAGATCGCCCACCAGGATGGCGCGCTTGGCCCCACGCGAGATCGCGCGAGCGTGATGGATCATCTCGTCCATCGTCACCGGCACCGTACTGGAGTAGCCGAGCACCGTCATGCCCAGCGAATCGCCGATCAGAATGCAGTCGATGCCGGCGCGGTCCACGAGCTGCGCGGTGGGAAAGTCTACCGCCGTCACCTGAAAAATCTTCTCGCCCCGGTCGACCTTCGCCTGCAAATCGAAGATCGTGAGCTTCTTCACCGCTTCAGCCATTCCCGTCTCCTCTTCTCGTGCCCGAGATCGAACTCGCTGCCGGCGCGCTGCGCGGGCCGCTCAACCGACCCTGCGCATCTTGCGCGTCTCGCCCGCTCACCTCTTCGTCTCTCCGGCACGCACCTGGGATGCGAGCTTGTCCAGCACGCCGTTGACATAGCGGTGACCATCGGTCCCGCCGTAGGTCTTGGCCAGCTCGACCGCCTCGTTGATCACCACCCGGTAGGGTACCTCGTGGGCATGGATCAGTTCATAGGCCCCCATCAGCAGCAGGACGCGTTCGATCGGGGACAACTGATCCACGGGACGGTCCAGGAACGGTTGGAGCGCCTCCGTGAGCTCGCCCGCGCACAAGACGACACCGCGCACGATCGACTCCAGATAGGCGGTGTCGGCGCGTGCGTACTCCTTCTTCTCCGCGGTCTGGCGGCAGAGCGCATCGGCGTCATCGCCGGTCAGCAGCCACTGATACAGCGCCTGGAGCGCGAGCTCGCGCGAGCGGCGGCGGCTGCCGCGGCTCATGCGCGAAGCGCTGAGCGGGTCAGCGTTGCCCATCGAGCTGCTTGAGCAGATTGGCCATCTCGATGGCTACGCGTGCCACCTCGGCGCCCTTGACGCTCATGCGCCCGAGCGCCTGATCGTCATCGTCGGTCGTGAGGATGCCGTTCGCCACCGGGGTGCCGGTCTCGCGCTGCACGGCCGCGAGTCCGGCGGCGGATTCGTTCGCCACCACCTCGAAGTGATACGTCTCGCCGCGGATCACCGCGCCCAATGCGATCAAGGCGTCGAAGCGGCGGCTGCGCGCCATGCGGTCCAGCGCCAGCGGGACTTCGAGCGCACCGGGGACGGTCACCAAGAGCATGTCCTGCGAGTGGACCCCGTGCTTGCGCAGCTCGTCGGTGCATGCGCCGAGCAGCCCTTCCGAGGCGTCGATGTTGAACCGGCTCATCACGATGCCGATGCGCAGCCCCGCGCCGTCGAGGTTGGGCTCCAACTCCAGGATGTCGTCATAGCGGGCCACGTCACTTCTCCTGCTTGCGCTCGCTGAGCGACGTAACGCTCCCACGACCCTGCACGCGCTCCGGCAACACGTAGCCCGTGACCTCCAGGCCGAACCCCGCCATGCTCGGCATCTTGCGCCGCTGCGCCATCAGCATCATCTTGGTGACGCCCAGGTCTTTGAGGATCTGCGCGCCGATGCCATAGCTGCGCAGGTCGAACTTGGCCGGAACGTCGGCCGCCTCCGCTGGGGACTGCAGGCGAGCGAGCAGCGCCTCGCCCGTCTCGCTCCGGTGCAGCAGCACGATCACCCCGCTTTCGGCCGCAGCTACGCTGCGCAGAGCCTCGCTCAGGTTCCAGGAGTGGGTCTGGCTGCTCGCGTCCAGCAGGTCGAGCACCGAGAGCGGCTCGTGGACACGGACCAGAATCTCGTTGCCCGCTTGCACGCGACCCTGGACCAGGGCAAGGTGCACCTCGTCCGCGGTGACGTCGCGGTAGACGAACAAGCGGAACCGGCCGAACGGAGTGTCCAGAGGCCGCTCTATCACCCGCGTGACGAGCGATTCGGTGCGGCTGCGGTACTGGATGAGGTCGGCAATGGTCCCGACCTTGAGTCCGTGGCGCTCCGCGAGCTCCAGCAGGTCGGGCAGTCGCGCCATCTCGCCATCGTCGCGGAGCACCTCGCAGATCACGGCAGCGGCAGTCAGGCCAGCGAGCTGGGCAAGATCGCAGCCTGCTTCGGTGTGGCCGGCGCGCGCCAGCACGCCGCCGCGCTGTGCCATCAGCGGAAAGATGTGGCCCGGCTGGACGATGTCCTCCGCCGTTGCGTCCCGTTTGACCGCGGCCTGCACGGTACGCGCCCGGTCGGCCGCGGAGATCCCTGTGGTCACGCCGCGCGCCGCCTCGATCGACACGGTGAAGTTGGTACCGAGCTGCGAGCGATTGTTGGGCACCATCAACGGCAAGTTCAACTGCCGACAGCGGTCTTGCGTCAGAGTGAGGCAGATCAGGCCGCGGCCGTGTTTGGCCATGAAGTTGATCGCCTGGGGCGTGATGAAGTCGGCGGCCAGCAACAGGTCGCCTTCGTTCTCGCGGTCCTCCTCATCGACCAGGATGACCATACGGCCCGCCTGCAGCTCGCCGACAATCTCTGGAATCGTGCTGATGCCCATCACTCGTCCTCGCGGCTGCGCGCTCGACGATCGTGCCGGAGAGCAACACAGCCTGCCGCTTAAACACATAAACCACTGAATGGTATCACGCTGCACGGCCTTGATCGGCGCCGGCGCCAAGCGCGGCTCCGGCGGCGGAGACGCGGTTCCCGACTAGCGCGGTCGGCTGCCGCGATCGGCGCCGGCTGATTGAGCTACAGCGCGGCGTCGGCGAGCTTTACCGGCACGCGTAAGGCTTGCGCAAGGGCATCGAAAGCCGCTGGCATGCGGATAAAATCTGGGTCAAGATGCCCGCCAACCGGATGTGTCCAGCTTGGGGTGTGGGCGGGGCCGTACCGCAACCTTCTGGTCGAGCGGGCACCGGTGCCGGGCCGGCAGGGCTTTGCGAACGCACACACGGCGATGAGGCACGCTTCGTTGCTGGCGTGACGCCCTCCATGCAGCAGGACGCCTGAATTGCAGAGTGCGATGAACTATGTCGTCCTGAAGGACGTCGGCAAGAGCTACCGCCTGGATGCGGTCGAGGTACCGGCGCTCACCGAGATCAGCTTGGAAGTCCGGCCCAACCGTTTCACCGTCATCTCGGGCCCTTCCGGCAGCGGCAAGACGACCCTGCTGAACCTCATCGGCTGCATCGACCAGGCCGATCGCGGGGAAATCATCGTCGCCGGGGAGTCGGTGCGCCGGCTGTCCGACGACGCGCTGTCCGACTTCCGCGTCCGGCACATCGGTTTCATCTTCCAGAACTTCAACCTGCTGCCGGTGCTGACCGCCTACGAGAACGTCGAATACCCGCTGCTCCTGGCGCGGGTTGCTTCCGCTGAGCGTCGACAGCGGGTATTGAGCCTGCTCGAAGCAGTCGGACTCAGCGACAAAGCGAACCATCTCCCGGGCCAGCTCTCCGGCGGGCAGCGCCAACGGGTCGCGATCGCACGGGCGCTGGCGCCCGCGGCCCCGCTGGTCCTCGCCGACGAGCCGACGGCCAACCTGGACAGCCGCACGGGTGCCGCGATCATCGAATTGATGCGCAAGATGCAGCGCGAGCGTCAGGTCTCGTTCGTGTTCTCGTCGCACGATCCCAGGGTGCTCGCGGAGGCGGACGATGCCGTGCTGCTGCGCGACGGCCGCATCGAAGCGATCGAGCGGCGCGACCAGCCTGCCCGGCCCGCGCCGTGAAGACCCTCTCGCTTGCCCTGCGCAATCTGCTGCGTAACCGCCGCCGCTCGCTCACCACGCTACTCGCGATGATCGTCGGTGCGCTGACGATCCTGCTGTTCGGCGGCTACAGTCGCGACATCGCCTATGGGCTCGAGACCGGCTTCGTTCAGCGCAGCGGCCATCTGCAGATCCAGCACAAGGACTATTTTCTGTACGGCAGCGGCAACCCGGCGGCCTATGGTATCGAGGGTTATCAGCGCGTGATCGATGTGGTGAAGCACGATCCGGTGCTGGCGCCGATGCTGAACGTCGTGACGCCGACGCTGCAGCTAGGCGGCATCGCCGGCAACTTCGCCGCGGGGGTCTCGCGCACCGTGCTCGCGACGGGCATGGTGGTAGCCGACCAGAATGCTCTGCGCCGGTGGAACGACTATGGCATGCCGTTCACCCGGGGTGAGGTCGCACTCACCGGGACGGGCGAAGATGCCGCCGTGATCGGGAGCGGAGTGGCGCGGGTGCTGGAGCTGTGCCGCGCACTTCAGGTGAGCAGTTGCCCGCGCCCGGCTGCGGCGTCGGGCCAGGCGGCGGGTGAAGCGCTGCCTGCCGATATCGCCGCGCTCGCGGCGGAGGAACGCCCCGCGACACCGAGCGAGGCGGCCGGCCGCATCGAGCTGCTGGCCGCCAACGTCCATGGCGCTCCGAACGTCGCCTCCCTGCACGTGGTCAAGGCCGAGACCCAGGGCATCAAAGAGATGGATGATGTCTACGTCGCGTTGCACCTGGCCCAGGCGCAACGGCTCATCTACGGTGCGGAGCGACCTCAGGTGACCGCGATTCTCCTTCAGCTCCACCACACCAGCCAGATCCCGGCCGCGAGAGCCCGGCTGGAAGAGCTGCTCGCCAGCACGTTCAAAGGCCAGCCCCTGGAGCTGCAGGAATTCACGACGCTCAATCCGTTCTTCGGTCAGGCGATCAGAATGTTCGACACCCTGTTCGGCTTCATCTCCGTGTTGATCGGGACCATCGTACTGTTCACCGTGGGCAACACCATGAGCACGGCGGTGGTCGAGCGCACGGTGGAGATCGGCACGCTGCGCGCCCTGGGTCTGCGCCGCGGCGGAATTCGCCGTCTGTTCGTCTGCGAAGGACTGCTGCTCGGCGTCATCGGCTCCGTGGCGGGAGTGATGATCGCGTGGGTCGTGGCGCTGATCGTGAGCCATGCCGGGCTGCACTGGAGTCCGCCTGGATGGGCCAATCCGGTTCCGCTGACGATCCGACTCACCGGCGAAGGCCGGATGATGCTGGGCACCGCGATCGGCCTGACCGCGGTCGCCGCGCTCTCGGCGTGGTGGCCGGCCCGCAGAGCTGCACGGCTGAACATCGTCGACGCGCTCCGACATGTCTAGGATCACGGCGAGCAGCGTGTGTCGGATCAGACTGCTCCTGCCTGTCATCGGATTGGTGGGATTCGCAGTCGCGGGAGCCCTCGACGCCGCTCTGAATGCGCAGGAGGTCCTGGCCGCATGCGACACCATTCGCAATCCCGGCAAGCCCTTCGGACTGACGGTCACCCTGGTCGAATACCGCAGCGGCAAGCAGACCGACACCGCTACGCTCGCGGTATATTCGAAAGCCGACCCTAGCAGCGGCCAGTACCGCAGCTTGATCCGCTACGTCGCCCCGCCCCGCGACGCGGACAAGCTGCTGCTCAAAAGCGGGAACGATTTGTGGTTCTACGATCCCGCGAGCAAGGCGAGCATCCGGATCTCGCCGCAGCAGCGCCTCCTGGGCCAAGCGGCGAACGGCGACGTGGTGACGGTGAATCTGGCCAAGGACTACCGGGCTCAGCTCGCCGGCGAGGAGGACGTCCGGGACGGCGAGCGGCAGTCCCGGCACTGTTACAAGCTGGCACTCTCCGAGGTATCGCCGGACGTGACCTATCACCACATCGAGATGTGGATCGAAACCACTTCGAGCCGGCCGGTCAAGGCGAAGTTCTACACCGAGAGTGGGCAGCTCCTGAAGACCGCCTACTACCGGCACTTTCGCCCCGAGCTGGGTCTGGAACGGCCTACCGAAACCGTCATCATCGACGGGTTGGACCCGAACTGGGTCACGGTCATGCAATACAACAACTACGCATGGCGCGAGGTCCCGGATAGCTGGCTGCAGCGGGACTACCTGCCGCGCTTCCGGCCGGAGTAAGCGATGCGGGCGATCGCCGTGGCGCTGCTTCTGGCCGCGGCGCCCGTCCTGGCCGACGACGAAGATACCGCCGCGCTCGAGGCTGCGAACCAGACTGCGAGCCCCCCGAAAAAGCCCAGCGATTGGCACGCCTTCCTCGAGCCAGCGTTGGGGCTGGCGAACATGCGCGTCGGGGAATCGCCGCAGGACATCGAGCGGTTGTCGGGCGACGTGCGTTACGAATCGGGCTTCGCCCCGCGCTGGCGGGCCGTGTTCGCCGACCGGCTGGATCTCGTCAACGAGGACCCGCTGCTCGACCAGCGCTCCGCCAACACGCTCAAAGAAGCGTATGTGAGCTGGCAGCCGCAGTCCGATCTGATCTTCGATCTCGGGCGGGTCAATCTACGCAACGGGGTGGCCTACGGCTACAACCCGACGGACTATTTCCGCGTGAATGCCATCCGCTCCGTCGTCTCGATCGACCCCGCCAGCCTGCGAGAGAACCGGCTCGGCAGCGTGATGCTCAACGGCCAGGCATTGTGGACCGGCGGCTCGGTGAGTGCGCTGTATTCGCCGAAGCTCGCCTCGTTCGTGCTCGCCGACTCCCCCAACAACGCGACGTTCAGCCCCATGCTGGGCGCGACCAATCACGTCAACCGCTGGTTGATCACGGCGAGCCAGCGGGTGTCGGACCGGTTCAGCCCCCAATGCATGCTCTACGGTGAAGAGCAAGCTTCGCCACAACTGGGCTGCAATCTGACGGCGCTGCTGAGCGACGCCAGCGTCGCGTACCTCGAGTGGTCCGGAGGTCGCAGTCCCTCGCTCTTGTCGCAGGCCCTGAGCGGCACGGACGATACCGCCTATCGCAACCGACTGGCCACCGGCTTGACGTACACGACCCCCAAGAAGCTCTCGCTCACCTTCGAATACGAGTACAACGGCGCCGGCCTGGACAGCGAGAGCTGGAACACGTTGATCCACGGCCCGCCCGCTGCCTTGGCCCTGTTCGGCGAGTTCGTGCTCGAGGCGCAGGAGCCGCCGACCAAGCAAGCGCTGTTCTTCTACGCCCACTGGCAGGACGCGCTGGTGTTGCATCTGGACTTGAGCGCCATGCAGCGGTATGACGTCGCCACCAACAGCGGCCAGACATGGCTGGAAGCGCGCTACCACTGGGAGCGTGTCGAGCTCGCATTGCAATGGCAGATCAACAGCGGCACCTCGGGGTCCGTGTACGGCTCGCTGCCGGCGCAGCAGATCTGGCAGGCGCTGGTGAGGTACTACTTTTGAGCCAGCGCGCTGGCCAGCCCGAGTCGTCGTCGCGGGGCGTTGGGATCGCGAAGGCCATCCACGAGAGTGTTCAGCATCCGGAGCGCAACGAGCGGGCGACGGCTGCCGCCCGCGCGCATAGAACACCTCGACTATCTGGAGAACAAGCCGGGCAGCACCGGAGTGCCTTCCTTGCGCACGGCCTCCAGGGCCCTCGGATCGAGCGCCAACGCCTTCAGGATGGTAGGCGCCACCTGACTGGTTTCGACAAAGCTCGTCACGACGCCAGGTTCCATGGCCGGATTGGAGACGAGCAACATCGCGTTGGTATCATCCTGCGCGAAGCCTCCGTGCTCGGCTTGTTTCTTGGAGCTACCCGTGTAGACGACGCCGACGTTCGGCTGCACGATGATATCCGGGCTGCGCGGATCGCCCAGTGGAGGCAGGCCCGGCGCGTTGAACATCGTCTCCAGCGACGGCCCATAGAAGATCTGACCGATTCCGGCAGAGGCCGCGTTCGCCTCCAGGACGCCGACGGCGGCCAACGTGTCACTGGAGTGCGCGAGCCAGAGCAGGGAGATATCGTCCTCCGTGGGCCCGATCCCTGTCGGGTTTGCAGGGGATTCGGAAAATGGCAGGTAACCGGCAATCCAGTTCGCCGGCGAGGTCCCATTGGTCCCGCCGTGGCCGGGGATCGGAAAGAACCGGGCCGGATCGATCGGCGATTGGCCATGCTTGGCGGTGACGACGATGAGGGTGGAATCCACCAAACCCCGGCTGCGCAGGCTGGCGACCATTTGGCCGATACTCGCATCGACGAACCCGATCTCATCCTGCAGCAGCGAAGTGGGAGTGCCTGCAGCGTCGGTGTAACCGCCGATCAGATTGCCGTTCTCGATCAGCTTCTGTCCCACGCTCACCGCCTGGAAGTTCATGCCGAACAAGGTGGGCACCGGCGCATGACGCAGGCCGTCGTGCGTCCTGCCGCCGATCTCATTCAGGATCGCGTTGACTTTCAGCGCGTCGTAGCACTGGATGTTCTCGAAGCTGTCGGTCCAGGAGCCCACCTGCGTCGTGTCCCGAATGGGCGAGCAGGGGATGTTCGTGGCCGTGGTCACTCCAGTCAACGCGACTACCTTGGAGTTGATTTCCGGAGAGTAATAGTCGTCCACGTTGCCCGCGTTCTGACTCGGACCGGAAACGGCCGCGTAGACCGGATGTTTATCGGACCACGCTGTGTAGCCGCGAGCAGCGTGGATGACGCCGAAGATGGTGTTGGTCCGCACGAAGTTCCACGGATAGACGGGCTTGCAGCTGTCGAACGGGTCACGGGGCAGACGCGCAGGATCGATGGACTTGATCCCGCCGTCGGTGGAACTGTAGGGTCCGCCCCCGTTGAGCTTGGTCTGGTCGATGTCCACACCTTCTTCGTATTCGGTGGTGGTACCGTTCGCTACGCCCGGGTTGCACACGCCTCCAGCCACGCCGTTGCCGGTGTCGTGCTGTGGCGGCGCCAAGACCCGGTCGTAAGCCACGTCGTAGTACGCTCCTACCGTCTTTGGCGACCCGCCGCTCACCAAGGCCATCAATCCGGGGAACGAATCCGAGGGCCTGGAGGTTGAGGTCCGCGTATACCTCACGCCGGTTGTTCCGAGCGCCGCCAGATTCGGGCAATACCCGCCCACGATGCAGTTTTCGTAGTCCACCGCATGCATCCCGTCGATGCTAAGCAACAGGACATGGTGGATGCGATCGTGATCGTCCCTGCCATCTGCGTGGACCGGTTGAGACAGGAGTGCGGCGAGTGCAAGGCTTGCAGCCGTTAGGTACGGTTTCTTGGACATGTTGGATCTCCTGAGGGTTTGAGACGATCGGTCGGTTCGCTTCGCTTGTGGCGCGACAAAACCTCGATTGCCGCGCGTCAACGTGGCATGGCGTAATGTGGCCAGAGGTGATGCAGCAAAGCGCTGCCACGGTGAACGCTATCACCGGGTCATTACAGAGAAGTTGCGGTTTGCCGACGCGAGATATGCAGGCGGCTTAGCGCGCGCCGGCAGTACGACTCTTCGATGGCAGCGGTGAAAGCCTAGCGTCAGGAATTGCACGAGTTCGCCTGCTCGCGCCGTCGTTCCGGCTAGACCTCCACCCACCGAGTGAATGCAATCTGGAGGAGTGTTCGCGGCGGGGTTGCCTCTTGGCTCCGATCGTGTGCACCGATCTCTACCGCCCATCGTGACTGAGATCGAGCTGACACTGACACGGCGCCAGGCGCTGTATAGTGCGGCTGCAATCCGTAGCTCGAACATGAGCCGGCGTTCGAGACTTCTCTCACACCGAGGCACTTCCGTGGCGGGATTTAGTTTTTCCAAGTCGCGCATCCTGATGGGGCTGCAGTGCCCAAAGCGCCTCTGGCTGCGCACGCATCGGGCCGACCTCGAGCAGTTCAGCCCCCAGACGCTGGCCGCCTTCAACACGGGGCACCGGGTGGGCGAAGTTGCACGCGGCCTGTTCCCGGGCGGAGTGCTCATCGAGTATGCGGACAACATCCCGGCGGCGCTCGCGCGAACGAAGTCCGCGCTGCGGGAGGAGAGCGGCCCATTGTTCGAGGCTGCCTTCAGCTACCGCCGCGTGTTCGTGCGCTCCGACATCTTGATCCCCTCGCGCGAAGGGCCGCGAGCGATCGAAGTAAAGTCCTCCACCAGCGTAAAGGGCCACCACCTCGACGACTGCGCCGTCCAGTACTGGGTCATGCGGGGAGCGGGCATCGCGCCCAGCACGGTGGAGTTAGCGTTCATCGACACGGAGTTCGTCTACCCAGGCGGTGGCGACTATCGTGGACTGTTCACATTCGAAGACATCACCGGCCCGGTGCAGGAGCGTGCTGCGGACATGGGCCGATGGCTGGAAGAATTTCGCGCGCTGCTGTCCGGCCCCATGCCCGAAATCGCGGTCGGCGCGCAGTGCACGACCCCCTTCGAGTGTCCATTTCTCCACTACTGCGGACGCAATCTGCCCGAGTTCCCGGTCGACATTCTGCCCAGAGCGGGCGCGCTGGCCGGTGAGCTGCGCGCGGAGGGAATCGATGACCTGCGCACCATCCCGGAAGGGCGTCTGACCAAGCCGCTGCACGAACGCATTCGCGACGCTACAGTGGCCGGCCAACCCCATCTGGGGCCGCAGCTCAAGCAGTCCCTGCGCGCCCTGCCCTACCCGCGCTACTACCTCGACTTCGAGACCGCCAACTTGGCCGTACCGGTATGGCCGGGCACGCGCCCGTACGAGCAGCTTCCCTTCCAGTGGTCCTGTCACATTGAGCGGCCGGATGGTTCGCTCGATCACCACGAATTCCTGTCGATCTCCGGCGAGCCGCCCATGCGGGCATTCGGCGAGCGCTTGATCGCGGCGTTGAACGGCAGCGGGCCGATCATCGTCTACAGCAGCTTCGAGCGAACTGTCCTAAGGGCACTCGCGGCCCGTTACGCGGATCTAGCGCCAGCCCTGGAAAAGCTCATCGATCGGCTGTTCGACCTGCTTCCCCTGTTGCAGCAGCACTACTACCACCCGGAGATGAAAGGCTCGTGGTCGATCAAGAGCGTGCTGCCCACGCTCGCACCAGAGCTCTCCTATGAAAACCTTGGACTGATCCGCGACGGATTCGCCGCACAGCAGGCATTCGAAGAGCTGCTCCAGGGCTCGCCCGACCCCACTCGTCGCGACGCGCTCGCCCAGGCGCTGCGCGAGTACTGCAAGCACGACACTCTGGCAATGCGGACTGTCGTCCAGCGGCTTGCCGGCGGATCCGCGTAGGGCGGGCGGGAAGAACGACGTACCCCCTCTGCCAACTCGCAGAGGCGTGCCATGGGTCAGCACGATCGGCGAGCCTAACTCGCCTGCGCCAGCAGCCGCTCGAGGCATCGCGCCAGCAGATCCACTTCCAGGTTCACCAGTGCGCCGGTGTGCAGATGCCTCAGGTTCGTCGCCCGCAGCGTATGCGCAATGAGATTGACCTCGAAGCTTCGGCATCGACGCGGTTCACGGTCGGGCTCACGCCGTTGACCGTGAGCGAGCCCTTGCGCGGCACGGGGAGCTCTCGTCCGACAATGACATATGGATCCCGTCCGGCCCTCGAGCGTTCCGGTCTGCCGCCGGGTTCCCCACTCCGCTATTGAGCGTTGCGTAATCGGCTAACACGAGCCACGCCACCCCCGGCCTTCGGCCGACCCCTCCTCGTGAGAGGAGGGGAGAGGTAGTTCTCCCCTCCTTGTTCAAGGAGGGGTGGCACGCGAAGCGTGACGGGGTGGTTAGGCATTTGTACAAGCTTCAATAGACAGACGGGACGCCCCCGCGAGTCGCCGGTTCGCAACGATAATCTTGCTCCGCTGGCGAGGATGGTTGGCGCCGACCACGCCGGGCGCATGGCGGGGGCTTGGGCGGGCAAGTTCAAGTGCGTGAGAATCTGGGCTAGGACCTGCGGATCTTCGATCAGCCGTGCGCGTTGGCGCGCAGTGCCGGCGTGGGGCCACGGGCTTGGCGCCAACTAAGTTGCTAATAGTCATGATAAACGGCATGATTGCCGTCAGTCATGGATCCCGTCCCCTTCGTTCCTCGGGCGCTCGACCTCGGCCGACTGGCGGCGCGAAAGTCGCTGTTTCTGTTCGGGCCGCGGCAGACCGGGAAGACGGCGCTGGTGCGCAAAGCACTGCCGGCAGCGAAGTTCTACGACCTCCTCGACGCCGACATCTTCCTGACACTCGGCCGACGACCGACACAGCTCGGGGAAGAGCTGGGCCCGCAAGATCGGTTGGTGGTCCTCGACGAGATCCAAAAGCTCCCGGCCCTGCTCGACGAGGTCCATCGGCTGATGGAGCAGCGGCGAATCCGCTTTGTGCTCACCGGATCGAGCGCGCGCAAGCTGCGTCGGGGAGGGGTCAATCTGCTCGGAGGCCGGGCGCCCGCGCGCATGCTCCACCCATTCATCTACCGCGAGCTTGGCCGCGAGTTCGAGCTGACACGCGCGTTGGACCGCGGCCTGTTGCCGTCGATCTATTTCTCGGACAGTCCGCGCGAAGACCTGCGCGCCTATGTCGGGACCTACCTCAAGGAGGAAATCGCCGCGGAAGCGCTGACCCGCAACGTCCCTGCCTTCAGCCGCTTTCTCGAGGTCGCAGCGCTCAGCCATGGCACGATGCTCAACTTCTCGGCTGTTGCCAGCGACGCGCAGGTACCGCTCAGCACCGTGCGAGAGTACTTCCATATCCTAGAGGACACACTGATCGCGCGTCCGCTGCCCGCATGGGGGAGAACGCGCACGCGCAAAGCCATCGGCACTGCGAAGCATTACTTCTTCGACGTCGGTGTCGTGCGCCACCTGCAGCATCGTTCCGGACTTTCAGCCCGCTCGCCCGAGTTCGGCGAGGCATTCGAGAGCTACATCTTTCACGAGCTCAGCACGTATATCGACTACACCGAAGCCCTGCCGCTCGCTTATTGGCGGTCGACATCCAACTTCGAGGTCGATTTCGTGCTGGCGGATGCTACCGCTATCGAAGTCAAGGCCAAGCAACCGGTGGGCGAGCGCGACCTGCGGGGACTGCGAGCGCTAAAGGAAGAATCGCTGCTCAAACACTACGTGGTGGTTTCCCTCGAGACGCGGCCGCGCACAGTGGACGGTATCCGCATCCTTCCGTGGACAGACTTCCTGGAGCGTTTGTGGGATGGTGCGTTCGTGTAGGCCCGTCGTGTCGCGCCCTGCCGTTCGACTTCGAAGTAGCCCCAGCCGAGGCGCATCGGGTCAGCTCGCTCCCGCCGACCGAAACCCTCGGAGCGCAGGATGACCGATGCGACCGCGGTTCGGACTCATCGCCGCCCCAGCGTCGAGCCGTCGGGAGCAGGTCTTTGCCCAGCTCCTTCAGAGTGGGTGCGGCACGGGCAGCTCACCCGCCAATTTCCGGCCACCGATACGCTTTCGGGGCTCCCGGGCCCCTCCGCCGGGAGCAGAGGGGTCAGGCAGGATCGGTGAACCTAGCTGGAGTGCGCCAGCAGCCGCTCGATGTATCGGGCCAGGAGGTCGACTTCGACGTTTACCAGCGCTCCGGTCTGCAGATGCCTCAGGTTCGTCGCCTGCAGCGTGTGTGGAATGAGATTTACCTCGAAACGGTCGGCATCCACGCGGTTCACCGTCAGGCTCACGCCGTTGACCGTGACCGAGCCCTTGCGCGCCAGATAGCGCGTGAGATGCGCCGGTACGCGCACCTCCAGCAAACGGTTGTCGCCCAGCGGGTCGAAGCGCGTGACCTCGCCGCGGTCGTCCACATGTCCCGTGACCAGATGCCCGCCGAGACGGTCGGCGAGGCGCAGCGCCTTCTCCAAGTTCACCGGCGCGCCCACGGCGAGCCCTACGCTCCGCTCCAGGGTTTCCTGCGATAGGTCCACCCAAAACGCATCGGGCGCGAGCGCCGTTACGGTGAGGCAGCAGCCGTTGACGCAGATGCTGTCGCCGACCTTGACGTCCGACAGCTCCAGCCCGCCGCCGCCCACCAGAACGCGTGCACCCGACTGGCGCGGCTCGACGCGACGCACCTGACCCATCGCCTCGACGATACCGGTGAACATCAACGCTCCCGTCCGACGCGGGCGACGACGCGCACATCCGGCCCGATCCTGCGCATGTCGGTCAGTGTCAGCGCCGTGCGCTGCTCCAGCGCGGTCAGCTCACCCAAGTCGAACATCCCCCTGGCGGTGTCCCCGAGCAGATGCGGCGCGAGATACAGCACGAGCTCATCCACGACGCCGGCACGCAGCAGCGCCCCGTGCAGGCGGTTTCCCGACTCCGCCAGCACCTCGTTCAGCTCGCGCCGCGCCAGCTCCTGCATCAGAGCGATGAGATCGACTTTGCCCTGCGGATCCGGGAGCCGAATCACCGGCACTCCCAGATCTTCGAGCTGACGCAGCTTCTCGTCCGGACCCACCGCGGTGATGACCAATGCATTGCGGTCGTCGAGCACTCGCGCCTCCAGCGGGATCCTCAAGTGCCGATCCACCACGACGCGCAATGGCTGGCGCGTGGTCTGAACCTCGCGCACCGTGAGCCGAGGGTTGTCGGCCAGCAGCGTGCCGATGCCCACCATCACCGCGCACGAGCGAGCACGCCAGCGGTGTCCATCGCGCCGGGCGGCGGGACCGGTGATCCATTGGCTTTGTCCATTGGCAAGCGCGGTGCGGCCGTCCAGACTCGCTGCCGTCTTGAGCCGCAGCCACGGCCGTCCGCGCTCCATGCGGGCGACGAATCCGATATTGAGCTCGCGCGCCTGGGCTCCCAGCAATCCATACTCCGACTGGACTCCGGCCGCGCGCAGTCGCGCGAGGCCTTCTCCGGAAACTCGCGGATTGGGATCCTGCATGGCGGACACGACGCGGCTCACCCCGGCAGCGATCAAGGCGTCGGCACAAGGCGGCGTGCGGCCGTGATGGCTGCACGGCTCGAGGCTCACGTACGCGGTCGCGCCCCGCGCACGCGCACCGGCGGAGCGTAGCGCGAGGACCTCCGCATGCGGTTCACCGGCGCGCTCGTGATATCCCTCCCCCACGATCTGCTCGTCGTGAGCGATCACGCACCCGACGCGCGGATTGGGGGTCGTGGTAAACAGCCCGCGCTCGGCCAAACGCAATGCGCGGGCCATAAAGGAATGGTCGCTGGCGCTGAACATCGGTGACATGGTGCCGGTGAGCGGCGCGGAACGCTAAACGATCGGCGAGCGATGCGGCATCCGTTGGATCATGACCGGCTGCCGCGCATGTTCCGCGATGCCCCCGGACAGAGGAGACACGTGCGCTGCGCCCGCTGACTCATCGTCTTCAAGGATTCTGGCGCTCCTTTGCGGCTCCCGCTCACGCCGGCTTGCGTACCCGGCGCCTTCCGCCCGGCCGGGCGACTTCCTTCAGCACATCGCGGAAATCCTCGACGTCCTGGAAATCCTTGTACACGGAGGCGAAGCGGATGTAGGCGACCTTGTCCATCTTGTACAGCTCACGCATGACCATCTCACCGATGCGGCGCGATTGGATTTCGCGCTCGCCAAGACTGAGCAGCTTCTGCGTGATGCGCTCGACGGCCGCATCGACGTATTCGGTCGGGACGGGCCGCTTATGCAGCGCGCGCAGAAACCCGGTGCGCAGCTTCTCGTCGTCGAACTCCTCGCGTGTGCCGTTGGCCTTGACGACCTGCGGCAAGCGCAGCTCGACCGTTTCGTAGGTTGTGAAGCGCTTGTCGCAGGCAGCGCAGCGCCGGCGCCGGCGGATGCTGTCGCCCTCCTCGCTCGTGCGCGAGTCCACGACCTGAGTGTCGTCGGCGCCGCAGAAAGGGCACTTCATATCCGGCGCACATGTGACGCGGCGGAAGCGCGCAGCGAAGCGCCACTAGGCCGTCTTGTGCCGTGTACCTCGGCCGCTTGCCGGCCACCGCCCGCCTCAGTGCCCATAGACCGGGAAGCGCCGGCACATCGCCTTCACGTCTTCGGCCACGCGCTCGATCACGCGGCCGTCGTCCGGAGCCTCGAGCACATCGGCGATCAGGTTGCCGAGCTGTTCCGCTTCCAGCTCCGTGAAGCCGCGCGTGGTGATCGCCGCCGACCCGATGCGAACCCCGCTGGTGACGAAAGGCCGCTCGGGATCATTCGGGATGGCGTTCTTGTTCAGAGTGATATGCGCTCGGCCGAGCAGCGCCTCGGCGTCTTTTCCGGTGATCTTCTTGGCCCGCAGGTCCACCAGGAACATGTGGCTCTCGGTGCCGCCGGAGACGATGCGCAGGCCCCGCCCCTGCAGCGTCTTGGCGAGCACCCGCGCGTTGTCCAGCACGAGCTGCTGATAGCGTCTGAACTCCGGCGTCATCGCCTCCTTGAACGCCACCGCCTTGGCCGCGAGGACATGCACAAGGGGGCCGCCCTGCGCGCCGGGAAAGATCGCTGCGTTGAGCACCTTCTCGTGCTCGGGATGGGACAGGATCAGTCCGCCGCGCGGTCCGCGCAGCGTCTTGTGCGTCGTGCTGGTGATGAAGTGGGCATGCTGGATCGGGCTGGGGTAAAGCCCCGCAGCCACCAGCCCCGCATAGTGGGCGACGTCCACCATGAGCTGGGCGTTCACGCTGTCCGCGATCTCTCGAAAGCGCTTCCAGTCGATCGCCAGCGAGTAGGCGGACGCGCCGGCGACGATGAGCTTGGGCCTGTGCTGGTGCGCCAGGCGCTCCGCTTGCGCGTAATCGATCACCTCATCGGCGTCCAAACCGTAGCTCACCACGTTGTAGAGCTTGCCGCTGAAGTTGACCGGCGACCCGTGTGTCAGGTGGCCGCCGTGCGCGAGCGACATGCCCATGATCGTGTCGCCGGGGTTCAGCGCCGCCATGTACACGGCTTGGTTGGCCTGGCTGCCGGAATGCGGTTGCACGTTGGCATAGTCGCAGCTGAACAGCTCCTTGGCGCGCTGGATGGCGAGCAGCTCGACGACGTCGACATGCTCGCACCCGCCGTAGTAGCGCTTGCCCGGGTAGCCCTCGGCGTACTTGTTGGTGAGCACCGATCCCTGGGCTTCGAGCACCCGCGGGCTGGCGTAGTTCTCGGAAGCGATCAGCTCGATGTGGTCCTCCTGCCGCCGCTGCTCGGCGGACATGGCGCGCCAGAGGTCCGGATCGAAGCCGGAGATGGTTGACTGGGACTCGTACATGCGATGTGCGCGAAAGTCGCGGATTTTACCCGAAGGTGGCGCCCCCGGCCCGGAGGGTGCCGCCACAGCCTCTGGAGCGCTGCTATGATTTGCCGAGGCGCCGTCGGACCTAGGCTCGAGGCGCTTGAGCGCCGTCCAAGCCTGGCGGCCGCCACAGATCGGACGGAGGAGACACATGCAGAACAAGTTGGTCCGCGCGCTAGTCTGGCTCGGGGTCGCCGTGCTCGGGGGCTGGGCATTCGGCAGCATCGCCACGGCGCGCGGCGAGCCCGTCAGCGCCGTGTGGTTCGTCGTCTCCGCCGTGTGCGTCTACCTCATCGCCTTCCGCTTCTACAGCGCCTGGATCTGCGCCAAGGTGCTGACGCTGGACGAGACGCGCGCGACTCCGGCGGAACGGTTCAACAACGGCCGCGATTTCGTCCCGACCAACCGCTGGGTGGTGTTCGGGCATCACTTCGCCGCCATCGCGGGTCCCGGACCGCTCATCGGTCCGACGCTGGCGATGCAGTTCGGTTACCTGCCCGGCACGATCTGGATCCTCGTGGGCGCGGTGCTGGGCGGCTGCGTTCAGGACATGGTCATCATGTTCTGCTCGACCCGCCGCGACGGCCGCAGCCTCGGCCAGATGGCGCGCGACGAGCTGGGGCCGATCGGCGGCTGGGCCGCGCTCGTGGGCACGATGATGATCATGGTGATCCTGATCGCGGTGCTCGGCCTGGTGATCGTGAACGCCATGAAGCACAGCCCCTGGGCCACCGCCACGGTGCTCGGCACCATCCCGGTGGCCATGCTGATCGGCCTGTACATGCGCGGGATTCGGCCCGGCCGCGTGCTCGAGGCTTCGCTGATCGGCATCGCGCTGCTGATTCTGTGCGTGGTGGGCGGCGGCTGGGTCGCGCACAGCGAGAACGAGACGCTGCGGCGCCTGTTCGACTGGGACGGGATGTCCTGCGCCTGGTTCGTGATGATCTACGGCTTCCTCGCCGCGGTGCTTCCGGTGTGGCTGCTGCTCGCCCCGCGCGACTACCTGTCCACCTTCCTCAAGCTCGGCGTGGTGTTCCTGCTCGCGGTCTCCATCCTGGTCTTGGCGCCGGAGATCAAGATGCCGGCGCTCACCGAGTTCGCCCGCAACGGCATGGGCCCGATCTTCAAGGGCGACCTGTTCCCGTTCGTGTTCATCACCATCGCCTGCGGCGCGATCTCGGGATTCCACTCGCTGGTGTCCTCGGGCACCACGCCCAAGCTGCTCGCCAACGAACGCGACATCCGCATGATCGGCTACGGCAGCATGGCGCTGGAATCCCTGGTCGGCATCATGGCGGTGGTGGCCGCCTGCGTACTGGAACCGGGCGTGTACTTCGCGATCAACAGCCCGGCGGGTGTCGTGGGCAAAGTGGCCGCCGATGCAGTCGCGACGATCTCTTCCTGGGGTTTTCCGGTGACCGCTGATCAGATGCAGGCGCTCGCCAAAGAGATGGGCGAGCAGACGCTGTTTGCGCGCACCGGAGGCGCACCGTCGCTGGCCGTGGGCATGGCGACGATCTTCAGCAAGACCTTCGGCGGGTCGCTGCTTGCGATCTGGTACCACTTCGCGATCATGTTCGAGGTGCTGTTCATCCTCACCACGCTGGATGCGGGCACGCGCGTGGGCCGCTTCATGCTGCAGGACCTCGGCAAGTACGTCTGGAA
>DATJVI010000037.1:0-48485 GCA_035501875.1 Burkholderiales bacterium
CCAGCGCTGCCTGAGGTGGTGCGGTGGGACTTGGCGGGGCTGCAAAGGGTGCGTCTAGCCAAGTGCGCAGATCGCGATGCGTAAACAGGTTCATGCGCAGCAGCGCCACCAGGTTGGACAGACTCCAACCGAAGCGCGAAGAAAGTTGCAGGAAACGCAACAGCAGCATGGCGATGAGCGCGGTCCAGATCTGGATCTTCACTGCGTTGGGCGAAGTACCAACGAAGGTCTTGATCTTGAGATTTTGCTTGAGGGCTTTGAAGAACAGTTCAACCGCCCAGCGCTCCTTGTAGATGGCCGCTACGGTGCTGGCGCCCAGTTGATGATGATTGGTCAGAAACACCAGCGTCTCGCCGGTATCCTCGCGCAGCGCCTCGACCCGGCGCAGCAGGTGCGGGCACTTGTCCTGGGCGCCAACGCCGGTGAGCCGGATGGTCTGGTCACGCACGATGTTGCGGTTCTGGGCAACGGGACGCTCTTCAACCACCTCGAACAGGGCGTTGTCTTTCATGCGGGTGACGAAAAACACCGCCGATTGCGTCCAGTAGGCAAACAGCCGGTAGTCGTTGTAGCCCCGATCATCGACCACCAGCGTGCCGGCCGGGAAGGGAATCCGCCAAGCCACCTTGACGTCATGGATGCTGCCATCGGTAATGACTGCGTAGCAGGGCAGATAGCCTTCGTGGTCGAGCACCAAATGCAGCTTGACGGCGCCCTTGGTACGGCGAAACTTGGCCCAGTCGAACACCGACAGGCACAGATCGATCACCGTGGAATCCAAGCTGACCAGCTTGTGCTTGAAGCGGAACTTGCGGGGAACACGCACACTGCCCGACACCTGCTCGAACAGCCGATAGAACCCCTGCTCGAACAGCTGCCAGGGGGGATGTGCATTGGCGTAGGACAGAGAAGACTTGGCCGGAGCTTCGATCCCCAGATGCACGAGTTTGCCCTCGCAGCTCTTCAGCCCGCCCTCGATCTCGCGTAGCGAATGCGCCCGCCCGAGCTGGCAAAACATCATTGCGACGAACTGGCTCCAGCTCGCCAGCCCTTTGCACGCGTACTCGGACTTGGTTTGCTTGACCATGCGCTCAAAGTCCAGGCGCGGAATCAACTTGAGTATCTGGCTAAACATGCTGCATGATGCATTCACGATGGGTCTCCTTCGGTCGGGTCTCGGTGTGCTTGGTGGCTCACCTTAACCCTACACCTTCGGATGACCCATCGTCATATCCTGTTTTGGACAAGAGTGAAACGGACAAGTACTTGCAAGGACTTGTCCGGTCTTATACAGAAACCTGGCCCAAGGAAGCGGCTTCTAATTGGAAAGACAACAACCTATAAGTCAAAACGCCGGCATCGGCAAGAGCCTCGGATCGACCGAAAATTTGGGCCACACGCCGATGATGCAGCAATACCTGCGCATCAAGGCGCAGTATCCCGACCTGCTGGTGTTCTACCGCATGGGCGACTTCTACGAGCTGTTCTATCAGGACGCCGAGAAGGGCGCGCGCCTGCTTGACCTGACCCTGACGCAGCGCGGGGTGTCGGCGGGGGAACCGATCAAGATGGCCGGCGTGCCGTTTCACGCCGTGGACCAGTACCTCGCCAAGCTGGTCCGGCTAGGGGAGTCGGTAGCGATCTGCGAGCAGATCGGCGACCCGAACACGGCGAAGGGACCCGTCGAGCGTCGAGTCACGCGCGTGGTCACGCCGGGCACGCTCACCGACGCCGCGCTGCTGGATGACAAGCGCGATAACCTGCTGGTGGCACTGGCTCTCGCCAACAACACGATCGGCCTCGCCTGGCTGAGCTTGGCCTCCGGGGATTTCCGGATCAAGGAGACGGCACCCGATCACCTCGGGTCGGAACTGGAGCGGCTGCGGCCGGCCGAGCTGCTGGTACCCGACGGCGGGGATCTTTGCCTCCCCGCTGGAACCGGCGCGCCGATCAAGCGCTTGGCGCCCTGGGACTTCGACACCGACGCGGCCCGCCGAGCACTCGCGCGGCAATTCGGCACGAGCGACCTGACGGGTTTCGGAGCCGAATCGCTGGGTCCCGCGCTGGGAGCTGCGGGGGCACTTCTCCAATACTGCCGCACTACGCAAGGTGGTGAGCTCCCTCACGTGCGCGCGCTGAGCGTGGAGCACGACGCAGCCTACCTCAGACTGGACGGAATCAGCCGGCGAAATCTGGAGATCAGCGAAACGTTGCGCGGAGAAGCGCAGCCGACTTTGCTGTCGATTCTGGACACTTGCGCCACGAACATGGGCAGTCGATGCTTGTGGCAGGCATTGCACCACCCGCAGCGCGACCGCGAGGCGCTGCTCGGGCGCCTGGATGCGGTCGCTCTCCTCGCGGAAGCAGGCGGGGACGCGGCGCATACGCGGCTGCATCGGTTGCTGCGGAGCGCGGCTGAGGTCGATCGCATCACAGCGCGCATTTCGCTGCGCAGTGCCCGTCCACGCGACCTCGCCGGGTTGCGCGCTACCCTGGAGATGCTCCCCGCGATCGAGGAAGTGCTAAGCCGCCTGCAAAGCCAGCGCCTGCTCGAACGCCTCGCCCGGGACGCAGCGCCGCGTCCAGCGCTCGCCGAGTTGCTCGCGCGCGCGATCCGACGTGAACCCAGTGCGGTGCTCCGTGAGGGCGGCGTGATCGCCGAGGGTTACGACGCGGAGCTCGACGAGCTGCGGGCGATCCAGAACGACTGCGGCGCCTTTCTGCTCGACCTGGAATCCCGGGAACGAACACGCACGGGGATCGCCAGCCTGAAGGTCGAATACAACCGAGTGCACGGCTTCTACATCGAGGTCACCCAGGCCAACGCGGCCAAGGTCCCCGAGGATTACCGCCGGCGCCAGACGCTGAAGAATGCCGAGCGCTACATCACCCCAGAACTGAAGGCCTTCGAGGACAAGGCCCTGTCCGCGCAGGAGCGCGCACTCGCGCGCGAGAAGCTGCTCTACGATCGCCTCTTGGAGCAGCTGTCGGCCCACATTCCGTCGCTGCTCTCGCTCGCGTCCGCACTGGCCGAGCTCGACCTGCTGGCCACGTTCGCCGAGCGCGCTCTGACTCTGGGGCTTACGCGCCCGCAGTTCACGGACGACGAGGTGCTCGAGATCGACGCCGGTCGTCACCTCGTCGTGGAGCCACAGGTCGAGACCTTTGTGCCGAACGACCTGCGGCTGTCTGCGGGCCGCAGGCTGTTGCTCATCACCGGACCCAACATGGGCGGAAAGAGCACCTACATGCGCCAGGCCGCCCTGATCGTGCTGCTCGCCCACTGTGGCTGCTTCGTACCCGCAAAGTCAGCCCGCATCGGGCCTGTCGACGCGATCTTCACCCGCATCGGGGCGGCCGACGACCTGGCCGGCGGGCGCTCCACGTTCATGGTTGAGATGACCGAGACGGCCAACATCCTGCACAACGCGACGCGTCAGAGCCTCGTGCTGATGGATGAGGTCGGCCGTGGCACCTCAACATTCGACGGTCTGGCCTTGGCGTGGGCGATCGCGCGGCAGTTGACCGACAAAACGCAGTGCTACACGCTGTTCGCCACCCACTATTTCGAGCTGACGCAGCTGGCGCAGCAGTATCGCGACGTCGCCAACGTGCACGTGGATGCCGTCGAGCACAAGGACCGCATCGTTTTCCTGCATGCGGTGGAGGAAGGCCCGGCCTCGCAGAGCTACGGGATCCAGGTGGCGCAGCTGGCCGGCATCCCGGCCAACGTCATCCGAGCCGCAAAGAGGCGGCTCACGGAACTGGAGCTGCAAGCTGCGCGGCAATCTCCCCAGGCAGATCTGTTCTCGCAGCCGATCCCGGAAGAACCTCCGGCTCAGGCCGAGCATCCTGTGATGCGCGCGTTGCGCGAGGTCGACGTCGATGGTCTCACCCCACGTGAGGCGCTGGAGCTGATCTATAGGCTCAAAAAGCTCGAGCCCGAATCCGGCTAACCAGCGAGCGCCGCCTCGCCCGCATCGGCGTCACGCCTCCAGCGCCTGCGTGTTCGCGATATACCCGTAGTAAGCGTTGCTGCGTTCGCTGCCCTGACGCCGATATTCCTCTTTAATCGCCGCGAGCTTATCGCCCGCGAGCGCAGGTCCCTGCGCGTGCGCGACGTCGTACTGATACAGGCGTGCAGAGTTGAGGCCGAAGATCGCGCGCTTGGTGGGGCTGTCTGGACCGCCCAGCGGCTGCCACCCGTGTTTCTTGCGCATCTCTTCCGGGATCTCGATGCGGCGCATGGCTTCGATCTGCCACTGCGGCGAGCCCCAGAACACCGAATCGGTGCCCCAGACGACGTGGTCGGCGCCCATCATGTGGACGAGCTGGCCCACCACCGCTGCACAGAACCGCGGGTTGGTCACGCAGGTGCTGGCAAACGTGGTTCCGATCTCGGCGTAGACATTGGAAACGCCGTACTGCTGCGGGATGCGCGCGAGGTCGGTAACCCAGCGGATGTAGCCGTCGCGCTCGAACTCCGCCATCTCTTGCTCGGGCGTGTTCCAGGCGAACGGGCGGATCGCGGCGTGGTAGATGACAAAGTTCATCTTCGGCCAATCCTTGGCCGCTTTGCCGACGTCATCCGGCGTAGCGTGGCGCCAGGTGTCCGGGAAGGATTGCTCATAGTCCTTCGGCATGATGCCCTTGTGGATGCAGATGGTATGGATGCCGGCCTTGAGCGACTTTTCGTAGAACGGATACATCAGCTTCTCGTCGTCCAAGCGCCACGAGAAGTTGGAGGGCGGATAAAACGGCGCGCCCAGCGTGTAAGCCTTCCAGCTCGCCGGCCGCAGCGTCGCGATGGCTCGATCTACCTCCTCCATCCAGTTCGGGTACTTGGGCGTGATCACGAAGTGGCCCAGCATGCGGCGGCTACCGGCCACATTGTTGATCGTGTCCACCGCCTGCTTGATGTTGTCGTTGGTCAGGAACCACCAACTCGGATCATCGCCTGGGGCACCGGACAGCAGCGCCACCTTCGTGTCGCTGTCCAAAAACATCTCCTTGACATAGTTCTCGAACTTGTAGATAGCAAGCGTAAGGGGCATGCCCTTGAGCAGATCGGGATTCGCGCCGACGTCTACCGCCCACTTCGCGCCCGTCAGCATCCCCTCCTTGTCGAACGCGTCGTGTACGAAGTGCGTCTGGACGTCGAAGATGAACTGGCCGGAGAGCTTCTGCGCGCGCTCGGAGGCGGCATCGATGTCCCGCGCTTCGGCCTCGCCTACCTCGAAGATCGGACCGAACACCTTGTTCATCGCGAAAAATGCCAAAGCCATGCCGGCGCTGCTCGCCATAAACCGTCTGCGGTCCAGCCCGAGCCTCCCGGCGTGTTGGTCAGCGAGCTCCTTGATCAAGCCCTCTACCTGGCGCTGTTGCCCAGTCTGCGGCGGCGGGTTGTACTCGCCGTTGGATACGACTTGGGTGGGGACGGGGCCGCGGAAGGCATTGCGCTGCGCCGGGAGCGTCTGCGCCATCTCGCGATCGCTCAGTTGAACGCCGAAAATCGGGTGCCTTTTCTGGTCGGTCATCGTGCTCCTCCTTCGCTTGTGATCGGATGTCGAGGTGCATGCGCGGGGCGACCGCGTCGAGTGCGCGCTCGATGCGCACGAGCGAGCGATCGGAACGCCCGAGTCGTAGGCGAGGCGCTCCCGAGCGTACATCGGCCAACGCCCGCTTGTGACAGCAGCGGTCCGGGGCTCGCAGCGCCAATGATGTAACCAACGGACCCGGCGAAACCGAAGTCCTGAATGGCGTCGAGGTTGCTCGGGAAGCGGCCGCCCAACCAAGTATAGTCGCTGCGCGGAGATTCGCCTGCGCAAGCTCGGCAGCCGCGCGCAGTGTTCGGGCCGAGCGGCCCGTACCGAGGCAAGTTGTTACGTCTGGGTCCGAGAGGGGCGGAGCAGCGTGGGGAGGAGGCAGAAGGCGCCCGAACATGCTTGCAACATGTGGACGGCGCATCGTGCCAAGCTCAAGCGTATCCGACGAGCGCTCACACGCAGCGCCGTTGCTCCCCAAGCCGAGAAGCGCTTAGCGGAAGTCTATTGGCAGTGGCGCATGCCCGGCGCGGATCGCCCAACGCAGCGAAGTTCGGTCACTGCTCGGGAGCCACGCCCGCCGCGAGGCGCTCGCGCTCGGTCGTGATCTCGCGCGCCAGCTCGAGGATCGCCATCGCATAGTTACGGCTGCGGTTGTATTGCAGCAGCGCGTAGAAGTTGTCGAACCCGAACCAGAACTCCGGCCCGTCGAGCAAGTCCAGGGAAAACAGGCAGGCGGCCAGGTCCGGATTTACGGGCCTAAGGCTGGTGGCACCGCGGCCTCGCCACTCTCCGACGTTGAGCGACGGCCTGAGCCCGAGTTCGAGCAACGGACGCGGATCGACGCCGTCGATTCGCGCCGGCGCGGCCACCGGCTGTCCCGCCTTCCACCCAGAGTAGCGCAGGTATCCGGCTACGCTGCCGATCACGTCTGCCGAGCTGGCCCACAGGTCGATCTGGCCGTCCCCGTCGTAGTCGACGGCATAGCGGCGATAGCTGCCGGGCATGAATTGCGGCAGCCCCATGGCACCCGCGAACGACCCGCGCACGGACATCGGGTTCCACCGCTGCTCGCGCGCGAGCAACAGAAACTCCTCCAGCTCGCTGCGAAAGTACTCGCCTCGCGCCGGCCAATCGAAGGCCAACGTGGTGAGCGCGTCCATGACACGATAGCTCCCGGTACGTTTGCCGTAGCGCGTCTCGATCCCGATCAGCGCCACGATAATGTCCTCCGGAACCCCGAACTCGTTTGCTGCGCGCGAGAGCACCGCAGCGTTGTCGTTCCAGAACGCGACACCACCCGAGATCCGGCTCCCGTCCACGAACAGGGGTTTGAATTCGTACCAAGGCTTGCTCGTGGCGGGTGCGGAGATGGCGCGCACCACACCGGGATTGGGCTGCGTCTGCGTGAACAATGCCCGCAGCTGCGGCGCGGCGAAGCCGTGCGTACGCACCATGTACGAGATGAACTGCTCGATCTCGGGACGTAGCGGCCGAAACTCGCTCGGCGGAGTCTGCGCATCGGAACGCACGACACAGCAGAGCGCAACCAGTCCGCAGCCCAGCCAGTAGAGAACGAGTCCGATCGCGCGCCGCATCATCGCACCTGATGGTCGATCACCACGGCCACCCCTTTGGTCCCCGGTGCCACGGGTGTACTGACCCCCTCCAGATCTCCGACCTCCGGCATCGCATTGCCGGACTTGGACACACGCGCCGCGATCACCACACGCTCTGCGGAAGACACTTCGAACCCCGGCCGCATGGCCATGCTGTCATCCAGCTTGAACGCAAGAGGCAGGTCCTTCACCCGCTTGCGCAAGACCGCCAATGGCATGTTCCCGCCGTCCGCTGCGCGCGCGAACACGAAGACAGTATCCTCGGGGCCCGCGTTCGCAGCCAGTTGCGGTGACAGCCGCACCACGCCACTGACACCCTCCTTCGCAGCCGGGCTGGCCGCGGCCACGCGAGCCCCTTGGCTTGCGAGGCGCGCCTGAGCCTCGGCAATCCCCGAGGCCAGTGCCTTTCCGAGCTCCGACCCCGGAGGCGTTTTGGCGGCGAGCCGTTGCCAGTATCCGATCGCCTTGTCATAGTCGGCTCGGCCAAACGCCGCCGCCCCGGCCAGCGTCAGCGCTTTCTGGTTTTCCGGCGCGAGCAACAGGGCCTTTTCGAGCAGTCGAGTCGGCTCGCCCTCGAGCTGGCCGCCATGGGCCAACCCGAGCGCCTCGGCTCGTTCGACCAAGATCTCCGGATTGTTGGGCTCGAGGCGTTCCGCATGGGCGAGCGCGTCGACCGCCTCGGGGAAGCGTTGCAACGCCTTGTACGCGCGGCCCAGCATCAGCCACCCCGTCGGGTCGTTGGGACTGCTCTGCAGGCGAGCTGCGAGCTTCTCGGTCATCTGCTGGAACTGCTCGACGGTGACGGACGACGGATCGATCGCGGCCCGTTTGGGGGCGTCCAAGCCCTTCGGGGTGCCGAGATGCAGGTATAGCAGCGCCGCACACACCGGGATCGCGATTCCGACGAATATCGCAGCCCCACGCCCCGACCGGGGAGACGGGACTCCGGAACTCGGCTGCACCGGATCCGCATCTTCCAGCAGGCGCCGTTCCAGCTCGGCGCGCGCCAGGGCAGACTGCTCCTGCGCCAACATGCCGGTCTTCACGTCGCGCTCCAGCTCGCGCAACTGGTCGCGATAGAGTGACACGTTCGCATCTGTCGGCGCGGCTGCGGTCCCGGCGTTACGTCCGAGCAGCGGGCGCACCAGCCAGAAGACTGCGCCCAGCGTCAGCGCTGTTGCCAGGACGACGAACGCGATCATGCCGGCATGCGCCGCGGCGCAGTGCTCCGCGCGACTTCTCGGATTGCATCGCAGGCGCAGGATTCGCAGCTCAGACCAGACCGCTGGCGCATTCAGGCTCCGGGACGGTCAGGCTCGGGGGCACCGGAATCGGCGTCCCGCAACAATGCTTGCGCGCGCGCATGTTCGTCCGCACTGAGTTGAGGCACCACTGCGCGCCGACGCTGTAGATACACCAACAGCCAGGCCATTCCCGCGACCAGCAGGACGAACGGCCCGAACCAAAGCAGCACCGTGGTGGACCTGACCGGCGGGCGATACAGGACGAAGTCCCCGTAGCGCTGCGTGAGCCACGCGGTGATCTCCTGGTCGCTACGCCCGGCTTTCATCTGGTCGCGGATCTGGCTGCGTAGGTCCGCCGCGAGGTCCGCGCGCGAATCGGCCAGAGTCTCGTTCTGGCACACCAGGCAACGCAGCTCGGCAGCGAGGTGCATGAGCCGTTGCTCGAGCACGGGATCGTCCGCGGCCGGAGGCGCCTCCTTGGCCAGCGTCAATCCCGTGGCGAGGTACAGCAGGCCGAGCAGCAGCCGACGCATCACGATGCCTGCAGCTTGCGGACCAGAGGCAGGATCGCTTCGCTCAGCAGCTCCGGCGTGACCGGGCCGATCTGCTTGTAGCGGATCACGCCGGCCTTGTCGATCACGTACGTCTCGGGCACACCGTATACGCCATAGTCGATCCCGACCCGCCCCTCGGGGTCGGAGATGCTCACCGTGTAGGGATTGCCATGCTTGCCGAGCCACGCCAGCGCGTCTGCGCGCTTGTCCTTATAGTCGAGACCGTAGATCGGTACCACGCCCGTCTTTGCGAGCTCCACGAGCACGGGGTGCTCCTGCATGCAAGACACGCACCAGGAAGCCCACACGTTGAGCAGCCAGACTTGCCCGCGGAGTTGCCGCTCGGACACGATCCTGGTCGGGTCGTCCAGCCGCGCCAGCTCGAATGCGGGCGCGGGCTTGTCGATCAGAGGCGAGGGGATCTCGTGTGGCTTGAGCGACAGGCCCGTCCACAGAAACACGAGCAGGACGGCGAAGACGAGCAGCGGCAGGATGAAGCGCAGGCTCTTCATTGCGTGCCTTGTGTTGCCGCCGCGGGCATCGGTCCTGCATCCGGCGCGCGTTCTCGGCGCGCGAGGCGGTAACGGCGATCGGTCAGCGCGATCAGGCCGCCCAGAGCCATGAGGAACGCACCGCCCCAGATCCAGTCGACGAAGGGCTTGTGGTACACGCGGACGACCCACGCACCCCCGCGGAGCGGCTCACCTAGCGACAGGTACAGGTCGCGTGTCAGGCCCGTGTCGATCGCGGCGATGGTCATCGGCATCTGCTGCACGGTGTAGAGGCGCTTCTCCGGGTTGAGCGTGGCAACCGCGCGCGTGCCTCGGGTCACGCTGAAGAGCCCGCGTGTCGCTTCGTAATTGGGCCCCTTGACTTCGCTCAGCCCATCGAGCCGGAATTGATACCCGCCGGCCGCGACGGTGTCGCCAACGTTCATGCGCACATCCTTCTCGACCTCGTAGCCGCGCACCAGGGTGACGCCGAGGATGAACACGCCCACGCCGAAGTGGGCAAGCAGCATGCCCCAATATCCCCGAGGCAGCTGCGGCAGCGCTCGCAGTACCGTGACTCCGCCCGCGGCACGAACCTGGACCAGTCGCTCCCTGAGGTTGACGAAGCCGGAGCCGATCACCCAAATCGCCAGCAGAACGCCCAACCCCAGTAACGGAGTCCACCGTCCCAGGCTGAGCGGGAGCAGAATCGCCGTCACTACGGCCACGCCGAATGCCCACTTCAAGCGAACCAGCAGATCGAGCGGCGCATCCTGCTTCCAGCGTGCCAGCGGACCGATCCCCATGAGGAAGACCGCGGGCGTCATGAGTGGCACGAACACCGACTCGAAATACGGCGGACCCACCGAGATCTTGCCCAACCCGAGCGCGTCCAGGAACAGCGGATAAAGCGTACCGAGCAGCACCGCCGCGGCGGCCACCAACAGCAGCACATTGTTCACCAGCAGCGCCGACTCGCGCGAGACGAGGGCGAAGGCGCCGCCCAGGCCTACCCTCGGCGCGCGCCATGCGAACAGCGCTAACGAGCTGCCGATCACGATGGCGAGGAACGCGAGGATGAAGACCCCGCGCCGGGGGTCGGTGGCGAAGGCATGGACGGATGTGAGCACGCCCGAGCGCACCAGGAACGTTCCCAGCAGGCTCAACGAAAACGCGATGATGGCCAGCAGCACGGTCCAGATCTTGAAGCCGCCCCGCTTCTCGGTGACGGCCAGCGAGTGGATCAGCGCAGTGCCCGCGAGCCAGGGCATGAACGAGGCGTTCTCGACTGGGTCCCAGAACCACCAGCCGCCCCATCCGAGCACGTAGTACGCCCATCCGCTTCCCAGGGCGATCCCCACGGTCAGGAATGCCCAGGCCATCGTGGTCCAGGGCCTGGACCAGCGCGCCCAGGTGGCATCGAGGCGCCCGCCGATGAGTGCGGCCACGGCGAAGGCGAAGGCCACCGAAAAGCCGACATAGCCCATGTAGAGCATCGGGGGGTGGACAACCATGCCCGGGTCCTGCAGCAGCGGGTTCAGGTCGCGCCCGTCCGCGGCCGGCGGCAGCAACCGCTCGAACGGATTGGAGGTGAAGAGCAGGAACAAGAGGAAGCCCACGCTCACCATCGCCATGACCGAGAGGATCCGGGCCACCATCGGCGCCGGCAGGTGTCGGCTGAACACGCTCACTGCCGTCATCCACAGCGAGAGCATGAACACCCACAACAGCAGCGAGCCTTCATGGCTGCCCCAAGTGGCCGCGAAGCGATAGCGCAGCGGTAACGTGGAGTTCGAGTTGTTCGCGACGTTGAGCACCGAGAAGTCGTTGCTGACGAACGACCATGCCAGGCAGCCGAAGGCGATGGCGATGAATACGAACTGCCCCTGGGCAGCCGGGCGCGTCAAGGCCATCCACGCCGGGTCACCGCGCTGCGCCCCCATCAGCGGTACCACTGCCTGCACACAGGCGATGCACAGCGCGACGATCAGGGCGAAATGTCCGAGCTCGGGGATCATGTCGAAGAGCGTGACTCGTGACTCGTGATTCGTGATCCGTATCTCACTTCGGCTCCAGCAGAGTGCGCTTGGATTGTTCCATCGCTTTGTGCGCGCGCGCTACGGCATCCGCGGCTTCCGGCGGCATGTAGTTTTCGTCGTGCTTGGCCAGCACTTGCGTCGCGTGAAACACGCCGTCGGCGCCGAGCGAGCCCTGCGCGACCACGCCACGGCCCTCCTTGAACAGGTCCGGCAGGATACCGCGGTATTCGACCGGAATGGACCGGGCCGTGTCCGTCACCACGAAGCGGGCAGTGACGCCATCGGGCTGCCGCTGCAGACTGCCCGGCTGCACCAGCCCACCGACGCGGAAGCTGCGGCCTTCCGGCGCTTCATGTGCCGCGATCTGCGTAGGAGTGAAGAAGAACACGAGGTTGCTCTGGAACGCGTTGAGGATGAGGGCCGCCGCGCCGCCAACCGCCGCCAGCCCGGCTGCGATCAGGGCCAGCCGCCTGTGCCTCGCCTTCATGATTGCGCCGACGTTGAGTTACGACCCAACCGCCGTTTGAGAGTTCGCCCGCGGCTGCGAAGCAGCCACAACTCGGCAGCGATGCACAGCGCGGCCACCGTGTAGGAGCCCCAAACGTAGAGCGCGTAACCGCCCATCGCGAAGAAATCGCGCGCGCTGCCCCAGTTCATGCGGCCTCCGTGTCCCGCATCCAGTCCGCCTCGGCTTCGCGCTCGAGGATGATTGCGCGCACGCGCACGAAGCTCACGGCGATCGCGTACATCCAGGCGGCAAGCGCCATGATCAGCATCCCCAGGAGCATCGTAGCGGCCATCGACGGCGCGCGCGCCAGGCTCACCGAGGCGCCCTGGTGCAACGTATTCCACCACTTGACCGAGAAGTAGATGATGGGCACGTTGATCACGCCGATAAGCGCCAGCAATGCCGCCGCACGGTCCGCACGGCGGACGTCGTCGATCGCCGCGTGCAGCGACAGGAACCCGACGTACAGGAACAGCAGAATGAGCTCGGAGGTCAAGCGCGCATCCCACACCCACCAGGTCCCCCAGGTCGGCTTGCCCCACAGCGAGCCGGTCCACAGGGCGAGGAAAGTGAACATGGCACCGGTAGGGGCCAGGGCCTGCGCCATCATGAAGGACAGCCGCGTGTTCATGCTCAAGCCCACCCCGCACCAGAAGGCCATCACCACGTACAGGAACATCGACATCCACGCCGCCGGCACATGCAGAAAGATGATCCGGTAGGCATCGCCTTGCTGGAAGTCCGTGGGCGCGAGCCACAACCCGATGTACAGCCCGATCGCGCCGAGCACCGCCGCTGCAGCGAAGAACCAAGGCGCAAGCGCGCCCGCCAGCGGATAAAAGGCCTGGGGCGATGCATATTTCCACAGCTTACCGACCATCGCAGTGCCCTACTCCAGCGCGATCCGGATCGCCGCCGCGGCTCCCCACGGCCCGAGCGCCAGCGCCAGAAGGAGCGACGCACCCAACAGCGACAAGTGAGCGCCGGCTGCCATCCCCGAGGCGCAGGCGGTGATCGACGCAGCCCCAAAGATGAGCACCGGAACGTACAGCGGCAACACCAGCAGCGCGAGCAACCCGCCCGCACCGCGTACGCCGAGCGTCAGCGCGGCACCGATCGCGCCGATCAAGCTTAGACAGGGGGTGCCGAGCAGCAGCGACAGCAGCACCACGCTCAACGCATCCGAGGGTAGTCCGAACTGCAGGCTGAGCAGCGGCGCCACCAGCACCAGCGGCACTCCGGTCACGAGCCAATGCGCCACTACCTTCGCCGCTACCAGCAGCACCAGCGGCTGCGGGCTCAGCGCGAGTTGCTCCAGTGTCCCGTCGGCGTAGTCCCCCGCAAACAAGCGGGTGAGCGCGAGCATCGAGGCGAGCAAAGCCGCCACCCATAGCACTCCCGGGGCGATGGTGCGCAGCGTGTCGGGCGCCGGACCCACGCCCAAGGGAAACAAGCTCACCACGAGAACAAAGAAAAAAAACGTCGTGAACACATCGGACCGGCGCCGGACCGCCAACGTGAGATCGCGCCGGATCACCGCGGCGAATACGGCCGCGAGCGACGCCTCGCTCATGCCGCCAGCGGCAGGCGCTGTACCGGCAGCGCTCCGAAGTCCACCTCCTGATGGCTGGTGAGCACGGCGGCGCCCCCGCGCTCGAGCTGGCGCACGAGATGGGACTGCACCAGTTGCACCGCATCGGCGTCCAGTCCGGTGAACGGCTCATCGAGTATCCAGAGACGCTTGCCGGCGGCGAGCGCCAGCCGGGCGAGCGCGACGCGGCGCCTCTGGCCCTGGGACAACGCTCTCGCCAGCAGGTCGTCACGTCCGCTCAGCCCGAATTCCCGCAGCGCGGCTTCCACCTCGCTCGCACTCGCCACGACTCCGGACTGAGCCAAACCGAAGTGCAGGTTCTCCCGGCCGGACAGATCATCCTTGATCGCGGCCGCATGTCCCAGGTACAGAAGATCCACGTGAAAGTTGTCGCGCGCCACGCGGACGTCCTCGTCGCACCAGCGCACGCTGCCTGCAGCCGGCAGCACCAAGCCGCACAGGACCCTCAACAGGCTCGTCTTGCCACTGCCATTGGGTCCGAGAACCCAGAGCATGGAGCCGCGGGCGACCCGGAAGCTCAGGCCAGAGAACAGGCGGCGCGAACCGCGTACACACTCCAGGTCTACCGCCTCCAGCATTGGGCACATCCAACCGGCAAAAATCGGAGATTATACCGGTACGCAGGGGCGCCCCCGCGGCCTCGCGCGACGATCCGCTTGGCGACTTCAGACCGGCGACCGCCGGACGCGGGGGCGTCCGGTGGCCGGCGGGATGGGGGTTGCGTCGTCAGTCGCTCCGAACCGGTCGTGGAGTTACTGTCCGGCGAAATCCTTCGCGACCGCGAAGCACTTCTGCTTGAGCGCGGCCAACAGCTTGTTCCACGAGTCGCGAAACGCGGTGACGCCCTCGCTTTCGAGCTCGCGGGTAAGAGCATCCAGATCCACACCGAGCGTCTTCAGGGATTCCAGATCCCGCTGCGACAGATCGATATCGGCATCCAGCGAATAACTTGCCGTCCCGTGGTAGAGGAACGCGTCCAACGTCTCGGGCGGCATCGTGTTGACGGTGTCCGGGCCGACCAGCGAGTCGACATACAGCACGTCGCTGTAGCGCGGCTCCTTGGTGCTGGTGCTCGCCCATAGCGGCCGTTGCAGGTGTGCTCCGCGCTGCAACTGCTCTGCGATCTGCGGCTCCTTCGCCAGAGCGCGGAAGCGTTGATACGCGCATTTCGCGTTGGCCACCGCGATGCGTCCGCGCAGGCGTGCGGCCTCGGAGGTGCCGATGGCGTCGAGCTTCTGGTCCACTTTCGTATCCACTCGGCTGACGAAGAACGAGGCTACGGACGCAACTCGCTGGGGCTGCGCGTTGCGCGCCAGCCCGCGCGCCCACGCGCGCGCCACTTCCTCGTAGCGCGACACCGAGAACAGCAGCGTGACGTTGACGTTGATTCCCTCGGCGATGAGGCGCTCGAAGGCACGCACGCCTTCCGCGGTGCCCGGAACCTTGATCATCACGTTCTCGCGCCGAACCGTGTGCCACAGGTGCTGCGCGCTTGCGACCGTGCGCTCGACACTGTAGGCAAGATCCGGCGGCACCTCGATGCTGACATATCCATCCCGCCCGTGAGTGCGTTCGTACACCGGACGCAGGACATCCGCCGCGAGCTGCACATCGCCGACCACCAGGGCTTCACAAAGCTGCGCCTCGCCGCTGTCGTGATCTTGATCGAGCAGCTCCCGGATTGCCTCGTCGTAGTCGCGGCTGCCGGTGATCGCCTTGTGGAAGATGGTCGGATTCGTGGTGACGCCCGCTACACCGCTGTCTACCAGGCGCTGAAGCCCGCCGTTGGAGACCAGATTGCGGTCGATGAAATCCAGCCATACCGATTGTCCATGGCGTGCGAGATCATGCAGAGAAGCCATGCGCTGCCTCCTTTGGTTGGATCGCGCCGCTCATCCCGGCGCGTCGAATCGCCCGCAGTGGCGAGCTCGAGCACGCACCCCCGGCACTGAGCGCAGGGATCCCGGGAAACATCGCTGCGAAGCAATGTTCGCCCCGCGCTGCGCTCGCCCATCGTGCAACTCTGATCCCTTCGCGGGCACTGAATCTTCAAATCGGTCAAGAACAAACGCGCCGCAGCTGCGCCTACGCACGGGGAACTTCGCACCTCTCACCATGCACGCCGCCGCGGAGCGCCGGGCCGATCTCGCTCGGAACCAGTCCCGGGCTTCGGCGAAGGCTCGCGCGCGCCTCCGCTTGGGCCCCAACGGCATCGCCGCGCTGGCGAACTCCCAGCCGATTCTGTGGTCATTAACCTTTGGGCTATCCCCAAACGGGTACCATTGCGCTAGGGTGCTAGACACCGGACGCAGATCCCCAGTTCCGCGCAATCGCAAGGACACACTCACTCGCGGGAATGCGGCCGTGTGAAGGCGCACACGAGCTACAGCGCATAGCGCGCACGGCGAGCCGACGCTGCAGCCGCGCGAAGCGACAACGCGCTCAGGGAAGGCTTCAGGGGAACTGCCCGTGCCTGTTCTGGTCGCGTCGACACTTCACACGCAGGGCGAGCGGCGCAATTTGCCATACGGACGCGGCCCGCGCCATAGGGCGCGGAGTGCCGATGACCGTACTGAGCACCTAAGATCACGCGAAGCCCGTCGGCGGGCGCGCGGGTCTGGCGGAGAGGGTGGGATTCGAACCCACGGTCCCCCGGAAAGAGGGACAACAGATTTCGAGTCTGCCCCGTTCGACCACTCCGGCACCTCTCCCAAGTGGTGCTATTTTACATGGAACCCAATCCGACTCCGGTTTGACGGCCTCGGAAACGTCGTAACGCGCACATTGGTAAGGGCCTTCTTCTTGCTTGCCAGTCAGACTGGATCATTCCGGTCCCGCCTCCGCATGCGCAGGGCTTATTCCATCCTCGTGATGCTGCCGGTCGTCTGCGATCCGGGGGTAGTGGCGCAGCGCCCCGTGCTGCCCGTGACCCAGACGGGAGAGCTCGTGGTGCTCACGCGCAACTCCGCCACCACCCGCTACCTCGACTCGCACGGGCGCTACTCGGGCCTCGAGTACGATCTGGTGGAATTGTTCGCGCGCGATCTGGGGCTGCGCGTTCGCTATCTCGACCGTCAACCCTTCTATCAAATCCTGCCTGCGCTCAAGCAGCATCGGGCGCACCTGGCGGCCGCCGGGGTCGCGATCACCTCGGAACGCATCCGGGAGTTTCGCTTCGGACCCTCTTACCAGATGGTGCAACCGGTGCTCGCATACAACACGGACAACCCCGCGCCACGCGATCTGCGCGATGTCGTCGGCAAGCGGTTGGAGGTGGTGAAGGGCTCTGGCGCGGCAGAAGACCTGCGTCAAATCAAGAAGCGGATCCCGACGCTGCAATGGACCGAGGTGGCCGAAAGCGACAGCGAGGGGCTGCTCGGCCGCCTGTCGGACGGAAAAGTGGACTACGTCATCACCGACTCCCATTCGCTCGACGTCGTGCGCAACTTCTATCCGAACCTCGGCCGCGCGTTCGCCGTCGCGGATCCGGAGCCGCTCGCATGGGCGTTTCCCGCAGACGGTGATCCCCAGCTGCGCCAGCGCGCGCAGGAGTTCTTCATGCGCATCAGTTATGACGGCACGCTGAAGCAGCTTCTGGAGCGCTACTATGGGCACGTGCAGCGGCTCGACCAGATGGACATCGCCAACTTCCTGGAGCGGCGCCAATCCGAGCTGCCGAGGTACGTGACGATGTTCAAGGAAGCGCAGGAGGTAACCGGGATCGACTGGCGCCTGCTGGCGGCTCTTGGGTTCCAGGAGTCGCATTGGGATCCCATGGCGACTTCGCCCACGGGCGTGCGCGGGCTTATGATGTTGACATCGGACACGGCGGATCAGATGCGGCTTGGCAACCGGCTCGATCCGCACGAGAGCATCCTGGCGGGCGCGCGATACCTGCAGCAGCTGCAGGAAGCGCTGCCCTCACGCATCGCGGCGCCCGATCGCACGTGGCTCGCACTCGCGGCGTATAACATCGGCCTGGGCCACATCGAAGACGCGCGCGTGCTCACGCAACGGCGCGGCGGAAACCCGGACTTGTGGGTGGACGTGAAGAAGGCGCTGCGGCTGCTCGCCCGCTACGAGTACTACAGCACCGTCAAGCACGGGTTTTGCCGCGGCGGCGAGGCGCTGGTACTCACGGAGAGTACGCGCAATTACTACGACATCCTGGCGCGCTTCGAGAAACCGCATACGCCTGGATTCGGCACGTTGATCGGAAGCGCGATGCGCGGCGGCGCGGCGGCCCTCTTGGCTGTATCGAGCGAGCCAGCTTCGCCGCCGGCGAGCCTCGACCCGACGAGTGCACCTGCACCCGCTCGCGGGGCCAGGTGAGCGCTGTCCCCGAATCCTAAGGCGTGATCAGCGTCACCCCACCCATGTACGGGTGCAACGCTCGCGGCACCTCGATCGCGCCATCGGGCCGCTGGTAGTTCTCCATCACCGCAACGAGCGTTCGCCCCACCGCCAAGGCCGAGCCGTTCAGCGTATGCGCGAGCTCGGGCCTGCCCTTCTCATTGCGAAAACGCGCCTGCATCCGCCGCGCTTGAAACGCCTCGAAGTTGCTGCACGAGGAAATCTCCCGGTAGGCGTTCTGCCCCGGCAGCCACACTTCGATGTCGTAGGTCTTCGCGGACGAAAAGCCCATGTCCCCCGTGCATAGCACCACCACCCGGTACGGCAGCTCGAGCCGCTTGAGGATGGTCTCGGCATGTCCGGTGAGTTCCTCCAACCCGTCATACGACCGGTCCGGGTGCACGATCTGAACCAGCTCCACCTTGTCGAACTGGTGCTGGCGGATCATCCCTCGCGTGTCCTTGCCGTAGGAGCCGGCCTCGCTGCGAAAGCACGGGGAGTGGCAAACGAACTTGAGCGGCAGCCGCTCGAGGGCAACGATGCTGTCGCGCACGATGTTGGTGACCGGAACCTCGGCGGTCGGGATCAGGTACAGCTTGTCCCCGTCGCTCCGCGGCACCGAGAACGAGTCGTCCTCGAACTTCGGCAATTGGCCTGTACCGCGCATGCTCGCGGCATTGACCAGGTAGGGTGCGTAGACTTCGGCGTAGCCGTGCTCGCGCGTGTGCACGTCGAGCATGAACTGCGCGATCGCTCGGTGCAACCGCGCTAGCAGGCCCGTCATGAGCGAGAATCGCGCGCCGGCGATCTTCACCGCAGTTTCGAAGTCGAGCATCGCCAGCCCCGCTCCGAGGTCGACGTGGTCCTTGACCGCAAACCCGAAGCTGCGCGGCTCACCCACGCGCCTGAGCTCGCGGTTATCGTCCGGCGAGCGGCCCGTGGGCACCGACGGGTGAGGCAGGTTGGGAACCGTCAACAGGAAGTCCGTCAGCTCCTGCTGCAAGACCTCCAAGTCGGCTTGCTGGCTCTTGAGTCGATCACCGAACTCGGCCACCTCGGCCATGATCTGAGCAGCGCGCTCCTGCTCGCCCTTGGCCTTGGCCTGGGCGATCTCTTTGGACTTCGCGTTGCGCTGGGCCTGCAGCTGCTCCGTGCTCGATTGCAAGTGCTTGCGCCTGTCTTCCAGCTCGATGAACTTCGCCCAGTCGATCTCGATCCCGCGGTCGGCCATCCGAGCTTGAACCGCGGCCAGGTCCTTGCGCAGCAACTGTATGTCTAGCATGTCGGAAACACAGGTGATGGATGAGAACGGTCGAATGCGCCTATGGCTTTTTCTTCGCCTGCCGGTCGAGCTCCCGCAGGTGCTGCAGGCGCTCTGCGATGCGCGCCTCGAGGCCCCGTGGCGTGGGTTCGTAGAACCGCTGCTGAGGCATGCCCTCGGGAAAATAGTCCTCCCCGGCGGCATACGCCTCCGGCTCGTCATGCGCATAACGGTATGCCCGGCCATAGCCGAGCTCTCGCATCAGCCTGGTGGGAGCGTTACGCAGATGAATCGGGACCGGACGCGAGCCATCCGCGGAGACGAATTCACGCGCCTGATTGTAGGCGGTGTAGGCGGCGTTGCTCTTCGGCGCACAAGCGAGGTAGAGGGCAGCTTCGGCGAGCGCCAGCTCCCCTTCCGGCGATCCCAGCCGTTCAAAGGTCTCGCAGGCGTCCAACGCAACGCGCCAAGCGCGCGGATCTGCGAGCCCGATGTCCTCCACAGCCATGCGTACCAGCCGCCGCGCGATATACAACGGGTCGGCCCCGCCATCCAGCATCCGGCACATCCAGTATAACGCGGCATCCGGCGCTGAACCGCGCACCGACTTATGCAGCGCCGAGATCTGATCATAGAAAGCATCGCCGCCCTTGTCGAACAGCCGCAGCCTCTGGGCCAGCGTCTGGCGCACATACTCGGCGTCGACTTCCTTGCGTCCTGCGCTCGCGGCGGCGTCCGCCGTCTGTTCCAGCATGTTGAGCAAGCGCCGCGCATCGCCGTCGGCGAAGCCGATGATGAGCCGGCGCGCATCGTCGGCGAAGCGCAGGTTCCGTAGTGGGCCCCCGCATGCGCGTTCGAACAGCACGCCCAGCTCTTCCTCGGTCAACGGCTTAAGCACGTACACAGCCGCGCGCGACAACAGCGCGCTGTTCACCTCGAAGGAAGGATTTTCCGTGGTAGCACCGATGAAGGTGAACAGGCCCTGCTCGACGAAGGGCAGAAAAGCGTCCTGTTGCGCCTTGTTGAACCGATGCACCTCGTCGACGAACAGGATCGTGGCCCGGCCGCGATCGCGGAGCGCCGTGCGCGCGCGCTCGACCGCCTCGCGGATGTCCTTGACCCCAGAGAGCACGGCCGATAGCGCGATGAACTCGGCGTCACAGGCCTTCGCCAGAAGGCGAGCGAGCGTCGTCTTCCCGACCCCCGGCGGGCCCCACAAGATCATCGAGTGCAGCTTCCCGGACTGCGCCGCCACGCGCAGCGGCTTGCCCTCCCCGAGCAGATCGGTCTGTCCGACCACATCCTCGAGCCGCTGCGGGCGCATCCGGTCAGCGAGCGGGGCGCGTGGCATCGGTTCGGGGAACAGCCCGGAGAGCGCTGCGGGCGTTTGGGTCGCCATCGGGGGCCGAAGCTCGGTGAGAAGGTGGAGGAGTGAAGAGATGAAAAGGTGAAGCGACGAGTCGGTGAGCAGGGCACAGATCCCACCAGCGCTCGATGGGACCGAGCGCGCGCTGTGATCTTCTCAACCGTCCGCCCGCGGGGGCCTCATTCGCACCTTGACTCGTTCCCGCGCGGTTTACTTGTCCTCGATCACGTCCGCGCCCTTCGGCGGCGAGAACAGGAACAGGTTCTCGGCGAGGTGCGGGTTGCGCTCCAGCTTGCTGAATCGGATCACGGTCACCTGCCCCAGATGGTCGTACAACTCCATGGTCTCCAGTGAATTGCCCTTGAAGCCCATGCGCACCTTGCTAAATATGCTTTCGGTGTCGCGCGGGTAGGCCTCCAGCCAGTCCAGACCGCCTTTGGTGCCGGATGCGTTGAGGGTGTAGTACTGCTCGATGTCGTTGCTCCCGGCCAGCAGTGCCGCCGGACTGCTCTCCAGCGCGCCGCTCAGTTTCTTGACGGTGACCTGGTTCAAGTCCTTGTCATAGATCCAGAGCTTATGACCGTCGCCCACGATGGTCTGCTGGTAGGGCTTCTCGTACTCCCAGCGGAACTTTCCCGGCCGCGCAAAGACCAGCTTCCCGCTGGCCGTTTGCACCGTCGCGCCGTCTTTGTCGCGCACGATCTGGCTGAAGTCTGCGCGCGCCGAACGGGTCTGCTCCGCGAAGGCTCTCAGCTTTTCGATGCTGCTGGCTGCGCCCGCGCCGGCCGCATACAGGATGCTCGCGGTGAGCAGGATGGCGTATACGCTCGACTGCACAAAGAACGGTCGCACGCGAGATCTCGTCAGTCCTCCGCACTCGCGCAGCCCGGAGCGCGCAGACGCGACGCCGGTTCCAATCGAGATCATCCGCTCATCCCTCGCTCTTCACCCGCCCCTCGCCGCGCGAGGGCACGAGCACCTCGCGATTGCCGCTGGCCGCCATACTGGAGACGAGGCCGGCGCGTTCCATCTGTTCGATGAGGCGTGCTGCGCGGTTGTAGCCGATGCGCAAATGGCGCTGGACCAAGGAGATCGACGCCCGGCGCGATTTGAGGACGATCTCCACCGCCTCGTCGTAGAGCGGGTCCGATTCTGCGTCCGCGGTGTTGATCTCCCCGGGGCCTTCGTCCGACTCCTCGGCGCCCTCCAGGATGCCGTCGATGTACTGCGGTGCGCCGCGGGACCTCAAGTACTCCACGACCCTGCGCACCTCGTCGTCGGCGACGTACGCCCCGTGCACGCGTTGCGGGTAGCCGGTGCCCGGTGGCAGGTACAGCATATCGCCCTGACCAAGCAGCGATTCGGCGCCCATCTGGTCGAGGATGGTGCGGGAGTCGACCTTGCTCGACACCTGGAACGCAACGCGCGTGGGGATGTTGGCCTTGATCAGCCCGGTGATCACGTCCACCGACGGCCGCTGCGTAGCCAGGATCAGATGGATCCCTGCGGCGCGCGCTTTTTGCGCCAGCCGTGCGATCAGCTCCTCCACCTTCTTGCCCACGACCATCATCAAGTCGGCCAGCTCGTCGATCACCACCACCAGCATCGGCAGCTCCCGGAGCGGCGGTGCAGCCGAAGGTGCGTCGTCGGTCTGGGCGCCGACGAACAGGGGGTCTAGGATCGGCTGGCCCGCCTTCTCCGCGTCCTTCACCTTCTGATTGAAGCCGGATAGGTTGCGCACGCCCACCAACGACATCAGCTTGTAGCGGCGGTCCATCTCGGCGACGCACCAGTTCAGCGCGTGGGATGCCTGTTTCATGTCCGTCACCACCGGCACCAGCAGATGGGGAATGCCTTCGTACGCGGACAGCTCCAGCATCTTGGGATCGACCAGGATCAGGCGCACCTCGTTCGGCGTAGCCTTGTACAGCAGGCTCAGGATCATCGCGTTCAGCGCCACCGACTTGCCGGAGCCGGTGGTCCCCGCCACCAGCAGGTGCGGCATCTTGGCCAGATCGGCGACCACAGCCTTGCCGGCGATATCCTTGCCCAGCGCCAGCGTCAGAGGCGAGTTCAGATCGGAGTAGGCCTGCGAGCTGAGGATCTCGGACAAGCGCACCACCTGGCGCTTGGGATTGGGAATCTCCAGTCCCATGTAAGACTTGTTGGGAATGGTCTCCACCACACGCACGCTGACGACCGAGAGCGCGCGCGCCAGATCCTTCACCAGGTTCACGATCTGGCTCCCCTTCACGCCCACGGCGGGATCGATCTCGAAGCGCGTGATCACGGGCCCGGGTTGTGCCGCCACCACCTTGACCTCGATGCCGAAGTCGAGCAGCTTCTTCTCGATCAGTCGGGACGTGTACTCGAGCGTGTCGGCCGACAACACTTGGACGTTGCCGTGAGCTTCGTCGAGCAGGTGCAGAGGCGGCAGCGGCGAGTCCGGCAGATCCTCGAACAACGGCCTCTGCTTTTCGCGCGCCACGCGCGGGGATTTGGGGATGTCGAGCTGCGGCGGGACGATGCGGATCGGCTCGTGCTCCTCCAGCTTGCGCTTGTCCTCCTCGACCGCCGCTTCACGCTCCGTGGCGGCCTCCGCTCCGATCCTGCGGTCGCGCGCCGCGTGCCAGCGCGTGACGACGAAGTTCCATCCGCGTTCGATCCATTCCCCGAGCCGCTCGGCGACCTCCAGCCACGACAGGCCGCTGAACAGCGACAGTCCGATGGCGGCGACGAACAGGAGCATGAGGGTGCCGCCGGTACCGCCGAACCAGCGCGAGAACAGCCTGCCGACGATCTGCCCGAGCATCCCGCCGGGAGCAAGCGGCAGCGACGCGTGCAACGACGACAGGCGCAGCGCCTCCACACTGGCGCTCGAGAGCACCAAGCCGAGGAAGCCGCAGCAGGCGACGAGGAACGAGCGGCGGTCAGGCGGACCGACCGCCTCCAGGCGGCGGTAACCCCAATGGACCGCGAAGAGCAGGAATATCACCCACCAGTATGCGGACAGCCCGAACAGATACAGGGCGCAGTCGGCAACCCAGGCCCCGAAGCGCCCCCCGGCATTGTGGATCTCGGGGTTGCCCGTGCTGTGAGACCAGCCCGGGTCGGCTTTGTCGTAAGTGACCAGGACCAGCGCCAGGTAAACGGCAGCTAGGACCAGGACCAACCACCAGGCTTCCCGCGCCAGGGCCGCTAGCCGGGGCGGCCAGGGTCGGGCCGGGTCAGCGCCGAGCTTGAGCCGCATTCGAGAACGCGAAACCGCCGAGCATGTCGCATTATACGGTTCGCCCCGAGATCCAGACACCCGGTCGCGCATCACCGCGGTCGGGGCGGAGCCGAACGCTGACCAGGCGGAGCGCTCGACAGCGGGGAGCCGTAGCTGCTAGATTCGCCGGGTCGATCGAGCACACTTTTCGCCTTACAGCCCCCATTCCATGGCAACTCGGACCAAACACGCGCGCCTGCTCATCCTGGGCTCTGGCCCCGCGGGCTACACCGCCGCCGTCTACGCCGCACGCGCCAACCTCCGCCCGGTACTGATCACCGGCATCGCGCAGGGTGGACAGCTCATGACCACTACCGACGTGGATAACTGGCCCGCCGACTACGCCGGCATTCAAGGCCCGGAGTTGATGGAGCGCTTCCTGAAGCACGCGCAGCGCTTCGACACCGAGGTCGTCTTCGACCACATCCACACCGCCAAGCTCAGTGCCCGGCCGCTGACGCTGGTCGGGGACCAAGCGACCTATACCTGCGAGGCGTTGATCATCGCCACCGGCGCCTCCGCGAAGTACATGGGGATCCCCTCCGAACAGAAGTACATGGGCAAGGGAGTATCCGCGTGCGCCACCTGCGACGGTTTCTTCTACCGCGGGCAGGACGTCGCGGTGGTGGGGGGCGGCAACACGGCGGTCGAAGAAGCGTTGTACTTGTCCAACATCGCTCGGACGGTGACAGTGATACACCGGCGTGACAAGTTCCGGGCGGAGAAGATCCTAGCCAACCGCCTGCTGGACAAATCGGTGCATGGAAACGTGCGGATCGAGTGGAACCATACGCTGGACGAGGTGCTCGGAGACAAGAGCGGCGTGACCGGCGTGCGCATCAAGAGCGCGACGAACGAAGCGCTACGCGAGGTCCCGGTCCGGGGGCTTTTCGTCGCGATCGGACACACGCCCAACACGCAGGTGTTCGAAGGCCAGCTCGAGATGCAGAACGGGTACATCGTCACCGCTGGGGGCCGCGAGGGCAACGCCACGGCGACCAGCGTTCCGGGGGTGTTCGCGGCGGGAGACGTGCAAGATCATGTTTATCGACAGGCCGTCACCAGCGCCGGCAGCGGCTGTATGGCCGCGCTGGATGCCGAGAGGTATCTCGATTCTCTCGGAGCCTGAGCTCGCACCGACAAGGCGCCAGGCACAACATGTGCGGCCCGGCGAGCAGCATGCGCGTTTCGGCAAACAGGTACACGAAATGAAGCTCCACCTCGTGCACGTCGACTCGGATGCGGGAGACGCATCCGGTGCCGAAAGTTGCGCTCTGCACGCTTGCAAGAGTGCTTCGCGCAATGGGGCTTTCTCGGACGATATTGGGATATGCCCATGAGCGGCCGCCGGCGCAGACCGCAGCAGGCCGAGGATCCGTCTCGTGAGTTCCTGGACGCCGTGAAGGACGTCACGCCGCTGCCTGACAGCGGCCACGTGGTTCACCCACGCAACCCGCCGGCGCCGATCCCCGCCCAGCGCCTGGAGGACGATCGGCAGGCGCTGCACGAGAGCCTGAGCGAAGCGGCGCCCCCGGAGCTCGAGCTGGAAGCCGGGGACGAGCTCGTGTTCCTGCGACCCGGGGTCTCACGCCAGGTGCTGCGCAAGCTGCGAGCGGGTCAGTGGTCAACGCAGGACGAGCTGGACCTGCACGGGTCGCACACCGACGAGGCGCGCGAGCTCCTGGTGGATTTCCTCGCCCTGGCTGCGAAGCGTGGCCATCGCTGCGTGCGCATTGTGCACGGCCGGGGTCGTGGCTCGCGCGGCGGGCAGCCGGTGCTGAAGCGAAAAGTGGCCGCCTGGCTGGCCCAGCGCAAGGATGTGCTGGCTTTCTGCCAGGCACGGCCTGCCGACGGTGGAGGCGGCGCGGTGATGGTGCTGTTGCAGGCGTCCCGGACGAAGCCGGAGGCTCCCGGCTTCGACGAGGAGGATTGAGTTAGCGCTGAGCGCGTGTCCGGTCGAGCCCGGACCTCGGTGCGGTGCTCACGGCGTGATTCCGATTGGATGGCCAGTGGCAACCACCGGCCGTGTCCGGCTCACACAGCAGCTTCGTCCGTCTCGCCGGTGCGAATGCGGATCACTTGCTCCACCGATGTGACGAAGATCTTGCCATCGCCGATTTTGCCGGTCCGCGCGGACTTCACGATGGCATCGATCGCAGTGTCCGCCAGCTTGTCCGGCACCACGACTTCGACCTTCACCTTCGGCAGGAAATCGACCACGTACTCGGCGCCGCGATACAACTCCGTGTGCCCTTTCTGGCGGCCGAATCCCTTGACCTCGGTCACCGTCAAGCCGGTCACGCCGATCTCGGACAGCGCCTCGCGCACCTCATCCAGCTTGAACGGTTTGACGATGGCTTCGATTTTCTTCATCTGGCGTCCCCACGATCCGGTCTGGGCCCATCCCAAGACACACAATGGCCAGTATAGACACTCCCAAGGGCGAGATAAACGCCTGCTGGCCCGTTGCGCCGCGCGAGTCGGCACCACTGGGGTGCGCGCTCGACGGAAGCTCCAAAGCGGGGGCATCACATAATCGGCCGGATGCTCCTCCAGGACCATGACCAAAGCCGCGCGGATCCGGATCCTCGACTCGCTATGCGACGTGATGCCGGAGCAATGGGATCGGCTGGCGGGCGACAATCCGTTTCTGCAGCACTGCTTCTTGCATGCGCTACACGAAACCGGCTGCGCCGCCCGGGGCACCGGCTGGACGCCGCGCTATCTCACCCTATGGCAGGATCGCGCCCTGTCGGCGGCGATGCCGCTGTACCGCAAATCCCACTCCTACGGCGAGTATGTATTCGACTGGGCGTGGGCCGAAGCGTACCAGCGCCATGGCTTGTCCTACTACCCGAAGCTGCTCTGCGCGGTGCCGTTCACGCCTGTTACGGGCCCGCGGTTGCTGGCGCCCACGGCGGAGCTGCGGCGGCAGCTGCTGGCCGCTGCCCTGGAGATGGCTCGCGAGGAGGGCTGCTCCTCGCTGCATGTTCTGTTTCCGCCGGCCGACGAGACGCGCGAGCTGGAAGCGCAGGGGTTGATGGTGCGCGCCGGGGTGCAGTTTCACTGGACCAACCCGGGCTATCGCGACTTCGATGATTTCCTGACCCAGCTGAGCCATGACAAGCGCAAGAAGATCAAGCAGGAGCGGCGGCGCGTGCGCGAAGCGGGCGTGGAGTTCGTCCGCCTCAGCGGGCGCGAGGCAACCGACGCGCACTGGGACTTCTTCGTCTGGTGCTACAAACGCACCTATCGGCAACACTACTCGACGCCCTATTTGAACCGGGGGTTCTTCCGGCGGCTCGCCGAAGCGATGCCGGAGAGCCTGCTGCTGGTGGTCGGCTCACAAGATGGCGAGCCGGCGTGCGCCGCGCTCAACATCCACAATGGGCACAGCCTCTACGGACGCTATTGGGGTGCGGCGGGCTTCCTCCCGGGCCTGCACTTCGAGGCGTGCTATTACCAGGCGATCGAATTCTGCATCGAGCGTGGGATCCGAGTGTTCGAGGGCGGAGCGCAGGGAGAGCACAAGCTCGCGCGCGGGTTCCTGCCGGCGCACACGTGGTCCGGCCACTGGCTCGCCCGCGTTGAGTTCGCCCAGGCGGTGGAGGAGTTTCTCGAGCGCGAGACGCACGGGGTCACGCAGTACGTGGATGAGCTTCGCGACCATACGCCATTCAAGGCCGCGACCTGAGGGCGGCCGCGCGCTGAGCGCGCACGCTCCGTAGCGCAGAGGATCCCGGGACGAGCTGCGACCGAACCGAACACGCAGGTCGGATGGTCGCGGCGGCCTTTGCAGCCCTGCTCCCGACCCGGTTCGACTCAGGAGACGCGGCGGGGCGCGATCACCCGCAGATCGCGGGCCATCCACACCGCGGCTTCGATGCCGCGGTAATACTTCGGCAACAGCGCCATCTCGAGAAAGCCCAGGCGCCGGTAGAAGCGGCGCGCCTGCTGGTTGCGGGCGCGCACCTCGAGATGCACCCCGCGGATCCCCGCCACGCGCGCAGATTCCTCGAGCCACTGGATCATCCGGGTGCCGATGCCGCGCCGCTGGAACTCCGGGCGCACCGCCAGCAGGTTCAGATGCGCGTGCTCCTGGCCGAAGTACATGATGGCAAACCCGGTGAGCTTCACGCCCTGGCAGACCACGATGGACAGCGTATCGCGGTCGGCGATGTTGCGGGTCACGCGCGCGCGCGTCCAGGACCAGCCTAGACCGCTCTCGATCAGGTCGCGCGACATCACGGCGATCTCCTGCGCATCGCCGGCTCGCGCAAGTCGTACCGTCAGATCCCGGGCGACCATATGTGACTGCGTCCCAGGACCGGCTGCGCGGGGGACTCCCGGTTCGGTGCTCGCATCTTTCTCGTTACGATGAACGGGTTCTGTTCACAGCGCGGCCCCAGCAGCCGCGGGGACGTCGCCGCATAAAGCGCGGCGGCGTGAGGGTCTCCACGGCGCAAGTCGCATCCGAGCCGCCGCTCGGGCAAGGGGGTCGACCGCATTGTTGTTGGTGTGCGCGAAGCTCTCGTAAGCGCGTCGGCGATCCATGATGCGGAAGGCCACTCAGCCCCGTGCCTGTCGGGATCGTTCTGCCTGACGCCGCCCGTAGCTAGTATACATGGGACGAACGCTCGAGCTAGACGCGCGCCGGCTGCGTTGCTGCCGCGTCCGCCGTCAATTGGTCGGCTTGTCCGGTGCGCCCGGGGATGCGGCCTTCTTCGCCGCCTCGAGCTGAGCTGGGCAATACACCTCCAACGTCTCGTCGTAGCACCAATGGGTGCCGAAGCCATCGTTCTTCTTGATGCATGCGTAGATGTACTGGCCCATCTCGTCGGTCCAGTGGCAGCCCTTGTACCTCTGCATGGCACGCTCACGCTGGTAGGTGGGAGCGGCGTCTCCTTCGGCCCAGGCGCGCTCGACCCCGAGGCTTGGGCTCAACGCCAGGATGGCGAAAGTTGCGATCAGATGGGATGCTCTCATGACGATTCCTCTTGGTAGCGCTCGATACGGGCCCGTTCCCGCTCCCACTGCAGCCAGGTGTCGCTGGCCCCTCGGCGCGACCATCCTGCCGGACGCGCACTGGATCGCATTCTAAGGCAAGCGCGCGCGCTGCGGGACGCAGAGCGTACCCCGTGGGGCCGCCACAAGTCGCCACCCAAACCTCCTACATCGCCAGATCCGCGCGCACGCGTCAGAGGATCACGGCGGGCGCGCCGAACAACCAGTCGTGCCCGAACAGCAGCGCGACGTACAGAGCCACTCCGGCGAGTGGCCTCGCCCATCCGATACCGGCCCAATCGGCTTTGGTGCGACCGGAGAGTACCGCCGCGAACGGCACGCGAGAGGTGCGAGCGGCGAAGGTGGACCACGCATCTCCCAGCTCGAGCGCACGCCGGCGATCGATGGCAAACATGCCCCCGATCGAGAGCAAGGCCATGCTGCCGAACAGGATAATCGAGGCCATGTCACCGTTGGCGATCAGATGCGCCACCGCCCAGAGCGCGGCGCCGCACAGGAACGGATGCCGGGTGACCGTCAGCGCTCCCGCGGCTACCGGCACCTGCGCCCGCAGCAGCCGCTCGCCCATCACCGCGGTCGGGCTGCGGGAGGTCAACCCCAGGACCGCCAGGATCAATGCAAACGGCATGGCCATCACCGGAACCAGGTTCGCCGCCGGGCCGAAATCCCAGACCACCAGCGGGGGCGCAACGCGGTACGCCGCTACCAGCCAAATCAGGAACAACACCATCAGCAGCGAGTACAGCGCGGTGAAGAGGCCAACGCCAAGCGCTTTCACGAGCTTGGACCGCACCGGGGGCCAGGACAGGACGAAATGCCCACCGACAAACGCCGCGGCCGCGGGAAGAACCGATCCCAGAGCGCCGTTCATGCCCGATCAGTCGTCCCGTGTCGCCCGTGCGCTGAGACGCAACCGCCGCCCCGTCCAAAGCACCGCTGGGAGCCTGGCCATGTGTTGGATGGCGGGAGGGGCCTGCTCCTTCCGTCCCGACGGGCGATGAGAAAGGGGCACGCCAACGCTTCTGCCCGTGGCGCGCCCGCATGGAAGCCGCCGCGCCGCACCTGGAGCACGATGGCATCGCATACGCTCACTGGGCGTCGGGCTGATTCTGCGGCGCGGCCTTTTGGAACGCCTCGAGCATCTGGCATTCGGCGTCGATGCGTCGGATGGTAGGAAAGGCCGACAGGTCGACCTTGAAGCGCACCGCGTTGGCCACCTGAGGAACCAGGGCGACATCCGCAAATCCGGGCGTATCGCCGTGGCAATAGCGCCCGGTCCCGGATTCGGTCGCCAACCGCCTCTCGAGCGCCGTAAAGCCGGTTCGGATCCAGTCATGGTACCAAGCGAGCTTCTGGTCCTCCGAGATGCCGAACTTGCCCGTCAGGTAGTTCAGCACCCGCGGATTGTTCAGCGGATGGATCTCGCAAGCGACGATCAGAGCGAGCGAGCGCACGCGGTTGCGTCCGACGGGATCGGGCGGCAACAGCGGCGGCTGGGGATGGACCTCTTCCAGGTACTGGATGATGGCCAGCGACTGGTACAGGCGCTGGCCCTGATCCTCCAGCACCGGCACCACGTTCTGCGGGTTGATGGCGTCATATGCCGGCTGGTACTGCTCGCCTTTCGCCAGATTGACGCTCACGGTCTCATAGGAGAGATGCTTGAGGTTGAGCGCGATGCGCACGCGATAGGCCGCGGAGCTGCGCCAGTAGCCGTAGAGCTTCATTGCTCGCCTCCTCCCGAGTCGCCCCCAGTCCAGCGTCGATGGTCGCGCGCGACCTGTTCTACGAGATCTGGTCTCGGCGCTGCGCTCCGTGCGCGGGCCCGATGCTCCTACTCGCTTGCGTCATCGGCGCAGCGGCCGCGAACACCGTTCTCTGGCGGCTGCGGGAACCCCCTGCTCCACCGGATGCGGATCCCGCGCGTGGTGCTCGTCGGCCGGTGCGGGCGGCCTACGGCGCAACCCCTTCGCACACGCTGGGCCGATTCACGCGCTTCGTGTGCATCCAGGCCTGAGGCTCGGCGGCGAATTCAGCGGGGCATCGAACGCCCGGCCCTGCAAGATTCAGCGCCCGCGCGCTCCGACCACCATCAGTTCGGCCCGCCGATCGGGCGCCAAGCACTGGATCGTCTTGACGCGGTCGAGCCCCTCGCACGCGTCCGGTTTTGTGACGGGCTCCGCCGCCCCGACTCCGCGTGCCTGGACCTTGTTCTCGTCCACGCCTTTCTTGATGAGGTACTGCTTGACGCTCAAAGCACGCCGCTCCGAGAGCGTCTCGTTGTATGCGTCGCTACCGAGTCGGTCGGCGTGACCCGTGACGACGATTGAGTCGTATTGCTTTTGCGCGAGCGCGGCGAGCAGCTGGTCCATCTTGGCTTCCCCGGCGGGAGTCAGCTTGTAGTCGTCGAAGCTGAAATGCGTCTGCGCGTCGAGCGTGATGTGCAGCGCCGCCCCCGACAGCTCAGGGGGACGCGCGGCCGGCTGCTCTGGAACTTTCGCCACCGGCGCGGACGGCGCGGGTATCGGTTGAGGAGGGACGGGCTGTTGCGCGAGGGTTGGAGCGGGCGCCGGAGGCGGGGGCTTGGGCGCCTCAGCCTGCGGGGTTGGCGTCGGCGCAGGTTTCACCTCTGCAACGGGTTTGGGCCGCTGTTCGGCTACCTGCGTCTCGCACGGCTGTGCGCCCGGCGCCCAGGTTCCGGTTCGGACGCAATTTCCCGCCGCGCCCGAGCGCACCAGAGGCCCGACGGGAAGCGATACATAGTCGTCTTTCGGGACTTCGACTGGCGCACCTCGTGCCGTTGGGGGCACACCCACCGGCCCACCCGCACGGCCGTACCAATCCTCAAACGCGTTTGCTGGCAACCGTCCGGTGCCTGTGCCGCGGGGCGAGGTGCCGACATCGGTTGTGCCTGCCAGGGTTCCCGCGCGGCCAGGCCATTGCACCGGTGCTGAGCCGGCCGGAGAGGCATCTCTACTGGCGGCTTCGATGGCAGCCGCTCCGACTGGGCCACCGGCGCGCCCGTAGTCGTCCGCGGATGGGTCGGTGGGGCGGGCCGGTGTCGATGCGTCGGATCCAAGTAGCCCTGCTGGGCCGCACAGGGCAACGCACACCAGAGTCACACCAACGGCCGGCCCGGGACTGAAGCGCTTCATACTCGATCCTCCCATGCTGCATGGGCTGCTAACTATAACTCTATATGGGGGCTCAGGCGATGGTCAGGCGAGCGCGGTCGCCGGCGCTCGCGTCCCGGCAACGTGCGCATCGGAGGAGGGCCGACTTCGCGCAAGCGACACCGACGATAGGGGGAAGCCGTGAACTGCAATGGACCCCCAACAAGCGCACAACGTTGTCCCACGCCTCCCGGGAGTATCCGCTATGCGGGTTGATCGCTCACGAGCTGGTCACGCAACGACCGCCGGCGAGCGAGGAGTCCCGCCGCCTCGGCCATGTCCTCGGCATTGTCGAAGAAGGGCACGCCGGACGACTCCATGATCGCCGCCCACTGCGGCTTGCGCTCTAGCGTCCCCATCATCGAGTGCAGGATGGGCAGCGACGCTCCCCGGGACGACTGGGCCAAGCGCTCCACCACCGGGGTGGCATCGACCATGAACGGGACTACGTGGACCACGAGGACGGCGTCGTAGGCTCCGGCGGCTTCGGTCAGCGCTGCCGACAGAGTGTCGCCGAAGCGCTCTTCGCGGGCGTCGGCCAGCAGGTCGAGCGGATTGGCTACGGCCGCCTCTGGCGGCAGGAAGGCCCGTAGCCGCTCGGCGTACCCCGCGGGCAGCTGCGGCAATACCAGACCCTCGAGGGCGCACTGGTCGGTGCACAGGACACCGGGGCCGCCCGAATTCGACAGAACCAAGACGCGCGAGCCGATGCCCTGCGGGTAAGCACCGAAGGCCTTCCCCGCCAGCATCAGGCGGCGCAGGTTGGTCACCCGCACCATTCCGCAGGCGCGGCAAAAGGCCTCCGCTTGGTCGTCGGTCAAGGCGCTCGAGCCGGTGTGCCGGAACACGGCACTGCGCCCCGGCGGCGTGCGCCCGCCGATCAGCGCCGCTACGGGCTTCTGGCTGCTGACGCGACGCGCGAGGCGCAAGAAACGCTCGGCGTCACCGAACGATTCCGCGTACAGAAGCACCGCGCGGCAAGCCGGGTCGGAACCCAGCTCCTCCACGTACTCGGCGAGCCCCAGATGCATGGCGTTGCCGACCGAGACCAGCGCACCGATCGCGATCCCCATCGCATGGCTGGCAGCGATCACCTCCTCCGCAATGGCCCCGGACTGCGACACCAGCGCCACGCCACCGCCGCGCGGCAGATCCCGCAGGAAGGTCGCGGCGAATGGTGCCTCCGGATCGGTCAGGTTGATGACCCCGGCACAGTTGGGTCCTCCGACCGTCATCCCGTGCTCCTCCGCCAGCGCGCGCAAGGCTCGGTCTCGTGCTTTGCCCTCGTCGCCGCTCTCGGCAAACCCGCCCGGCAGGATGAGCACGTTGCGGTGCCCGGTTGCAGCGGCCTCGCGCACCACCTCGAGGATCGCGTCGGGACGCACTACGATCACCGCCAGCTCGCAGGCGGGCACGACGTCCAGGAGCGAGCGCGCAACGGGCAAGCCCAGCAGCTCCCCGCCCTTCGGGTTGACCGGCACCAGGCGCCCGCGGAAACCCGACCGTACCAGGTTGCGCAGTACGGCGCCTCCGGAACTGGTCAGACGATCTCCCGCGCCGACGACTGCGACGCTGCTGGGCCGTAGGAAGGCTTTGGCGCCTGCGGCGGCCTCACTGGTTGACAGCATCTGCACTCCGCCCTCCTGTATCCTCGCCACCATGGCCTAGCGCGCCGGCCTGCCCGCCTTCGCGCGCTGCACCTGCACCCAGATCAGCCTGACCGACCGAACTTGCGTACCGAGACCGGTCGCCACACCCGCCTTCCGGAGCCCCTCGCGGCGGGGCGGCTTCGTGCGCGAACTTGGGGCGACGCACGCTGGCGGAGCGCTATTCTATCGGCTGGACCGGCGCCAGCGCCGGCGCGTCAACCTGGTTGTAAGCCGGGCGTTAAAGACGGCGACGAGGCGCACTGCCCAGTCGAAACCAGTTCGGTTCAACCCAACAATGATGGAGAGTTCGTCAATGAAGAAGCTGATCGCTGCCCTGATCGCCGGCCTGTTCGCGGCCGTCACCGTGACCGCCTTCGCGGCCGACACGACCACGCCCGCGCCCACCGAGAAGCCCGCGCCGCAGAAGAAGCAAAAGAGCAAGAAGAAGCACAAGAGCCAGGCCGCCAAGACCGACGGGTCCAGCAGCAAGAGCGACGGATCCAGCACCGAGAAGAAGTAACCCGGCGTTCGCCCATAGCCTACGGAGCAGGAGCCGGCTCGCGCCGCCTCCTGTCTCCGGCCGCGGATCTGAGTCAGCGCGCGTAGCGCGCGCGGATCCGCACCGTTCGCTCCAGCTCCTCGCCGACCTCGATCAGCTTCAACCGCAAGCTGGGCTCGAGGTCATCGCGCTCGAGCGCCCGCTGGACTGCCGCCAGGGCGGCTGCGCCGCGCTGCCCTCCAACGAAGGCGGTGAGCCAACTGTTCACGAAGAAGATCTTGCGGGTGCGCTGCAAGCCCTGCAGCTCCCGCAGCGCGGGTTCCAGGTACGGCAGGGTCAGCTGCTCCTGCTCGACGGCGTTGAACGCAGCCACGCCCTCCTCCGTCCAGCGCTCGGGCAGGTTGCGGTCGGTAACGAACGCCTCGAAGTAGGCGCGTTTGACCTCGGCCTCGGGCCGGGCCGCGCCCGCCGCATAGGCCTGACGACGCCCCTCATCGCTCACGTCCGCCCGCGCCTGCTGCGCCAGCAAGCGGTCCGCGTCGGGATCGCCAAGCGTGATCAAGCGCCGGAGGATGCGGAAGCGGTCGTTGGACGACAGCGTGGCGCCCGGCACGGTGGCCTTCCCGGACAGGAAGCGCTTCAGGTCGTCGCGTCCCGCCGGCGTGGAGACGGCTCCCGCGTACGATCGAAACCAGGTGAGGCGCATGCCGGGATCGGGTCCTTCCGCCACCCCGGCGCGCAGCACCGACTCCACTTGCGGCGAGGCCATGAGCTGTTGCGCATCCGAGAGGTACCAGCGCTGCAAGATCTGCAGCCGGCTCAACAGCCCCGCCGCGGTCACCTGATCGCGCTCGCGGGGCAGCTCCCGAAGCAGCACGTCGAGAAACTCGAGCGGCGCCAGTTCCGCGGCGCGCACACTCTCCCAAAGCGCATCCCATAGCAGCGCGCGCAGCAGGTCGTCTTCGACGTTACCGACCCCTCTCAGCAATGCTGCTCGACTGGCGGCATCGACGAGGAAGAGCCCGTACCCGAAATCGCCATCGTTGGCGAACGCGATGCGGAGCCGCTTGCGGCCGCAAGGGCTGCTCACGCGCACCGCTCGCGCTTGGAGCAACACGGGCAGCCGCTCCAGACGGCTGTCCTCGCAAATCACGACGAGCTGCACCCGCATGGGCCAGACGCCGCCTTCCCCCAGCGCGTCCTCCTGCGTGAGGACGATCTCGGAACCGTGACCTTCGGGGTCATCCGCGAAGTCCGTGCGGACCATCGGCAGACCCCGACGCGTAACCCAGGCACTAGCCCAGTCACGCAGGTCCCGTCCGGAAGCGCGCTCGAAGGCGCTTACCAAGTCGTTCCAGTCGGCCGAATCGAAGGCATGGTCAGCGAGGAAACCGCGCACGGCGGCGCGGAAGGTCTCCTCGCCCAGGTAGTGTTCGGCCTGACGCAGCACCGCAGGCGCCTTGCTGTACACGATGCTGCCGTATGCCGACTTCGCGCCGGCCAGATTGGCGAGCGGGGAGCGGATCGGAGTGGTCCCATGGGTGGCGTCGGTCCGGTATGCAGCCGTCTTCAGTGCGCGAAACGTATTCCACGCATCGCGCTCATTGATGAGCGCCGCCGTCGCCTTGGCGGCCATGAAGTTGGCGAACCCTTCCTTGAGCCAGAGGTCGTCGAACCAGCGCATGGTGACCAGGTCGCCGAACCATTGGTGCGCGGTCTCGTGGAAGATGAGGCTCGCGCGCCGCAGCCGATCCGAATCAGCGGGCTGAAACGGGAACAGTACGCTGTCTTCGCGCAGGAAGGTTGCACCCGCGTGCTCCATGCCGGAGTAGGCGAGATCGGGAATGAGGACGAGATCGTACTTGGCGAAGGGGAAAGGGCGCGCGAAGTAATCCTGGAAATAGTCGAGGGCCTGCTGCGTAAGGCCGAGCACGGTCTCCGCCTCGGCCTGGGCACGCTTGAGCCGTGACCGCCGCACGAACAGACGCGTCTCGCCGCGCCGCACCTCTTCGAAAGGGCCGGCAGCAAACGCGAACAGGTAGGTACTGATCGGCTCGGTCACCGCGAACCGGGTAGTCTGCACATCGGCCCGTTGCGCAGATGCGAGCGCAGGGGCGTTGCCGATCACGCGCGATCCGAGCGGAGCGGTCACGCTGAGCTCGAACCGAGCCTTCAAGTCGGGCTGGTCGAAGCACGGGAACAGGCTGCTCGCGTCGGCCGGCACGAGCAACGAGTACAGATAATCGGATCCATCCTCGGGATCGTGAAAGCGCGTGACGGCGGACCCGGAAATCCGGATCGGTGACTCGAAGCGCAGCTCGATCAGGTTCTCGCCTTGGCGCAGGCGCTCGTGCGGAACCACCAAGTGGTCGGAAACCAGCGCCGGGGTTCCGAGCGACGTGCCGTTTGCGCGGAGGTCTTGCACCGCCGCCCCATCCCAGGGGCGCCAGTCCAGGACGAGATCTGGGCCGCGTTCCGGCACGACAACCCGCAGCGACAGCGTGCCGCGCACCCGCTCGAACGGAGGCGAGAGATCGAGGTTCACGCCATAGCGGACATCTCGATAATGCGCAGACCGCCACTCGGCCAGCTCACGGCTGATCCCGGGCCCGGGTTCGCTGGTGGGCAGGCTGGCGTTGGCCGGCGAGTGGCTGGCGGCGCACATCAGAATGAGGAACGCGGCCAACGAGACGATCGCACGCTGAGAGCGCCACATAGGGCTAGAGCGGCGCCGTCCCGTCGACGCGGTCTCGCCCAGCAACCGTGATGGCGCCACGCCCGCACGGTCGCGCCTCTCCAGCCACTGCCAGCATCTCTCCCCATCGCATGGCTAGCGGCCTTCGGCGGGACTACCGTCGATCGCCGCGCGTCGCCCGATCTCGCGCACCAGCGCAGTGAACTGCCTTTCGACCGCAGCCCGCAGGGCCGGCACTCCGATCAAGGGCAGGAGCCGAAATGCCGGAACCAGTCGTCCGGTATAGGTCAGGCGCAGGCTGTCGCCGTCCGCGGTGAGTTGATATACGCCAGTCATCTCCCGGAAGTTACCCGACATCGCGCGCGCGCTCACCGAGTTCGGCGGCTGTTCGGTCACGGCCAGCACCACCTCGAGCGGGAAATGGAAGAGAAGGAACCGAGCCTCGCCTTTCTGCTCGACGATCGTCGTATCGCCTGCGCGCGCCAGGACACGGCTCGACTTGAGGTCTGGCACGAACTCGGCGTAGCGGTCGTACGCCGTGAGCACTTCCCAGGCGACCTGTGGATCAGCGTGCACTTGCGCGCTGGCTTCGACGAGCACCGCTTCGCCTTCGCGGCGGGCTTTGACCTCGATCGGGCCCGCAAGGGCGGCCACGCAGTGCCAGGCAACCACAGCCAGAACGATAGCCGAAACCTGGCGCAGCCAGTCACCCGCGCTGCAGCCAGCGCCGTCGCCGCGCGAGCGAGTTGCAGCTACGGCCTCATCGGAGTCCTGTACGCGACCGGCCGGTTCGGGCCGCCCGGCGGCACCACGCGAACGCGGGACCCTTCGACGCGGCGGATCGGGATTAGCAGCGCGCACGGAACACGCGGGTCATCGCGAAAGGATCGAAAGCCAAAAGGTCCATGGATGTCTCGTGCAGGGGCCGCAACAGCTTGCCTCGGTGCGCGCGCCGAGCGGATCGCAGGGTGCCTGCGAGACGGTCGTGCATCGGTTGGAGACCCCACACCGCGGGGAAGGTTCTCAGGCGCCTGCGCGAAGTCGTCGGGCGATCGTGACCAATGCGTCGCGGGAGCCGAACCCGCCGGCCTTGGTCACGAACCAAAGCGAGGTTTCGCCGGTCTCGATCCGGCTGATGGGAATGCCAGGCAGGAGGCTGCAGGCGACTCGCAGCACGGCGACGCCCAGACGCTGCAGGATCGCGAGCGCCGTGTCTCCGCCGGTCGCGACGACCGCCGAAACGCGGCGCCGTTGCAGCAGTTCTGCGACGCCCACGCCCAATCGCTCGGCGACTTCATCTGCGCGGCCTTCCCGGCCATCGCAACCCGACATGGCGACAATCACCACTGCCGGCGCGCCGGCGCCAGCGGCAGACTCGACATCCACCCGCCCGTTCGGAGCGCGCGACGGGTATGCGTGCCCCTCCTCGAGGAGCGCAGCGACCTGTTGCGCGCTGCGTTCCGCGCGGGAGCCAACGACGAACAGCACCGTCCCGTCGACAGCCCGCGGCCCGAAGGTCGTCGCCGCAGGCTCGAAACAGACATCGGCGAGCGCGTGCGCGATGCCCGCCGACCCCACGAGAAGCACCCGCGAAAGCTGTCCCTGCACGGCGCGGATGGCGCCGCGCAAGTCCTCGTCGGTGGCGGTGTCCACAACCAGGATCTGCTGCCCGTGGGCACTCAGCGCAGGGAGAGGCTCGCCCCGCCGCAGCAGTTCCACCGACGCGCTCGGCGCGGCAGTCCGGAACAGCACGTGCACCGGCTCTCGCGGCGGTGGCGACAGCGCATCCTTGGCAAAACTGGTCTGCGGAAGCGGCACACCTTGCACATGGACCACGCCGTCGACCAGGCTGCGCCCCTGCGCCGGAAACCCGGGCGCCACAAGGGCCACCCTCCGGCCCGTCGCGTCCAGCATGGCGAGGGTCTCCGCCACGACGTTGCCGCGCAGCGTCGAGTCGACCTTCTTCACCAAGATCTCGGTGCGCGGATCGATCAGCCGTTGCGACATCCGCCCGACCCGCTCGGCGGCTGCAGCCGGGGGGAGGTGGCGCGAGTCGGTGTTGATCGAAACCACTTCGGCTCCGTCGAGCGCCGCCCGATCGCACGCGCTTGCGACCGCCCGCGTGTCCAAGCCGCGGTCCGCGAGCGGCGCCGCCACATCGACCGTTCCGGTCAGATCATCAGCGACGATGGTGACGCGCGGAGGATTCCGGCTGGACTCGTTCGCGCCCAACCCGGTCAGGCCGCCGCTTTCGCGGGCATCCGCTCGGACATCCTGCGGGCATAGGCCACGGCGGCGCGCATGTTGGCGTGGCTCGCCTTGCCCTGCCAGGCGATGTCGAACGCCGTACCGTGATCGACCGAGGTGCGCCGGATAGGAAGCCCAAGGCTGACGTTGACGGTCTCGTCGAAGGCGATGAGCTTGGTGGGGATATGACCCTGATCGTGATACTGCGCCACCACCAGATCGAACTCTCCCTTGAGCGCCCGGAAGAACACGGTGTCGCCGGAGATCGGGCCTTTGACGTCGATGCCCTCGCGCTGCGCCTGCGCTACGGCCGGGTTGATGCTGTCGATCTCTTCCGTCCCGAAGATCCCGCCTTCCCCGCAATGGGGGTTCAGCCCCGAGACCGCGATGCGCGGGGCGGCGTAGCCGAGCGCTTTGAAATGCTCGTTTCCGGCGCGGATGGTCCCCAGTACCCGCTCGGTGGTGACGCGTTGCGTAGCGCCCCGCAGTGAGACATGAGTCGACACGTGCACCACCGAAAGCTTCTCGGAAGCGAGCAGCATGAACGACGACTTCGCTCCGGTGAGATGCGCGAGCAGCTCGGTATGGCCGTCGAAGCGGTGTCCGGCCGCGTGCATCGCGCCCTTGTTGAGCGGCGCGGTCACGATCACGGCGATGCGGCCTGCCAGCGCCAGCTCCACTGCTTTGACCACGTATCGGTAGGCCGCCTCGCCTCCCGCGGCGGTCAGCACGCCGTCGCGGATCTGGCTCTCGTCTTTGGTCGGCACGTGCACCACGGGTACCACGCCGCCGCTGGCTCCTTCCAGCACATCGACATAGGTCAGGCCGGCGCCAACCAGCCTGTCGGCCCGCTCGAGCAGGCCGAGGTTGCCGATCACGGTGGAGGCCGAGCGCTGGTCTGCCGACATCTCGCGCAGCGCCTTGACAATGATCTCCGGGCCGACCCCCGAGGGGTCGCCCATGGTGATGCCGATCTTCGGATACGCGCTCATGAACGTCTCGCTCGCTGCTGCAGGCTCGGATTATAGCCGTGTCGGGTACTCCGCTCTCCCCGATGAGCCCCCGCTCGCCGCCGGCGCAGGCATCGACGCTCCTGGCGCTGCGTGCGACCTGTCATCCATCGCCCATCTCGATGGCCTGAAGCTGTGCGCGCACCTCGGCGGCGGTAGCGAGCTGCCCACCGCAGTTGTCGATGACCCTGGCGGCTTCCTCGACCAGCTCGAGGTTGCTCTTCGCGCTCCCGAGCGAGACGTCCTCTAGTCCCACGCGCACATGCCCGCCTTCGGCCAGAGTGCGAGGGATCAGCGGCAGCACATCCACTCCGAGGCCGGCCACCATCCATTTGGCACCCGGGGCGACCACGTCCAACAGGTTGAGATAGGCGGTGAGGCCGAAGTCGGCGGGTGGGAAGCCGAAGGTGTAGTCGGTGGAGAACATGAAGCGGTAGATCGGGGCCGGGCAGCTGCAGCGCCAATGCAGGGTCGCGCCCAGCCGCACGAAGCCGGGTTCGTAGATCGCAAAGCTCGGATGGAACCGGTAGCGCGCCGCCAGCCCGAGCGCGTAGCGCACGTGCTGTTCGGGGTTCAGATAGACGAAGCCGGGCTTGTCGGCACGCACATCGTCGTAGTACGCGAAGTTGACCGACCCCGGATCGACGGCGGCCCACTCGAGCATGCCACGGCGCGCCAGGTGCTCGTGCACCGCGAAGCGCGACTGCGGGGGTTCCTCTGCGGAGAACGGCGCCATGCCCGCGATCGGAATGGTCGGATAGACGATCGCATCGACGCGGCCGCGGATGCCTTCGATGATGGCAGCATAGACCCCGGCGTCCTCCTTCGGCTTGCCCGTCTGCTCGTCGTAGGCGTGGACGTGTACCACCGCAGCACCGGCCTTCACGCAAGCCACCGCCTGATCCACGATCTCGCGCACCGTCACCGGACTGTGCGGCTGCCGCGCCTTGCCCCAGGGACCGTTCAGCGCTACTTCCAGCCAGGTCTTTGCCGTATCCATGCGAGCTTTGCGATCGATGCTGCGGGCGCGCGCCGCGCTGCGCCCTGCTCGACATCCCGCGCCGGCGCTATACGATCGTCACCTTCAGCTGCGCCAGCCCTTCGATGCGGCCCACCAGCTTGTCTCCGCGCACCACTGGGCCGACGCCGGCGGGTGTACCGGTGAAGATCAGGTCGCCGGGCTGCAGGTGATAGTAGTTCGACAGGAAGGCGATCGTATCGGGGACCGACCAGATCATGTCCTCCAAGTCGGCGTGCTGCCGCAGCTCGCCGTTCACCTCCAGCGTGATCGAGCCCGAAGAATGATGCCCGTGACTCGCGACCGGGTAGATCGCGCTGATCGGCGCAGCCTCGTCGAAGGCTTTGCCGAAATCCCACGGCCGCCCCATGTCGCGCGCTTGCAGTTGCAGGTCCCGTCGCGTCATGTCGAGCCCCACGGCATATCCGTAGACGTGATCGAGAGAGCGCGCCGCCGGAATTTGGAACCCGCCCCGTTGCAAGGCCACCACGAGCTCGATCTCATGGTGAAGGTTGACTGTGCCCGGCGGGTAATGCACGTCTCCGCCCTCGGCGACGATGGCATCGGCCGGCTTGAGGAAGAAGAACGGGGGCTCTTTCTCCGGGTCCTTGCCCATCTCGCGCGCATGGGCGGCGTAGTTGCGCCCGACGCAATAGATGCGGTGCACGGGGAAGCGCCCCTTCTGGCCTGCCACGGGGATGGAGGGCGTTTCTCCCGCATCGACGACGAAGTTGCTCGGCATGATGATGGTCCGATCAGAACAAGTAAAAAACACCGCGCAGCACGCCAAGCGGCCAGCGGCCCGATTCGACGATGCGATATTTTCGCATGAACAAGTGATCAGGACCGCTCCGCGCGAGGCCTGCCAGTGCAGCTTGGTGCAGGCTCAGGGCGACCGCGCCTGCGGCGGCGCGGATCAGCGCTTCGTCGGCATCGTGGCTTCGCGCCGCCGCCGCAGCGGCAGGGAGCGGGTCGTCCGTCAGCATCGTCGCTGCGCTCAGCCGCTCGCGCAACGCGCACTCGCCGACCAATGCGGCGGCCTGTTCCATCAAGCGCTCGCGCTCCTGTTCCTCGTGCTGCCACCACGTGCGATCCCAGCACGGATCGCGGATGATCTGCCCCGCCTCACGCCAGCCGGCGACGGGTTCGATCTGGGTGTCCGGGGCGTATCCGAGGGCAGCCAGATACGCCTGAGCGTGGCGCAGATCGGCCGCCGAAAGGGGCAGACCGAAATTGGCGAACCAGCGCGGGGCCCCGCGCGTCATGCCAGGCAGGATCAAGCCACCCGCTCGCGCCACACACCGAGCGCGCGCTGCAGCGGCCGGTCGGAGAAGCTGAACAGGACGCTGTCCGCGGCGGCCTCGATCCGGTGCGCACGCCACGACGGCACCACCAGCGTGTCCTTGGCAGTGAACGCGATGCGCTCGGCGTCGACCACCATCGTGCCGCCGCCTTCGATGCAGTGGAATACGACGCTGTCGCTGCAGCGGTAATCGATGCCCTGGAATCCCGCCGGCGCGAGCTGCACGAAGGCTGCGATCGACGGCATGGGATAGCCGCCGTTCGCCGGGTTGACGAACTGCATCTTGTAACCGTGGACCGCGTGCGGCTCCCCGTTATGGCGCAACTGCTCCAGCGTCTCGCGCGTGCGCGAATACGGATACGCGAAAACAGGTGAGGCGAGGCTCTGCGGCTCGAAGTCGATCGGCAGCAGGTTATTGCCGTAGCGCGCGAGGGCGTCCCCCTCGGGCCGCGCGACGCGTTGCGAGTCCTCGTGAGCGTTCTCCGCGAAGCCGCAGTCGAGGAAGCGCACGATCGGGATATCGAGTCCGTCCAGCCACACCACCGGTCGGGAGCCCGGATTGCCGTGATCATGCCAGGTCCAGGATGCGGTGATGATGAAATCCCCCGGGTGCATCGTGACACGCTCGCCCTCCACCGCGGTGTACGCCCCGCTGCCGTCGACGATGAGCCGCAACGCCGACTGCGTATGGCGATGACTCGGCGCCACCTCGCCGGGAAGGATCAGTTGCAGGCCGGCGAACAGCGACTGCGTGATGGCGGAGCTGCCTGGCAGTCCAGGGTTCTCCAGGATCAAGACGCGGCGCACCGCCTCCTTGGCCGAGATCATGCTGCCGGCCTCCATCAACCAGGGCCGGATCTGCTCGTAGCGCCAGATTGCCGGCACGCAGGGCGATTGCGGGCGCTCGGGCACGAGCGAGCCGAGCACCTCCCATAACGGCCTCATATGCGCTTGCCCGATGCGGCGATAGTAGGCTTCCCGCTCGGCGCGCGGGTCGATGGCAGCTTGTGTCATGTTTCCCTCCGTTGAGGAAATCCCGGATCGTGCGTTCGCGCCGCCGGCTTCGAGCTATCGCCTTTCGCCTAGTGCAGCGCGGGCATCGTCAACCCGAAATCCTTCTCCACCAGCTCGGTCACGCGGTTAAGGAAATCCTTGCGCATTTCGTCGTTGCTGCGCTGTTTCAGACCCCACTTGCGATACAGCTCGTTGTTCTTCGACTGGCTGGCGCCGAAGAACGCAGGCGTGATCGGAACGTAGCGATCGAGCGCGTCCTGCACCTGCGCGATCTCTCCCTGTTGGATCAACTCCAAGCAGGAATCCTTGCCGAACTTGGCGTGAAACTTCTCCTCCGGCATGGTGATGCGCGCCAAGTTGCGCAGCGGGTGGAAACTGCAATGGAGCAGGTCCTCCACCTGCAAGATCTCGGCGTAGTCGGCCACCGCCTTGATCACGCAGAACTCGGGCCAAGTCTTCAGCTCGAACTGGAAGATCGACAGCGGTGCCTTCTTCTTCGGGTCCATGCGTTCGGCGGGAATGCCGATCTCGTCGGCCAGAGCCTTAAAGCGCACGTGATGGTGGTACTCCTCCATCGCCACCCGGCACGTGAGCCATTTGGCATAGGGGGTGGGCGCCAGCTTGATCGCCGGCTCGTCGAACACCTGCGCCCCATACAGCTCATTGACGGCATGGCTGATGACGATCTTGTGTACCGCCGACTGATACTCGTCGGGTTGCTGCGCCAGCTCCGCGGCGGTCTTCACTTCGGGGATCTTCACTGCAGGGGTCACAGTCACGTCGGCTCCTTCGTATCTCTGAGCGGCAGGGGATGTCAAACCAGAGGCTCGCTGCTGAAGCACTCGAGGTCGGTGGTGAGATCCACGAAAGCCTCGCGCAGGTGCAGGCTGACCGCTGCATCCAGCGCTTCCGGAGTCAGCTCGGCGAGCGGCGCGGTCACCACGCGCTCCACCGGGCGTGGCTGAGAGAACAGGAACAACTCCCGCCCGCGAACGCCGAACAGCTGTCCGGTGACGTCGCAGCCGGGGGCGCTCAGCCAAGCGACCAGCCGCGCTACGTATTCTGCCGGAATGGTCAACGCTCGCGTCTTGTACGCGGCCTGGGCTTCATTGGCCGGCTGGATCGATTCGGTCACACGGGTGGCCGCAAAAGGCGCGACCGCGTTGCAGTTGACTTTGGAGCGCGCCATGTCCATCGCCACCACCCGCGTCAGCCCGAGCAACCCGGCCTTGGCTGCCGCGTACGCGGATTGCCCGAAGTTGCCGTACAGGCCGGCGGTGGACACGATGTTCACGATCCGCGCGGGCGGCCGTCCTCGCTTCGCCGCTTCCCGCATGACGGGAGTCGCTGCAGCCAGCACCGCATAGGCACCGACCAAGTTGGTCTGGATCACGCGCTCGAAGCTCGCGCGGTCGGACTTGAAGATCAACGCATCGCGCAGGATGGCGGCGTTGTTGACCACGACGTCGATGGCGCCGAAGCGCTCGAGGGCCAACTCGATCGCGGCCTGCGCCTGGCCGGGCGCCGCGATGTCCTCGGTGAATGGAACCGCGTTTGCGCCGAGCTCACTCGCCGCCTGCTGCGCCACGCGGGGATCAGGAGCGTCGCCGCCGATCGAGACGCCGGGATCGGCGATCAGCACCCGGGCACCGCGTTGCACGAAGTCCCGGGCGACCGCGCACCCGATTCCCCGCGCCCCGCCGGTGATCAGCGCAACCCTGCCTTCGAGAGAGAACGGTCCGCTCACGCCGCCGCCCCTGTTCCCGAATCCGGAGCGCTGTAGAACGCATCTGCGTGGATGTCACGCGCGGGCACTCCAGCGGCCGCCAGCATTTCCGAGGCGGCATCCACCATCGCGGGCGGCCCCGCCAAGTACGCCTGTACCACACCCAGACCAGGGAGGTCGGAGCGTACCGCGTCGGTCACCAAGCCATACCGGCGCGAGCCATTCAGCGCGGTTTGGTCCGAGAGCACGATGTGCACCGTCAGGTTCGGATGGCGTCTCTCCCACTCGCGCAGCTCCGCCTCGCCGTACACGTCGCGCTCGGCGCGCACGCCGAAGTAGAGGTGGATGGGACGCGCGAGCCGCTTGTTGAGCGCTGCGGCCACGATCGAGCGGATCGGCGCGAAGCCGGTCCCGCCGGCCACGGCGAGGAGCGCGCCCTCGTGCTGTTCGCGCAGATACGATGTGCCGAACGGGCCGCAGACACGCACCCGGTCTCCGACGGACAGCAGCGACGGGATCTGGCCGCTCACGCCCCCGGCGATGCAGCGGATGTGGAACTCTAGCCCTTCCTCATCCGGGCAATTGGCCATCGAGTAGTCGCGCGGTATATCGGCGGCGAACGGAAACTGCAGCTTAGCGAACTGCCCGGCGGAGAAGGTGTAGGGCCCCCCCTCCTCGATCTCCATGCGCAAGCGCAGCACGTCGTGCGTGACGAACTCCAGCTCCTGCACCCGGCACTGCATCACCCGCGACGGGTGCATGACGAACTCCTCCGACGACAGCCGCCGAATCTGCACATCGCTCCACACCTGCGAGCGACAGGCGAGGATTATGCCGCGTGCGCGCTCCCCAGGTGGCAGGGCGTGCTCAGAATACTCCAGCTCGAAGATCTCTCCCGAGACGTACTCGCACCGGCATGTGCCGCAGTTGCCCGATTGACAGCTGTAGGCGAATCCCACTCCGTGGCGCAGCAACGCGTCGAGAATGGTCTCGCCCTCGTCGGCGGGGACCGGCTGAGGATCGCCGGCAACGGTGATGGTCCAGCTCATGGTACCGCGGCGCAGCGTGAGATCACTGGAGAGCGGGGAGGCGTGCACTGCAGGGCGAAGTCTTCGCAGTGTGCGCAGATGCGCCGCTCCGCCTGTTCAGACCCCGCGGCTGAGGCGGCTTGGCGCCGGCTGATGCAGCTTCCACGGCCCATCGTCGATCACCACACCGGTCCACGCGACGTTTGGCTCTTCGGGTGGAATGGGGCTAAAGTATGGTCTCCCAATTGTTGGGTGTCAAACAAAGTGCCCGATCCAGACCGCAGCGCACCGGCGCGCGGCGAAGGCGGCGCGAGACGGCGCCGCAGCAGCGCGTCCGCCGCAGCCAGGCGCAGCCCGCGCAGCACGGTCCGCCCGCCGCGGAACGGCCCGGTGGCGCTCGGCGTGCTGCCGAAACTGATCGGCTATCACCTGCGCTTGACACAGCGCGCCGTATTCGACGACTTTGCCGACGCCGTGGCCGAGCTCGACGTAAGCCCAGGGCTGTTCGGAATGCTGGTGGTGATCGAAGCCAACCCGGGGCTGAAGCAGACCGAGCTGGCGCGTGCTGCACGGCTGGATCGCTCCACCCTGGTGCCTGCGCTGGACAAGCTCGAGGCACGCGGGCTGGTAACGCGCCGCGCGGCGACTCACGACCGCCGGGTCAACGGCCTCTGGCTCACGCCGCAGGGTGCCGCACTACTGCGCAAAGCGAAGCAGCGGGTGGCCCGTCACGAGGCGCGGCTGGTGCGCGGCATGACCGCCGCAGAGCGGGACCAGCTGCTCGAGCTCCTCGGCCGTATCCTCCCGGAGCGCCGCTGAAGCGCGATGGGCACACGCGCGCTCGGGCGCGAGATACAGCAACGATGTTCTGCGGAGCGTAGTCGCAACGCTACCAGCGACCCACGCGCTCAGCGCCGAATTCGACCTCCGGTTTGAGGCGTTCGTCCCGCGGGCAGCACTCCGTGCTGGACGGGCATCGTCTCACACTGACGGCACTTGAAGGCATCGTGCGTCACCACTGTGCGGCTACTACGCATCCTCCCGCAATGAGCGGGCTCGCTTGATCTGTCCGCGAGCGCGTTTTCCCTTGAGTCTGCGCTCGTGGGACGCACGCGTAGGGCGCGTCGGCCTCCTTGGCTTTGGGGGCTGTGCAGCTCTGCGAATCAGATCGAGCAGGCGCGCTCGTGCGTCTTCGCGATTTCGCGCCTGGGTGCGGTAGCGGTGCGCAACGATAACCAACCATCCGTCGCCGGTAACGCGCCGGCCGGCGAGATGGCGCAAACGGGCGCGCACGTCGTCGGGCAGCGCGCGGCTTCTCTCCAGTGCAAAGCGCAGTTGCACTGCAGTAGCGACCTTGTTGACGTTTTGCCCTCCCGGCCCTGGAGCGCGGACGAAGGCTTCTTCGATGTCCGTTTCATCGACGACGATGGTGGGCGTGATGCGAATGCTGTGATCTCGATCAGACATGTGTGGAGGATGAGCCGCGATCCGTCTTTGGTGCTGCGCACAATAAGAATGCACCAACGCAGTGCCGCCGCGCATGCGCAAGTGCTTGCACTGCCGCAAGCTTGCGGCAGTCTCGCCTCTTGCAAAGGATGCCGACTGAGGCTAGAGTCTTGGTCCGGATTTTCCGCGCGCCTTTTCGTAGTAAACAACCAAGACTCGCCCGCGGCGAAATCTCGAGTTGAATGAAGAAATCGTCCGCAAGGACAGGTTCAACCAACAACCCTGTAACGGGAGAGGCTTATGAAACGATGGGAAACTCCATTTGCGGGGGTCGCCAAGCTGGCGTCGGCTGTCGCCGTACTTGGCTTTGCGTCGCAGGTCGGGGCCGCGGATATCACGTGGGACCGCCTGCTCAACGCCGATAAAGACCCCAACAACTGGCTGACATATCACGGCTCGTTCAAAGGCTGGCACTACAGCGCGCTGGATCAGATCAACAAGGGCAACGTCAAGAACCTGAAAGTCGCCTGGATCCACACCCCTTCCACCGGCAAGCGCGGCATCCAGTCGTTCCCGCTTGTTGCTGACGGGATCCTGTACTACACCAGCACCACAGGCCAAGTCTGGGCTCTCGACGCGGCAACCGGCGCATTCATCTGGAGCTATAAGGCGAAGATCGACGAAGAGCGCGCCAACTCCACGTTCTTCAACCCGTACAACCGCGGCGTGGCGCTGGGCTACGGTAAAGTCTACATCGGCACCGTCGATGGGCGTCTGATCGCGCTCGATCA
>DATJVI010000038.1:0-2320 GCA_035501875.1 Burkholderiales bacterium
GATCACCGCGGCCCACGGTGCGCCCGTCGGGTCCGAGCGGCGCCGTACCGGCAACGCTCACGAGCGCGCCTGTCCGTACCGCGCGCGAGAATCCCACCGTCGCTTCGTAGGGACTGCCGCTCGAGACGAGCTTACGCACGCTGACCTCGCGGGCGCTCGGTGCCCGGCGCGCGACACCGTGCCGATGCGGCTATCGTGCCTCGCATGCGACGCACAACCGCTGTCACTGGAAATGCAGCACCACAGGCGGAGCGCACGTGAACACCATGCCGCTGGTGTGCTCGCCCTTCGGACCCACGCCCGGCTTGTCGTCGAAGCTCTCGATCACCGCCTTCTGGTGGGACTTGTCGCAATACTCGTTGGCCTGATCGATCGCTTCCTCGTGACTGCCGGTGTAGCCGCCCGAAGAGGCGGTACCCGTCACCACGTGCCGGCCGTTGCCGGCGTCCTGCACGTTCGGGTGCGTGCAGCCGGTGAAGAGGAGGACGACGGCGGCGAGCAGCAGGGCTTTCATCGTTATTCTTCCTTCCTTACGCGTGGCGCGTCGAGTATAGGATCTCGCGCCAGCGGACGCAGCGTCGCCGCTTGAGCTCGGTCATGGCGGCCTCCCTCTTTCGAGATAGGACTGCTGTCTCTAACCCGGAAAGGGAAGGAAGCGGTCCCCCACCTCGACGCAGGCCTTGGGAGCGATGTTGCAATTGGTCTTGCGCAAACCCTCGAGATCGCCGATCGCCACCCGCGGGTCTGCCACGTAGTGCACCAGGCCAAGGGTCTCCTTGAAACGGACGATCGTGGCCTCGGGTGCCTGGGACTCGAAACGCGGACTCACGATGAACTCGAGCGTCTGGGCATCGCTGCCCGCGGGCAGCACGCGCAGCCCTCCTCCGGTCTCGTAGTAGACCGTCGCCTGCCAGTTTCGTGAGTGCGGCTGGACGCTGAGAGGCTTGGTGGCGGTATAGAGAAAAAGATGCTCCGCGCTGCCGTCCAGGCGAGTCGATACCGCCACCAGGACCCTGCGATCGTCGATGGTCTCGACAAAGACACGCCCGGCGAGCGTGAGGTTCTCCACGTCCGCCGAATCCGCGCTCTGAACGACCGGCGGCCTGGCGAAACCACTCGCCCCGAAAAACAAGAGCAAGCAGACGCAGCTGTAGTAGCGACGATGCACGATGCCCCCGGCGAGCGCAAAACCCGCCGCGCTGCTGCACGCCTTCAGCACGCGCGGCGTTCCATCCTAGTCTCTCACAGTTGGATCCGCCGCAGCCCGCTCCGCCACCGCAATTGCCGACGCCGTCACTGAAGTCACAGTGCTCGGGCTCGCTCCAGTCGACGGGACACGGCCCTTCCCCGCGTTACGTCGGCGCGGGCGTCGCCCCGCCCGGGCCCGCACTTGGCTTCTGCGCGGGCCACTCCGAGAACGCGAGGTAATAGATGAAGAACAGATTGACGAGAGGCACGAGGATGAGGAGGCCCAGCCAGGGTGAATAGCCCACGCGGGCGCAGATGCGCCAGAAAGGGATCACGGCAACTACCGCCACGATGAGCCAGCTAGGACCCAACCCGTGATGAAACATGACTGTTCTCCTCGGAGTCTTGAGTAGATCGGTGCCGAAGCCGCGGGGTGATATTCTTCTGACCCGAGGCGCCTCCTTATAAATCTTCCCTCCGTGTTTGGCCGTCAAGTCCGGGGCGACTGGCCTCAACTGCCGAGCCGGGGGGCACGTCTATATGCGTCGTAGCCATAGTACTTCGGCCGATCGTCGAGCCGCACGTGTACCCACGCGACTCCCGCTCCAGCGGTGCTGAGCCACACCGGCTTGACGCCCACACGCGCCGCCGCAGCCTCGCCCACCCTGCGCCACAGGCTCTGCTGCTGCCACTCCGGTGCACCCCGGACGAACGCTGCGAGATGCGCATAACAGGACGGTGATGCGCCGGGACACGGCGCGACGAGCACCGCGTCCCCGCCGACGTTGGGGAACACCACGACCCCTCTGTCGGCGGCATTTGCGAAATGCTCGGCAAAGCTGTGCGGGTCGGCACGCTGCTCCAGGGCGGGGCTGTCCAGGAGAACGAACTCGAAGTGCCGTCTCGCCGTGGACGCAGTGATCGGTGGAGTCTCCCAGCGGAACGCAGCAAACCCTGACCGCGCCAGAAGATCGTTGAAGAGCGAGCGGAACTGAGGATTTTCCTGCCAGGAGCGCAGAACGTCCACAAAGGTCGCCGGACGCGCGCCGAGATCGAGCGCATAGCGGGCGCCTCGGCCCGCGGCGAGCTGCGCGCATCGAGCGACCCACATCGTGCGAGTACCTAACCGCAG
>DATJVI010000039.1:0-5718 GCA_035501875.1 Burkholderiales bacterium
CGCCGAGCTGCGTAATCACGGGGTGGCGGAGGACGACGCCCACGCGGCGGCGCTCGCCCTCAAGGCCGGGATCGACATCGATATGGCGAGCGGCGCCTACGCCGCTGGGCTGCCGGTGGCGCTCGAGCGTGGTCTCATAGATACGGCGGACATCGACGTCAGCGTGCGACGCGTCCTGACACTGAAGGAGCGTCTCGGTCTGTTCGATGATCCGTATCGTCGTGGCGCGTCGGATCCTGCCGGCGCGGCGACGCGCGAACTCGCACGTGAGGCGGCACGGCGCGCCATCGTGCTGCTGACGCACCGTGAGCACGTTCTGCCCCTGGCGGCCGATCTGCGCCGCATTGCCCTCATCGGACCCCTGGCGGCCGCGGAGGACGACATGCTCGGACCGTGGGCCGCGGCGGGTCGGGGTCGAAGGACCGTATCGATCCTCGAGGGACTCAGAGCGGCGCTGCCGGGATGCAACATCGACAGCTTGCCAGGCGTCGAGCTCAGCGGCAGTGATACACGGGGCATCCCCGCTGTGATCGAGCGCTGTCGCGCGGCAGAGCTGATCATCCTGTGTGTGGGGGAAGGCGCCGAGATGAGTGGCGAGGCCGCGAGCCGTGCGGATCTCGGGCTTCCCGGATGTCAGCGTGCGCTGGCCGAGGCGGCACTCGATCTCGGCAAGCCCGTCGTGGCGCTGCTGTGTACGGGCCGGCCACTGGCTTTGCCCTGGCTCTTCGAGCGCGCCGCCGCCGTGCTGGCCATCTGGTTTCTTGGCTCGCAGAGCGGTGCCGCGATCGCCGATGTTCTCACGGGCAGATTCAATCCCAGCGGTCGATTGCCGGTGACCTGGCCACGCCACGGCGGGCAGCTGCCGATTTTCTATGGCGAACGTCCGTCAGGCCGTCCGCCGAAGGCCGGCGAGCGCTTCAGCAGCTCTTATCTGGACGTTCCGGTAACGCCGCAGTTCTTCTTCGGCCACGGCCTGTCCTACAGCCGCTTCGCGTTGTCCGATCTGCGCTGCAGCCCGGAGCGGCTGAAAGCGCATCAAAGCCTCGAGGTGTCGGTAACGGTGCACAACGAGAGCTCCGTCAGCGGCCAGGCACTGCTCTTTCTCTTTTTGCGCGACCCGGTCGCGAGCATCGCGCGCCCGGTGCTGGAGTTGAAGGGCTTACGCAGGATCTTCATCGCGCCGGGGCAGCGCGAACGGGTCAGCTGGACGCTTCCCGTAGAGGAGCTCGCCTTCATGGGTCCCCGTTTCGATCGCGTGCTCGAGCCCGGACGGTTCGAGATCCACGTTGGCCAGAGTGCCGATCGCGCTCAGCTGCTGAGCAGCAGCATCGAACTGATCTCTTAAGAGTTGCGCTACGCGCCTCGCGGGTCGTAACGGTGCAGTCACACACGGCCACCTAGCCGATCGGGTGATGGCCGCGGACTGACCAACTCCTAAAGTGCGGCTATCACTGCCAGCATGCGGATTGACACCATGAGCGAATCCACCGCACCCCGACTCAACGATCTCTCCAACGAGCTCGCCGAGCTGGTCGCAGGTTCTGCGCGGCACATAGTGGCCGTCCGGCTGGGCGGCGGCCGATCCATCAGTGGCATCGTCTGGCGCTCCGGGTATGTCGTTACAGCGGCCGAGCGACTCGACGACGAACCGACATCACTACGCGTGGTTTCGGGTAGCGCCGATGAATCCGAGGCAAAGCTTCTGGGTCGCGATCTCAGCACGGACGTCGCGGTGTTGAGCGTCGCGGCCTTCACCGGTGAGGGATTGTCCGGTCGACACTCACCGATGGTCCGTGCCGGTCAGTTTGCGCTTGCCCTCGGGCGCTCGGCGGAGCACGGCCCGATCGTTGCCTTCGGCAGCATTACGGTCGCTGGCGGAGTGTGGCAGAGCCGGCTCGGCGGCCGCATCGATCGCTTTCTTCGCGTGGGCGCCTCGCTGTCGCAGGCAGCCGAGGGTGGCGCGGTCCTTGATCTCGAAGGCACTCTCATCGGCATGGCGGTCCTCGGTCCGCGCCGCGCGCTCCTCGCCATACCCGCGGACACCATAGGCCGCGTCGTCGAGCAGATCGTGGCGAAGGGACGAGTCAGCCGTGGTTATCTCGGCATCGCCATGCAGCCGGTGCGCTTGCCGGAGCCACTGCAGAAGCTTGCCAACACGGCCGTCGGCCTCCTCGTATCGAGCGTCGACCCGCAGAGCGGCGCTGCGCTCGGCGGTATGCTGCTCGGTGATGTGATCGTCGGGTGGAACGGCGAGCGCGTCCGCGACTACCGACAGGTGCAACGCTCGCTGGCCCCCGAGAGCGTTGGCTCGAGCCTGACAGTCACGGCCGTGCGCGCTGGTGCACTCATCACCCTGCGTCTGACCGTGGGTGAACGCCCGAGCTCGGGGTGAGCTTATCGCGCGCATTCCAGTCATCGCCTATTGCACGGATGCCGCTGGCCTCAGTGAGCTCGCCGAGCTCCTGCAAACGGCCGCCAACATCGAGCTGCGGGATGCGGCACCATCGCTCGCGCAGTTGGCTGCGAGCGCCGTGCGGGGCAGCGGGTCCGTAGTCGTGGCACGCGTGAGCGAAGGCGCTGCCGCGTTGCCGGAGCTCATCGGGCACTGCAACGGCTTGCCGCTCGTAGCGCTGCTCCCAAACGCCGAGGAGGAGGGGCTCCAGGCACTGCGCGCCGGAGCACGCGCCGCCCTCGGCAGCGGCGCGGGCCAAGCGAAAATCGCCGCGGCGGTGTCCGGCGCATTCCACGACCTCGCGGTGCTGCCCGCAGCGGCGATACGCGTTCCCGATCCTCTCTCCACGCTCGAGATGCCCGAGCCGCTCACGCCCCGAGAGCTCGAGATCCTCGGCCTCCTTGCCGCAGGTGACAGCAACAAGACCATTGCCGCGCGACTTTCCATCTCGGTACACACGGTCAAGTTTCACATCTCCTCGATCCTCACGAAGCTCGGCGTCAGCTCACGAACCGAGGCTGTGGCGTTGGGGTTGCGACTCGGAATGGTTCTGCTGTGATCAGGTGCTCGAGATCCCTATTCTTGGGAATCAGCTCGGGTGGGGCGAGTGGCTCGCAGTCGTGTCGCCATCGCGCGCACACAACGGGGACGCGGAGGAAAACATGAACGAGCAGCTGAGGGACGCCGCGCAGTCGAGCGTACTCATTGTCGGGGTCGGCGCATGGCACGGCCTGGGTGCCGCGGTCGCCAGGCGCTTTGCGCGGGCAGGCCATCCGGTGGTCGTCGCCGGCCGTAACCCGGAGAAGCTCGAGGCTACGGCGGGTGAATTGAAGAAGGCTGGCGCTGTAGCTGCGTTCGTCGTCGGGGATGCGTCGCTCGGCGTGGACGCCGCGCGCTTCGTGGCCGAGGCAGAACGCCTCGCGCCACTCGCGGTCGCCCTGCACAATGCCGGCGGCAACGAGCCCGCCCCCTTTCTCGAGGTGAGCGAAGAGCGCTTCACGCGGCACTGGCGCGAACACGCGCTCGGCGGGTTTCAACTGGCGCAGGCGGCAATACCGCGCCTGCTCGAGCACGGGGGCGGCTCGCTGTTCTTTACCGGTGCCTCCGCGAGTCGGCGCGGCAAGGCGCGGTTCGCACCGTTTGCCTCGGCCAAGGCGGCACTGCGCAACCTGGCGCAGAGCATCGCCCGCGAGTATGGCCCGCAGAATATCCATGTCGGACACGTCGTGGTCGATGGCGCCATCGAAGGGGATCGGCTCCTGTCGCGGGCACCGCAGCTCAGGGAGCAGCGCGGTCCGGACGGGCTGCTCAAACCCGACGCCATCGCGCAAGCCTTCTGGGACATGCACCACCAGCAGCGCAGCGCCTGGACGCTCGAGCTCGATGTGCGGCCCTGGAGCGAGAGCTTCTGAGCAATCCGCAGGGGCCGCGGACCCGGCGCATTCCCGCACCTTGAAATCAGCCCACGCGCGCCTCACCTCCGCCCGCATGGCCGAAACGCTGCACATCGTGTGTCCGCACTGCGAGCAGGTAAACCGGATTCCAGCAACCCGACTCGTGGAGGCGCCCAAGTGCGGGCACTGCCACCAGCCGCTCTTCACGGGCCACGCGCTCGAGCTCACTGCGCCGAGCTTCCAGAGGCACCTTGGGCGCAATGACATCCCGCTGGTCGTCGACTTCTGGGCTCCATGGTGCGGCCCATGCCAGATGATGGCCCCGGAATACACCGCGGCCGCGGGCGAACTGGAACCGAACGTGCGCCTCGCGAAGGTCAACACCGAGGTCGAGGCGAGCCTCGCCGGCGGTTTTGGTATCCGCAGCATTCCCACGCTGATGTTGTTCCGCGCCGGGCGTGAGGTCGCGCGCCAGTCAGGCGCGATGAGCAAGTCAGACATCGTCCGCTGGGTACGCGCCCATACCTGAGCGTCCTAGCGCCTGGGACGTCCCTGAGCACAGGTCGTGGCCGTGTCGGCGCGCACGAAATCAGCCGTCCAGTTGGTCTCCCAGGTGCGATTGTCGTACGAGAATGCCTGTTCCCAGCGCGCGTGATTGCGGTCGAGCTTGCTCCAGGTATAGCGGACTTTGACGGCGCGACCGTCCGCCTCGTCCGCCGCGTAGAACTCACCCTGGTTGCCATCGAAGCCACCCACCACGGACACCGGATCCAACCTGCCCGTGGCGCTGCTCACCCAGTAGATGGACCACTGGCGTTGCTTGGGATCGAAAGTACGGAGCGTCAGCCCTGCGACGCCCTTGCTGGGCATGTACAGCTCGTCCACCGTGGCCATGCCATCGAGATAGAGTCGCATGCACAGCGTCGCGGGAAACTCCTCCCATTCCGTGCTGCCTACGCCGCGCGCCTTGAGTCGGCGCTGGTGCGTGGTCCAGCCGCCCACGAAGTAGTCGAAGTCATGCAGGTTGCCGGTGCGCGTCGTCGAGTAGCCAGGGGGGACATCGGCTTCACCCGCGCCAGCGTCGAGAGTACTTACGAACAGCGCTGCAGCTACGGTGAGGAGCAGCCCGAGAGAAACGCGCGGCCATCGACGGTCGAGTTTGGTCATGGACTTGCCTCTCGCCACGGAATTGGGATGCAATCAATGGCAGTGGATGAGTGGGGTGATCTCAGATGGAAGCTGCTGACAGAGGACAGGCGCGGAGGCTGCTGCCGATCGCGTGTGCGTTCTTCGCGGCCGCGGCGAGCAGCCCCGGGGTCAGCGGCTCGCAGGTGACGGCAACCTCCTGGCTGGACGAATCGAAGCCCGTCCCCTGGAACGAGCCTGGACTTGCGATTCCGGCTGCGCCGAAGGTTCAGGACAACCCGGATCCTCGTTGCCGCGCCCTTGCGCGCCCCGCCGAGATCGACGAAGACAAGCGGTTGCGGGAGCGGGGATGGGATCTGGTCGGCGATTTTCAGGGCGGTTGGCAGATTCGCGTCATCCTCGGGACTGCCGGCTACGACGGGATGTGTCGCCCCCGCCAGTACCAGGGCTTCGTCTTCGTGCGCGGCGTATTCGCCGGGACCCTCTCCCCGCAGGGCATGGACAGCCGCAGCGACGGCGCGCTCGATCAGGTACATCTCCAGGGCGATGGCCGGCTGACGGCTGAATACCGGCGCTACGCCCCCGGGGATCCGCTGTGTTGTCCGTCGCGGACGACGAACGTCGTGTTCGACATTGCGAAAGACACGCCAGTGCTGCGTGCCGTATCGGCGTCGACTTCGTCGCACTGAGAAATTCTAGTCATACGGCGCAGAGCCTGCGCTGCAC
>DATJVI010000040.1:0-4594 GCA_035501875.1 Burkholderiales bacterium
CTTCGTGCTGGTGACCGCGCTCTATTTCGGGGTATACGGCGAGATCTTCAGCCTCTTCCCTGCGACCCAGGGTGATACCTTCGGCTCGAAGTTCGCGGCGGCCAATGCCGGCATGCTGTACACGGCGAAGGGTACCGGCGCCCTGCTGGTACCCATCATGGCGGCCCTGACCAAAGCGCACGGCTATGGCCTGATGTTCAACCTGTTCATGACATTCAACATCGTCGCGGCGTTGCTGGCGCTGTTTGTACTCAAGCCCATGCGGGCCCGGCACTTTGCCGTGGGTCCCCCGGCCGACGCGCCAGCCAAGGCGGCAACCGCGTAGGTACACCCGGAGCGATCGAGCAAGGACGTGCCTCGGTCAGGCTGCGCGGCCCGCGCAGCCTGACCGGCCGGCAAAGCAGATTGAAAAGGCTGGAGGAGCCATGGCAACCGCAAATCCCATACCGACCCCAACCCCGACCAAGACCACCACTGCCGAAGACACCCTGCAGCGCAAGAGCCGCGAAGCCGGGGTGGTCTCGGGCGGCCACCTGGTCGCCAAGGCGCTGAAGAACGAGGGGGTCGACACGATCTTCACGCTCTGCGGCGGGCACATCATCGATATCTACGACGGCTGCATCGACGAGGGCATCCGCATCATCGACGTGCGCCACGAGCAGGTCGCCGCGCACGCCGCCGACGGCTACGCCCGGCAGACCGGCAAGCTCGGCTGTGTGGTCACTACCGCCGGCCCCGGCTGCTGCAACGCCGTGACCGGCATCGCCACCGCGTTCCGCTCCGAGAGCCCGGTGCTGCACATCGGCGGCCAGGGGGCGCTCACCCAGCACAAGATGGGCTCGCTCCAGGACCTGCCCCACGTCGACATGATGTCGCCCATCACCAAGTTCGCCGCGTCGGTCCCGAGCACCGAGCGCATTGCGGACATGATCTCCATGGCCTGCCGCGAGGCGTTCAACGGCGCTCCGGGCCCGGCCTATCTCGAGATTCCCCGCGACGTGCTCGATCGCGAGGTGGATGCCACCAAGGCGATCATCCCTAAGCCCGGTCATTACCGCGCCTCGACCCGCTCGCTGGGCGATCCCGCCGACGTCCAGAAGCTCGCCGACATCCTCATCGACTCGGAGCGCCCCGCGATCCTCTACGGCCAGCAGGTCTGGACCGCCCGCGGCCACGAGGAGGCGATAGCGCTCCTGCGCGGGCTCGACATCCCGGGCTACTTCAACGGCGGCAGCCGGGGGCTCCTGCCGCCGGGCGATCCGCACCACTTCGACCGCACCCGCAGCAACGCTTTTGCGGATGCGGATGTGATCGTGATCGTCGGCACCCCGTTCGACTTCCGCATGGGCTACGGCAGGCGCATCAGCAACAAACTCAAGCTCGTGCAGATCGACCAGGACTATCGCACGGTCGGCAAGAACCGCGACATCGATTTAGGGCTGGTCGGCCACCCGGGCACCATCCTCGGTGCGGTGCTGCAGGCGGCCTCGGGGCGGCTCAAGAACGACAAGCGCCAGGCGCGCCAAGCCTGGATGAAGAAGCTCGCCGACATGGAGGAGACGGCGACCGAGAAGCTGATGCCGCTCTTCAAATCCAACAACCGCCCGATCCATCCCTATCGCGTGGCTTACGAGCTCAACGAGTTCCTCGCCGACGACACGATCTATATCGGCGACGGCGGCGATGTGGTGACGATCTCGGCGCAGGCCGTGCGGCCGCGCCGTCCGGGGCAGTGGATGGACCCGGGCGCGCTCGGCTCCTTGGGCGTTGGCACCGGCTTTGCGATCGCCGCGGGACTGGCGCACCCCGACAAGGAGGTGCTGTGCTACTACGGCGACGGCTCCTTCGGCATGACGGCGTTTGACATGGAGACCGCCAACCGGTTCGGCGTGCCGTACATCGCCGTCGTCGGCAACAACTCGGCGATGAACCAGATCCGCTACGGCCAGCTCGCCAAGTACGGCGAGCAGCGCGGCAACGTCGGCAATCTCCTCGGGGATGTGCCCTTTGGAAAGTTCGCCGAGATGCTCGGCGGCTACGGCGAGGAGGTGCACGATCCGGCGCAGATCGCGCCCGCCCTGCAACGCGCGCGCGAGTCGGTGAGGAAGCTGAAGAAGTCCGCGGTGATCAACATCTGGGTCGACCCGCGCGAATGGGCTCCCGGTACCAAGAACCAGACCATGTACAAGTAAGCGCGGGGGGCGGGACTCACATGGCTAAGGCATTGGACGGCGTTCGCATCCTCGACTTCACCCACGTGCAATCGGGCCCGACCTGCACACAGCTGCTCGCCTGGTTCGGGGCGGACGTCATCAAGGTCGAGCGCGCGGGAGCCGGCGACATCACCCGCGAGCAGCTGCGCGACATTCCGGACGTGGACAGCCTCTACTTCACGATGCTGAACCACAACAAGCGCTCGATCACCCTGGATACCAAGAACCCGCGCGGCAAGGCGGTGCTCGAGAAGCTGGTGAAGCACTGCGACGTGCTGGTGGAGAACTTTGCGCCCGGCGCGCTCGATCGCATGGGGCTCACCTGGGAGCGGGTGCAGCAGTTGAACCCGCGCATGATCTACGCCTCCGTCAAGGGCTTCGGGCCGGGTCCCTACGAGGAGTGCAAGGTGTACGAGAACGTCGCCCAATGCGCGGGCGGGGCGGCGTCCACCACCGGCTTCGACGACGGCCCCCCCTTGGTCACCGGCGCGCAGATCGGCGACAGCGGCACGGGGCTCCACTTAGCGCTCGGTATCGTCGCCGCGCTCTACCAGCGCAACACGAGCGGCCGCGGCCAGCGGGTGCTGTGCGCCATGCAGGACGGGGTGCTCAACCTCTGCCGCGTGAAGCTGCGCGATCAGCAGCGCCTCGCGCGCACCGGCGTCATGAAGGAGTACCCGCAGTACCCGGACGGCAAGTTCGGCACCGCCGTGCCGCGCGCCGGCAACGCCTCAGGCGGCGGGCAGCCCGGATGGATCATCAAGTGCAAGGGCTGGGAGACGGACCCGAACGCCTATCTCTACTTCATCACTCAGGCCCCGGTGTGGGGGGAGATCTGCAAGGTGATCGGCAAAGAGGAATGGATCACCGATCCGGACTACGCCACCCCGAACGCGCGCCTGCCGCGCCTGAAGCACGTGTTCGACACGATCGAGAAGTGGACCATGACCAAGACCAAGTTCGAGGCCATGGAAGAGTTCAACAAGCACGACATCCCGTGCGGCCCGATCCTCTCGATGGAGGAGCTCGCCGCCGAGTCCTCGCTCCGCGCGACCGGCACCGTGGTCGAGGTCGATCATCCCAAGCGCGGTAAATATCTCTCGGTCGGGAACCCGATCAAGTTGTCGGACAGCCCGACGGAGGTCAAGCGCTCGCCGCTCTTGGGTGAGCACACGGCGGAGGTGCTGTCGGAGCTCGGCTTCAGCCAGGGCGAGATCAGCGGGCTGCGGGCCGAGAAGGTCATTTAGAAGCCGGACTTCAGAACGAGGGTGCATGGCGCGCGGGGTTTGCGCGCCGTGCGGGGAAGGAACTTCGGGAGAGACGATGGGGCACGACCAGAGTGCGGTTCGCAGGATCCTTGATGAGGCCAAAGCTGCGGCCCGCAGCTCATTGACCGCGCCGGAAGCCAAGGGGATCTGCGAGGCCTACGGCATCGCGGTACCTAAGGAAGCGGTCGCCGCCACCGCCTCCGAAGCCGCGCGGCTTGCCGCCTCCGTCGGCTTCCCCGTGGCGATGAAGATCGTCTCGCCGCAGATCCTGCACAAGACCGAGGCGGGCGGCGTCGTGGTGGGGGTGAAGAGCGCCACCGAGGCCGAGCAGGCCTTTGCCGGGATCATCGCCAACGCACGCCGCTACGACCCCGAGGCGACGATCGAGGGCGTGCAGGTGCAGCAGATGCTCTCGGGCGGCCAGGAAGTGATCATCGGCGCGGTCACCGATCCGGCCTTCGGCAAGCTCGTGGCCTTTGGCTTAGGGGGCGTCCTGGTCGAGGTGCTGAAGGACATCACCTTCCGCTTAGCCCCCGCGACGCTCGAGGATGCCTTGTCGATGCTGGATGGCATCGCCGCCGCACAGATCCTGAAGGGCGTGCGCGGCGCCGCCGGCGTCGACCGAGAGTCGCTCGCCACGATGATCGTGAACGTCTCGCAGCTGGTGGCCGACTTCCCCGAGATCAGTGAGCTCGATCTCAACCCCGTGTTCGCAACGCCAAAGAGCGCGACCGCGGCGGACGTGCGCGTAGTGCTCGACTTCAAGCCCCAGCCGGTCCGCTACCGCCCCGACCAGGCGACGATCGTGCGGCAGATGAACCGCATCATGAAGCCCGACGCGGTCGCAGTCATCGGCGCCTCCGCCGAGGCCGGCAAGATCGGCAACTCCGTGATGAAGAACCTCATCAACGGCGGCTATCAGGGCGCGATCTACCCGATCCACCCGACGGCCCCCGAGATCCTCGGCAAGAAAGCCTTCAAGAGCGTCAGGGACGTCCCGGGGGTGATCGATGTGGCGGTGTTCTGCATCCCCGCCAAGTTCGTCGCCCAGGCGCTCACCGAGGTCGGGGAGAAGAAGATCCCGGGCGCGGTCCTCATCCCCTCAGGCTTCGC
>DATJVI010000041.1:0-77510 GCA_035501875.1 Burkholderiales bacterium
CCCATTCACCATTCACCATTCACCATTCACCATTCACCATTCACCATTCACCATTCACCATTCACCATTCACCATTCACCATTCACCATTCACCATTCACCATTCACCATTCACCATTCACCATTCACGAGTCACGAATCACGATCCCATGCGTCCCAATCCTCTCAAGGCCAAGCTGCAACGCGGCGAACGGAGCTACGGACTGTTCGCCTTCGAGTTCTTGACTCCCGGACTGGCGCAGGCGGCGAGTCAAGCCGGTGCCGAATTCGTCCTTCTGGACATGGAGCACTCGGGCGCGGGCATCGACACCATCAAGCAGCAGCTCGCGTGCTTCCGGGGCCTGGACATCGTGCCGATCGTACGGGTGCCTACATCCCAGTATCATTTCGTGGCGCGGGTACTGGATGCCGGCGCGCTCGGGGTGATGGTGCCGATGGTCGAGACCGCGCAGCAGGCGCGCGATCTCGTGACTTGGGCTCAGTATCCGCCGCGAGGACGTCGGGGCGCGGTGTTAGGCGCGGCGCACGACGACTATAGCGGTGGGAGTGTGCGCGAGAAGTTCCGGCTGGCGAACGAGCGTTGCCTCACGTTCGTGCAGGTGGAGACCGAGGTGGGCGTAGCGAACGTGGAGGAGATCGCGGCCGTGCCGGGGGTCGATTGCATCAGCACCGGCTATCTGGACTTATCCAACTTCCTGGGGGTCCCGGGAGAGCTGAATCATCCAACTTACCTCGCGGCGATCGACCGTATCGCAGCAGCGGGGAAGAAGCACGGCAAGATCCTTGCGACCGCCGCGCCGAACGAAGCTTTCGCGAAGGAGTACGTGGCGCGCGGCTTTCAGGTCGTGTGCTTCGGCACCGACGTGCACCTGCTGCAGTCCGCGCTCTCACAGCGGATTCAGGCGATGAAGTCATGATCCGCCCGAAGGCGGCCGACGGATGCCGCCGGGATTGACCGCCGCTGGCGCGGGCTAGCTGTGCTTGCGCAGCAGCGCCGTCACGCGGTCCTGCTCCGGGGATACGGCGCTCTGCGCGGGGTCGTCGGCGCCATAGCGCATCTCGATCAGATCCCCGGGCTCTACGGTCATGCCGGCAGGAACGCGGGCAACATCGGCAGTCCGGCCGTCTTCCAGCGGTTCCGAGAAGCTCACGTGCACCCAGGCAGGGCCCCGATAGTCCCGGCCGACCGCAGACGGGTCGACATAGACCCCGGGGTATTGCTCTACGAACACGCGCTCCACGATGCCCACGTGGGTGCTCCCACTCAGCTCGGCGGTGCGAGCATAGCTATGAACGAGGGCGATCACCGCCAAGAGGGTCATCACGGCATACACGCTTTTCACTGCTTTGCTCCTGGGATATTTGCTCGCATAGGGCTCGCGGGAGCGGACCGCCGGGCGGGCGGGGCGATGGTCTGCGAGGCAGGAGGTCCGGAAGCAAGGAATGGTCCGGGGTCGACGATGCGTAGCGAGCGGGCCTTAGCGGGGACCGATCGGAACGAGCGTGGATTAGGCCCCGCATCCGTGACGCGTCCCATCGGCCGTCCGTCCGATGGTTGACCCGGGAGGCCCCGCGCGTATCCTAGCGGGCACATGCTGACAGCTAACCCGTTTCCCTGCCTCCCGATCTTCCATGCGCACGCGTGTCTGGAGCGGCATTCTTCTGCCGCTATGTCTCGCCTTGGCTGAGCAGGCCGTAGCGGCGCCGATCCAAGTCGAGCAGGGGGATTTCGTCCTGCACGATTTCCGGTTCACGACCGGCGAAGTACTCCCCGAGTTGAATCTGCACTACACGACGGTCGGCACGCCGCTGCGGGACGGCTCCGGCCGAGTGCGCAACGCGGTTTTGTTGCTGCACGGCACGGGCGGTCGGGCGGCGAGCCTACTGCGGCCGGATTGGGCGGACCCGCTGTACGGTCCCGGTCAGCCGCTTGATGTGTCGCGCTACTATCTGATTCTGCCCGACAGCGTCGGCCACGGCGGATCGACCAAGCCCAGCGACGGCCTGCACGCTCGCTTCCCGCGCTACACCTACGACGACATGGTCAGGGCCCAGCACCTCTTGCTCACGCAGGGCCTAGGGGTCGATCACCTGCGGCTCATCGTGGGCATCTCGATGGGCGGCATGCACGCGTGGATGTGGGCCGCGACCTACCCTGAGTTTGCAGACGCGGTGCTCCCTATGGCGTGCCTGCCGGTGCAGATCGCGGGCCGGAACCGCATGGAACGGCGTGCCATCACCGACGCCATCCGCAATGACCCCGAATGGCGCGGCGGCGAGTACGTGCGCCAGCCCCCGGGTCTCACGACTGCGCTGCAGATCGCGTTCATGACGGGTAGCGGGGCGCGAGAGCTGTATCTGGCGGCGCCTACGGTTGCGGCTGCCGACCGGCTGCTCGACGACACGGTGCGCAGTAGCCTGGCCACCACCGATGCCAACGATTTCCTCTACGCCTGGGAGTCCTCGCGCACCTACGATCCAGGACCGGGGCTGGAACGTATCCGCGCCGCCGTGACTGCGATTAACTCCGCCGACGACGAACGCTATCCGCCCGAGCTGGGCGTCATGGAGCGCGAGATCCGGCGCGTGCCCCGAGGTCGATATGTTTTGATTCCGATCAGCGACGCCAGCCGGGGGCATCGGACGTTCTATCGAGTCGAGTTGTGGAAACAGTTCCTGGTCGAGTTGCTGGCGGTGTCGGAGCGGCAGTGAGCCGGGAAGGCTAGAAACGGAGGAGAGAAATGAGCGACAGCGGTCAGGAAATTCGCGGCCAGCGGATCGTCGTCCGCTTCGACGGACACAAGTGCATCCATTCGCGCCATTGCGTGCTGGGTCGGCCGGACGTATTCGTGCCCAACGCTGCGGGCGCGTGGATCCATCCCGACAATGCTTCGCCCGAGGCGGTGGCCGAGATTGCGCATCTTTGCCCGTCGGGCGCCATCACGTACGAGCGCATCGATGGCGGGCTGCAGGAGTCGCCGCCCAAGGTGAATCTCGTGCGCATCCGGGAGAACGGTCCGCTCGCGTTTCATGGCGAGCTGGAGCTCGCAGGCAAGGCGGCCTTCCGCGCGACCCTGTGCCGTTGCGGGGCCTCACGCAACAAACCATATTGCGACGGCAGCCACGTCGGAGCGAAGTTCACCGCGACCGGCGAACCGCCGACTGTGGAGTCGCAGCCGCTGGCGAAGCGCGACGGCACCGTCACGGTCACCGCCGCCAAGAACGGCCCGCTTCTGGTCAAAGGCAACCTGGAGGTGGTCACCGGGACCGGCCGCACCATCCTACGCACGCAAAGCACCGCGCTGTGCCGTTGCGGCGGCTCGTCCAATAAGCCTTACTGCGATGGTACACATGCCAAGATGGGCTTCGCCGCCGAGTGAACGTTAGAGGCTGACGCGGCCCAACCGCTGGCTGGTGTATGGGGGAGACCTATACGTTGGGATACGGGCAGGCGGCGCTCGGCTTCGTGTCGCGCCGCACTCTCGAGTCGCACGGCGCGTTCTTCATCCCATTCCTGGAGCCTGGCATCACGGTCGTGGACTGCGGCTGCGGTCCGGGCAGCATCACGCTCGGGATCGCGGCCCGAATCGGTGACGGTCAAGTGATCGGCGTGGATGTGAGCCCGTCTCAGGTCGAGATGGCGAGCCGAGACGCGCAGCGACACGGCATCGCGAACGCGGCTTTCCGCGAAGCCAGCGCTTACCACCTTCCCTTCCCCGGCGGCAGCGTCGATGCTGTGTTCAGCCACGCGCTGCTCGAGCATCTGAGCGACGCCGGGCTGGCCCTGCGCGAATTCCTGCGCGTGCTGCGCCCGGGTGGCGTGGCGGGCGTCTGTGCGCCCGACTGGGGCGGTTTCATCGGCTCGCCACCCACGCCGGAGCTCGTGGCGGCAATGCGCGTACACAACGAGATCCAGAACCGGAACGGCGGCGATACCCTGGTAGGACGCAAGCTGCTCGGGCTCATGCTCGACGCCGGCTTCGTCGACCTGCGGGCGCAGGCGCGCTACCAGAACTACGACGATCTGGCGGACATCACGGGAGCGCTCGCGGCGCAGCTCGAGCACGGCGGCGAATCCCATCATGCCGAGGCCATCCGCGCGTGGGGCCGGCAATCGGCCGCCATGTTTGCCCAGGCGTGGGTGTCCTGCGTCGGGCGCCGCCCGCGCTAGCCTCGGCGCCTGACAGCCGTCACGCGGGTCTCACCCAGCTTTCCGAGAACGCCAGGAAAGCCGTGCTGCTGTCTTTCTTGCCGGCGAACTCGCGCGGGAAGGGACGGCCGGCGACAGGCTTACCGTTGATGCTCGCGCGCACCGCAGAGGCCTCGACGAACAGGGAAAACATCTCGTGCTGGCCGGTCGCCGACTTCTCGACCGGCATCTCGACGATGAAAGGCGCGCCGAGTCCGTCCCAGGTCAGGCTCACTTGCCCGATGTGGCTGCGGAACCACTCGGTATGCGTGGTGCGGCCGTCGCCGGCGGCCATGAAGTCCCAGGCCGGCCCGATCCGGCAACCCTTCAGCCCCGCCACGCCTCGGAAGGCACCGAAATGCGCCACGAACCCGTCGCGCAGGTAAGCGGCGAGCGGCTCGTTGTCGGTGAGGCAGACGTTGGGCTTGGATGCGTCCTTGCCTGCACCCTGTGGGTCGAGCAGCAGGAACGCCGCGTGTCCTTTGCCGTGTGGAGACAGCACCACGCGGAAGAAGCTGATCAAGGTCACGAAAGGCCCATCGGCCGACTCTTTGAGGTACATGCCGGGGTTTTCTCCCGACCAGTCGACGACGCCGGGATTGATCGCGGGACGTGTCATGAGCTGCGCTCCTTATCGCGTGGGTGGCAAGTGCGGTACCTGATCCTGGACGGTTTCCCCTCGCTGCGCGCAATGCCGCTGCCATCTATGGCAAGCGCATGGGCGCCACGCGTTCAAACTAGCGCGCGGCCGGTCAGCCGCTCGAGCGTGCGCAGCGGCGAGCGCTCCGGGCGGCGCATGGCGTCGACGGGCAGCATGAACGTTTGCTCGAGCATGTAGTGCCCACCCAGTGCCGCGTGCAGCACCTGGTCGGTGAAGCAGATCCAGGTCGAGCCGGGCTTGAAGTCGAAGCGCTCCTGAAAGGAGTCGCGCTGATAGTCGCGGTCGAGCTTACCGCGGTCGTGCAGACCCAGCATGAGGTGATCATAGGCGGTACGCCGCGACTTCGTGACCCCCAGCACGCGCAGCGTTGCGGCCTCCAGCGGCCACTGCGCCCGCACCTGTGGCAGGAAGCGCTGGGCGTAACGCTCGAACGGCTCGCCCACCAGCCACGTGCGGGGGCGGTCCTCCGGATTGATGTTGGTGAACACGCGCAGGATCCGGCGGCCCTGGTTGGGGCGCGAGGCGAACGCGTCCACGTGCAGGCGGGTGTCGTCCTTGCGCTCGGAACTCACGCGCCCCTCCACCTGCACCGGCCGGTAACTCGCGAGGCGCGTCTGGAGCTTCTCCGCATACGAGGGGAACAGCGCGTCGAGCAGGTCTCGCGATTGACGGGAGAATCGTACGACCAGCCGGCGGAGAAGCTCGAGCCTGCGACCCGACAGCGAGCTGCCCGCCACACGCCCGGTCACCGGATCGACAGCGATGTTCTTCGAGCGGCCGTCGGAAACCTCCGGCGTCAACAGGCTCGCCTCGTCGCCGAGCAGCGCAAAGCGCAGGTTCTCGAACAGGAGCACCTGCCCGTCCTCGAGAAGATCGACCAGTTCCTCTTGCTGCTGGCGGGAGTACGCTTGATCCCACCGGCTCACCTCTTGCACTCGAACGATGCTCATTGGGTCCTCTTCGTGCGCAGGACGCGAAGCGCGCCCTGCGCGCTTATCGTAGCGCGAGACGGTACGGGCTGGCGAGTGTGGGGTCGCAGAGCTTCGCGGAGCTGGCAGCCAGACGATTTGTGGCGAGCTCCCGCCAGCGGGGCTAGCGTGGCGCCGGGGCGACGGCGTTGCGGTCGAGCATGGCCACGCCGCCTCGGCCGAGCAGGGCGAGGCTCACGTCGATCTCGGTACGCAGGATCTCGAGCGCTCTGGCGACTCCGGCGCCGCCGGCGGCGGCCAAGCCATACAAGAAAGGGCGCCCGATCATGCAAGCACGGGCGCCGAGCGCGAGCGCCTTGAGGACGTCCGTACCCCGCCGCACGCCGCCGTCGAGGATCACGTCGAGCTTCCCCTCGACGGCGTCGACCACCGCGGGAAGGACGGCGATGCTGGAGGGTACCCCGTCGAGCTGGCGCCCGCCGTGATTGGAGACGATCAGGCCGTCGACGCCATGCTGGAGCGCTCGCCGCGCGTCCTCTAGGTTGAGCACGCCCTTGAGCGCCAGGGGGCCCTTCCAGATCGAACGCACCCAATCGATGTCTTTCCAGCTCACCGACTGGTCGAATTGCGAGTTGACGAAGGTCGCGATCGTGAACATGTCCGTGCCGTGCCCGGTGCCCACGAGGTTCGCCAGCGTGACCTTCGGCCCGGTAACGAATCGCCACACCCATCCGGGATGGAATGCGAGGTCGGCGATGTTGGAGAGGCGCAATTGCGGAGGGATGGTGAGGCCGTTGCGCACGTCGCGCTCGCGCAATCCCTGCATCTGCAGGTCCACCGTGATCACCAGCGCCGCACACCCGGCTGCTTGCGCGCGTTCGATCATGGATTGCGCCAGAGCTCGGTCGCGCATCACGTAGAGCTGAAACCAGATCGGCCGGCTGGCCGCGCGCGAGACCTGCTCGATGCTCGACGTCGACATCGTGCTCAGACAGAAGCCCACCCCAGCCCGGTCCGCGGCGAGAGCGGCTTCCATCGCGCCGTCGGGCCAGAGCACACCCGGTACTCCGGTCGGCGCGAGAACGAGTGGAGAGCTGTAGCTCTGTCCCAGCACTGTCACCGATTGGTCTCGCTGGGAGACGTCGCGCAACACGCGCGGGATCAGGTTCAGGCGCTCAAAGTCGGCACGGTTCGCGCGCAGCGTAACCTCGTCGTGCGCGCCGCCGTCGACAAACTCGAATAGAGCGCGCGGCAATCTCCGACGGGCCAGGCGGCGCAGGTCCTCGATGTTGGCGATGACCATGGCGAGTGAAGGAGTGAAGGAGTGAAGGGGTGAAGGAGTGAAGGGGTGGAGGAGTGAAGGAGGTGAAGGAGTGAAGGAGGTGAAGGAGTGAAGGAGGTGAAAGAAGTGATGCGCGCTCCGCGCGCTGCTCATCACGCGTTCCCCATTACAGCCGCACTGTTACGCTTTCCGGCATCTCTCCGGTTTCGCGCCTTTACCCTTCACTCCTTCACTCCTTCACTTTTCACTCGCTTCAACGGTCATTGATCGCCCAGATCGCCACCGCATACGGCTTCAGAGTGACCTGGGAGGGGTCTTGGACCGGCTCGTAGCTGGACTGGAAGCCGATCGGGTCGGAAGTGGCGCGCTGGAAGCTGTCTTCGTCCAGCATGGCGCCGAACACGGGGCCGCCCGACAAGCCGCTCAGCGAAACGACTTGCGGCTGGGCGGTCAGATTCGCCGCCCAGAGCGTGGTTCCGGCCTTTCCTCGGACGGCCAGGCACTGAACCTTCGCCGCATCGGAAGACTGCGCGGAAACCAGCGGTTGTCCGGCCGCGCGCGCCAATCCAGCGATCACGTGGTAAGCGGGGTAAACGGCGGGCGCGGAGAGTGCGTCGTAGTACGGCTGCTCGTAGTCCGTCTTGCGGTAGATGACGCCGAGCGGTCCGGTGGGGGCTCCGAGACAGACCGACTCGACATCCGTCTGCGCGAATGTCGCGATGTATCCGAGCGTCCACGCTGCGCCGAACAGCCCGCGCTGGCGGGGATCCATCTTGACCAGGCAGACGCGCTCGTTGTTGGGGTTGGGTGTGTATGTTTTGCCGTGCGGATTGTCGCGGCAGCCGATACCGCTCGGCCCGATGCGGTAGGCGGTCTTGTCGATGAAGGAGCGCGCAGTGCCCACCTGATAGGGCAGCGCCTCCAACGTTTCCATCACCGAGCGGTCGTCTGCCGCATGCACGATCGGGCATGTCCCGTTCATCACGAAGTCCAACAACTTGGCCGGTGGGCGCTTGCGGTTGAGCTCGGTAAAGAACGAGAACATCCCGCCGCCCAGGCGTACCCCGCGGAATGCTGCGCGCGCTGCAGAGTACAGCTTGTCCAGCGGCGGGGCGGGCGGGCGCGGCCCGCCCGGCAGCACGGACTTCAAGTCTCCGGCTGGGCACACGGCGACGGCCGCGAGCTTCAATCCGGCTTCTTGGACCATGCCGGCCAGCCGCTTCAACTCGCCTACATAATCGGTCACGCTCTCGGTCACGATCTCCAGCACGCAACGAGCGCCTGCCTGCTCGCACAACACGCGATAGCCGTATAGCTCCTGCAGGCCATGGTTGGCTCGCGGGTCGAACTGACACTGCAGGAATCCCGGCGCCGCGCGCCTGAGCAGATCGAGCTGCTTGGTCGCGTGCTCGATCTCCTCGGGCGGCATGCCCAGCCCCACCTGCTGCAGACGAGCTCTACCCTCGGCGCCGAGCTTGATCTCCAGGCCCTTCGCGCTGCGCTTGGCGCCGGTCTTGCGCGCAGCCCCACTCAACGTCACTTTCACCGATTGCGTCACCGGCTCGCCCGCCTTGAGCGTGTAGGGCCAGGGAAGGGCGAGGGGGCGCACGTACGTCTTGAAGGACGCATCCGACCAGTTGCGATGGTCTTCTGTCTCCCAGGTGTCACCCTCGAAGCGCACGCTGGCCTTCACGCCCGGCATCAACTCATGCGTCATGGCGCGGATGTGCAGGAAGGGTTGGATCGGGTTCACCACTTCGGGGAAGCGAGCCGTCTCGTGCCCGCCATCGACATGCTCGAGTTCGACCTGGTTCCCCGCAACGCCTTTGAGCGGATGCAGCACCACGAAGCCGGTGCGGGCGGTCAGAAAGTCCGTTTTCGGCAGGGCGGTCGCTTTGAACTCGAGCTCGCCGCTGGCACGTCCCTCGATCGTCGCGTCGAAGGCGATCTCCTGCCCAGGACGCCTGCATACCGCGTGGTAGGAGACGGAAAACCCGTCGGGACGCTGGTCGATCTTGAGACCGCTCACTGCCGGAGCGTAGGTGCCCCAGTTCTCGTCGCGCACCAGAAAAGCGACGGCGCGCAGCACTTCGACGTCGTGGACCTTGATGTAGCGCAGCTGCCCGCCGTCGAGCTCCACGGAGAGCGGCCCGGCGGTCAGCGCACGCCCCGGCACGTCCGGCTGTTCCGTCCCGCAGAGAACGATTCCGCGCGAGGCCTTGGGTCTGGTCATGTGCTCTCCCTCGTCCTTGGTTTGGCTTACATCACGAATCACGAGTCAGGAGTCACGGGTCACGAATCACGGGTCACGAATCCCGAGTCACGAATCACGAATCCCGAGTCACGAGTCACGGCCTCTCTCACGCGATCACCATCTCGCTCGCCGGATCGATGAGCACCACCCGGTTCATGTCGATGGCAAGGTCCACGCGCTCGCCCGGCTGCGAGACGTCGTGCGCTTGCAGCTCGGCGATGACCTGCGCGCCGCCTAACTGGAAAGTCGCGTACGTGCGCGAGCCGGTGGGTTGGAGCAGCTCGATCGCGGCGGTGTGACGTGCGAGACCCGGCCGGCCGTCACCGCTGCTCGCCCGGTTCATGTGCTCGGGCCGCACGCCCATCAAGATGGGCTGGTCGCGGCGCTTGCTCAGCAGCTCGCCGCGCCCTGCCGGCACGCCGAGCCGCACGCCGTTGTCGAGCTGCACCGCAAGTCCCCCATCGTCCGCGACGATGCGTGCCGGAACAAAGCTCATCGACGGCGAGCCCAAGAATCCCGCGACGTACTTGGTCGCCGGGCGCTCGTAGAGGTCCAACGGCGCACCTGCCTGCTCGATCTTGCCCTCGCGCAGCAGCACGATGCGATCCGCCATCGTCATCGCCTCGATCTGGTCGTGGGTGACGTAGATCATGGTCTTGCCCAGTTCCTGGTGCAGCCGCTTGATCTCTCCGCGCATTTCGTCACGCAGCTGAGCGTCGAGGTTGGACAGCGGCTCATCGAACAAATAGAGCCGGGCGTTGCGCACGACCGCGCGTCCGATCGCCACACGCTGGAGTTGACCGCCGGAAAGCTGGCGCGGATACCGGTCGAGCAGGGGCTCGATGGCCAGCATCTGCGCGGCGCGCCTGACCTTGGGTTCGATCTGGGGCTTCGGCGTCTTGCGCGCGCGCAGACCGAACGCGATGTTGTCGAACACCGTCATGTAGGGGTACAGCGCGTAGTTCTGGAACACCATCGCGATGTCGCGGTCGCGCGGCAGGACGTGGTTCACGACCTCGCCGGCGATCTCGATGGTGCCCCCGTCGGCGTCCTCGAGGCCGGCGATCGTGCGCAACAGCGTGCTCTTTCCACACCCGGACTGGCCGACGAGCACCGTGAATTCGCCCGCGGGAATCTCCAGGTCGACGCCCTTGACGGCATGGACCGCGCCGTAGTGTTTGTGCAGGCCGGTGATTTTCAGGTCAGCCATGATTGCTTAGTGAATGAGTGAAGGAGTGAATGAGTGAATGAGTGAATTGCGCGGAGCCTCCACAACCGGTTTGCCGCAACAGCGTCCCAGGGCTACCCCACTCCTGTACGCTTTCGCTCCTTTACTCCTTTACTCCTTTACTCCTTCACTCCTTCACTCCTTTACTCCTTCACTCCTTCACTCCTTTACTCCTTCACTGTCATCAGCCCTTCACCGCCCCCAGCGAGATCCCTCGGACCAGATAGCGTTGCATGAACGCGACCACGACGAAGATCGGGAGCGTGCCCAGCACCGACATGGCCGAGATCTTGGCCCAGAAGTTGGACTGTCCGCCGAAGTAGTGGGTGACCTGCACCGTATAGGTCACCACCTCGGTGCGCGTGAGCACCAGCGCGAACAGGAACTCGTTCCAGGCGAACACGAAGGTGAAGATCGCCGTGGCGAACAGGCCCGCACGGCACATGGGGAACACCACCTTCCAGATTACCTGCCAGCGCGTGCAGCCGTCCACCAGTGCCGACTCCTCCAATGCGGCCGGAATATCCAGGATGTACCCGCGCATCATCCAGATCACGTACGGGAGATTAAAGGCCGTGTACAGCAGGATCACGCCGACATAAGTGTCGACCCAGCCCAACCACACGTACAGCAAGAAGATCGGGAACACCACCGCGATGGGCGGGACCATGCGCTGCGAGATGATCCAGTTGGCCAGGTGCTCCCCGCCGGTCTTGAAGCGCGCCAGACTGTATGCGCAGATCGTGCCCAGGAACATCGCGATCAGCGTGCTCCCGCCGGCTACGAGCAGGCTGTGCCAGACCGCGGTCGCGTCCCCCTCCTTGAACAGCACGCCGTAGTTCCCAAGGTGGAACTGCCCCGGCACCCACTTCGGCGGGTAGGAGTAGATCTCATCGGGGGTCTTGAGCGAGATCATGAACATCCAGTAGATGGGGAACAGGAAGAACAGCGTGATCGCCGCCGCCGCGACGAGCCGCAGCGTTAGGCGCAACCGTCGGCGTGCATGCAGACTGTTCATCGCGCCAACGCGACTCGCCGGAGCGCAGCGAACACCACGACCGACAGCAGCACGATGATGAGCAACGCCACCGCCGCGGTATAGCTGGTCTCGAACTGCTGGAAGCCCTTTACATAGGTGAAGATCGAGACGGTCTCCGTCATCGTGCCGGGGCCGCCGCTGGTTAGTGCCCAGATGATGTCGAACAGCCGGAACAGGTCCAAGCCGCGGATCAGGATCGCCACCGCCATCACCGGCCAGATCGCAGGAAGCACGATCTTGAAGAAGGTGCGCCAATAGCTCGCGCCGTCGATGGCGGCCGCTTCGAGCTGAGATTTGTCGACGTTGGCGAGCGCCGCCAGCAACAACAGGAACATGAACGGAGTCCACTGCCAGACCTCGGCCGTGATGATGGACGGATAAACGAGGTGCGGGTTGATGGTCCACAACAGCGGTATCTCGTGTCCGGCGATCCAACCCAAGATCTGGTTGATCGGGCCGAAGCGGTTGTCGAACATCAGTGACCAGGTCGCGCCCGAAACGATCGGAGACACCACCACGGGCAGCACCAGCAGCGCGACGAACACCGCTCTCCCGGGCATGCGGTCGAGAAACAGCTGGGCCATCGCCAATCCCAGGACGAGCTCGATCGGCAGCGCGATGGCGGTAAAAATTACGGTATGCAGCAGCGCCTCCCAGAGGCGCTGGTCGTGAAGCAGATGCGCGAAGTTACGCAGGCCGACGAAGCCGGTGTCGGTCTCCGTCATGGTGATGCCCTGAAAGCTCACCACCAGGAGATACACGAGCGGGAAGATCCCGATGAGCAACAGGACGAAGATCGATGGGCCGACCAGGAAATACTTGAAGTTCCGGTCGGCAAAGCCGGCTTGCGGCGGAGCGGCAGCGTGACCCACGATGGTGTTTGCTGTTTAGCGGCCCAAACGAGCGGGAGCGCTAGATGTCGCAGCGCTCCCGTCCCGATACAGTATCAGCTTGCGCCGCCTAGGGCGATGCGCCCGGTCGTGCGTACGGACCGGCTATTTGCTCACATCGGATAGGCGCCGGATTTCGCGGCCCATGCTTTGTACACCGCTTTCTGCTTCTCCACGCCGACCTGCTGGGTAATGTCGTCCCACTGCTTGGCCACGTCGTCGAGGATCGTCTTCGGGTCCTCGCCGGCCCAGAGTCGGCTGATCCCCTGGCGGATCGCTTCCTCGTACTTATCGGTCTGGATCAGCGAAAGATCGAGCAGACCGGTCTTGGATGCGTCCTTGAGGGTGGCCAGGTAGTACTTGGCGTCGGGCCACTTGGCGAGGTAATCCTTGTTCACGTAGTGCGAGTCGCGGAACGGATCACGCAGCGTGTAAGGCAGCTGAACGCGCAGGTTGGAAATGTCCTCGCTGTTCAGCCATTGGATGAACAAGTACGCCTGTTCCTTTTGCTTGCTGGTGGAGGCGACCGAAAGCGCGAAGCCCGCCGCCAGCTCCGGGTGTCCGCCCGGCGGCAGCGCGTATCCGACCTTCCCTGCGATCTGGGACTTGGGCACCCAGTCCAGCTTCGCCTCGTTGGCCAAGTACCCCGCCGCGAACCGGCCGTACGGGGGCCAAGAGATGGTCATGGCGCTCTTCCCCTGCAGGAACACGGCGAGGTTCTCCACGAAGCCGAACTTCTCCACGCCTGGCGGCATGAACTTGTTCTCGTTGCGCATCTCGGTGAACACCCGCACGCCAACCGGGCTGTTGACCGTCGCCTTCATCGTGTTGGCATCGAAGAACTTCCCGCCCTCGTTGCGAAAGCGCTCCTCGAACATGAACATGGTGTACGGCGGTTGCTCGAAGAACGACGCCCCGTAGATGCCCTCGGCCTTCAGGTGTTCGGTGAGGAAGCTCCCGATCTCGTCGAACTGTTTCCAGGTCTTGGGCGCAGCGAGGTCGTAGCCGTACTTGGCTTTGAAGGCCTTCTTCAGGTCGGCGCGGGCGAAAATATCCTTGCGGTAATAGAGCACGAACACATCGCCGTCGTCGGGAAATCCGTAGACCTTGCCGCTCACCGTCATCTGGTTATCGCGGTAGGTCGGCGCGATTTTCTGCAGCTCGGAGCGGAACCCGTACTTGTCCACGAAGGGATCAAGCAACTCGAGCGCACCCGCCTGAGCGAGGTCGGGCATCCAAGCCGGGATCACGTTGAGCGCATCGTAAGCGCCGGTGCCGGCACGGAACTCCTGCATGATCTTGGTGAACATCTCCGCGGTGGGCACTTCGATAATCTTCACCTTGCAACCGGTGAGCTGCTCCCACTTCGGGCCGGAAAAATTCTTCGGGCCTTCGGATTGCAGCCCTGCTTCCCAAACGACGGTGATGGTCTTACCGGCGCAGATCTTCTTAGCGGCGTCCACCGCGGTCTGCGCCGCGCTTGCCGCGCTCGCGATCCCGGACCAGGCCAGCGCCAGCACCGCAAACAGCGCAAGGATGGAGCCTCGCGCCAGGCGATGGTGGTGGGTGAAGGGAACCTGTCCGCTCATGATGCTTCCTCCTCGTTGAGTTGTTTGTTGTCGGTATTGCAGCGGGCGCGTGCGATACTGGGCGCTCGGAAATGCCCGTCGATTATGTTGAGAAGCGAGATCGAGTGTCAAGCTGGAACGCCCGCCGCTGCTGGAGAGTCGGACCGAGCAGCACGGCGCTGGGGGCGAGCGGCGACACGCGCTCGATTAGAATGGGTGGCAGCTTGCTGGAGCCGCTTTCGGGCCTCAACCGATATGCAGCTCTCCCGTTTCTTCGCGGTGCCGTGACCGCTCGGAGAAAATCGTGACCGATCTGTCGAACCGCGCGGCGCGGGTGATCAGCGAACACCGTCTACAGCGGCGGCGCCTGCCGGCGCTTGCCGCCGGGCTGCGCCCGCCGGACGAAGTCACGGCCTATGAGGTGCAAGACGATCTGCACCGGCTCCTGGAGGCTGCCGGCATGGGAAAGGTCGTCGGGCACAAGATCGGCTGCACTACTGCAGTCATGCAAGCTTTCCTGTCGATTCCCAATCCCTGCGCGGGCGGCGTGTTCGCAGCCACTGTGCATCGCAGCCCGGCGCGCATCCGTCACGACGGCTTCTTGCGCCCCGGCGTCGAGTGCGAGATCGTAGTCCGACTGCATGAGGATCTGCCCAAGGAACGCGCGCCGTTCACGCGCGACGACGTGTCCGCGGCGGTTGGTGCGCTGATGGCGGGGATGGAGATCGTCGACGACCGCTACGTCGACTACAAGTCGCTGGATACGCCGACCCTGATCGCCGACGACTTCTTCGACGCCGGCTGTGTGCTCGGCGAGCCGGTCAGCGCCTGGCACGCGCTCGACATCCCGGCACTGACCGGCGTCACGCTCATCAACGGAGCCGAACTCGGGCGCGGCCGCGGGGCCGACGTCATGGGCCATCCGTTCGAAGCGCTCGCGTGGCTTGCCAACTCTCTCGCGCGGCGCGGGCACAGCCTGTGCGCCGGAGAGTTCGTCTTCACCGGCAGCGTCGTCGAGACCAAGTGGGTCGAGCAGGGCGATCGGGTGCTGATGCGGATTGAGCAGCTCGGGGAAGTCGAAGCGATCTTCGAGTGACGGCTCCCGCATCGAGCAGCGGCGCAGTAGCACGGTCGCTCTCGGTTCACCGCTGCTCGACGGGCGCAGGCGCGAAAAAGGGCGGTGACTCTCGCCACCGCCCCAACGCTTGCGCTATAGCTGATGGGTACGCTCGTTGTTATCAGTAGAGCACGATCGGGTTCCCGGGCGAGCCGGTGGCGCCGATGATCCTGAGCGGCGCCCATATGAACGCGCCTTCGAGGATGTGATTGTCCACCAGCGACTTGGTGTCCACGTTCTCCAGGTTCCAGATCCCGTACCTTACTTGGGCCTGTGTGTGGCACGGCACCGCCCAGCCCTCGACCTCGTTACCCGGCTGCGCGTCGTTGGCGGAGGTGTCGCCCATGGTCAAGGCGACGTCGTGCTGATGGAACCACTCGCACGCGCTCAGACCAAAGCCAGGCTCGCCTTGCGCGAAGATGTCGCGCGCGGCTTTGCGCTGCTCGTGGCTCATCGACTGGTAGCGGTCGTTGCTCCACGTGTTCCCCTGCCCGGTATGCAGCGCCACGCAGTCGCCCGGCTGTACGTCCTGGAGGCCCTCCATCTTGATGATGCCTTTGATGTCGTCCGCAGTCACGATTCCCGGGTCGCCGGGCTTGTGGGGGATTGGCAGCATCTCGGCGGACGCCGGGATCAGGCCCTTCGATTTCTTGTAGGCCACCGCATCCAGCACGACCAGCCGGCAGACGAAGCCGAGCTCGGCCGAGAACTCCACGCCCTGCGGACCCATGCCCATGACTCGGCCACCGGCGCCGCGCTCGTAGATATCCCAGCTGATCCGGCCGTTGTACATGAACGGACCCTTCGACGTGTTCACGCCGATGTGGCCGGGGCCGTCGAATTGCGTGCCGACTTGACCGATTTCGGTGAACACCGTCTCGTCGTGATAGACCAGTGCATTCTTGCCAAATGGGCCGCCCGTGGGTGTTCCGGGGATCGACATACGCCAGGTGCGCGGGCCGAACACCGGCATTTCCCAGTGATAGAACTTGCCGACGGTGATGGACTTGAACTGTTTGACGGTGGCCAACGCCCGCTTGATGTTTGCCGAGTTCTTGGTGTGGTTGGCGCTGCCCGCTTTGTCGTCCGCACCCCACTTGGTCGGTGCCCAATGTTCAGTGAGCGGCGCGTCGTTCACCGGGCCCTTGAGGGTCTGGGCGGCTGCCGATCCGGCACCCAGACACACGGCCGTAATCGCGACCGCGATCGCGTTCAGTCTCATGACAATCTCCTTCCCTAAGATGTTTGAGAACCAGCTTTTTTATCGCCGCGCGGTGGGCGCGGGGGGCCTATGTGGCCTCCCTTCGCTCCTACCAAGCGGGGGAAGCATCACACCACAAACGCAAGGCGTAGGCAAGCGCGCGACCGGCTGGTCTAACCGGTGGTTTCCCGGGCGACATCCCGTCTGCGCAGGGCTCCGATCGGCAAGCCCCGGCCGTTGCCGTTGACACCCTTGGCTGGTGCGCTATATGGTTAGCCGCTTGCAAGCGCTTACGCCCGGTCGCGCAGTGGGCCGCCCGGGTGCCGCTCACGCGAGGCAGGTTCCTTGCTCGCAGGGTGTGAGACCGCATGAGCGGACATCGGATCGGGGGAAACCAAGTGATATCGGATCGCGACATCGCCTTCTATCGCCAGAACGGCTATCTGTTGGTCGAAGACGTGCTGGACCGCAGCACGCGGACGCGGATGAAAGAGGTCATCGCCGGCCTCATCGCAAACGCTAAGGGGGTTGCGCAGCACACCGACGTCTACGATCTCGAGCCCTCACACACGCCGGAGCACCCGCGTGTGCGGCGCATCAAGAAGCCGCATGCGGTGCATCCGGTCTTCTGGGACTTCGCCAAGAGCCCGAAACTGCTGGATGTGCTCACGAAGCTGCTCGGCTCTAATATCCGGCTGCACGGCTCCAAGCTGAACATGAAGGACCCCAAGTACGGCTCCGCCGTCGAGTGGCATCAGGACTGGGCGTTCTATCCGCACACAAACGACGACCTGCTCGCCATCGGCGTGATGCTGGACGATGTGGAGATGGAGAACGGGCCGCTGCTGGTGCTGCCAGGAACGCACAAGGGACCGGTGTACGATCACCACGCAGGCGGCCGGTTCTGCGGCGCCATGGACCCGAGCGTGAGCAAGCTGCCCTACGACAAGGCGGTAGCGATCACCGGGAAGGCGGGTGCGGCGTCCTTCCACCACGTGCGGCTGGTGCATGGATCGGCGCAGAACACATCCGATAAGCCGCGTCAGCTTCTGCTCTACGAGTGCGCGGCGGCGGATGCATGGCCGCTGGTGAATTTCACGACCCTGGAGGAATATGACAAGCGGATGCTGTGCGGCGTGTCCACCATCGAGCCCCGCGTCGAGAAGGTGCCGATGCGCATGCCGTACCCACCGGCGCTGAATCAGGGTTCCATCTACGAGAACCAGACTGCGACTCAGCGGCGCTGGTTCCAGCAGGCCGAAGTCGTCGCCGCCAAGTAGCCGCTCGCTGCGCTGGGAGTCCGCGCGCGAGCGGGATCAGCCGAGCCAACCCAGCGCGCGCGAAATTGCCGTTGCCGCCTGCTTGAGCGCAGCACGCGCGCCGGGCACGGAAACCCTCGCGTCGCGCTGCTTGAGATAGACCAGCGTAAGCGCTGCGACGGCGCCGTCGTGGTTGAAGATCGGAAAGCAGATGTCGATCACTCCGCTCAGCGTGTCGCTCGGCCCCTCGTCGTGGCCTCGCTCACGAATCCGCTCCAGCCGCCGTGCGAGCGCGCGCCGCCGCGTCGTCGAAACCCGCCCGTTTCCCGCCAGTTCCTCGAGCAGCAGAGCGTGGCGCTCCCCGCTCTGGAACGCCGTGATCACGCGCGCAGACACGCGGTCGTCGTGGAAGGCGAAATGTGCGCCTTGGCGCACCATGGCGCTCATCGGCTCCGGCGGCTCGGCGCGTGCCAGCACCACCAGCCTGGCGTCGTGATGCACGCACAGGTGGTTGGACTGTCCTGTCTTGCGCGCGAGCGCTTGCATGTTGGGCATGGCCGCATCCAGCAGGCGTTCCACGGGCGGGTGGCGTTGCGCCAACTCGAACAGCCGCAGCGTGAGCGCATAGCGGGAATCCGGACGGCGGCCGAGGTAGCCGCGCCGCACCAACACATCGAGCATGCGGTACAGCTCGTTCGGCGAACGCTTGAGCTGCCTCGCGATCTCCTGCAACGTGAGGCTATGCGGCTCTGCAGCGAGCGCCTCCAGCACGTCGAGACCCTTCTCCAACGCCGGAGCGGAATACCGCACGCGCCGCGCACCTGCGCGACCTCGGGTTGACAAGCCCATGGCCCCTTTTTATAGTTGAAATGCAATTTTACTTATAAATGAGGCGCGTAGACCGGCAGGATGCAGCCGGCTCGGGGTCGAATCCCACGTGCGCCGGGGCGGCGTGCAGCGATGGGCCGCCACACACAATGCATCCAATAGCGGAAGGACGGTCCCGTTGCCCACCGGGCGGGATCAGCGGTAGCACCCGGTGCACACGCACCGGGACGTTGCTCGACCGGGAGTAGCTGTCTGCCACGAATAGCACACATCAGGAGGAGAAGATGAGAACCACACCGAGCTTCAAACGCACGCTTGCCGCGTGCGGCCTGGCATTCGGATGCGTCGCCTCGGCCTACGCCGTCGATCCGGGGTTCCCACCGCCGACCGGCGATCCCAGCATCATTCCGGCGGGCGCCAAGCTGGACCGCGTGTTCAATGGAGCATGCATCCTTTCCGAGGGCGTTTCGGCCGGCCACGACGGCATGGTCTATTTCAGCGACATCACCTTTACGAAATTCTGCAAAGACCCATCCGGAAAGTTCGCCCAGGCCGGGAACATTTGGAGGTACAACCCGGGCACGGGTCAGACCACGATTTTCCGGAGCCCCTCGGGCATGTCCAACGGGATCAAGTTCGATCGTGACGGCAACATGATCGCAGCGCTGGGTGCCGATTTCGGCGGCCGCATGCTGGTCAAGACCGACATGAAAACCGGCAAGAGCTACATTCTGACTGGCTTGTACAACGGTCGGCCCTATAACGCGCTCAACGACATCTCCATCGACGAACAGGGCCGCATTTACTTCAGCGATCCGCGCTATCTGGGTCACGAACCGATCGAGCAGGACGGCGTCGCCGTCTACCGCCTCGACCCCGACGGCTCGGTGCACCGCGTGGTCACCGACTGCGGCAAGTGCAACGGAGTGCTGGTGTCCCCGGACCAGAAGACCCTGTACGTGATCAGCAACGACAACGGGTGGTGGGCGTTCGAGAACCTGCAGAAGGGCGAGAAGACGGTGCAGGGCACGCACAACCTGCAGGCCTATGACCTGGCACCGGACGGAACCGCGAGCAACCGCCGCGTGCTGATCGACTACCAGAAGAAGGACCCGCCCTGCAGCGGGCCCGACGGGATGGTGGCGGACGAAGAGGGCAATATCTACATGGCCTCGCGCTGCGAAACGCGGCCGGGCATCGTCGTGCTGACCCCGCAGGGACAGGAGCTGGCGTTCATCCCGGTTAAGGACGAGTTGCCGACGAACGTCGGCTTTGGCCGCGGTGCCGATGCGAACATGCTCTATGTCACCTCGGGCAAGAGCCTTTACCGTATCCGCGTCGCCAAGAAGGGCTACCAGCTGCCCTGAGCGCAACGCGAAGACCAGCGCAGAGCGCAGCGGGATCCCGCCGCGCTCTGCGCGGGTTGAACCTCGTCACTCGTGCACCAGGAATCGACGCCTATGACAGAATCCATCGCGACCTCCGCGGCCGGAGAGCGCCGGACCAAGCTGCTCACGCGGGAGCAGGTGGATGCATTCGTCCGCGACGGCTTCCATTTTCCGCAACGTGCGCTGTCTACCGATGAGGCGCTGCGCTATCGCGGGCGGTTGGAGCAATGTGAAGCCACGCTCGGCGGGCCGCTGCGTGGGGCGCTGCGCAACAAGCCGCACCTCATCTTCACCTGGGCCAACGAGCTGATCCGGCACCCGCACATCCTGGACGCGGTGGAAGACATCCTGGGACCCAATCTCCTGGTGTGGAGCAGCAGCTTTTTCACCAAGGAGGCACGCGATCCGAGCTACGTCTCCTGGCATCAGGACTCGACCTATTGGGGTTTGAGCCATCCGGACGTGGTCACCGCGTGGCTCGCGCTCACGCCCAGCGTGGTGGAGAACGGCTGCATGCGCGTCATCCCCGGCAGCCATCTCAAGGACCAGCTTCCGCATCGGGACACCTTCGCTGAGAACAACCTGCTCACCCGCGGCCAGGAGGTGGCGGTCGAGGTCAACGAGTCGGATGCGGTGGACGTCGAGCTGCAGCCCGGTGAGTTCTCGCTGCATCACGTACGGCTGGTGCACGGCTCGGATCCGAACAACGCGGACTACCGCCGCATCGGCTACGCGATCCGGTATATTCCCACCTACGTGCGCCAAACGGTGGGGCCGCGCGATTGTGCGACGCTCGTGCGTGGCGCGGACCACTATCACCACTTCGACCCGGAGCCGGTTCCGAAAGCCGACCTGGATCCCGCAGCGGTGGAAGCCCATCGGCGCATCACGGAAGAAGCGGCCCAGGTCCTGTATCGCGGTACCGACAAGCGCAACCCGAAGTAGCGCGCTCTATCCGTCGCCGCGCCCGCGGCAGCGTGCAGCTGCGCTGCAGCTGCACGTTCGGGCTCCGGGGTTGCAGCGGGGTCGGAACCCTCGGCCAGGTGGCGCGTCGTCCGGGTCGCAGACGCTGCGGTCGCGGGTACCCGTGCGAAGCCCGGCCCGAGCGGGCGGCATGCCCATAAGCAGATCAGGCGCGCCCACGCGCCGGACCGATGGGGAGGAGAAGCAGCATGGAATATGCAACCGGCATCGCGTTGCTGGTCGTCTTCCTGGTCGTCGTGGCTTTGATCGTCCGCGGCCAGAGCCCCATCGTCATGCTGCTGCTGCTGGCGATCGTTTGGACCCTCGTCTCCGGCATCGGCGTGCAGGACCTCCAGTCGAAGGTGCTCCAGGGCGGGGGCGTGCAGTACGCCAGCGCCGTGATCATCATCGTCTTCGGCGCATGGTTCGCGCAGATCCTGATCCAGACCGGGATCGCGGAGAGCGTGATCCGTTCCGCGGTCGAGTTGGCGGGGGACCGGCCTCTGGTGACCGCCATCGTGATCAATCTCGTGACCGCGCTCTTGTTCACGTCCATGTACGGAGTCGGCGCGGCGATTGCCATCGGCGTGATCGCATTGCCGATCATGATGAGTCAGGGGATCCCGGCCCGCGTCGCGGCACCCACGTTCAGCATGGGAATCGGTGCGGGCGCCTACGTCAACCTCGTGCAGTTCGGGACCTTCGAGAAGCTGTTTCCGGGGATCAAGTACGAGCCGCCCTATCTCACCTTTTGGATGATCGGCATGGCGGTCTACCTGGTGTGCGCTTGGGTGATGATCTACCTCAACCTGCGCCGCCTCGGCACGCGCAAGCTGGCGAGCGTCGATGCCGCGGAGGCTCAGCCGGCGCGCAAGCGCACGCCCTATTACACCTACCTCGTGCCCCTGTTTCCGGTGCTGATGATCATGCTGTTCAAATGGCAGATCATCCCGACCTTCCTGCTCTCCATCGTGCTCGCGCTGGCGCTGACCTGGAAGGATCGCACCTTTCAAGGTCACCTGAACCTGTTCAACAAGGCGTTCTACGACGCCTTCCCCGATATCGCCACCATCGCGGCGCTGTGGACCATCTGCGGAATGATCATCGTCGCCGGCCAGATGCCCCAGATCTCGGGCGCGCTGCGCCCGATCTTCGCGCCGATCCTGCCGCACGACAACGGGCAGGCCGCGCTGTTCTTCGGATTGATCGGAGGCGTGCTCAGCATCTACCGCGGGCCGCTGGTCGTGGTGGGCACCGGGGCCGCTTTGCTCGCGATCCTGCTCTCGAACCACGAGATCCCGGTGCCCTATCTGTACGCGCTGTGGCTCGGGCCGACGGTGATGCAAGGCAGCGTAGACCCCACCAACTCCTGGACGCTGTGGACCATCGGGTACACCAAGGTGCCGCACGGCCAGTTCCTGAAGACGGCTCTGCCTTTCGGTTGCCTGATGGTGGCCATCAACTCCGCGATCTGTTACGCGATGCTCGGGCGGGGCTGAGGCGCCGCGAGGTCAAAGGGTGAGCGAGCTCAGGACCTACCGCATCGGCATCGACGTCGGCGGCACCTTCACCAAGGCGGTGCTGATCGACAACGCCACTTTCGAGGTCGTGGGCCGTTACTCGGTGCTCACGACTCACAGCGATCCGCGCGGGGTCGCGCGCGGCGTGATCGAGGTGTTCCGCAACGTTCTCGAGCGCTCCGGCGTGCACCCGCGCGACGTCGTGTTCCTCGCGCACAGCACCACGCAGGCGACCAACGCACTGTTGGAAGGCGACGTGGCTGCGGTGGGCATCCTCGGGATGGCGAGCCGCGTGGAAGCGCTCCTGGCGAGGGGGCAGAGCAGCATCAAGGAGATCGCGCTGGCGCCGGGCCGCAGCCTGCGCCCCGCACATCGCTTTCTGACCACCGACGCGTTGGAGGAGACCGCGGTGCGGCAGCTGCTGGAAGAGCTGCGCTCCGAAGGCATCGAGGTGGTCGTGGCGAGCAGCGCCTTCGGCGTGGACGACCAAAGCGGCGAGGAGCTGGTGATGCGCATCTCCTCGGCGGTCGGGTTGCCCGCTACCGGGGGGCACGAGATCAGCAAGCTGTATGGGCTGACCACCCGCACCCGTACAGCGGTGATCAATGCCAGCATCCTGCCGAAGATGATCGCCACGGCCGACATGACCGAAACCGCGGTGCGCGAGGCGGGGATCGAGGCGCCGCTGATGATCATGCGCGGCGATGGCGGCGTCATGAATATCCAGGAGATGCGTCGCCGCCCGGCGGTGACGATGCTTTCCGGGCCGGCCGCCAGCGTCGCCGGCGCGCTCATGTACCTGAAGATCTCCGACGGCATCTACTTCGAAGTGGGCGGCACCAGCACCAACATCGGCGTCATCCGCAACGGCCGGCCGACCGTGAAGTACGCGCGCGTCGGCGGTCACGACACCTACGTCAACTCGCTGGACGTGCGCGTGATCGGCATCGCGGGCGGCAGCATGGTGCGCGTGCATGGGAGCCAGATCACGGACGTGGGCCCGCGCAGCGCGCACATCGCCGGTCTGCCCTACGCGGCGTTCGCCGATCCCGCCGACATCGAGGAGCCGCACCTGGAGCTGTTCCGTCCCAGACCGGGAGATCCGGAGGATTACGTCGCGATCCGCACGAGAAGCGGCAACCGCTACGCGATCACCAACACGTGCGCCGCCAACGTGCTGGGCTATGCCAAAGCCGGTTGGCACGCGCACGGCAACGCCGCGTCTGCGCGCCTCGCCATGGCGGCCTTGGCTGCACGGCTCGGTGTCTCGGTGGAGGAGGCGGCGCGCCGCGTTCTCGAGCAGGCCGCACGCAAGGTGATCCCGGTGGTGGAGAATCTGATCGCCGAATATGCGCTCGACCGTGACCAGGCCGTGCTGGTGGGCGAGGGTGGCGGAGCTTCGGCGCTGATCCCGTTCGTGGCGGAGCAGATGAAGCTCGCCTTCCAGATCTCACAGGACGCCGAGGTCATCTCCTCGATCGGGGTGGCGCTGGCCCTGGTCAGGGAGACGGTGGAGCGGGTGATCCCGAACGCGACCGAGGACGACCTGCAGCGGATCAAGCGGGAGGCCTACGATGCCGCGGTGAAGCTCGGCGCTGCGCCCGAGAACGTCGAGGTGATGATCGAAGTGGACCCGCAGACGCAACGCGTGCGCGCTACGGCGACGGGTGCGTCCGAGATGCGCGCGCAGGACCTGCTGAAGGACGTCTCGGAGCAGGAGGCCCGCGACATCGCGGCCGGCTCGATGGGCCTGCCGCGCGAGCGGGTCAGGCTCGTGGCCGCGACCGATCAGATGCGCGTCTTCCAAGGCGAGCTGGAGGAGCGCAGGCTGCGGATCTTCAAGCGCCGCCGCCGCCCGGTGCGAGCCATCGATCGCGAGGGCGTGATCCGCGTGCAGCGCAGCGACGCAGTGGTGGTCGGCGCTAGTGCGGCGACGGGACTGGATCAGTTGAGGCGCGTGTGGGAGCAGGTGACGATCTACAACGGAGACAGCGTGATCACGCCCGATGTGTTCGTGATCGCGGGCCGCCGGGTGCTGGATCTGTCCGGCGTGACCGCGCTCAGTCAGGCGCTGGCGATCGGGCGCAGCGAGCTGGAGGGGTTGGCGCCGGAGACGCCCGTGGCCTTGATCAGCGTGCAGGGAGCGCGCGGGATATGACGCCGGCTGCGGCAGCGTGCTTCGAGCCGCATCCAGTGCCCCTGCGGTGCTGGACATCGGTGGCGCTTGGCTACTCGCTGCTGGAACGGGATCCCGCCTTCCCGCGTATCCCGGAACAGGCAAGGCACGCGTTGGTGGAGGCCGCGCTTGCCGAAGGGCGGGCGCAGGCAGACTGCATCAAGCGCGACTTCGGCCGTGACCCATTGGCAATCGCGGAGCGGCTGCACGTAGCAGTAAGCGAGAGCCACGAGGACGCAGGCTTCGGCACCGTGGTTGTGTTCGCCGAGTACGCAACGCGGCCGCCACGGATCACGCTGTACCGGCCCGCGATCGCCCGGCTGACGCGCCTCCTCGATGTGCTCGCGTTGCGCGCGCTGCTGAACGCTCGAAGTTGCGAGCAGGTATTTCTCGCACACGAGCTGTATCATCACGTGGCGCGGATCGGGCCGCAGCCCCCGCTCAGCGGCAGGCATCGCGTGCCCCTGCTGAGGTTCGGGCGCTGGGTCTGGAGCCGCGGCATCGCAAGTCTCGAGGAGATCGCGGCCGGGGCTTTCGCGCAAGGTCTGTTGGGGCTGGGCGTTCACCCGCGCCTGCTGGATCTGCTCTGGCTCCGTCAGCCCGCGTCATGGAGTACAGTGCGCCCTGGCGTCGAGATTTCGGCCTGACTCGATATGGCGGCCCATGCGTTCAGACATCCGCCCATGCGCCCCGGGATGATCGAGGCGTCGCACCAGCGCTGGGCGGGCGGAGAGCTCGCGCTCGAGAGCGGCGAGTCGATCCGCGACTTCCAGTTGTCCTACGTCACGCATGGCAAGCTGGACCAGACCGGCAGCAACGCTGTCCTGGTGGCCGCCTCGCTCGGCGGCAACCATCACCGGCTGGATTTCCTGATCGGGCCCGATAGGGCGCTCGATCCGCACCGCTACTTCATCGTCTGCGTGGACCCGATCGGCAACGGGCTCACGACCTCGCCGAGCAACAGCCCCTCGCAGCCGGGGATGCGCTTTCCTCGCTTCGTGCTGCGCGACATGGTGCACAGCCAGCACCGCCTGCTCACCGAGCATCTGCACATCAGCGGCCTGCTGTGCGTGATCGGCGCATCGATGGGCGGGATGCAGGCGTTGCAATGGGCGGTGAGCCACCCTCAGTTCATACGCTCTATCGTCGCCATGACGCCGATGGCGCGCGCGGCGGCATGGGCGGTCGCGGTCGTGGAGACCGCACGCCGCGCGCTCACTGCCGACCCGGCGTGGAATGGCGAAGAGTTCACGGCTTATCCGGAGCGGGGATGGCGTGCGTGGAGCGCAGTGATGAGCGCTCTAGCGGGCCGCACGCCGCAGGCCCTGGAGGAGATGTTCGAGCAGCCGTTGGGCGCGCTCGAGTGGATGGACAAGCTGGTCGCCGACAACCGCGCGGCTGGATTCGACGCGACCGATTGGTTGTACCAGAGTTGGGCCTATCAGGCCCATGACGTGGGCGGCACGCATGGATTCAGCGGGAACACGACGGCGGCGCTCGAGTCGATCGCAGCCCACACCTTGATCCTCGCGCCGGCCGTGGATTTGTTCAACCCGGCGCGATGCGCGCAGGAAGCCGCGGACGCGATTCCCGGTGCGAGGCTGGTGGAGATCCCGTCCGTCCAAGGGCACCAATCGGCGAGCGGTGTGAAGGCGGAAGACGCACAGTTCCTGAATGAGGAAGTCGGCGACTTCCTGCAGACGTTAGTACAGGAATAACCCGTGCTGGAGCTCGCGCTGCGCGAGGCGACCGAGGCCGATCTGCCGGGTATCCTGGGGGTCTACGCGCAGCCCGAGCTGGACGACGGGCGCGTCCTGGATCTGGAACGGGCGCGGGCGCAGTTCCGACGGATCAACGAGCACCCGGGGTATCGCGTCTACGTCGCCGAGCGCGACGGCCAGGTGCTGGGCACCTTCGCGCTGCTGATCATGCAGAATATCTCGCATCTGGGCGCACCGGCCGGCGTCGTCGACCAGGTCGGCGTGCTGCCGCAATTCCAAGGACAGGGCGTCGGCCGCCAGATGATGGAGCACGCGCGCCGGCTCTGCGAGCAAGCCGGGTGCTACAAGCTCACGCTGTCGAGCAATCTCAAGCGCGAAGCGGCGCACCGGTTCTACGAGGCCATTGGGTTCGAGAAGCACGGCTACAGTTTCAAGATCGACCCAGCCCAGCGCTGACACGCAGCGCAAACCGCGCAGCGGCATCGGATCACAGAAACGTGCAAGGCACACGCGGCGCGCACACCGGTTGCCGTTTCGTGCTCGCGCTGTGGCTCGTGATGCTTGCAGCACCGGAGGCGGGCGCGGTGCTTCCCGACGAGATTCAGGTCTACACCGACGACATCGACAAGCCCGGCGAGTTCGGGCTCGAGCTGCACATCAACACCACCCCCAGCGGGCGCAGCGTGCCCGACTATCCCGGCGAGGTGACGCCGTGGCACGGATTGCGGGTCACGCCCGAGTTCTCCTATGGGTTGACGCACGACCTCGAAGCGGGCCTGTATCTGCCGTTCGTGCGCGACGCCAGCGGTACGGCTTACTTCCCGGGAGCCAAGGTTCGCTTGAAGTGGCTGCCGGTGCGCCAGGAAAACGGCGGCGACGGCTGGTTCCTCGGGCTGAACATCGAGCTGTCCAAGGTGGCGAATCGATTCGAGCAGGGCGACCTGCAGCTGGAACTGCGGCCGATCATCGGCGGCCGGACGGGCGGCTGGCTGGTGGCGTTCAATCCGGTGCTCGATTGGGCCGTCGGTGCCCCGCAGCCGGCGGCGGGCCCCGACTTCAGTCCGCAGTGGAAGGTCGCGTACACCGTTGCGCCGGGCGTGGCCATCGGGCCCGAATATTACGCCGAGCTTGGGAAGGTCAACGGTTGGCTTCCGCCCTCCGACCGCCTCCAGACGCTTTACTTGACCGTCGATCTGGAGCGGGAGCGCTGGGGGTTGAACTTCGGAATCGGGCACGGCTTGAACGCAGCGACCGATGCGTGGACCGTGAAGGCGATCATCGGGTTCACGTTCTGATCCCGGACTCCACCCCAATACGCCCAACCTACTCGCTGTAGATCAGCTGGCGCACTTCAGCGGGCTTCGGGAATGCGTCCGGCGCGAAGCGCAGATAACGGACCCCGGCGCCTCGCAGCAGCTGCGCCTTTTGCTGCTCCGCATGCTCCCCCGCATCCGCACGGTCCACGTCGATTGCAGCGACGATCGCGAGATCCTTGTCGCAGACCAGCAGATCGACCTTCCGCCCCGAAAGCGCACTGTCCCCGATGTGGTCGACCAAGTCGCCCACGCGCGTGTTGGCGAACACGACATGGTCGGGAAGGCCTGCCTTGAGCACGAGGAACGCGAGCTTCGCGTGGCCGGAGAGGAAGGCATGACGCGCCGTGCGAATGGAAGGAGGCCGAACAGCCGGTGGGGTCGCGGCTTCCGGCGATGCGGGGGCTGCCGGAGGCGTGGGCGAGGCTGCTCGCGAGGTCAAACCCGAAGCCTTGTCGCGCCGGTACGCGGCGATGAACTGCTCCAGTTCGTTGGAGTCGCCCCGTGACGGTCTCGCCCGCTCCTTCTTGAGCCCAAGCCCGCTCTCGCCCTTGAGCTGCCGGTTGAACCGGAACAGCAGCACGACGCAGGCGACGATGACGCCAAGAGCAAGGCCGAGCTTGATCAGGAACATCGGTGCGCGGGGGGAATGCCGGTGTGCGCTTGCAACCTGCCGCCACGGGGCCGGCAGCCGAGCGCCGGGCCTCTTATCGAGACCGCGACGGGCGCAAGTTCACGAATGGGACAGCGCGGACATCGCCGGGCTATGACGATGGCAATGACGCTCGCAGCTGTCGTGCTCGGTCGGGAGTCAGATGCCGAAGCGGACCGTGTCGAGGATGCGGTTGGCGAGCGGACCGAGCGGATCCGCTTCGGTAGCCTTGACCAGGACGTCGACCTTCGTGCTCTCGACGCAGACCGCCTGTGGCGTGCCGCTTCCATCCTCGGCATGTTCGGTGGTGCCGCGCCATCCCGCGACCTTGCCCACCTTCACCGCATGCGCCTCGTGCAGCAGCTGCGCGCAGCGGCCCTCCATCCGATGGCCCAGGCGGTGGTCGAAGATGAACACCTCTACGTAGTACTCTCCCGGCGCGAGTTCACCCACCGGCTGCGTGCCGGGATCGTAATTCTGGATGCGCGAATACTGAAAGTGGCTGTCGCGGCGCGTCTGCACCCGGCTGTCGGCGGGATACGACACGCAGAACGCGTAGCGCTCGTTTCGATAGATCTTCCAGCCGTCGGGACGGGATCCGGCCCGGTGGTCCGCAGCCGCCGGGGCCGCGCAGACAAGAACGAAGAGAAGCGCAGCGGCGGGCCGCAGCCAGCGACGGTTTGATCTGTTAAACATCTGTCAAGGGATTGTGATCGAAGTCGGCTCCCGGCGTGAAAGCAAGTTTGACTCCTGCGGTGCGCGTACCGGCGCATCGAGCGCCCGGGTCTCGCAGCAGATCAGCGCGCCACGCTGCGGGGCCGCCACGGACTCGGGCGCTCCATCTATGACGATGTTCTGAACCCAGCGCTGCTCGATCTGCGGAAGCGACGCCGCATCCTTGCCCGCGCGTGCGTCGAGTTGCCGGTGAAACGAGTTGAGCTCGCAGCCCCGCCCGGTGCGTTGAGGCAGAATAGAGGCGGCCGCCCGGGCACCGCCGGTCGCGGACCGCAGCAAAACCAGGAGGAGACAACGATGTCGCGCATCATCCGGGGGCTACTCTCGGCAGCCCTGCTCGCCGTGTCCGCAATCGCTTATGGCGCGGAGCCGATCCGTATCGGACTGGTGGACGAGGTGACCGGGCCGCAAGCGGAGGCCGGCGTGCTGACGATACACGGCGCGAAGCTCGCTGTGGACGAGGTCAATGCCGCTGGCGGCATCCTCGGCCGGCCGGTGGAGCTGCGCGTGGAGGACAATCAGAGCACCAACCCCGGCACGGTGCTCGCGTACTCCAAGCTGATCGACCAGGGCGGGCTGGTGGCCGTAGTCGGTCCGTTGCGCAGCACGCAGGTGCAGGCGGCCTCGCCTACGATCGCGAAGGCCAGGATCCCGGCCTTCATCGGCGGCAGCGATCCCAGCCTCACGCGGGTGAACAACCCGTGGATCTTCCGGATCCGGCCCAACGACCTGTACTCCTCCAAGGTGATGGCGACCTATATCGCCAAGCACCTCGGCGGCAAGAAAGTCGCCATCGTGCATTCCACCGACACCTTCGGCGCGGGCGGCAAGAACGCGCTGGTCGATGCGCTCAAGCCCTATGGCCTCGAGCCCGTACTCGTGGAGGGATACACCAACAACGCGCAGGACTTCACCGCGATCGTGCTCGCGATCAAGAAGTCGGGTGCGGACGTGCTCGCCACGTACATGACGAACTCCCCCGATGTGGGGATCTTCGCCAAGCAGTTGCGCCAGCTCGGTGTCACCCTCCCGTGGATCGGGTCGACGTCGATCGTCACCGACACGGCGCGCAAGCTCGCCGGCGACGCCCTATGGGGTACCTATTCGGTGGCCGATTTCGTGATCGACGCGAACGAAGAGAGCAAGGCGTTCGCCAAGAAGTTCGAGGGGCGGCATGGGTTCGCACCCGACCTGTTCTCGGCTTGGTCCTACGCCGCCGTCTACCTGATCAAGTACGCGATCGAGAAAGCGAAGAGCACGGATCCGGAGGCGATGCGCCAAGCGCTGCTCAGCACCAAGGGATTGCGCGGTGTGGAAGGCGTCTACGACTTCGAACCCAACGGCGACGCCGTGCACGGATACAACGTCGTGCGCAACGACAAAGGCAAGATCGTCTTCCTGCAGCGCATCGACTTCCCCGCGCCGTGACGCCCGAGGCCGGCCGGCGCCCAGCCCGCTACTGGCGCCGGCGCGGATCGTCCGCCGGATCGACGAAAGTCGTTCCGGTCGGGCCCACCGCAGTGCACTCTGCGATCACGGGCTCGTCACGCGTCTCGGCGAAGTGATTCATCCCCGCCGGCTCGGTGTAGTGGCTTCCCGCCGGCAGCGCCTTGAGCAGCGCGTCATCGCGCGTGTCTCCATAAGCGAAGTACCATGTGCCCGAAAGCACGAAGCAGGAGCGCACGTCCGGATGCGAGTGGGGCGGGACCTTGGTGTTCGCCGGCAGATTGAACATCATTGTGTACAGGCCGCTCGTTTTGGCATCTCCGGCGATCACGAGCGTCTGCAGGCCCTGGCGCATGGCTGTGCCCTCGGTACGCGACGAGTTGCCCGGCCAGGGGATCTCGTCCGCGGGCACGCGGGCCGGCGAAAGCTCGCCGCCGGCCAGAGACGATCCAGCCGATAGCGACAAGCCCAGCGCGGCGATGCACGCAGCGAGCGCGCTCTCGATCCCGGTCTTCATGTCTGCCTCCTCCCGTTAACACCTACGTTGTCGAGCGTCCGCCCGATCGGGCCGTTCAGCCGTTCTCCGGGCACCGAGCGGCGCGGATCAGCACGGCGCTCGCCATTATAGTTCCGGCCCGTAGCACGCCGGTCCGCGTGCTGGGCGTCACGGGGCGCGGGGCAGCGATATGATGAGCGGGATCTGCGCCGGTGGCAGGCAGACCGTTTGTGTGCAGGCCTGCGACTGCACTGTGGCCCGGAGCACAGCCTTTCCGCCCACTGCGGCCGGATCCAGCTTGGCAACGATCCTCACTGTCCCCTCATACACGCTCAGGGTGTCGGGCGCGAACCGAGAATGCAGCGGCTTGCCCGGCGGGTAGCGCAACTCGGTAGGACGCACGCCTTCGAACTCGACGCGCGTCGGGATCAGAAAGTCGAAGGTCGCCGGGTTGGCGTTGACGTGAAAGCCTGGTTCGATGTCCAGCGTCACGACGATCCGCGTGCCGTCGCCCGCGATCCGTGCGCGCGCTCGCGCCTGCACGTGCGCGTCCTTGTGCTCGCGCGCGACCGAGAGCCCAGGCCGACCACTGCGTTCCGGGGGGCTCATTGCCTCCAATGCAGCCACCATGAGCGGGTGTTGCTCGGGTGGGCCCGGTGCGTGGCGTGCGATCCGCCGCGCCGCTTCGGCGTAGCGTTGGTCTCGCGTCGCCTGGTATTGCGCGCTCAGGAACGCGGTCGCGGCATCGATGCCGGAGGGATAGGCGTCGTTGCCGACATCGGCCATCGCGAGGAAAGGACGATCGTCCGCATCGGGCGCGCTGAGCACTCCGTCGCGACGAGGGTCGAAGCGCGAGAGCATGGCCTGGGCCAGCGCCCCGGCGCGGGCGAGCCAGACTTTGTCGCCGGTAGCTCGGTACAGCGACAGAAGACCTTGCCCCAGCAGAGCGTAGTCTTCGACATAGCCCTCGCCGCCGGCCTTTCCGTGAAAGATCTGCCGGCGGACGCGCTTTGCGCCCGGTTCCCATGCGAGCTTCCAAATACGGCGCGCCGCTCGTTGCGCGTCCCGGAGATCGTCGCGGTCGCCGAAGATCGTCGCGCTCGTGGCGAGCGCATCGATGGCTAACCCGTTCAACCCGACGAGAAGCTTCTCGTCGCGGGCAGGCTGCGGCCGTGCCTCGCGCAAGGCGAACAACCGGGAAAGCTGCGGTCGGAGCAGCGCGATCCGCTCTTCCACCGCGGCGCGATCGATGCCGGGCGCGACGCGTAGAGTGCCCGGAGCCGACGCCGGATCGAGCGACTGCGCATCATCCGCGTTCGGCGTGAGGCTGTACACCTCGAGGAATCGCGCGGCGTCGGCGCCCAGTGCGGTTTCGATCTGCGCACGAGTCCAGCGGTACGTCGCTCCTTCTTCGTTGTCCGTCTCGGCGTCCTGCGCGGTGTAGAAGCCGCCCTCCGGGGCCGTGAGGCACCGGCGCAGATAGCCGCGGGACTGTATCGCGATGCGCATGTACTGCGGCTCGCCGGTGAGCTTCCAGGCCCGCGCGTAGACGCTCAGCAGCTGGGCGTTGTCATACAGCATCTTCTCGAAGTGCGGAAGCGACCACGTGCGCTCGGTGCTGTAGCGGTGGAAGCCTCCTCCGAGCTGATCGTAGATTCCGCCGTAGGCCATGGCGTCCAGCGTGACGGTCAAGGCGCGCAGCGCCTGCGCGTCGTGCGCGTGCGCGTAGTCCTCGAGCAGGAAAGCGAGCGCCGGTGACTGCGGGAAGCGCGTGGTTTGGCGCGTGCCGGAAAAGCCGCCGTGCTCTGCATCGAAGCCCGAGAGCAGCGTCCGCCGCGTCTGCTCGCTCCACTGTTGCACGCTGCCCTGGCGCGCGGCGCCGGAGGCGGCATTGGCCTGGTAGCGGGCCAGCACTTGCGCCACTCCATGGGCTCGCTGGCGAGCGCGGTCCGGATGCTCGCTCCACTCCTCGTGGATAGCGGCGAGCACGGAGGCAAAGCCCGGCCGCCCGAATTCGTCGTCGGCCGGTGCGAAGTAGCCCCCGGCGTAGAACGGCTCCAGGTCGGGAGTGAGGAACAGGTTGTTGGGCCAGCCGCCCGCCCCGCCCGTGATGAGCTGCGTGGCAAGCATATATGCCGCGTCGATGTCCGGGCGCTGCTCCCGGTCCACCTTGATGTTGACGAACCATTCGTTCATCCGCTGCGCGATCTGCGGGTTGGAGAACAGCGTGCGCTCGGCGACGTGGCACCAGTAGCAGGTGCTGTAGCCGATCGACAAGAAGATCGGCCGGTTCTCGCGCTTCGCGCGCTCGAACGCCTCGGGCCCCCACGGGTACCAGTCCACGGGGTTGTGCGCATGCGCCAGCAGGTAGGGGCTGTCGGAGTCCACCAGCCGGTTGGCATAGACGCGGCTCTCGTCCGGGCCATCCGCCGGCGCGGGCGCCCCATGCAGCAAGCATGTGACGAGCACGCAGGCAAGCGCGCGCGATGTCCGGCGAGTGCGGCGGTGTCTCACGTGATCATGGTACACGTCCGACGCCCGGTCCTCTGCACTCGCTGCGCACCGGGGGATAATGGGCGGAGATCAACTCACCTTCGACGGAGGAACACATGGATCGGATCTCCGATGAGACTCGCAACCGGCTCGCCGCGGTCGGCACCGCCAGCATCACCACGTTGCTGTTCAAGCGCGGCCTGCGCAACACCTGGGTGCACGGGGTCGAGCGCGTGAGCGTGGCCGAGAGGAATCTCGTGGGAGAGGCGTTCACGCTGCGCAATATTCCCTCCCGCGAGGACCTGGACACGGTGAGCGTGTTCGAGAATCGCGAACACCCGCAGCGCAAAGCCTTCGACACGGTGCCGGCGGGATGCGTGCTCGTCATCGACTGCCGCGGAGACACCCGCGCGGCTTCGGGCGGCGGCATCCTCACCACGCGGCTGAAGGTGCGCGGCGCGGCCGGCCTGGTCTCCGACGGCGGCCTGCGCGACATCGCCGAGATTTCGGCCATGGACTTCCCGGTGTACTGCGCGGGAGCCGCGGCCCCGTTGAACCTCACGCGCCACCACGCAGCGGACATCAACGTCCCCATCGGATGCGGCGGCGTGCCCGTCTATCCTGGGGATCTGGTGGTCGGGGATGCGGACGGCGTGGTGATCATCCCGCGCCATCTGGCCGACGCCATCGCTGCCGAGGCCACGGAGATGGAACGGTTCGAGCGCTTCGCGCTGCAGCAGATCGAGCGCGGCCAGCCGCTGATCGGGACTTATCCGCCGACGCCGGAGATGCGGGCGCGCTACGCGGAGTGGACCGGGAAATAACCTCGGGAGGGGTGCGGCGAGGGCGGAGGCGGCCTAGACTTCGGCCAGCCGCTCTCCCCGACTTCGCAAGCGCGCCACCGCGTAGGAAACGGCCGCAGCGGTGACGAGCGGCATCAGGAACAACGCATCGCGCAACCCGCCTCCGCCTACACCTGTGTAGAACCGATCGAGCGGGATGTCACATTCGATCGCGTGGCACAACGCTTGGGTAAGGTCCACCAACCACAGCGACAGGAACGTCAAAGCGTAGGCCAGTGCGGGCGAAATGTAGATGCGCCGGAACGCCAGCAGCAAGCAGGCCATCGAGAAGGCGCTGTAGATGAACAGCTGCTCGCTCTCCGAGGTGATTTGCCAGCGAGCGAAGTAGAAGCTGACGGGCAGCGCCAGGATCCAGATCAGTTGCAGGCGGCTCGAAATCCGCCTGGCCCAGGCGTAATAGACCAGGATCGCAACCGAAAGCACCCCGGGCACCAGCACTGCCCAGCGCACTTCCGTGCGCGCGACATAGTCGGCCAGCTCGCGGTACCAGGGGCTGACGACCAATTCCTGCAGCATCTCGGGATGTTTTTCTGGTTTGGGAGATCGGTCGGGTGCCGATCTCCTCGGTCTCCAAGCGTCATCCTAGCGGGGTTCCGGCCGATTTGCCAGGGGTGCCGGGGGTTGACTGCCGCGGCGGAGTCAGGGCGCAAGCCGCTCGATTCGCCAGCCGCCCGCCCCCAGTCGGTATTGAACTCGATCATGCAGACGGCTCGGCCGTCCCTGCCAGAACTCGAGCAAGTCCGGCACGAGCCGATAGCCGCCCCAATGCGGCGGCCGGTTCGGATCATCACCATGGACCCGTGCCGCCTCGGCGAACCGCGACTCGATGGCCGTGCGGCTGGCGACGACCTCGCTCTGCGGCGAAGCCCAGGCGCCCAGGCGGCTGTCGACGGGCCGGCTGCGGTAGTACTCGTCCGACTCCTCGGCCGATACGCGTTCGATGTTCCCCTCCACGCGTACCTGGCGCTCCAGCTCGAGCCACAGGAACAGCAGGCTGGCCTGCGGGTTGATGCTCAGTTCCCGGCCCTTGCGGCTCTCGTAGTTGGTGAAGAAGACGAACCCGCGTTGATCGAAGCCCTTCAGCAATACGGTCCGGGCTGCAGGACGGCCGGCGCCGCTGACCGTGGCAAGCACCATTGCGTTCGGCTCCGGCAGCTCGGAGTGCAGCGCCTCGTCGAACCACTGCGCGAACTGGGCTAGCGGCTCGCGCGCGACCTCAGTCTCGTCGAGCGTCTCTTTGGCGTAGTCTCTGCGCAGTGCGGCTACATCGATGGCAGGCATGTGACTCGTCTTGGTACGGGTGTCCCGAGCCATTGTACTCAACAGGCCGGCCGGGAAGGCACGGCAGCGGCGCGGTACACTAGCGCTCCCCTTCCACATTCATCGTCCTGCCATGAAACGCTTGCTTGCGCTGCTCGCTGCCGCCGTCACCCTGGCCGCAACCGCTGTCCACGCCGCCGACCCGGAGAATCTGCTCTACCTCGATCTCAAGGACGGCCGCGTCGTGATCGAGATGCTCCCGCAGATCGCGCCCAAACACGTCGCCCGCATCAAGGAGCTCACGCGCAAGCACTTCTATGACGGGGTCGTATTTCACCGCGTCATCGACGGCTTCATGGCCCAGGGCGGCGACCCCACCGGCACGGGGGCCGGAGGCTCGGGAGTGAACATCCCCGCGGAGTTCTCCTCCGAGCCTTTCGTCCGCGGGACGGTCGGGATGGCGCGTGCGCGCGATCCCAACAGCGCCGATTCGCAGTTCTTCATCTGCTTCGCGCCCGCCCCGTTTCTCAACGGCAAGTACACGGTGTGGGGGCGGGTAATCGAGGGAATGGAGTACGTGGACCGGATCAAGAAGGGCGACCCCGAGCGCAACGGCGCGGTCGCCAACCCCGACAAGATCATCCGCATGCGTGTGGCCGCCGACGTCAAGCAGTAGACGAAGCGGCTGCGCCCCGAGAGCGCGGTGTCTCTTCGGTCCGGGACGAACGAGCTTCCGCGCGCACTACCTCGATCGGCGGAAGGCGGCAGGTGCGGCCGGCCCGCGGTGGCATTCTGACACCGGGCTTGCAGCCGATTCGCGGTACTCGTGAGCGATGCGCGGAACCCCGGCGGCCGAATCCGCTCTTACGAACGGACAGTGGGTTCGAACCATCGTCGCACGACCACAAACCCAACAGCCTAGGAGGAGGACATGAGCATTCAGATGTGGTCTTATCGCGGCGCCGTTCCCGTGGCGCTCGCCCTTTCACTTTGGACGGCCGGGTGCACCTCGATGCAGGCTGGGCGTCCGTTTGACTACGAGCGGTTCTCCTCCAGGGTCACCGCGGGCACCACCGATCTCGCGGAGGTCCGTGGCCTGCTCGGAGAGCCGTCGGGCAAGGGCTTGGTTGTGGAGGCCGACGGGACCCGCTACGACCAGTGGACCTACTTTTATGGCGACGTCAACATGACGAGCTCACAGAAGTCGCGCTTCAAGCTGCTGCAGATCCGCTTCGACGCGGCCGGCAAGGTTGCCAGCTACAACTGGTCCGGCGAATTGTCCGGCGAGCCTGCGGCGCCGAGCAAGTAATCGCGGACGGCCGCGCCAATCGACCGCACCGAGCCCGGTGCCGCGGCAAGCTCGGGGAGGGAGCTGCGGAAGTTCCCGCCACACAAACGGGCCGCACGCTACAACTCAGTCCAGGCACGGGATCGCAACGGCGAAAGGCACGGGATGCCGGTAGCCGCGTCCTTTCGTTGCGCCGCACGCCAGTGGGTGGTGTTCGGGCTACGGGCGGCAGGCCTGGCGCTTGTGCTGCAGGCGAGCGCGCTGGCGCAGAGCGACACGCTCAGGGTCAGCGCGTTGCTGCAAGAGGGCAAACTGCTGCTGGAGGAAACCGACACGCTCGAGCCGGACACGCGCAGCCTCGCGGAGCAAGGTGCCGCGCTCGCGGCGGAGGAAAAGGCGCTGCGGGCGGAATCCCAAGCGCTCGACGCCGGGATCAAGGAGTTCAACGCAGCGCTGCAGAAGTACAACGAGGAAGCGAAAGCGCACCGCGACGCCTGCCCGACAGAGTCGCGGGACGCGGCCGTGGTGGAGTCGTGCAACGCGCAAGTCTCCGCTCTCCGAGCGCGCGGGGAGAAGCTCGAGGCCGAGCGCACCGACCTCATCGCGCGGAAAGACAGTCTCAACCAGCGTGTCGCCGCATTCAACGCCGGCTCCAAGGAGTACGCGACGCGCAAGCAGGAACACGATTCACGCCTCAGCCTGAACCAGCGCGACGTCCAGGAGTGGCTGGAGCGAGTGCGCGACTTCTTCCTATCCGACGACTTCAAGACCGCATCGAGCGGCGCTGGCAAGCCGGGCGCCTGCGACGACGCAAACGTCGGCTCCTTGAGTGGCCTGCCGCGCGCGCAGGCCATGCATCAAGCGCAGGCTTGTTTGCAGGCCCTGCAGGCGGGGGCACGCTGACAGGCACCTCACCCCTGCATGCACGCGTATGCTAACCGGCTCGGTTGGCTCATCGAGGCAACGCAGGCCGAGCGTACTCACTGCACGCCACGGCGCGCTCGGCGCAGCGCCCAGACATAGCAGCCCAGCGCCGCCGCATCGGTCGCGCACAAGAGCGCGATTACGTGCTCGGCCGGCGCGACGCGCAGCAGGAAGGCCACCACAGCGGGCGCCACGGCCTGCGCGACCCATTGCGGCCGTGCCAGCCAGCCTAGCAGGCTGCCGAGGCGCTCACGGCCGAAGAGCACCTCGGGTAGCACGCCTCGAACGATGGTGTACACCCCGTTGGCCACGCCGTAGACGACTACGAACGCAAGAGCCAGCCAGCTCATCCCGTGGACGCCGATCAGGATGACGAGCGCGGTCACCATCAGCACGAATGTGAGGCCGCCGACTGCCGCGAGCGAATAACGCCTGCCGACCGACATCTCGAGCAGTCGGCCGCCGACCTGCATCGGACCCACCAGGCTCAGCACGCTCACCGCCTGGTCGGCGGTGAGGCCTTTGAGCCGCATCAGCCCGACCAAGTGTGCCGACATGCTGGAGAACACGAAGGCGACCAGCGCGAAGCACGCCGCGATCCAGACTTTCCCGGGTGCGGGGCCGGATGCTGGGGGCATGCGCTGACGTGGCGCGTGTCCACCGGAAGCCGCCTCGCTTCGGAGCGCGATGCGCACCAGCGGCAGCACGATCACCAGGTGGAAGAAGGCGAACACCAGCAACGTGGCGCGCCAGCCGGCGCGGCTCTCGATCGCGTGGGACAGCGGCCAGAATACGGTGCTCGCAAACCCCGCGATAAGGGTCAGTCCCGTCACCGCCTGGCGGTAGCGCGTTCCGGCGACCGCACCCAGCGTAGCGAACCCCGCCTCGTACAGCGTCATCGACATCGCCGCGCCGGCGATGCACCAGCCGGCGAGCAGGACGATCAGGTTGGGGGCACACGCCAGGATCGCCAGCGCGCAGGCGGCTGCCACGGCACCCCAGCTCAGTACGTAGCGGCCGCCGCGTGTATCGATCGTCCTGCCCGCGACCGGGCTCAACAGCCCCGAGATCCCGAGCGCGAGCGAGAAGCCCGCGAATACCTCGACACTGCTCAGGCCGAGAGAGACCCGCATCGGTTCGGCCAGCACCGCGATCGAGTAGAACAGGGATCCCCAGGACAGAATCTGCGCGATGCCCAGCGCCGGTACGACGACGCGCAGTCGAGCCGAATGCGCCATCGTGGTTATCGCGGACCCGGACTTCTCATGCGTGACACGCGGCGGCGAGCCTGTGTCGGCGCCAGCCCTTCGGGGAATTGGGTGCGGGGGCGCTTCATCTCATCCGATCTGTCGTCGTTCGGTCCGGGGTATCCTGCTTCGCTATGTCTTGCGATCGCGGTCTGTGCACGGCTGCGCCGGGCCTCAGGCGCTGGAGGTGCAGGTGTCCAAGCCGCGCCCAACGCGACTATCTCACGTACGTTGTCGGCATGTCGACGGCCCGCGCAAGGGCCGGGATCTGCCCTTGACCGCGGCGCAAAAGGCTGTATGTTGTAGTCGGAAATCCGCGTGTCCCAGAGCGCGAGCCGACCAGGAGGCTGCATGAAACTCACCGCACAGCAGATCGAGCAGTTCGAACGAGACGGATATCTGTTTCTCCCCGCGCTCTTCACGCCCGAGGAGGTGAGGACGCTGTCGGACGCCGTGCCCGGACTGTTCGCCCAGCGCCGGCCGGAGAACGTGCGCGAAAAGGGCAGCGACGCAGTGCGCACCAGCTTCGCCACACACCTGTACAGCTACCCGTTCGCCAAGCTCGCCCGCCATCCGCGCCTGGTCGAGCCGGCGGTGCAGCTGTTCGGCGAGCCCGTGTACATGCACCAGTTCAAGCTGAACGGCAAGATGGCGTTCGACGGGGACATCTGGCAATGGCACCAGGACTTCGGCACGTGGCGCAACGACGACCTCATGCCGGAACCGCGCGCGATGAACGTCGCCATCTTTCTGGGCGAGGTCAACGAGTTCAACGGCCCGCTGATGTTCATCCCCGGCAGCCACCGGCTGGGCGTGCTCGACGCGCAGCGCGACGTGACCACCACGAGCTATCCGCTGTGGACCATCAATCACGACAGCATCCGCAAGCTCGTCGATCGCGGCGGCATCGTGGCGCCCAAGGGGCCGCCCGGTTCGATGATCATGTTCCACTCCTGTCTGGTGCACGCTTCCGGCTCCAACCTCTCGCCATGGGATCGGATCAACGTCTATCTCAGCTTGTGCGCGGTGTCGAACCAGATCCGCAGGTTCAGCCGGCCGGCGTACATCGCGCATCGCGATTTCACCCCGATCCAGTGCTTGCCCGACGACTGTCTGCTGAGGGACTACGACGTGGCGCTGCCGTGGAAGGATGGAACGCCGGAGTCTGCGTTGCGGCCAGCGCTTGCGGCGTAGCCGACCCATGTGGGTCCAGGCCGCGCTTGCGAGACGGCACAAGGGGTGAGCGATGAATCTCCATGCGAAGCTTCAGGAACGCGCCGCAGAAGGCCGGCCGCTCCGGATCGGGCTGATCGGTGCCGGCAAGTTCGGCGCGATGTATCTGGCCCAAGTGCCCAAGACGCCCGGCGTGCATCTCGCCGGGATCGCCGACCTCGCGCCGGCCAACGCGCGAACCAACCTCGAACGCGTAGGCTGGGCGCCAGAGCGCTTCGGCGCCTCGTCGCTCGACAGCGCGCTGCGTTCCGGCGCGACGCACGTCGGTGACGACTGGGAAGCCCTGATCGCACACCCCGAGATCGACATCCTCGTCGAGGCGACCGGCAATCCGATCGCTGCGGTCGAGCACGGGCTGGCCGCGTTCAGACACGGCAAGCACGTCGTCATGGTGACCGTCGAGGCCGACGCCTTTTGCGGGCCGTTGCTCGCGCGCCGCGCACGCGAAGCCGGCGTGGTCTATAGCCTCGCCTACGGCGACCAGCCGGCGCTGATCTGCGACCTCGTCGATTGGGCGCGGGCGGCCGGCTTCCATGTGGTCGCCGCGGGCCGCGGGCACAAGTGGCTGCCGCACTACGCGCAGTCGACACCAGAGACCGTTTGGGGCTACTACGGGCTCACGCCCGAGCAGGCGCGGCTCGGCGGCCTCAACCCGAAGATGTTCAACTCCTTCCTCGACGGCTCCAAGCCCGCAATCGAGACCACCGCCGTGTGCAATGCCACCGGGCTCACGCCCGCGCCCTATGGGTTGGCATACCCGGCGGCGAGCGTCGATGAGATCCCCACCGTGATGCGGCCGCGCGAGGAGGGCGGGCAGCTTCACCACAAGGGGCAGGTCGAAGTCGTGTCTTCGCTGGAGCCGGATGGGCGCCCCATTGCCTATGACATTCGCTTCGGCGTCTGGGTCGTGTTCGAAGGCGACACAGAGTACATCCGGCGTTGCTTCACGGAGTACGGCGTGCGCACCGATCCCTCCGGGCGGTACGCCTGCATGTACAAGCGTTGGCACCTGATCGGGCTCGAGCTGGGCATTTCCGTCGCTTCAGTCGGCGTGCGCGGCGAGCCGACAGGGTGCGCGACGGGTTACCGCGCCGACGCGGTGGCTACGGCAAAGCGCGACCTCAAAGCCGGCGAGCTGTTGGACGGGGAGGGCGGCTACACGGTGGTCGGCAAGCTCATGCCCGCCGAGCGTTCACTCGAGATCGGCGCGCTGCCGCTGGGACTCGCCCATGGAGTGAAGGTGTCGAGCCCCGTCGCGGCAGGCGAGCCGGTGCGCTGGGCGCACGTGGCGGTGGACGAGAACCTCACCGCCGTGCAGGTGCGCCGAGAGATGGAGCAGCTCTATCGCGCGGCAGCCGCGCTCGGAGCGGGCGATCGAAGCCGTGACGTGGTCGGAAGCTGAGGGTAACCGCGCAGGTTGCTGGCGCAGTAACGGAGACCGCAAGCGCGGTTGTTGCTCCGCCCGCCGCGGCGCGGCTGGCAACGCGGCTCCTGAGCGTGCGTCCTGGCGGGACTCGTCCGCGGTCGCCCGCACGGCAGCAACCACCATTAGCGGGAGGCGAAGCGCATCGCTCAAGACCCGCGACGACAGGGTCGGCCCGCGAGCGGCGCCGGCTCCTCGGGATAGCTCGTGCCTCGCGCGGGCCAGGCTGGCAAGGCTCGGACCGGCGCCGGCGTGCCTGCAGCTAGGCGGAGCGATGCGGATCAGCTTTGCGACCGGCGGAGTCGCACGACGAACACCCTCGTGTTCGACCAGGTGTCGTGCCATCCGACAGGGTCCCCGCCTAGAAACGAGAAGGGCTCGAACGGAACCAGGCGGGCGAGGCTTCGCCCGAGGATCTGGCGCGCGCTGGGAGTTCCGCCCGTCTCGGTGAGCACGCGCGTGCCGGTGATGAGCTTGGCGAGCGTGACGCCCCAGAGCGACTCCTGGACGAAGTAGTACAAAACGCTGAACGCCGAGGTCATGAGCTGGTTCGCGGCCCAGTCGTGGCCGCGCAGCGAGTCGGGATGTCCGGCAAGTCCCGCAGCGGCCTGGAGCACGGCGAACAGCAGACCTGCGAATACCGAGTCGAGCATCAGATTCGCCAGGCGACGTCCCCGGCCGGCCAACTGGACTCCCGCATCCACGTCCGCGACAAACGCGTCGGGCGGCGCGTAAGGGTTGAACGCGGCCGGGGCCGGGACAGCCGCTACGGCGGCTCGGGACGTCAAGAACGGATCCACCTCGGGGCTCCCTCTCTCGCGGCGGCGCTCTCTCGGCATGCCGCACGCATGGGGATCGTGCGCGCTCCCACTCCCGGAGAATATCCGCCGAAAGGCCTATGGAGGTGCGCCCCGCTGGCCCGCGCCTCGGGTCGGTCGCGCGGCGCAGCTTCGACAGGTGATTCCTGGCGCGGCTTGCCGCATAATTGCGCCCCTTCCAACCCTCAGGTGAGCCCGAGTCGGCGAATTCAGATGGCCCAGTACGTCTACACCATGATGCGGGTGGGCAAGGTCGTGCCCCCCAAGCGCGTGATCCTGCGTGATATCTCGCTGTCCTTCTTCCCTGGAGCCAAGATCGGCGTGCTGGGGCTCAACGGCTCGGGCAAGTCCACCTTGCTCAGGATCATGGCCGGGTTGGACAAGGACATCGAGGGCGAAGCCGTGCCCATGCCCGGCATCAAGATCGGTTTCCTGCCGCAGGAGCCGCAGCTCGAGCCCGGCAAGACCGTGCGTGCGACCGTGGAGGAGGGGCTGGGCGAGATCGTCGAGGCGAAGCGCAAGCTCGACGAGATCTACGCCGCCTACGCCGAGCCCGACGCGGACTTCGACCGGCTCGCGACCGAGCAGGCCAAATACGAAGCGGTCTTGGCTGCGGGCGGCGACAACGTCGAGCATCAGCTCGAGATTGCCGCCGATGCGCTGCGGTTGCCGCCCTGGGACGCCGATGTCGCGCACCTATCGGGTGGCGAGAAGCGGCGCGTAGCGCTGTGCCGCCTGCTGCTGTCCAAGCCCGACATGCTGCTGCTCGACGAGCCCACGAATCACCTCGATGCCGAGAGCGTGGAGTGGCTGGAGCAGTTCCTGAAGAAATTCCCGGGCACGGTCGTGGCGGTCACGCATGACCGCTACTTCCTCGACAACGCGGCACAGTGGATCCTGGAGCTGGACCGCGGTCACGGCATTCCCTGGGAGGGCAACTACAGCTCCTGGCTGGAGCAGAAAGAAGAGCGGCTCAAGCAGGAACAGGCGGCCGAGTCCGCCCGGCAGAAGTCGATCATGAAGGAGCTGGAGTGGGTGCGCCAGAACCCCAAAGGCCGGCAGGCCAAGAGCAAGGCCCGCTTGGCCCGGTTCGAGGAGCTGTCCTCGTACGATTACCAGAAGCGCAACGAGACGCAGGAGATCTTCATCCCGGTGGCGGATCGGCTGGGCAACGAGGTCGTCGAGTTCAAGAACGTCTCGAAGGGCTTCGGCGACAACCTGCTGATCGACAAGCTGAGCTTCAAGGTGCCCCCGGGTGCAATCGTCGGGATCATCGGCCCCAACGGCGCCGGCAAGACGACGCTGTTTCGGATGATCATGGGCAAGGAGAAACCCGACGGCGGCGAGGTCGTGATCGGTCCGACCGTGAAGCTCGCGCATGTGGACCAGTCGCGCGAGGCGCTGCGTGGCGACAAGAACGTGTGGGAAGAGATCTCGGGCGGTCAGGACATTCTCACCGTCGGCAAGTTCCAGATGCCCTCCCGCGCTTACATCGGCCGCTTCAACTTCAAAGGCGCGGACCAGCAGAAGCCGGTGGGCCAGCTCTCCGGCGGCGAGCGCGGGCGCTTGCACCTGGCGAAGACGCTGCTCGGCGGCGCGAACGTGTTGCTGCTCGACGAGCCGTCCAACGACCTCGACGTGGAGACGCTGCGCGCCCTGGAAGACGCTCTGCTGGAATTCGCCGGAAGCATCCTCGTCATCTCGCACGACCGCTGGTTCCTCGACCGCATCGCCACGCACATGCTGGCGTTCGAGGGGGATTCGCGCGTCGTCTTCTTCGACGGCAACTACCACGAGTACGAAGCGGACAAGGTCAGGCGGCTGGGCGAGGAGGCGGCCAAGCCGAAGCGCATCCGGTTCAAGCCGCTGAAAAGCTAAGCGCGGGCGCCCGCCCGATCGTCAACATGCCGGGGTGATGTGATGCAGTTGGCGTGAGCATACGCGCCCCGGGTGCTTCGGCGCTTGCTTGCGGGCCGCACTCGAGGTCAGTCGGTCAGCGCGCCAGCGTGACGACGATCAGGCCCAGCGTCAGCAGCGCGACTCCCCCCAGCTCCAGCCGTGTCAGGCGCTCGCGGAACAGGCGGCGCGAGAGGCCGTAGCTGAACAGCAGCTCGAGGAGCCCGAGTGTGCGCACGTGCGCCACGGGCTCGATCGCCATGGCGGTGAACCAGCCGGCCGAGGCCGCCGCACCCATGAACCCGGCGAACAGCGACGCCCGCCAGGCGCGCAGCACGCGAGCTACGACATCGGCATGGCGGAGCAGCAGCCACCCGCCCAGCAGTAGCGTCTGCAGCGTCTGTGCGGCGACAAGCGTATAGGCGGCAGCCAGCGGAAACGGCGCCCCGTGCAGGGCCAGCGCCGCGCCGCGGTACCCCACCGCGGACAGCGCGAAGCACGTGCCCGAGGCAAGCCCGAGCAGTGCGGGTCGCGAGGTCCAACCCACCAGCAGCGTACGAATCGGCCGCTGCCGATCCGCCGGCGCGAGCAGGAGCACCCCCAACGTCCCGAGCGCGATTGCGGCCGCGGTCACCGGCGTAACACGATCGCCGAGGAACACGAAGCCGAACGCCGCCACCTGAATGATCTCGCTCTTCGAATACGCGACGCCCAAGGTGAAGTTGCGCTCGGCCATCACGCGGAGCAGCAAGGCGGTGCCCCCGATCTGGCTCACACCTCCGAGCGACACCCAGGCGGCGAATGGGTAATTCGGCTCGGGCAGCGCGAAAGAGCCGAATGCACTGACGGCGGCCAGCCACAGGATTGCGAACGGCAGCCCGTAGAGGAAGCGGACCAGCGTGGCGCCGAGCGTCCCGAGCGCCGACGTGAGATGCCGCTGGGCGGCGTTGCGCAGCGTCTGTGCGCCCGCCGCCGAAACGGTGATCGGAATCCAGAGCCAGCCGGCAGGCGCGACCACTCGCGGGCCGGCTGTCTCAGCCGCGACCCACGAACGGCATCTTCGTGGCCATGATGGTCAGGAATTGCACGTTGGTCTCCAGCGGCAGGTTCGCCATGTGCAACACCGCGTCAGCGACGTGGTTCACATCCATCAACGGCTCCACCTTGATCGAGCCGTCGGCCTGCGGCACGCCCTTGGCCATGCGCGCCGCCATTTCGGTGAGTGCATTGCCGATGTCGATCTGTCCGCACGCGATGTCGTACTTTCTGCCGTCCAGCGAGGTCGACTTGGTCAGCCCGGTGATGGCGTGCTTGGTGGAGGTGTAGGGCGCCGAGTTGGGCCGCGGCGCATGGGCGGAGATCGAGCCGTTGTTGATGATGCGCCCGCCTCTGGGGTCCTGGCTCTTCATGATCTTGAAGGCTTCCTGCGTGCACAGGAACGGGCCGGTGAGATTGATGTCCACCACCGACTTCCACTGCTCGAAGGTGAGATCCTCGAGCGGCACGCCGGGAGCGCCCGTGCCGGCGTTGTTGAACAGGACGTCCAAACGCCCGAATTTCTCCTTCACCTTCGCGAACAGTGCGCGCACCGACTCCGGATTGCTCACGTCCGTGGGAACCGGCAGCGCTCGCTCGCCCGCTCCGGATTCCGCAGCGGTTTGCTCCAGCGCATCCTTCCGGCGCCCCGCGAGCGCGACGCGGTAGCCGTCCCGCAAGAGGGCGAGGGCGCTAGCCTTGCCGATGCCGCTACCTGCGCCAGTGACGATGGCGACTTTGTTGTGCGTGCCCATGCGTGCAGTCTCCTCGGATGATGGTTGAACGAGAGCAGGCATGGTACCGCAGGCGCCGCCGGCTTGCGGGGTTCGCTTTCGAGGACGAGCGCCGGGCTGTGGAGTGACTGGTGCGTTGCTCCGAATCCTTCCGAGCGGCTCGCGGGTGCGCGACCGCACGCCGGCTCCGGTACAACCGAGGCGTCCGGCGGCACAGGTGAAGCGAGTTGCGCCCGCCGTGGTCGGCCTGTGCATCGTCCTGCTGGCCGGGGACTGTGGCCGGCTTTCATGCAGACGAGTGGTCGAGTGGCTGAACGAGGAGCCCGTCGTGTACAGGCTGAACCTGCCGGAGGACTTCGGTCTCCAGCAGCCCAGCGGCCGGTTGGCGTCGGCGAGAAAGGGCAATACGCTCGACAGCGCCTCGATCCCGCTCGTGTTCCGGGACACGATCGGTTTGCCGTTCGAGTGCGACTGGCGCAGGCGCTCTTCGGTGTGCGCCTGCTATTCCCATGTCATTACGCATCCGTGCCGCGACATCCCTCGGATGTTCTACCGGGCCAGCCTGGCCGAGGGGGCGGCGAGGTCGATGCCGACCGATCTCGGCCCCGGGGGCTCGAGCGCCGGGTCGAGGCGCTCCTCAACACACCGGGCCCGCACCCGTTCGTGTTCGGGACTACGCGGAAGCTCTCACGACCCTGTCTGGTGTGATCTCGGCGATGCTGCGCGCTCCGATCAGGGTCATGGTGCGGACCATCTCCTCGGAGAGGATGCGGATCACCTCCGCGACGCCCGTTGCGCCCGCAGCAGCTAGCCCATACAGGGCCGCGCGTCCCAGCAGCACGGCCTTGGCGCCCAATGCGAGCGCCTTGACGACCTCGCTGCCCCGGCGAAACCCGCTGTCGACCAGCACCGGCACCCGGTCCTTGACGGCCGCGATGATCTCCGGCAGCACGTCGATCGTGGCCTGGGCCGCGTCGAGCTGACGCCCTCCGTGGTTGGAAACGATGATGGCGTCTACGCCGTGATCGATCGCACGCCGCGCATCCTCTGGATCGAGCACGCCTTTGAGCAGCACGGGCCGCGACCAATGGCGACGGACCCAGTCGAGGCTCGCCCAGTCGAGCGTCCGGTCCATCGCCCGGCTGAGCAGAGCGGCGTGCGTTTGCGCCGATGCCGGGCCGGCTTGTGGATCGCTCAGGTTGGCGAAGGTCGGCGTCCCGCCGCGTAGGAGCCCGAACAGCCAGCGCGGATGGAGCGCAGCGTCGCAGATCAGCTTCGGCGTGTACCGGAGCGGGAGGCGGAAGCCGTTGCGCAGGTCCCGCTCGCGATGCCCGCTCACGGGCACATCCACGGTCACGAGCAATGCCGCGAATCCCGCGTCCGATGCGCGCCGCATCATGCGCTCTGCGAGGTCGCGGGCCCCCATGACGTAGAGCTGATACCAGTTCACACCGCCGGCCTCGACGGGAATGCGCTCCAGGCGAGCGTTGGACGCGGTGGACATCGCGAAGGGGATATTCGCCTTACCGGCCGCCCGAGCCAGCGCGACGTCGCCGTCCGGCCAGATCAGCCCGTTGAGGCCGGTGGGCGCGATGGCGAGCGGCAGCGCGAAACGATGCCCGAGCAACTCGACGGAGGTGTCTACAGTCGCGGTGTTACGCAACACCGACGGGCGCAGATGCCATGCCTCGAGCGCCTGGCGGTTTCGCCGGAGGCAACTCTCGTCCTCGGCCGCACCTTCCAGGTAGTCGAACACCACGCGCGGCAGTCGCTGCCGCGCTCGTATCCGAAAATCGTCGATGTTGATCGCCTCGCTCATGCGCCTGCCGTGGTGCGCCGGCAAGCATGCGGTCAGCGAGCGGGACGGTCAAGGTTCGGCCCTGTGCGCCGCTTGCGATGGGGGGTCTCGCAACGCACGGTCGAAGGGGAGTTTGCGGATCAGACGGCCCGGAACCCGGACCCGATTGGGCGCAGCGCGAACCCATGCACGCCGCATAGAACTGAGATCCCGCCGCCGGTGCGGCGCGGATGAGTCTGGCTAAGCCGCGTGCTCCAAACTGCGCAGTGCGGAGGCCTGCACGACCCGGTCACGGCCCTGCCGCTTCGCCTGATACAGGGACCGGTCTGCCGCGAGCAACAAGTCTTCCGGCGTGATCCCACGGTCCGGCACGGCGGTGGCCAGCCCGATGCTCACGGTGATGGCGGGTGCTGCGGCCCGCCCCGGACGCTCGATGGGCAGCTCCTTGATCGCCCGGCGCACCAGCTCGGCACGCTCGCGGGCTTGTTGGCGGTCGACCGCACCGGCGAGCACGACGAACTCTTCTCCCCCGTACCGGGCCACCAGATCGGAAGCGCGGACGAAGCAGCCGCGTAGCGCATCCGCCACCGCGCGCAGACAACGGTCGCCTGCGAGGTGTCCGTACGTGTCGTTGAAGCGCTTAAAGTGATCGATGTCGATCATCATCAGCGACAGCGGAGAGTGCTCGCGCCGTGCACGGTTCCACTCGCGCTCCACCTGCGTGTTGAAGTGGCGCCGGTTGTACAAGCCGGTGAGGCCATCCAGCAATGCGAGGTCCTCGAGCATGCGGTTGGTCTTCTCCAGCGCGCGGCGCTTCCGGGCGAGCCGCTGCTCGGCTTGCACGCGCTCGGTCACATCCGACAGCGTGCCTACGATATGAGTGATCTGCCCGTTGCGATCGACGATCGGCGCAAAGCTCAGCTCGTTCCAGAACATCGAGCCGTCCTTGCGATAGTTGCGGACGGTGGCGACCCCGCTCTTGCCGGCGTTGACTGCATCCCGCAGGACTTGCCAGCCCGGTTCACGCGTGTCGCCGCGTTGCAGCAGCCGGCAACTGCGACCCAGCACCTCGTCGGCGCGGTACCCGGTCAACCGCTCGAATGCCGGGTTCACGTACACGAAGGGCATTTCCGGTATGCGTGCGTCGGCGATAGCCAGACCGTCGTTCGATGCGGCCACGGCCTGACGCAGCAAACTGAGATTTACATCTACTTTCACCTGGATCCTCAGGAAATGAGCTGAAGTCCTTGATAGCCTGAGTTTCGGACAAATTCCGCTCGACTTTAGGCTGGATTTCAAAATTTCTTGACGTGACGCAGGTCTTGTGCTACCGAGCCCGCTTTCTCCCATTGAATTAGCGAGATACGAGAGGCCGCCGGATCGCGCCGCAGCAGCGAAGACGAGGCTCCCCGACCTCCAAGAGGGCATTTCGGGGATCAAGACGGGACCGGCCGGGCCGCCCCGCTGGGCTTTTCTGTGGCAGCGCAGCGCGACCGATTGGGAGTTCTCGGCTGGCGGGACCGTGAGGAGCAGGGAGCGGGTGCCGCAGGCCCGGGCCGCAGCGGCGTTGGCGTTGTTCGCGTGACGCGCCTGAGGATAGACTGGACCCGCAAGCTGCGACCTCAACGCACCCTTCCGATTCACGCTCGACGATCGACCTGCGGGAGAAGCCGATGTCCTACTCTGCTTACAAGACGCTGACTCTGAACCACGTGGAGCCCGGCATCCTGGAGATCCTGATGGGACAGGAAGGCAAGCTCAGCGTGGCGGACGCGGATACGCACCGTGAACTGGCGCAGATCTGGCGCGATGTCGACGCCGATCCGGATACGTCGGTCGCGATCATTCGCGGCATCGGCAAAGGGTTCTCCGGCGGCGGCAGCCTGGATCTCGTGCAAACGATGGCGCAGGACTTCGACACCCGCGCGCGCGTGTGGCGCGAGGCGCGCGACCTCGTCTACAACCTCATCAACTGCTCCAAGATCGTGGTCTCGGCGATGCATGGGCCGGCGGTGGGCGCAGGCTTGGTCACGGGGCTGCTCGCGGACATCTCGATCGCTGCGCGCGATGCGCGCATCATCGACGGGCACACGCGCCTGGGCGTGGCCGCGGGCGACCATGCGGCCATCGTGTGGCCCCTCCTCTGTGGCATGGCCAAGGCGAAGTACTACCTGCTGCTGTGCGACGAAGTGAGCGGTGAGGAGGCAGAGCGCATTGGCCTGGTGTCGCTGTGCGTGGAGCAGAGCAAGCTTGCCGACAAGGCGCTCGAGGTGGCGCGGAGGCTGGCACATGGCTCGCAGACGGCGTTACGCTGGACCAAGTACAGCCTGAACAACTGGCTGCGCATGGCCGGACCGAGCTTCGACACCTCGCTCGCATTGGAGATGCTCGGTTTTTCGGGTCCCGACGTGCGCGAGGGCATCGCGTCGTTGCGGGCGAAGCGCGCGCCCCAGTTCGGCACCGGATGCCCGTTCTGATCCCCCGCGCTGCCGCTGATGCTTCGCAACGAGCAGTTGACGATAATGCCGGTTGTCTAACCGACGCTTGCGTGGTGCCTAACCACCCCGTCACGCTTCGCGTGCCACCCCTCCTCCCACGAGGAGGGGTCGGCCGAAGGCCGGGGGTGGTGTGGCTCGTGTTCGGCAATTTCGCGAGGCTCAATAGGAGCCGGTGAAGATGTTCGCAAAACACGGCAGGGTCGTGACCAAGCGGGAAGCGGGACCGGCCAAGTCTCGCTCGGATCAGCCGCGTGCGGGGCGTTTGTCTAGTCGCTCAGGCAATCGGCTTTGGCAACGACTCGCCGTGGGCGACCAGGCTCCGCTGACGATCAGCGGTCCCGCCGATGCCGGCGAGCGCGATGCGGAACGAGCGGCGGACAAGGCGATGACCTCGACGAGCATCGATACCTATGCTTCGTCCGCAGGCCCTGGAAAGGAGCCGGACACACCGAGCGCCGGGGGAGCGCCTCTACCCCACGCCATGCGCTCTTTCTTCGGAGAGCGATTCGGCTATGACTTCAGCGGCGTTCGACTGCATACGGACGCGGACGCAGCCGATGCCGCCCAATCGGTCGATGCCCGCGCGTTCACGGTCGGCTCCGACATCGTGTTCAACCGCGGCGAGTACTCGCCCGAGAGCGGTGAGGGGCGCCGACTGCTCGCGCACGAACTGGCCCACGTCGCGCAGCATCCCCCCACCTCGATTGTCCATCGCCAGCCGATCACCAAGACTCCTGTGGATGTGGACACTACCGCGGGCGAAGTCGAGGATCTGGTCGACAGGAACCGAGATCACAAGGCGGCGCTGGAAAAGCTCGATCCGCTCGATATGCGCGATCTCCTTGCCGTCGTCGTGAAGCTTCAGGACGACGCTTCCGCAAAAGGCAGCGCCGCCTATGGGGACCTCTTGCGTTTGCTCCAGACGGCGCCCAACAAGCCGACCGAGAACGTGAAGGTGCCGCGCGTGCTCGCCGCCTTCGACGCGGCGCCGACGAGCAAGCTGCGCAATCCGGAGCCCGGTGTTGCCGGCACCACGCCCACCGTCTCGGGCTACCGAAAACGGCCCGACACCTCCACCACCATCGCCCGACCAGGAGACTGGGGAGAGGATCCGGCAGACAACACATGGATCTCGCATCCCGATGGGATCCGCACTTACTGGGGCACGACTGTTGCGAAGGACAGGCGCTCCTCGGCGTGGCTGGCCGACAATCCCGGAAACGCCGACTACAAGAAGTCGATCACGAAGCGGGCGATCGGATCGTTCCGCTGGGGAAGGGGCGTACACGATTTCGCCATCTACTTCAGCGAAGCCGACGCTGCAGCCGATCTACAGGAGCGCGTCGCGACGTTCTCGAAGAGCACGATGATCGATTATCTGAAGACGCACGATGCCACGGATCCCAATCGCTACCTCAAGAACATGCAAAGGGCGGTGCCCGAGCTCAACGGGAGCGATCCTACGACGCTCTGGACCGGCGACGACGCCAAGTGGGCCAGATTGATCGAGGGTTTCAAGTCCGCCGAAGGCTGGGTGGTGGCCACGACGGTAACCAAGGCGAACGTGAGTACGATCTCGACGGATCCAAAGGACGCTGCGCTCGTTGCCTATTACAAGACGCTGGTCGGGGCACCTTGACCGACGCCCGCATCCGGACGCTGCCGCCTACGCATCGCCGCGGGCGCGATGCGATTCAAGCGCCGGTGCCCACAAAGCCCGAACATGCCTGCTCGAATGCGTATTCGAACTCGACGCCGAACATTGCCTTCTCGCGCACGTCGCGCAGGCGTCGGCCTGCGCCGTGCCATCGTGGCAATCCCGGTGATCTCGCTCTTTTGGGGATCGCTCGGCGCGCCGATGCTCGCTGCGGCAGAGGGCGACAGCGGCCTCTACAGCGAGGATCAGGCATTGCGCGGGCAACGCCTGTACGAGCAATACTGCACATCGTGTCACGGCCCGAGGCTCGAGGGCAGCCCGGGCGCGCCGCTGGCCGGAGCCACGTTCCTGAGCCGGTGGGCGGACGGCCAGCACACGCTGGACGATTTGTTCTACATCATCCGCACGCTGATGCCGTACAACGAGCCGGGGAAGCTCGCGAAGCAGCAGTACGCCGACATCCTGGCCTACGTGCTGAAGGTGAACGGCTATACTGCGGGCAGCGCGGAGCTGCCGCCCAGCACAGCAGTGCTCAAGACGGTAACTCTGCAGCCGCGATAGCGCTGTGCCGCCGAGGCGCAAAGGGGGGAGGATGAGAATCGCATGCATGGGCGTCGCCGTATGGGGCCTGCTGGCGTTCACGTGCTCCCACGCGCAGCACGGACCTACCCAGCAGGAGCTCAACGACGCGCAGTACTCCACGGAGTGGCTGCTTCCCAACCACGACTATGCGGGCGTGCGCTTCGTGGACCTGAAGCAGATCACACCCGCCAACGCCGCCTCGCTTCGCCCGGTGTGCGTGTTCCAGGGAGCGGATCTCAACCGCGCTCTGACCAACCCCGTGGTGTACCGAGGCGTGATGTATCTCACCACGACGTATTCGACCATCGCGCTCAACCCGGCCACGTGCCGGGTCAAGTGGCGACATCAGTGGCAGGCGAAAGCGAAGGAAGGGAACTCCTCGATCAAGAATCGCGGCGTCGCCTTGAAGGACGGCAAGGTGGTGCGCGGGACTCAGGACGGATACCTGATCGCGCTCGACGCCGAAACCGGCCAGCTGCTATGGGAGGTCCAGGCGGCCCGATCCGACAAGTTCGAGGCGCTGAGCATCGCGCCGCTCGCCTTCGAGGATCTCGTGATCATCGGACCGTCCGGGTCCGAATACGGCATCAAAGGCTGGATCGGCGCCTTTCGCCTCGTGGACGGCCAGCCGGTGTGGCGCTTCAACACGGTTCCCGACGAGGGCGAGCCCGGAGCCGAGAGCTGGGGCTCGACGCAGGCCCGGCTGCGTGGTGGCGGCGGGATCTGGACCACGCCCTCGCTGGACGTCGCGACCGGTCTGCTCTACATCGCGGTCGGAAACCCAGCGCCGGATTTCCTGGCCAGCGGGCGCCCCGGAGCGAATCTCTACACGAACTCCATGGTCGTGCTCGAGGCGCGCACCGGGAAGCTCATGCGGCATCTCCAGGCGGTCCCCGCCGATACCCACGATTGGGACATGCCCGTGACGAGCCCGCTGTTCACGGCAGGTATTGCGGGACGGGATCGGCAAGTCGTGGTGCTCGCCGCGAAGGACGGCCTGTTGCGGCTGGTCGATCGGCACACCCACGACCAGATCTACTCCGTCGCCGTCGCGCAGAGGTCGAATGCAGATCTCGAGCCCACGGAAGAAGGCGTGCACACCTGTCCTGGGGTGGCAGGCGGCGTGGAGTGGAGCGTTCCGGCGTACAGTCCGAAGCTGGACCTGCTCGTCGTGCCCGCGGTCAACTGGTGTGGAACTTTCAAGAAAGACAGCGAAGCGCGCTTCATCGCGGGTCAGCAGTACTTCGGCGGTTCGTTCACTTGGGACCCGCCGGAAAAATCCAGCGGCTGGCTCACTGCACTGCAAGCGTCCACGGGCGAAGTGAAATGGAGATATCAGTCGCCGCGGCCGATGCTCGCCTCCGTGACCGCGACGTCGGGGGACATGCTGTTCACCGGCGAGCTGGCTGGGGAGTTCCTGGCGATCGACGCGCGCAACGGGAATGTCGTGTATCGATTCAACAACGGCGGTGCGATCGTGGGCGGCGTGATCACGTACGCGGTGGAGGGAAAGCAGTATGTCGCCGTCGTATCCGGAATGGCTGCCGCCTTCTGGCAGGCCCAGCCCGGCGCAACCACGCTAACGGTCTTCGCATTGCCCTGACCGCGCCCTTCACGAAGCTCGAGCGCGAAGTCGTAGTCCGACCCGGGTAGAAGTTCGCGGGTCAGAAGCCTGTCTCGGTGTGAGACTCAGCGAAGTCGGCGACGCCATCAACGGGCGCCGACAGCCTTGCGCGCCACTCGGTCTCATGGGCCGGATCGCCTCTCTCGGAGGGCCCTGGCAAGGGCTCTCGGCAAGCCTTCAGTTCATAGACGTTCTGCCGAAGAGTCCCTAGGCGACTCGGTGCCTGATCCCCAGGGTGCGCGTTCGGACTGCGCCCCGGCACAAGAGCGCAATGTTCCCACCCGATGGCATCGACCGAAGACCTGACGAAGATGCGCGAGGCGAACCCGACAAGCTTTCGGACGAAAGCGCTGGCGTCGCTAGCGACGGTCCTCGGGATGCTGTTGGTCCCGGCGGCCTATCAGATGCTCGAGACTTATGGCCCGTCGAGCCGGGTCGTGTTCTACGAGTACCTGCCTCTTCCAGGGGCCGCGGACTACCTGCTGGCTGCCGGCCTCGGCGCATGGCTTGCTGCACGGGCCTATCGCAGATTCAGCTCACACGCACGCTATTCCACCGCGAGGCTGATTGCAGGATGCTTGCTTGGCAGCGGTATCGGCCTGGCGCTGGTCGCGGTCAGCATGCTGGGGTCAGCGCCTTCGCACTGGATGAACGCGCGGGTTCTCCTGGTCATTGTCGGCGTCGTTCCGGTCGTGGCAGGGTGGTGCGGAGGAATCGTTCTGTTCCAGTCTACCGAGCCCGACGCGCGCGATCCGCGCTTCCCATGGCTGCGCCCGAGCGCCGCGGTTTTCGTGATCGTGTGGCTGCTGATCCCGCAGTTCCGAGCCTTCCCGGACGAGGGGACCGTGGCCGAACGCGAAGCATGGGCTCGGAAACACGTGCGCCAGTATGCATCCCTGGAGCGCACGGTGGAGCAAGTTCCGCTCGTTGCGGAGAACGTAGGCCACGTCATCCGAATCGCGCCGACCGCCCATGACAAGCACACGGCCGCCCAGGACATGAACGGGGTCGCGATGAACTTCACGCTCGAGGTGGTCGGCGAAAAGGGAAGTGGCATCTTGCACGCGCACTGCACGGTCGACGGAGACACTGTCTTCGACTGGCAGCCCGCTACTTGGTCGTTCAACGGAAAGACGACCGAGATCACGACCGTCCCCAATCTACTCCGCGTGGGGCGCTAGCACGCCGGACGCCGCAACCGCAGGGCGATGTCGTAGAAGCGCGAAGCTGCAGGCGCGCCGATCCGGATGGAGCGGATCGGCCCCTGCGGGCCATTTGGCCTCTCGAACTCGACGCGCGAAAGCCGTCATCTCGAGCGCAATGACAAGTCGGTGGCATCTGGAAAAGGGCTGGAATCCACCGCAGCACGCGCACGCAATTGCGCCTGCAGCGCACCGGCCTCGGCGGACTCGAGCCGGTTCGCCGCTCTCCAAGAGAGGGGAAGCCCGTCCCGTCCTGATCCTGATTGCCCGCGATAGCCGCGGCGACCGCGGCATCCCGTCCGCATAGGTCGAGGCGTGCAGAGCGTGACGTGGGATCCGGTACGTGGGTGGCCAGCCACTCCAGCGGCCGGAACGGATGTTTCCCACGGATCTGCCGGCGAACTATCATGATGAGCTTCCGATCACGGTTCGACCGCAAAGAGAGGGCAGAATGGCACTCAGTCACGTTGGCGTCGCGATCCATAGACCGAGCGCCGCGACGATCTTGCAGACGATCGCCCAGGCGGAGGCAGCGGGCGTGCCCAGGGTGTGGCTTACCACCGGCGCAGGTCCCGACGCATTGACGGTGTTCGCTGCCGCGGCGGCCAGCACCCGAACTGTGAGGATGGGCACAGCGATCGTCCCGACCTTTCCCCGGCATCCCCTGGTGGTGGCGCAGCAGGCCGCCGACATCGCGCAATTGGCCCCGGGGCGCTTCGTGCTCGGCCTCGGTCCCAGTCACGCCGCCATCATGGAGGGCCGCTACGGCATTCCCTACCGGCAGCCGCTCGGCAATCTGCGGGAGTTCGTGGCGGTGGTGAAGCGCCTCCTCAGCGGCGGCCAGGCCGACTTCGAAGGCAAGCACTTCAAGGTGCATGCGAAGCTCAACTACGGCGCGCAGGTCCCCGTCATCATCTCGGCGTTGCGCGAGAGTTCCTTCGAACTCGCTGGGGAGATCGCCGACGGCGCCGTGACCTGGCTCTGCCCCGCTTCCTATCTGCGCGCCGCGGCTCTCCCAGCGCTGGAACGAGGCGCCGCGCAACAGGGTAGAGCCCGACCCAAGCTCATCGCCCATGCCTTCCTCGCGCTCACCAGCGATCCGGCAGCGTTGCAGCAAGGTGTCGACGAATTCCTTGGGCACTACCCGCGCCTCACCAACTATCAGGAGATGTTCGCGGCCGCCGGCTACCCCGAGGCGCGGCAAGGCGCTTGGTCGACCGGCATGGTCGAGGCCGTCGTCCTGCACGGGACGGAGGATGAATGCCGCGAGAAGCTAGAAAGCTTCATGCGCACTTCGGGTTGCGAGGAAATCATCCTATCCATCATGCTCGTCGGCCCCGATCGCGATGCGGTGTTGGGACGAGCCCTGCAATGGGTCGGTGCGCTGAGCTGAGCTGATCCGGCGTCGCGACCGATGCGTTGCGGATCGCGGATCTCGGCACGCAATCCGTACGCGCTCAAGCCGACGTGAGCGCTGTCGAGCCGGCGGTCGCATCCCGTTCGGCGCCGCTCTCCGTGGCGCGTAGAGCCGTCAAGGCGGTGTCCGGAGCCCATCTCAATGGTCCGGCGGGAGCGGCGCGCGCTGGCTCTCCCGCGCGGACCGTCTCCCTCGCCTCAATCCGGAAACGGACCGGGGACATGCGCCCAGCGGTGCGGAGGCGAGCGGGAAGCCGGGAATAATCAACGTATATGTTGACATTCAATCTATAGTTTGATATTAAATGCACATGATGAGTATCGGCACGCAACTGCACGTCGTCGGCGATCCGGAGCCGAGCCCCGAGGCGGCCGAGAGCCGGCTGGATGCCGTCTTCTTCGCCCTCTCGGACCCCGTCCGCCGCAGCATCCTCGAGCGGCTCGACGGCCAGGCACTGCTCGTCTCCGAGCTCGCCGCGCCGTTCGACATCTCGCTCCAGGCCGTCTCGCGGCACATCCAGGTGCTGGTGCGCGCCGGACTCATCCAACAGGAGCGCAGCGGCCGCATCAGCAGATGCAGCCTGGACGCTGGCCCGCTGTTCGATGCGGCCGTCTGGATGAACCGCTACAGCAAGTACTGGCAGCAGCAGTTCGACATGCTCGCCGCGACACTGGCGGAAATCGACGCGCGGCCCGCGGAACAAGCCGCCTCAGGATCGGCACGGAAGCGGACGGGCAAACGCGCGCCGCGCCGGAAATGACATGAACGACACAGGCGAGAAAGCCATGACCGACCATCAGATCGTGACGCACGACGAATGGATCTCCGCCCGCCGCCGCTTCCTCGCCAAGGAGAAGGAGTTCACGCGGCTACGCGATGAGCTCAGCCGGGAGCGCCGCGAGCTACCCTGGGAGCGAGTCGAGAAGGAGTATGTCTTCGAAGGCGAGAACGGCAAGGAAACGCTCGCGGACCTCTTCGGCAAGCGCAGTCAGCTCATCGTCTACCACTTCATGTACGCCCCGGACTGGGACATCGGCTGCCGCAGCTGTTCCTTCTGGGCCGACAACTTCAACGGCATCATCGCGCACCTCAACCAGCGGGACGTCTCGATGGTTGCGGTCTCTCGCGCGCCGCTGCAGAAGCTTCAGGACCAAGCCCGAAGGTTGGGGTGGACGTTCCAGTGGGTCTCCTCCTTCGACAACGACTTCAACTTCGACTACAAAGTCTCGTTCTCACCCGAGATGCTCGCCCGCAGCGAAGCGCTGTACAACTTCGGGACGGAGAAGAGGAACAGCGGCGAGCTTCCGGGCGTCAGCGTGTTCTTCAAGGACGGTGGCGAGATCTTTCACACCTATTCCGCGTACTCGCGCGGCGTCGACATTCTCAACACGGCATATCACTACCTGGACATCGCGCCGAAGGGACGCGACGAAGACGCGTTGTCGTACCCGATGGCCTGGGTGAGACACCGCATCGCCTACGAAAGCTGATCATTGGAGGACAGACCGATGAAATACGCAGATGTAAACGGAAAGCTCGCGGACTACCGACGGCAGATCGCCGCGATCCGCGACAAGATGAGAGAGACGCTCGCCACCGCCGAGCCGCAGGAGGTGAGGGACTACGAGTTCACGAACATCGAAGGCCCGGTGCGCCTGTCCGAGCTCTTCGGCGATCACGAGGATCTCATCGTCATCCACAACATGGGCGTCTCCTGCTCCTACTGCACCCTGTGGGCGGACGGCTACAACGGCATCCATCCACACGTGGTCACTCGCGCAGGCTTCGTCGTGTCGAGCCCCGACCGGCCCGCCGTGCAGAGGAAATTCGCCGAGAGCCGCGGGTGGAGCTTCCCGATGGTGAGTCACGCGGACTCGACCTTTGCGGCGGATATGGGTTACGTTTCCGCGAAAGGCGGATGGATGCCCGGCGTGTCCGTGTTCAAGCGTGAGGGCGGAAGCATCGTGCGGGTCTCCGACACAGGCTTTAACCCCGGCGACGACTTCTGCACGCTCTGGCACTTCTTCGACCTGTTGCCGGGCGGCGTGGGCGAGTGGCCGGTCACCCCGAAGAAGCCATCCTGCTGCGCGTGACTGAGAGAATACGCCATGTGTCCCGCTTGCATTGGATCCACCCTGCTCCTGCTGAGTGGTGCCGGCTCGGCAGGAGGGCTTGCGCTAATCGCCACCCGAGCGCTGCGCCCCAGACCCTCAGCCACGCACGCGGAGGACTCGGACGATCCGAGCCGGCAGGCCGATCTTGAACTGCGGGCAGACGAAACCGGCGCCCGCGATAGTACGGTTCGCCTGCCTGTGGACGATCCGGCCTGACCAGGCGCCGCGACGTACAACGTGAGGGCAACGAGTTAGGCCCTTTGGCGCAGCGCGGTCGACGGGGTACAGGTCAGCGGCGACCAGGGGCAGGTACAGTTCAGCGAGGCCGCTGCACTTCGCTCACTGCTGCCTGGCCGCCATTGCGACGCAGTCGCGGCGCGCTACAACAGCTGCGCCGCGCCTTTCCCCTGCTGGATCGCCGGAACGTAGCGCTCCAGCTCGGCGTTCACTGCAGGATCGGTGAGGTCGATGGTTTGGCGCCGCTCGGCTGAGAGATAGCTCGCCATCACGAGCCGCTCGGTCTCGAGCCCGTACTCCCACGACAGCATCGCGTCTTTCCCAACGGAAAACGAGCGCAGCATGTCCGCGTTCTCGTCCGTATAGCCGTACAGGTCGGCCTCGTTGTACTGCACGGCGAGCAACCCGCGGCTGGCGGTGGCTTTCTCGAGCGCGCTCTCCTGGTCCGCGATGGCCTGCGCGGCGACGTCGCCGATGAAGACGTTGAGCGGCGAGACCAGTGTGTTGACCTCGAACGCGTAGCCTGGTCCCATGCCGTCCATGAACAGACGCAGCCCCTGCTTCTCGAACATCCAGGAATCGGTGAACTGCGATTTGACGCGCTGCCCGGTCTCCGGATTGCGATAGGTGATCATGCCGGTGGCAAAGTCCTCGGCAGGGGTCTTGCCGTAGTCGACGCCGCGCTCTGCCAGCAGCTTCGCGCGCCATTTCGGCTGACCCCATTTGAGCAGGCCCAAGTCGGCAGTGACCGAGAGCGGCTGCAAGAACAGCGGATCCTTGTCCGGAGGAGTCAATACGTGACGGCCCACGGCGATGCTGTGGCAGCCCATGTCCAGCAGCACGCCGCCACCCTGCCGGGTCGGATCCCAGAACCAAGCTTCATGCGGCCCGCCGTGCTCTTCGGCCGAGCGCGTGAGCGCGAGCGGCCCCATCGAGCGCGCGACCGGCTGGAGCTGCTTGCGTTGGCTTTGGATCGCCTTCATGAAGATCTGGTTCTCGTAGTAGGCGGTGAGCAGCCGCGCGCCCCGCGCCAGCTCCAGCAGGCGCCTCGCCTCCTGCATGTTGCGCGCAAGCGGCTTCTCCACGATCACACCGCGCAGCTTCGCGCCGGCATCGACCGCGGCCGCGATCTGTTCCATCACCTCCACGCGCGCGTAGTTGGGTGCGTAGATGGCGATGGCATCGACGTGCTGCGCCAGCTCGGCGACGGAGTCGTAGATCCGTGCCTCGCCCAGATCATGATCGCGGCAGAACCCCGCCAGCGACTCCGCTCCGCGCCGCCTGAGGATGCCGGCGATCTCGAGCCCACGTACCTGGTCGATGGCGACCGCCTGGAAGCGCGCGACGAAGCCGGCGCCGATGAACCCGAGTTTCATGTTGCTCTCCTCCGATAATGCGTTCCCAGTCGCCCTGGTGCGTGCCTACTCGGTGCCGCGCGATGCAAGTGCCGCCGTGCTCCGCAAGTGGGCCAGCTCATCGCGGCGCCGGCACAGGAGGCAGGACGGGCTCCAGCGCCAGGCCGATCGCGAGCAGCCGGCGATCGCTCCCGGCCGGTCCGTCCAACTCCAAGCCGAGCGGCAGGCCGGCAGCCGTCGTGCCCATAGGCAGGCTGAGCCCCGGAATCCCCGCGTTGCTTCCCGGGTCGGTGTTGGCGATGAACGTGAAGAAGGTCGGCACCTTCTTGCCGTTGAGCAGCAGCTCGTAGGAGTCTTCCAGGGGCATGGCCGGCAGCGGCGTAGTGGGGAACACCAGTGCGTCGATCCGGTATTTCGCGAACGCGTCGGCGTACAGCCGCTGCAGCTTGGGCCGGCCTTCCTCGATCGCTTGGCGGTACACCGCCTCGGGGATCGCCTTGTCGCCCAGGATGAACGTATCGAACACGCCTTTGACATCGGGGCTCGCGATCTGGGCGGCGACTGCGCGCACCGTGAGCCCGGTGTTGTACCGCGTCAGATACGCGGCCAGATCGACGTTGCCTTCGTACAGCGCGACCGGGAAGCTCACGGCGCCGTTCGCTTCCGCCAACCCGGGGATCTCGACGTCGACGAGCTGCACGCCGGCTGCGCGCAGCGCCGCGAGCGCGGCGTCCATCACCTGTACGACTTCCGGGCTGAGGTTCTGATAGAACGGCACCTGCGCCACGCCCAGCCGGATCGCACTCAAGCGCGCGGGCGCCACCGAGGAGCTGTCTCCGGTGATGACCTGGTCGAGCAGCAACAGGTCGGCCACGGTGCGCGCCATCGGGCCGGCGGTGTCGCGAGTATGCGAGATGGGTGTGATGCCCGCGCCGGGATAACGCCCCACCGTGGGCCGCAGGCCGGCGATGCCGTTGAGCGCCGCCGGGATGCGCACCGATCCGCCGGTGTCGCTGCCGAGCCCCGCCGGCGCCATGCGCGCAGCGATGGCTGCCGCGGTGCCGCCGCTCGACCCGCCGGCGAAGCGGTGCTTGTCGTAGGGCGTAACCGCCGCGCCGAACGCGGCGTTGTTGCTCGTGATGCCGAATGCGAGCTCGTGCATGTTGGTCTTTCCGACCACGATGGCACCCGCCTCGATCAGTGCCTGCGCGACCGGCGCGCTCTCGTTGGGGACGAAGTTGCGCAGTGCCGGCGTGCCCGCGGTGTTGGGCAGACCCGCGACGTGGATGTTGTCTTTGATCACGATGGGCACACCGTGCAGCGGTGGGAGCGCGATGCCCTGCGAGCGTGCTTGATCCGCCGCGGCTGCGGCCTGCAACGCGCCTTCCCGATTGACGGTGATGAAGGCATGCAGATCCTGTCCGGCGTCGATCCTTGCGAGCAGCGCAGCGACCAGGTCTGCGCTGTTGATCTTGCCCTCCCGGATCAGCCGGGCTGCCTCGCTGGCAGAGAGCGTGGCGTAATCGGTGCTCTGTGCAGCGAGGTGCAAAGGCCAGAGTACAAGGGCAGCGACCGACGCAAACCGGGCCGCGCGTGAAAGACGACGAACCATGAGGTCTCCTCCCTGCGAATTATTCTTGTCAGGCCGAACCGCATCGGGTCCGCCGGCCCCTCGGCCTCGCGGTCGCTGAGCGGCCTTGCGCCGCATACTGTACACCCAGGCCGCGCTTGCCGAGAGCAGCGCCACTGGCCACGTGCCTCTGCGCAGCTACTGCGGTGCGTCGCTCACGTCGGGGTTGAGCACCCCGAAGCGCGCGGGGATATGCGCATAGAACAAGCGCACCCCGGCCTGCCGCACCAGGTCGAGCAGGCGCTTGGCCTCGTCGTCCGTCACGATGAATTCGACCTCGACGGTAAGGCTGCCGGCAAGCTCGAAGAAGTGCTCTTCGTGCAGCACGTGGTGGCGGCCGAACCCGGCCATCGCGCGGAAGGCCGAGCCGCCGCGGATCCCCATCTTGTTCGCCTGCTCGAGCAGCCACTCCCAAAGCAGGATGTGGTGATGGCGTTTGTTCTCGTGGACGTAGAATCTCAGGAACGAGCCTTCCATGTCGAGCGGCCTCCTCTCAGTAGTTCTGGCGGGAAGGGATCACGCCCCGGACCCCGCCGCGCGGATTGAGGACGTCTCCGGTATAGCGGGGAATCAGATGCAGGTGCACGTGGAAGATGGTCTGTCCCGCGGCTTCGCCCACGTTGATCCCGAGGTTGTAGCCGTCCGGGTGATGCTCGCGCTCGATCAGCGATCTCGCTTCGTCGGCCAGCGCGAACATCGCAGCGCGCTCCTCGAGTGTGGTGGAGAAGAAGTCCCCTACGTGGCGCATGGGAATGATGAGCATGTGCCCCGCGCTGACGGGAAAACGATCATACCGTGCGTGGGCCAGCGGGTTGCGCAGCACGGCCCCTTCGAGCGAGCAGAAGGGGCAACTTGAGGCGGCTGCGCTCATGCTGCAATCCTCCGGATTGCGCCAAGAACCGGTGCATGCTCAACGGCAGGGAGCCCGCCGGGCGAACCGGTGCCAGTACCCTGCCGGTCATTTTAGGACCGGACCGCGCTAGCGTCCACGCGGCGCGCGCGTCTCCAGACCTTCCTTACGCTAAGCTGTAACGTCCATGGCGTCCTATCTGCTCCCCATCGGCGCGGTTGCGCTCGCGCACCTCGCGGCCGCGATGTCGCCGGGGCCCAGCTTCTTGATCGTGGCCAAGACGGCGGCGAGCGGATCGCGCCGCGCGGGCGTCGCGGCGGCCCTGGCGATGGGGGTAGGAGCCGCAGTCTGGGCAAGCGCTGCGCTGACGGGGCTTGCCGTCCTGTTCGCGCGCTTCTCCGGACTCTACCTCGTCGCGCAGGCCGCGGGCGGGTTGTTTCTCATCTGGGTCGGGTTGCAGATTTGGCGCCATGCGCGCGCGCCCCTGCCGGAGCCGGGAGCGGCCAAGGATCTCTCGGGCGCGCATGCGTTCCGCTCCGCGCTTTGGATCCAGCTCTCCAATCCCAAGGTCGCGGTGTTCTTCGGTTCGATCTTCGTTGCGATCCTGCCGCGGGATCTGCCGTTCTGGCTGCGGGGAGTGGTCCTCGCCGTCATATTCGTCGACGAGTTCCTCTGGTATGCGACGGTCGCGCTCGCGCTCTCGTCGCCTCGCGCGCGCCGGGCTTACGCGCGCTTCAAGCCCGCAATCGAGCGGGCGACCGCCTGCCTGCTGTGCCTGCTGGGTCTGCGGTTCGTGCTGGATTTCGCAGCCTGACGGCGATGCTCGGTCTCGACGACGGTCGGTGCGCGCGATCGATCACGCGCCTTGCTTGCCCCACGAATCCCTCAGCGTCACGGCGCGGTTGAAGACCGGCTTGCCGGGGCGGTGATCCTTCTGGTCGGCCACGAAATAGGCGTGCCGCTCGAACTGAAATCGCTCCTCGGGCTTGGCCTGTGCTAAGGCCGGCTCGACGTAGGCGGTGACCACCTTCTTCGAATCCGGGTTGAGGTCCTCGAGGAAATCGCGTTGCGTGCCGGGGTTCGCGACGCGGAACAGCCGATCGTAGATGCGCACCTCCGCGGGCAGGCTATGCCCCACGGATAGCCAGTGGATATTCCCCTTGACTTTACGCTTCTCGGAACCCTCGCCGCCGCTGCGGCTTTCCGGATCGTACGTGCAGTGTATGACGCTCGGTCTGCCGCTCGCATCCTTCTCCACGCCCGTGCACTTGACTACGTAGGCGTAGCGCAGACGCACTTCGTTGCCGGGATACAGGCGATAGAAGCCCTTCGGCGGGGTCTCCTCGAAGTCCGCGCGGTCGATCCACAGCTCGCGGGAGAACGGCACAGCGCGCTTACCGAGCTCTGGCTTCTGCGGATGGTTGGGAGCTTCGCAGAGCTCCTCCTGGCCCGCGGGGTAGTTGTCGACGACCAGCTTCACCGGATCGAGCACGGCCAGGCGCCGTTGCGCCCGCTCGTTCAGGTCCTCGCGCATGCAGTCCTCGAGGATCGTGTAGTCGATCCACGAGTCCGCCTTGGACACGCCGATGCGGTCGGCGAACAGACGAAAGCCCTCGGGCGTGTAGCCGCGCCGGCGGGCGCCTACGAGCGTGGGCATGCGCGGATCGTCCCAGCCGTCCACATGCTTCTCGTCCACCAACTGGATCAGCTTGCGCTTGGACAGGACGACATAGGTGAGATTCAAGCGCGCGAACTCGTATTGCTGCGGCAACGGCTGCGTGAGGATGTCGAGGTCCACGAGCCGCTCATTGATCCAGTTGTACAGCGGCCGGTGATCCTCGAACTCCAGCGTGCAGATGGAATGCGTGATGTTCTCCAGCGCGTCCGAGACGCCGTGCGTGTAGTCGTAGCTCGGGTAGATGCACCATTTGTCGCCGGTGCGGTGGTGGTGTGCGTGGCGGATGCGGTAGGCCACGGGGTCGCGCAGATTGATGTTGGGGGAGCTCATGTCGATCTTCAGCCGCAACACGTATTTCCCGTCGGGGAACTCGCCCGCGCACATGCGGCGGAACAGGTCCAAGCTCTCCGCCGCCGGCCGGTCGCGCCAGGGGGAGTTCTCGCCCGCCTCGGTCAGTGTGCCGCGAAGCTCGCGCATCTCCTCGGCTGTCAATTCGTCCACATAGGCGAGCCCGCGCTGGATGAGCGCCTCGGCGAACTGGTACAGGTAATCGAAATAGTTCGACGCGTAGTACAGATGTCCGCCCCAGTCGAAGCCCAGCCAATGCACGGCGTCGAGGATCGAATCGACATATTCGGTTTCCTCGGTGACCGGATTGGTGTCGTCGAAGCGCAGATGACAGATGCCGCCGTAGTCGCGCGCCAGGCCGAAGTTGAGACAGATCGACTTGGCATGGCCGATGTGCAGGTAACCGTTGGGCTCGGGAGGAAAACGCGTGCGGATCCGCGCCGGGTCCTTGGGCGCTCCCGCCTGCACCGAGCCCGGGCCCGGCCGGCCCGCCCAGGTGCGCGACTCGTATTTCTTCGACGCCAGGTCCTGTTCGATGATGTTGCGGATGAAGTTGGTGACGTGAGTCGGCTGCGCGGGACTGGACATGGGTTGAGCGGGAGGGCGGAGGGCTGGATTGGGGGCGATTTTACCGCAGTGCAGCGCGGTCGCATTCCCCGGAGGGGCCTACTACGAACGATATAGTGCCTTGTGCAATGCTCGCGACTAGCGTATAGAGGGAGAGGGAAGCTAAGCAAGCGCGTCCGGTCACCCGCCATTCGAAACGGCCCACTCATGAGCGAAGAGCCGCGCAGGCCGAACTCGCATCGCCTGAGTTCACTGTCCCTCGCATGCGCGGCCGTGGCGGTGGCGGTCGGCGTCCTGAGACTCGGTTGGAGCGCGGTTGGCCTCCCGCCGCACTACGCGCTGGTGTCCGGATTCGAAGCCATGAAGGCCAACACCGCAGTGGGGGCCATCGCAGGAGGTGGCGCCCTCGCCCTGATCGCCGTGGATGGCTCGCCGTGGAGCGTCGCTCGCGCCCTCTCCGGTTGGGGCATACCGGCGGCTCGTGTGCTCGGCGCCGCTGCCCTCTCGCTCGGTGCGTTGACGCTGGTGCAGTACGTGCTGAGCCGCAATTTGGGCATCGACGAGTTGCTGTTCCGCGACCTTCACCCGGCCTCCGTTGGCACGCCGGGCCGAATGGCGCCGGCATCGGCCGTCAGTCTCACCCTGTATGGCGTGGGCATCCTGTGGCTGACCTCGTCGGCGCCGCGAGCGGTCCTGTGGGCTCAAATCTGCGGGCTGGCAGTGCTGGCCGGCTCCGCGACGGCGCTGCTGGGATATGCCTACGGCGTACCCGAGCTGTATCGGATCACACCGCACCGGCCTCTGGCCCTGGACTCCGCCGTGGCGGAGGCCGTGCTCGGGATGGGCATTCTGCTGGTGCGGGGTCGCGAGGGCTTGACCGCAGTGGTCGCGAGCGCCGGGCCAGGCGGAGTGCTGGCGCGGCGCCTGCTGCTGTTCGTGCTCATCGTGCTCCCCGTGTTGGGGTGGCTATGCTTGTTCGGGCAAGAGCTGGGACTGTTCGACGCCGAGTTCGGGCTCGCCCTTCTGGTGCTCGCCAGCGTCGTCGTGCTCGGGGCGGGCATGCTGGTGACGGCGGCCTCGCTCAACCGCGCGCATGAGCAGCTCAGCGCGGCCAACCGGCAGAATCTAGAGCTGAACGAAAGTCTGGAGCAGCGGGTGCAAGAGCGTACGGCCGAGCTGGAGACGGCCACCCGCGAGTTGGAAGCCTATGCGTACAGCGTAGCCCACGACCTGCGCTCGCCGCTGCGCGCGATCGACGGGTTCTCGCATATCCTCGAAAGCGAATATGCCGCTGGGCTAGAAGGCGAGGCACGCGAGTTGATTCGAAGCGTGCGCGCGAACGCCCAGAAGATGGGGCGGCTGATCGACGATCTGCTTCAGCTCTATCGCGTCTCTCGCGCGCCCATGCGCACCGAGGCGGTGGACATGCGCGTCATCGTGGCAGAAGCCGTCGAAGAGTTCGCCGGTCAAGCGGCCGAGCGCGGATTGCGCCTCGAGGTCGGAGAGCTCCCGCCGGCTTGGGGAGACCGCCGACTGCTGAAGCAGGCGTGGCTCCATCTGCTGTCCAATGCCGTCAAGTACACCGCTCGCCGGGTTGAGCCCCGGGTCCAGGTGCAAGGCGTGCGCGAACCGGATCGCACCGTGTACTCGATCCGCGACAACGGTGAAGGCTTCGACATGCGCTACGTGGGCCGGCTGTTCGGCGTGTTTCAGCGGTTGCACGCCGACGCGGCGTTCCCGGGAACCGGAGTCGGCTTGGCGATTGTCAAACGCATCGTGGAGCGACATCGCGGAACGGTATGGGCCGAATCGAGCCCCGGACTGGGGGCGACGTTTTCTTTTGCGTTACCGAAGGGAGGGCATGACCATGGCGGCAACTGAGGAAGTCGACATCTTATTGGTCGAGGACACCGATTCCGACGCGACGCTGACGATGCGGGCATTGCGCAGCGCCCAGCTGAATCAGCGCATCCACTGGGCAAAGGACGGTGCCGAGGCGCTGGAATTCCTGTTCCCGCAGGGAGAGGACAAGCCGGGCGTGGAGGCGCGGCTGCCGAAGTTGGTGTTGCTCGACATCAAGCTGCCGAAGATCGACGGGATCGAGGTGTTGCGTCGGATCAAGAGCGACGAATACACGCAACCCATCCCGGTGGTTATCCTTACGTCTTCGGATCAGGAGCAGGATCTCGCGGAGACCTATCGGCTGGGAGTCAACAGCTATATCACGAAGCCGGTGGCCTTCGACGATTTCATGCGCGTCGTGGCGGAAGTCGGAGTGTATTGGGCCGTACTGAACAAAGTCCCATACCAGCCGGCATCGATGCTCTAGGCCGCAGTTCTCCGAAGAAGACGCGATGCCCGTCACGTGAGTTGCGTCAGCACCGATTGCGTGATCTCTCGCGTGCCGGAGCTGCCTCCGAACTCGAACGGCCGCACGAGCCGCTCCCGGAATACGGCCGCCACGGCATCCTCCAGCGCTCTGGCGGCTTCGCTCAACTTCGGGTCACCGTGCCGCTCGCCGAGCCAGTCCAGCATCATGGCCGCCGACAGGAACATCGCGGTCGGATTGGCCTTGCCGCTGCCGGCGATATCCGGGGCCGTCCCGTGGCATGGCTGGAACAGCGCGTGCCGCTCCCCGATGTCGCCCGAGGGCGCGAGGCCCATGCCTCCGATCAGCCCCGCGCCCAGGTCCGAGAGGATGTCGCCGAACATGTTCTCGGTCACCATCACGTCATAGCCCCAGGGCTGGCGGACCAGGTTGAGCGCCATCGCGTCGATGTTGCAGTAATCCGCCGCGATGTCGGGCACTTTTGCGGCCACACTCGCGAACACTCGGCGCATGAAGGCCTGCGACAGCAGCACGCCCGACTTGTCCACGCAGGTCACCTTGCCCGGATGGCCTTGCGCGCGGCGGCGGCGCGCTAGACGGAAGGCATAGTCGAACACGCGCTCGCATCCGGCTCGCGTGATGCGCATCGTGTCCACGGCGGTATCCGCATCCTGCATGACCCCGCGGCCGCGCGACCAGTACAGGCCCTCGGTCTGCTCCCGCAGGATCACGAAGTCGATCTGCTGCGCGCGGGGATCGCGCAACGGTCCAGGCAATCCAGGGATCGCCCGGATTGGGCGCACTCCCGCATACAGCTCGAGATGTACGCGGAGCTCGAGTTGCGGCGCGATCTCGGTTCCGTCCGGGTAGCGCACATCCGGCAGTCCCATCGCGCCGAACAGGATCGCGTCGGCACGCTCGCACTCTCGCATCGCCTCGTCGGTGAACGCCGTACCGGTGTCGCGATATGCACCGGCGCCGCCCGAGAGCCGGTTCCACTGGAACCGCAGGCCGCTTCGCTGCGACAAGGCCCGCAGCAGCTCCAGACATGCGTCCATCACCTCGATTCCGATGCCGTCGCCGGGTAACACGGCGATGCGCAAATCCGATCCGGTCGTCATGGGTCTCCTCATTCCTGCGCTGAATCCCGCCGAGTGCGAGTGTAGCGCGGCTCGCGCGGACCCGAGCCGGCTTCCACGGTCTCGTGCCGGCCACGGTGTTATGATCCGCAGGCTGCGCGCGGCGGATGGCCCCGCGGAGCGCTTCCGATCACCGCGAAAACCGAGGAGGAATGGTGAACCTTACTGCTCACGTGCGCGAGCTGTTGGATCGTCGCCTGCGGCCAGGCTGCATGCAGCGCGCATTGCTCGTCACTGCACTCGCCGGCCTGTGTTTCGGGCCTTGCGACCGCGACATCGCCGCGGCCGCAGAGGTGGCGGTGCCGCAGGAGATTCAAGCCATCGTGGACAGCCCCGACCGCAGTGCATCCGATCGGGAGATGGACCAACGCCGTCATCCCGCCGAGATGCTCGCGTTCTTCGCGGTCAAGCCCGGCATGGTCGTGCTGGATGTCGGCACGGGCCGAGGATATACCGCGGAGTTGCTGGCGCGAGCCGTAGGCCCGGGCGGGTCGGTCGTGGCGCAGAACGATCCGCTGATCTTCGAGCGGTTCCTGAAGAGCCAGTGGGACCCGAGGTTCAGCCGAGACGTCATGAAGAACGTGCAGCCCGTCGTGCGGCCCTACGACGACCCCGTCCCGCCGGGCGCCGGGCCGTTCGATCGGATCACGGTCGTGTTCGCCTATCACGATACGGAGTGGATGGGGCGGAACCGCGCGGCCATGAACCAGGCGCTGTTCCGGGCGCTGAAGCCCGGCGGCGACCTCATCGTGGTCGATCATGCAGGCAATCCCGGCACCGGAGCGACGCAGACGCAGACGCTGCATCGGATCGAAGAGAGCGTCGTGCGCACGGAGCTAGAGGCCGCAGGCTTCCAGTTCGTGGAGGAAGCGCAGTTCCTGCGCAATCCGAACGACCCGCGCGATGCTCCGTTCTTCAAGGCGACGGTGCCCGTCGACCAGTTCGTTCTCAAATACCGGCGGCCTTGACCTCGTCGCTTGCAGGGTCCGATTCATGAGCAAGCAGGAGCGCGATACGCTTCGCTAGACAGGACGATCCCCGGCAACGGCAGGCGCCGGTGAGAACCATGCTTCGACATGCGGACCGCCGGGCTTGCTCGCCTCCTCTCGCACGGTTGAAGGCGCCGGTGGATTGCTTGCGCAACCGCGATCATGAACACGCCCGCGACGCTACGCCTGTACTTGCAAGACGATCACTGCTTCGAGGCCGAGGCCAGGGTGGTCGCGGTGCGAGACGCTTGCCTCGCCTTCGATCGAAGTTGTTTCTATCCGGGCGGTGGCGGGCAGCCTCCCGACTCCGGCACCGCCCGGATCCTCGGCGGGGAGGCGCTCGAGATCGTGTCCGTCCATGCGGACCAGGAAGGGGTCGTCTGGCACGTGAGCAACGCTCCGCTTGCCTCGGATCTCGTCGGAGAGCGCGTCCAGCTCGTTCTGAACAAAGAGCGGCGGCTTGCCTTGACGCGGTACCATAGCGTGCTGCATGTGCTGAACACGATTGCGCTGCGGGACTACGGCGGATGGATCACGGGAGTGCAGATCGCCGAGGAGTATTCGAGGATCGACTTCAAGCTGGACGGGTTCTCGGCCGCGATGTGCGCCGAATTGGAGAACAAAGTCAACGCGGTCCTCGCAGAGAGCCACACGCTCAAGGCGTACAGCATCCCGGAGGAGCAATTCCGGCAACGCGGCGATCTGCTCAGGACGCTGGAGGCGAAGCCGCCGGTCGTGGATGGGCAGGTCCGGGTCGTGGAGATCCAGGGATTCGATGCACAAGCCTGCGGCGGAACGCATGTGGGCTCCACTTCCGAGATCGGCAGGTTCACGATCTTCCGCACCGACAACAAGGGCAAGATCAACAAACGGCTGTACGTGCGCCTGGATCGCGGTGCGACCTGAATCCGGCACGTGACTTTTGCTCGGCGCCGCTCGGCGGCGCGAACCAACCGGCAGACGAGAAAGGAGCAAGGCGATGATGCATGACGACGCGCAGCGCAGGCAGGAGTACCGTGTGGAGAGCCTCCACGAGCCGGTCAGCCACTACACCGATGCAGTCCGCTGGGGAGACCTGCTGTTCGTCTCCGGTGTGGCGCCGCTGGACAAGGACCTGCGCCTGGTCAGTGAGGACGTGGTCGAGCAGGCTCGCAAGGTGTTTCTGAACCTGAAGGAGGTGCTGGACGCAGCCGGCGCCTCGTTTGCGGACGTGCTGAAGGTGACCGTCTTTCTCACCGACGTGCGCGATCGCGCGCGCATCAACCCGGTCCGCAAGGAGTTCTTCGGGGCCGCTCGCCCGGCGAGCTCGTTGATCGGCGTGAAAGAGCTGGTGGTGCCGGGGATGAAGATCGAGATCGAGGCGATCGTTGGGTTGCGCAAGCGCTAGCGCGGCGCGATCAGAAAGCGAGGTGCGCGATGAAACTCCAGGGAGCGGTCTGCATCGTTACGGGCGCGGGCACCGGAGCGGGTGCCGCGTGTGCGATCCAGCTTGCACGCAAGGGCGCGCGAGTAGTGGTGAACTACAGCCGCAGCGAGAAGGAAGCCAAGCAGGCCGTCGCAGCCTGTGAGCTCGCCGGCGGCCAGGCGATCCTGCATCAGGCCGATGTCGCGAGCGATGCAGGATGCCGAGGGCTAGCGCAGGCTGCGCTGGACCGATGGGGCCGCATCGACGCGCTGATCAACAACGCGGGCATCACGAAGTTCGCGGCCGCCACCGACCTCGAAGCGCTCAGCGCGGAGGACTTCCAGCGCCTGTACGCGGTGAACACGATCGGCCCGTACCAGATGATCCGCGCCTGCGCACCGGCGATGAAGAAACAGGGCGCGGGCGCCGTGGTCAACATCTCCTCGATCTCCGGCGTGATGGGCATCGGCTCGTCCACCGCGTACGTCGCTTCCAAAGGCGCGCTGAACGCGATGACGCTCGCGCTCGCGCGTGCGCTGGCGCCCGAGATCCGCGTGAATGCGCTGTGCCCGGGGATGATCGAGACGCGCTGGCACAAGGAGCGCTTCGACGCGGACGGCTACGCGAAGTTCAAGCAAGAGTACGAGAAGAGCGTCCCGCTGGGGAAAGCGGCTTCCCCCGACGACATCGCGGAAGCCGCGCTTTGGCTGCTGGAAGGTGCGGAGCTGATCACGGGCGAGTGCATCCTGCTCGATAGCGGATTGCACCTCGGATTCGGCGCGCGCAAGCGGTAGGACGGCGGGCGCGCGGGGAGGCTCACGCAGGTCCGTATCGCGGCTTGCGCTTCTCGGAGAACGCCCGCAGTCCTTCTTGGCCCTCGGGATGCTCGGAGCACGCGGAGAGCGCCTCGCGCTCGCGTTCGAGCTGCGTCTCGAACGCAGTGTCGAACGAATCGGTCAGGAGCTGCTTCGCCGCTGCGAACGCGTTCAGCGACCTCTGCGAGAATTCGCCGGCCATCGTGGCGGCCGAGTCGAGCGCCATTTCGTCTTCCACCACTTGGGTCGCCAGGCCCCATGACAACGCCTGCTCCGCTGTGATGGGCCGATCGAACGCGGCGATGTCCAAGGCTCGTGCCAGCCCGACCAGCCGCGGCAGCGTGAATGTGCCGCCGCCGTCGATGCACAATCCGCTCGACGTATAGGCCTGCCTCAACACGGCCGATCGCGCCATCACGCGAAAGTCGCAAGCGAGCGCAAGCGAGAACCCTCCGCCAGCGGCTACGCCATTTACCGCGGCGATGACCGGTTTCCCCATCCGCCGGATCTCGGTGATGGCGAGATGAAACCGGCCGGCCAGAACATGGAAGGCCGCGGCGGTTCCCTGCTCGAAGGACAGCGCCCATTTCAGGTCGCCGCCGGCGCAGAACGCCTTGCCGCTGCCGGAGAGGACGATACCGCGCACGCTTCGATCGGAGGCCAGCGTGGAAAGATTGCCGGCAAACGACTCCGCCATCTCCAAGTCGAACGCGTTGAACGCATCGGGGCGGTTCAGGATCAGGGTCGCGATGCCAGCGTTCTTGGTTACGGCGATGGATTCGCTCATGTCGTGTCCCTTTCGGTTATCGTTGGGTTGGCTTTGCCGACGAAGCCGCTACGCTACACGCTCCCGTTCCGACCTCTCCAGCGCGCGGAAGCCAAGCCAGCGTTTGCGCGCGGAGGGCGTGACCACGCTGCTTACCAGGGCCACCGTGAATACGCTGCGCGGGATGATGCCCAAGTCGTAACCCACGTTGATCACGATGGGCTCCATCAGCCCGCGCCTGGTCGCAACCGCGCCGATTTCAGCGCGATGCAGATCGACCTCCAACATGGTTCGTCCGAGCGCCGGCAGCGCACTGATGGAGAACAGCGTCACACAGAACAGGCTGTAGCGACCTTACGCGTCGACTACAGCGACGGTCAACTCAGCACGCTCCAGCGGCTCATGATGAGCTGGCCGTCGCGCACGATGCCCTCGCATTCGATGCGTTTGCCCTCCAGCCCGTCGAGCTCCGGGTCGCGGAAAGGGTTGCCTCCTTGGCGGCGCAGCTTGTACTCGTCCCCGCTGGCGGTGATCAGCACGAGCGCCTCGTGCTCACTCTTCGAGCCGACCGACACACGCTTGCGCACGACCTGCCCAAGAAAGCTCACCGGCTGTGGACCCTGCGCATGTGGACAATGGCGCCGTCCTGCACCGTTGCGACCAGCATGACGACGCGCTTGACCTTGTCGGCGGTGGTCCTCTCGCCCAGGAGAGCGTAGACCGACCGTGCGCGCCGCGTGGCGGCGAACCGCTTCATGCCGCCGGCGGAGGCGTCTCTGGGAAAGGACACCGTGTACGACTGGCGTCCGATCTCCGTGATTCGCGATTCCTTGGCGGCTGCGTTCAAGACCCGACTCACATAGGCGGGTGAGCGCGCGCGGCTCGGCTTGGCGGCGCCCAGCGACTGCTGCAGGTTGGTGCCCGTGCGGGCCAGCCGCTCGCGGCGAAAGGCGCGCGCGCCCGGCGTGGTCTTGGCCTGCTTGAACGCGCTCTTGAACGTCTTCGTGCGCGATAGCGCGTGGGGGACGCTGGCGACCGGGTGTATCGAAGGGTCGCCGAGCAGGTAGAACTGGGCGAGAGTCTTGAGATCCGTGGGGTCGAGGTGCGTATACAGCGCGGCGAAGCGCTGCCGCGCCTCGAGGGCGGCCCGGCCCAACGAGGCGCCCGCGAGCACCGCGTCGAGGAAGAACTGGCAGATGAGGTCGGCCTGGCCGTTACCTTCGCTGGGCCCGTATGCGATCGTGGTGCTGCCGAAGAAACCGTAGGCTCCATCCGCCAGATACGTGCTGCAGATGCCGGCCTGACCACCGCTGTCCTTCGGATCGTAGAGCTGGGCACCGTAGCAGCACTCGGCCGCGATCACGGTTCCGTTGCTTACCTTGCGCTTCAGCCGCTTCGCCTCGTGCGCGACGGGATATTCCTCCTTACCCGGCGGCTGCCCGTAGTACTCCGGCGCGCTGGGCGCACCATGACAGTTGATGAAGTGGGCACGCAGCGCGAGTTGCGCATCGGGCCATCTCGGGCCGCCGGGCGGCGTGGTGTGCATCGCGCTGGAATTGCCGAAGATGTTGCTCAAGCTCAACGCCGTCGAGGCCTGCCAGACCTGCGCCGACAATCCGAAGTAGTGCTGGTACTCGTCGCTCGCGCGCGTGCGGTAGCGGGCAGCGGTGCCGAGCAGCCCGACCAGATAGGCCGGATCGGAGCCGCCGACGAGATCGGGAAGCCGCCCGACGACGCGCGTGGGCCCGAGAAAAGCGGACGGCTGCGTGCTGTACGGCGCCGAGCAGGCGTACGGCAGATCACTCGGCACCTTGTCGTCGCCGTCACCGCGAGCAGGGTTGCGCAGAGTCTGCATGGGGACGACGTCGGGAGCGCCCAGGACCATGAGGTAGTCCGGTGTGTAGGCCGTATACACCGCATCGATGGCCGCCTTCACCTTGCGCTCGTCCTTCGGCTGGGTGACCGCGGAGCCCTTCACGGCTTTCATGTCCGTCGCCGAGTCGATCGCCACCAGCAGCGTGGTCACTCCGCGCTTCTTGTCCGCGGCGATTAGGTTGCGCAGTGCCTCGTCGATCCGCTGCAGGCCCGTGGAATATTTGCTCTGCAGCGCCGAGCGGTTCGTCACGATCACCTTGTCTACTGTCATCTTGCTCCCCCTCGCTGAAATGACTTCGGTCGACGCGACCACGAGCCGGTCGCGGCAGGCAGACGCGGCACCGGTCCCCGCGCCAGACGGCCTGCGCCACGCATTGTAGACTCTCCCTGCGGAAGCACGCAGCGAATAGCTTGCGCGCGCAGCGAGGTCGGCGGTATTGTTACGGCAGGAGCACGACGAGGAGTAGTGAAAACCATGGCACACAAACGCATCACCAAAGACCCGGCGAAGCTGAGATCGCGCCGGTGGTTCGACAATCCGGACAACCCCGGGATGACGGCGCTGTATCTGGAGCGCTACATGAACTTCGGATTGAGGCGCGAGGAGCTGCAGGCGGGAAAACCCATCATCGGCATCGCGCAGTCGGGCTCGGACCTCTCTCCGTGCAACCGCCACCATCTCGAGCTGGCCGAGCGCGTCCGCGAGGGCATCCGCGAGGCGGGCGGGATCGCATTCGAGTTTCCCGTGCACCCGATCCAGGAGACCGGCAAGCGGCCCACCGCCTCGCTCGACCGCAACCTCGCCTACCTGGGGCTGGTCGAGATCCTGTACGGCTATTTCATCGACGGCGTGGTGCTTACCACGGGCTGCGACAAGACCACGCCCTCGCAGCTGATGGCGGCGGCAACCGTGGATATCCCGGCCATCGTGCTCTCCGGCGGGCCGATGCTGAACGGCTGGTTCCAGGGCGAGCGCACCGGCTCGGGCACCATCGTCTGGAAGGCGCGCCAGATGCTCGCGGCGGGCGAGATCAACCGCGAGCAGTTCATCGACATGGTCGCCTCATCCGCGCCATCGCCGGGACACTGCAACACGATGGGTACGGCGACGACCATGAACTCGCTCGCCGAAGCGCTCGGCATGTCGCTGCCGGGCTGCGCCGCGATCCCCGCTCCGCACAAGGAGCGCGGCCAGATCGCTTATGAAACGGGCAAGCGCATCGTCGAGATGGTGTGGGAGGATCTGCGCCCGTCCAAGATCATGACGCGCGAGGCGTTCGAGAATGTCATCGTGGTCAATTCGGCGATCGGCGGCTCGACCAACGCACCGATCCACATCAACGCGATCGCACGCCATATCGGGGTCAAGCTCGACAACGACGATTGGGAGCGAATCGGCTACGACATCCCGCTGCTCGTCAACCTGCAGCCGGCGGGCGAGTACCTCGGCGAGGAATTCCACCGGGCGGGCGGCGTGCCCGCGGTCGTCAACGAGCTGCTCAAAGCGGGCAAGATCCGCAAGAACGCGCTCACCGTCAACGGCAAGACCCTGGCGGAAAATTGCCGGCGCACGCCGATCCTAGACGAGAAGGTGATCCGCCCGTACAAGCATCCGCTCAAGGAGAAGGCCGGCTTCCTCAACATGAAGGGCAATCTGTTCGACAGCGCCATCATGAAGACGAGCGTCATCTCCGAGCAGTTCCGCCAACGTTACCTCTCCAACCCGAAGGACCCCAACGCCTTCGAGGGCCGTGCCATCGTCTTCGACGGCCCGGAGGACTACCACCATCGCATCGACGACCCGAAGCTCAAGATCGATGAGACCTGCCTGCTCTTCATCCGCGGCACCGGCCCGCAGGGCTATCCCGGAGCCGCCGAGGTTGTGAACATGCAGCCGCCGGCGAGCCTGATCAAGCGCGGCGTGATGGAGCTTCCGTGCATCGGCGACGGGCGGCAATCGGGCACCTCGGGCTCGCCCTCCATCTTGAACGCGTCGCCGGAAGCGGCCACCGGCGGCGGGCTCGCGATCCTCAAGACCGGGGACCGCGTGCGCATCGACCTGAACAAGCGCACTGCCGACATCCTCATCAGCAAAGCCGAGTATGCACGCCGGCAAGCGGCCCTGAAACGGCGGGGCGGATACAAGATTCCCGAGTTCCAGACACCGTGGCAGGAGATCCAGCGCGGCATGGTCGACGAGCTTTCCCGTGGCATGGTGCTCAAGCCCGCCGTCAACTACCAGCGCATCGCCGAGACCAAGGGGGTGCCGCGGGACAACCACTAGGGGAGGGCATCCTCGGCGGCGAGACGGGCCGCGAGCGGAGTACTCTCGCGGCCTCCGCGGGATGCTATACGGCTGGCTCGGCTGGCTTGCCGCCGAGCAACAGCTGCAACAGCGCTCTCAACTCCGGCTCGGATTGCTCCCGGATTCGGAACAACCGCACGGGCGCGCTGTCGGGCCCGCGGTTGGGCGAGTCTGGCGCCATCTGCCCCCAGAGGTGCTGAAGCGTGCTCTCCAGGAAGGGCTGCTGGGTGGTGTCGTCGCAGAGAAAGACCACCCGCTCCAG
>DATJVI010000042.1:0-3322 GCA_035501875.1 Burkholderiales bacterium
CCCGGGGCTGCTCCAACATCGGTTCGCACCGATGCACCGGAATCGGGTTGTGCGACGCCGAGCTCGGCCCCCGACTGAAAGCGCCGCCTCCTCACTAGCTTAGCGGAATTCGTCCGCCCGAGCCTACGTGGTGCGGCCGACGGCCTTGCAACCCGCCTGCCGGTACCTCGCAGCCGCGCGCTGCGGGTCGCGCTGGAGATCGACCAACACAGCGGGCGGCCCGAGTGGGGGCGCCTGGCGCGGTGCTTTATGGGGCCGGGTACATATTGTATGTTGGCAGCCCTGCGTCAGCAGGAAATCTTCAGATGCCGCCCGCGGTGTCGATCCTGATGCCAACCTTCGACCGGCTGCAGTTCCTGCCGCCGACGATCGAGTCGGTGTTCGCTCAGACTCTCACCGACTGGGAGCTGATCATTGCCGATGACGGCTCGGGTGAGGACACGCGCAGATACCTGCACTCGCTGGCCGATCCGCGGGTGCGTGTGCTGTGGATGGCTCACAGCGGCAGACCGAGCGTCATGCTCAACGCGGCGCTGCGCGCCGCGCGCGGCGAGTATGTTGCCTTCCTCGATTCGGACGATGTGTGGCTGCCGCGCAAGCTCGAGCGGCAGGTCGCATCGCTCAGGCGCAACCCCGCGCGCCGCTGGAGTTGCACTGCGTTTGCACTGATCGATGCGGCGGGGCGTCCGCTGGTCGCCGCCCGTACCGCCTGGCCCGCGCCCTCGGGCTGGGTTCGCGACCACCTTTTGACCGATGCAGTGATTGCCACGCCGAGCGTGATGGCGACCCGTAGCCTCCTCGAGCAGGTGGGACCGCTCGATGAGGAGCTGGTCATGCATCAGGACGGAGACCTGTGGCTACGCCTCGCCGCGGTGAGTGAGCTGGATGGAATCGATGAGCCGCTGACGCTGGTGCGCCGGCACGGCCAGCACTTGGGAAGCGATATCATCGCCTGGCGCGATCTGCGCCGGGTCATCGACAAGGCATTGCGGACCGCCGACGATGCGAATTTCGCGGCGCTGCTGCGCGAGCAACGCGCGCTGGCGGCCGGCGGGTTGGCACGGAGCCAGGCGCTGTTCGGCACGCGCGCCGACGTCGTGCACACCCTGGCGGAGAGCGCACCCTACGCGTGGTGCTACCCGAAATGGTGGCACGACGCCGCGTATGCGTTGGCGCGCGCGTTTTCATCCAGGGCGCTGCGCCGTGCGGTGCGCACGCTGCGCAAGTGCGTTCAGTCCTCCCCGTCCGGGAGGTGAGGGAAAGGCAGTTATCGAGCGGCTGCGGGCGGTGCGGCAATGAGTGCCTTCGGCGTCAGCGCCCCATGCGGATCGGGGGTGAGTAGAAAGTACTGGCGTTTTCCCTCCCGCGTCTCGCCGAAACCCAGCACGTCACCGCGGTCGTTGATGGCGGCGGCCTCTGCAGAGCGATACCCGTCGGGGGTCAGGTCGAACGCCCCCGAACTCGCATTCCATATGAAGAGATGTCGTCGATTGTAGCCGGCAGGCTGGTAGGACCCGACGACAGACGCAGAGGAATTTATTCCGACGGCAGAGCTGGCCAAGCTCAGTATCACGGTGGCGATGCCATTGTTGAACACGGTCGCCATCGCTTTGCCATCCGTGCTCGAGCCTCCAGCCACTTCGCCCGAGTCGTTTATTGCATAAACAAATCCCGTCAGATACCGAGGCGTGCCACCGCTCAGCACATAACCGCGGTCGCCCGTGCGCCGCAGTTGGCCGGTGAGGAGACGCCGGACGAAGCTGAGCCTGCGGTTACCAATGATGGTGCCGCTGGAATTGATGCCAAGGGCGGCAGTGTTGGTTCCGGATACGGGTAGGCTGCTGTAGGCTCCCTTGGACCAAAGCCACCCTATTACATTGTTACGCGAGGTGTGGTCGTAGCCCACGACGTCTCCCCGGCTGTTGATGCCGATGGCGGCGCCGCCGAGATCTGTCGGCTCGGCCAGAGGCAGCACAGTGAAAGCGCCACGGTCATATACGAACCAACGTGACGGCAGGTCGCCGGCAGGGGTGTGAACGGTACCGACGATAGCGCCGGAGTTGTTTATGCCGAACACCCGGGGCCTGTTGAACTCGTGGCTGGGAACACCCGGCGGAACACCGAGATCCGTGAGCACACCTTCGGACCACAGCGCCAGCGACACCGACCCGTCGGAGTTGGCGATCCCGCCGGCGACCACACCGTGGTTGTTCAGGGCCTCACCGCCCGTGTCAGAGAAGGGGATGAATGGCAGCGGGGTTACGTCGTACCGTTCAGCTACAAGACGGGAGCACATGGTTAGTCGCTGTTCACGCCCGACGGTGATCTTCAGTGTACCGCCCCAATTTGCGAGATGTGGAGCGCATCGTTCCCGGCGCCGCTGCGCGCCACACAACGCGATCTCGTCCACATCTCGACGACCGGAAACCGCAGAGTACAATGCACCGTAGTTCTGCCAGCACATCGGACCGGTACCGCGCGTCGCTGCGACCTCATCTTCGAGCGCGGCGGCGCAACGGTAATCGCCGCATCAGGTATGCACAGCTACCGAGACAGTCCTCGCGATTCGCGAGACCATCGCCTGACGGCCTGCAGCCGCCGGATGGTCGGTCAACGTGGGCGCCGGAGCAGTCGCTCGTAGGGCGTAGCGACATGCAGCAGAAACCTCCACAAGCCGCGCTCACCGTTCACGAGTACCCTGGGCAGCCGCAGGCGGTCGTCGGACCCCCGCGCCACTCCCGGCACGACGGTAACTGCCGAGGCGTAGCCGGCGCGCCGTACCAACTCGACGATGTCATCAGTGAAATCGCCAAAGGGGTAGGCGAAATGCTCGATGGGAACGCCCAGCATGTTGCGCAGCGCCGCCCGACTCTCCACGATCTCGTACTGCGCCACATCTCGAGGCACTTCGTGCAGCCGCTGATGCGAAAGCGAGTGCGAGCCCACCTCCATGCCGGCGGCCAGCCACTGCTCGAGCTGCGCGCGGCTCATCAGCGGCTTTCTTTCCCGCAGATGCTCGGCATCCCAGCGGTTGTAGGTACCGAGCGCGTCGCTGACGACATAACACGTGGCTGCGAAGCCATAGCGCCGCAAGATTGGCGCTGCCGTCGTAAGTGTGTCGGCGTAGCCATCGTCAAACGTGAGCATGACGCAACCGCGCGACGTGGCATTGCACAGCCGCGTAACGCCTTCCGTTGCACAGACGCCGCGCAGCCCGAGACGACGCAATGCCCACAGCTGCCGTTCGAACCTGTCCGGGCTCACGTACAGCAGTTTGAAGGGTGCGTCCTCGGGCGGCGTGGCCACGTTGTGGTAACAGAGA
>DATJVI010000043.1:0-4272 GCA_035501875.1 Burkholderiales bacterium
GGCTTGAAGTCTTTATCGTGCGCTTCTTCGCGACGAGCCAGTTCAAACGCTCGGCGATGCCCAACGCGCCCAAAGTGGGCTCGGGAGGATCGCTGTCCCCGCGCGGAGACTGGCGCGCACCGAGTGACGCGCAGGCGCAGCCGTGGTTGGATGAGCTACGGCGCAACGTGCCTTGAAGCTCGGTCAACGAACTTCGGCATCGAGCTGCGCCGCCAGCGCGCGCAGCGCTTCGGAGATTCGTACGGGAACTGCACCTGTACTCTGTTGTAGATCGCGCAGTGGTGCGGGCAGAGCCTGCACCTCCTGCAGGCAGTACGCCCGGATCTGCGCCAGCGGCGTCGCGGGAGCCACGGTCTGACCCTCCCGCATTACTTCCACGAGCAGCGCCTCACCGGGGACAGCCTCTTCAGCCAGGGCGACCGCATCACGCACGATCTGACGCTGCGTCCCGCGTTCGCGAAACACCTGCTTCACACCCGGCCACGTGGCCTTGCCCGCTGAGCGCTTGCGCCGCGCTTCAGCGGCGTACGCCTGAAGCTTGTAAGCCATGTCGAGCGCGGGTGCGTCCGTTGCCGCATCAAGCGCCGTGCCGACGCCAAATGCATCCACCGGCGCCGCGTCTTTGACCAGGTTCTCGATCGCGTACTCATCGAGTCCGCCACTTACGACGATCTGAATTTCCGGACAGTCCCCGGAGTCGAGGATGCGGCGGACGGCGCGGCACTCTCGAGCAAGGTCACCGCTATCGATGCGCACCGCACGAATCCGGTGCGGGCTCGCAATTTTCTTCAGCTCGCGCGCGAGCGCCGCCGCCCGCCCGGCGCCACGCTCAGTGTCGTAAGTATCAATCAACAGGGTAGCCGCGCCTGGATAGGTCGCCGCGAAGTTGCGGAAGGCTTCCTCCTCGCTCCGATGTGCTTCGATAAATGAGTGCGCCAGCGTACCCGAGAGCGGAATACCGAAGCGCTGCCCGGCCTCGACGGTGGCGGTCGCGTGGAATCCCCCGACGTAGGCCGCGCGCGCGGCAAAAAATCCGGCATCCGCTTCGTGCGCCCGCCGCAGTCCGAAGTCAACGAGCTGCCGCTCCCCGGCCGCCAGGGCGCAGCGTGCCGCCTTGCTCGCGATGACTGTCTGGAAGTGCACGATATTGAGGATGCGGCTCTCGACCAGCTGCGATTCGAGAATCGGTGCTGTCACGCGCAGGATGGGTTCCTGCGCAAAGAACGGTGTGCCCTCCGGCATGGCATGCACCGAGCCGCTGAAGCGAAACGTCCCCAGACACTTGAGAAACTCGGGCGAGAACAGACCGAGACCTGCAAGGTACTCAATGTCCTCAGGTCCAAAATGCAGCCCCTCGAGATACTCAAGAGCCTGTGCGAGGCCCGCGGCTACGAGGAAGCCGCGGCTGCGCGGCAGGCTACGTACGAACAGCTCGAACACTGCGGGCTCGCGCATGCCGAGTGCGAAGTACGACTGCGCCATGGTGAGCTGGTACAGGTCCAGCAGGAGCGGACGTGTCAGGCACATGGGCAAGACCTCCCGCGACCCAGCGGGTCAATTTAGTCCCGCAGTGGCCGAATCCCTGGAAAATCAAGGCTATTCCGGCTTTTGCACGAGTCGCAGGTCGATGATACCGATGGCGCTTGGCAGCGCCCCGCCCGCATTTGTCCTTATTCCCGCCGCGCTGTGGCCTCGCTAGCCTTGCTGCGGTTACCAGAGGGCTACCTGCTACGTGAGGTTCGTGTCATGAAAGCCGACAGTGAGACCAGACGAGACGTAGAGGCCGAGCTGCAGTGGTCGCCGGATGTCGATCAGACCGACATCGCGGTCAAGGTGAACGGTGGCGTGGTGACGCTCACGGGATACGTGCGAAGCTATAATGAGAAGTATCGCGCCGAGGCGGCCGTCAAGCGTGTCGTCGGTGTCCGCGCGGTAGCCAACGATCTAGCCGTTCGCGTGCCACTCGGTGGCATCCCTACCGATCCTGAGATTGCCCGCGGTGCGGTCGCGGTACTCAAGCGGGATCTGCCGCAGGTCGCAGAAGACATCAAAGCGCTCGTACACGAGGGGCACGTGGCGCTCGAGGGCACGGTTGAATGGCATTACCAGCGGGAGCGGGCGGAGCGTGCCGTGCGCGGCGTACCGGGCGTCATCAGCGTGCGCAATTCAATTCGCCTCAAACCCCAACTGGCGCCCGGGGAAATCAAGCGTCAGATCGAACAGGCCTTCCAACGCAGCGCTGCGGTCGACGCGCAGCACGTAACGGTGGAGACTCATGGACCCGAAGTCACATTGCGCGGGGAAGTACGCTCGTGGGCCGAATGCGATGAGGCGATTCGCACCGCCTGGTCGGCACCCGGGGTAATCAATGTCAGGAACGAGATGACGGTGCGTACTTGACTAGCGGATGGTGCGACGAAGCAACGCGCGCAGTTCGCCAATCGATCGGGTGTTCAGGACGTCATCCGGTGTGATCCAGCCACGACGGGCCTGGCGTATCCCATTTTGAATCATGTCGAGCTGATCGATTGAGTGTGCATCACTCGCAATGCTCAGCCTGACGCCGTGGTCGTGGGCGGCCTTCGCGTGCACATCGTCCAGGTCGAGCCGCAGTGGCTGCGCATTGATCTCGAGATAGCAAGGCCGCTGCCGGGCCGCATCGAGCACGCGCTCGTAATCGAGCGGATAGGCCGCCCGCTCGCCCAGCAGGCGTCCGAAGGGATGCGCGAGCACCGACACGCACGGTCGTTCCAGCGCACGCAGGATCCTCGCCGTCTGCTTTGCCGCCGAAAGCTCGAACTGCGTGTGCACGGCCACGACGACGACGTCGAGCTGCCGGAGCACGGCGTCCGGCAGCGCCAGACTGCCGTCTTCTAGTATGTCCACCTCCGCACCCTTCAGAACCGTGAAATCCGTGCAGGCTTCGTTGAGCGCATCGATCTCATCGATCTGCCGCGCCAATCGGCCGGCATCCAGCCCATGGGTCACGCCGACGTGCTTGGAGTGATCGGTGATGGCGATATAGCGCAGGCCCCGTGCGCGCGCCGCGGCGACCATCTCCGCTAGCGCATCGCGGCCGTCTGAGGCGCTCGTATGCACATGGAGGTCGCCCCGCAGATCGGCGGACTCGATGAGCCTCGGCAAGGCGTGGTGCGCAGCAGCCTCGACTTCACCCCGGTCTTCGCGCAGTTCCGGCGGTATCCAGTCGAGCCCAAGGGCGGTAAACAATCCTTCTTCGGTCTCTCCGGCGATACGCCGCTTGCCCTTGAACAGCCCGTATTCGCTCAGCTTGTAACCGCGCTGCTGGGCACGGCGGCGGATGCGGATGTTATGGTCGCGGCTCCCGGTGAAGTAGTGCAGGGCTGAACCGAAGCTTTTCGGCCTCAGCACGCGGAAGTCGACCTGCAGCCCGTTGCGCAGCGTTCCTGAAGCCTTGGTCTCACCGCTCGCGGTGAGATGCTCCAAATCCGAATAGCGCTCGAGCGCCTGGGCAAGATCGATGCCGGCGGCGCTGCACAACAAGACATCGAGATCGCCCACGGTATCGCGTCCCCTGCGGTAGCTGCCTGCAATTTCCGCCCGCTCTACCCCAGGCAAGGACTGCAGGAACTCCCGGAGCGGCTTCGCGTACTGACCCGCCACGGAAAGAGGTACCCGCTGTTCAGGGTGTTTCACCCTCTCCGCCAGCGCCGCGTTCAAGCGTGCACGAATTCCAGGGCCGAAACCCTTGAGTGCGCCGAGTCGATTGGCGGCGAGCGCGCGGGAGAGATCGTCGAGGCTCCGCACCCGGCCAGCGGTGAACAGCGCGCGCACGCGCACGGGTCCCAGACCCGGCAGCGCTAGCAGCTCGCGCACTGCAGGCGGAGTGCGTCGCCGGTGCTGCTCGAGCGCCTGGCACTGCCCGCTGTGGAGTAGCTCGCCGATCTTGCCCGCGAGGTCGGCGCCTATGCCGGGCAAGGCTTCGAACTCCTCGGTGCCGCGCATCGAGGCCAGCTCGCGTGACAGACCCCGTATCGTCTGTGCAGCGCGCCGATAGGCTCGAATGCGAAAGGCATTTTCCCCTTCGATAGCGAGCAGGTCCGCCATCTCATCGAAGGCCGCCGCAATGTCTTCGTTGTGCAGCGTCAGCGACGCTGGCACACGCGCGGCGCGCCTGGAGCTGCGCGACGAATCACGCCTTCCCGGGGAGTTCCTTGCGTGCACCTGAGCGGCTCTCACCACGGCCGTGCCCCTGCGAATTTCTCGCCTGGCCTTCAGTGGACGATACGTGCC
>DATJVI010000044.1:0-8537 GCA_035501875.1 Burkholderiales bacterium
CAGCAGAGCACGACCGTCTATTACGTCATGTCGACTTGGAACCCCTATGACGCTGTGCTGATGCGCTCCACGCTCGCGGTCCACAGCCCGCTTCCCTATGGGCCCGACACGTGCAGACAGGGTTTCGTCTGGCGCGAGGCCGTGCCGGACGACCACGTATGTGTCCCTCCCGCAATCCGCGCCAGCACTGCGGCCGAGAACCAGCAGCGGGATCTCCACCGCTCGCCTAACGGCGGTGCGTACGGGTTGGACACGTGCCGGTCCGGGTTCGTCTGGCGCGATGCGTTTTCGGGGGATCACGTCTGTGTGACGCCTGCTGTGCGAGCCCAGGCCGCAGCCGATAACGCGCAGGCAAGCTCGCGAAGAGCATCGCCGTGATGGTCTGGTGCATGGTTCACCGCCGCTACCACTGCCAGCGCGTGGAGAGTCCCTGACTGCACCTTCAGTACGCTCGCCCGGTCGGCATCCGGCCTTCGACACCCGGCCGGGTCGCATGCCGGCACCCGATCGCCGTTGAGCGTGGACCGCCCGCGCCCCGGTTCCGTCGGGCAAGTCCGTGAAGACGGCGGGCGCATCAGTTGACCAGGATCAAGCTGGCCTGCCTGCGTACCGGGATATGCTAATGGCCGTCGCAGCAGCCCTGTTGCCGCCAACCGTCACCTCCCCGCGGGGGATGCCGCGGTCGCTGGGCAGACCGACGATGGATCCAAGACCGCTTCCCAACCTCTGGCCCGGCAATTGTTTCGGCTGCTCGCCGCGCAATCCGCACGGGCTCAAGCTCCAGTTCTCGCGCACGCGGGACGGGGTCAGCACACGCTGCGAGCTGGACCGGCATCTGTGCGGGATGGATGGAGTCGCGCATGGCGGGATCGTGGCGACGCTGCTGGACGAGGCGTCGGCCTGGGCGCTCGTGGTCCACGCCGGTCGTTTGGGGTTCGCGACAGACATGAACATCCGGTTCGCGAAACCGGTGCAGGTCGGTGCGCCTCTTGTCGTGCAGGCGTTCGTCGTCGAGCTGGACGCCAACGATGCGCGCACGTTCGCGGAAGTGAAAACCGGTCACGACACCATGCTGGCCGTGGCGACGAGCACTTGGACGCTGTTGTCGCCCGCCGTTGCGGCGGGCTTCATGGGGCTCGATTGCGAACGGCTCGAGCAATTCATCGCCGCCGTATATGACCCCGCCAAACCGGACTGAGCGTGCTCGCGCCGCGCCCTGCCCGGAGCGCGAGCGGCGGCCGCCATCCCCCGGGCGAACCTACTGAAAGAATTCGACGCGTCCGGTAGAGATGTCGTACATCGCCCCGACGATCGCGATCTCGCCCCGGTCCTGCATCTCGCGCAGCACCGGGCTATGCTCCCGGATGTAGCGCACACCCAGCGACACGTTCATATCGGCGACTTGTTGCACGAAGCGCGCATTCTTCGAGGTGCGCGGGCCGCCGTCATCGGGCACCGCATCCACCGCCGGTCGCAGCTTCGCGAGCAGCTGTGTCAGGTTCCCGAGCTGCACGTTGTCGCACGCCCCCTTGATCGCGCCGCAATCGGTGTGACCCAGCACGACGATGAGCCGCGACCCGGCGACCTTGGATGCGAACTCCAGGCTGCCCAGGACGTCGTCGTCGATGACGTTGCCTGCAAGGCGCGCGCTGAAGATGTCGCCGATCCCCTGGTCGAACACCTGCTCCGGCGCGGAGCGCGAGTCGATGCAACCGACCACGCTGGCGAAGGGGTACTGGCCCCGTGCCGTCTCGCGCACCTGGATCAAGTAGTCCCGGGTCAGGCTCCGGCCGGCGGCGAACCGGGCGTTGCCCTCCTTCAGCATCTGCAAGGCGCCCGCGGGCGTGATCTGCGCTTGGGTGGCCTTGGTCTGGGTGACGGTCTCCTCGGCCAGGAGCCCGCGATATGGGACCGCGAGACTGACCGCCATGACGACGACCAACAGCGGGGAGTTGAGGCGCATGGCACATCCTCCTTGGAGATCACACGATCGATTGCGGCCGATACCGGCACCGTGTGCCACTGTTCAGGCGTGCCCGTTTCGCATCCCGCACGCGATTATCTCGTGTCCGGGATGCCGATGCACTGGGGCAGCCGCTCGCTGCGCGCACTCCCGCCCAGCGTTCGCGCCGCCTCGTGGGTAGGCCACCGGTTTGCGGCGGGCTAGCGGACGCGTGAACAGCGGCTGTCGATCCGGGGTGGCCGCGTTGTCGCGAGCGTCACCTGCCTGGGTCCTGAGCCGAGGCGGCGCCCGGGCTACCTGGGGCGAGAAGATCCGTATGCGATCTGTAAGAGATGGTCTGTTAGCGTCCGCCCTGTTCACATCGGTGCTCGCGTGCACCGGTGTATAGGGCCGGCCCGCAGACCGTGGGGCCGTTGCCACCTGCGTCCGCGCACGGTCGACGTGGAGAGCGATCATGAATCGATTGCGTAACACGGCACTTCTCGCCGTACTCTGGTTGCTCGCGGCGTGTGCGTCTCAAGTCGTGGAGCCGGACGCCACGAGCCGATCGAAACCTGCGGTGAAGGCCTTGGAAGGCTTCTCTGTCGACCTATCCGAGCAGGCAAAGGCGCAGCTGGCGAACGGCGCCGTATTCGATCGCAATGCTCTTTCGCGGGAGCTCGAGCTCGCCCTGAAGCAAAAAGGGCTGATCGCGAGCGACGGCGACCTTCGCCTGAAGGTCGTGGTCACCGACGTCCGCGTGCGGGGGACTTTCAACGCGGTCATGTGGGGCTTCATGGCGGGCGACGATCACTTGAACGGCGATACCGTGCTGCTCAGCAAAGAGGGGGACGAGCCTGTATACGAGTTCAAGGTGAAGACGTCCTACTCTCTCGGCGGCCTCGCCGGCGGCCAGGACGCCACGCGCATGGGCTGGTTGTACACGGAGTTCTCGAACAAGATCGCAGACAAGCTGGTGGCGTTGCGGGATACGAGCAAATGACGCGCAGCGCACGGCGTTGACGGAACGAGCTGCACCGCAGGTTCGCTCCATGTCCTCGCGTGGCGCGTCGCGGCGTCCAGGATCCAACGGCTCCTTCTGCACATCCTGGATCGGCGGGGTGAAAGGAGCGCGACTAGCAGCTTGCGCGCTGTTTTCGGCCAGCGCGAAGTCGCAGCCGCCTGGGGCTTGCCTCGAGTTTACCGCCGCTCAGCGGCTGCACCGCGCGCTGCAACATTCCCGCCCGGGAGGACGGCCATCCTCATACAAAAGTCGCCTATGGATCCCACCCTGCTCCCGACCATCTGGCCGGGCAACTGCTTCGCGTGCTCGGCGCGCAACGCGCACGGGCTCAAGCTGCAGTTCGTGCGCACCAAAGAAGGAGTCAGCGCGCGGTGTGAGCTGGACCGGCATTTGTCCGGCATGAACGGCGTGACTCATGGCGGGATCGTGGCGACCTTGCTGGACGAGGCCGCCGCCTGGGCTCTGGCCGCGCATGCCGGTTGTCTGGGCGTCACCAGCGGCATGAACATCCGGTTCGTCAAGCCCGTGGACGTGGCGGTGCCGCTGGTCGTGCAGGCATTCGTCGTCGAGCACGACGCCAAGGTGGCGCGTACGCTCGCCCAGGTCGTCGGAGAACAGGACATCGTGCTGGCGGCGGCGACGAGCGAATGGACGCTGCTTTCGGTCGCGGCCGCAGCTCGCCTCACCGGGATCGATCGCGATCAGCTCGACCGGTTCATCGCCATCGTTCATCATCCGGCCGGCTCGGAATGAGCATGCCCGAAGGGACCGCTCCCGGCGCCGGCTGGCATTCGCTGCAAAGCTGTCCGGCCGCGTGCGGCGCGTCCAGAAGCTGCGCCGCCAGCCCCAGCGCGCAGTCGAGATGACGCTGCGCCGCCGCGCTCATGGGCTCGCCCAGCTCGAAGCGCTCGCCGCGGATGGCGAGCAGGTAGGCATCCGGGGGTTCGCGGTCGAACACCTCGCGGTATGTGGCGAGCACAGCCGAGGGGCTCATGGCGTGGCTGGTGAAGCTGCGGTCCCGCGCCGGATTCACGCGGGATAAAGAGAACGGCGCGCGCCCTACCGCTGCAGCGTCGGCAAACAGCACCACGTCGCGCTCGGCGAGATCGATGGCATGCTCGGGCTGCAGCTGGAAGTCGGTCAGGAACTCGTGGTGGTGCCACGCTGGGGCCTTGTGCGCCGACAGCGCCTCCAGCCGTCGCACCAGCTCGGGTCCGAGCGCGTCATCTCCGCGGCTGGGGTTGCCCCAGCCGAGCACCAGCACGCGGGTCACGAACGCCGCACCCCGCCGTCACCGTCGCGAACCAACCGGTCCACGCGGCTCCCAGCGGCATCCAGCAGCTCCACCTCGAGCGGCATCTTGCCGAGCGCGTGCGTCGCGCACGACAGGCAGGGGTCGAACGCGCGGATGGCGACCTCGATGTAGTTGAGCAGCGGCTCGGTGATCTCGCGTCCATCCAGGTGCTGGCGTGCCACCTGACGCACCGACTCGTTCATCGCCTGGTTGTTATGCGTCGTGGAGACGATCAGATTGCACCGGACGATCTGGTCGTCGTCGTCGATGCGGTAGTGATGGATCAGGGTGCCGCGCGGCGCCTCGATCACGCCGACTCCGCGGTACTGGCGCTCGCCTTTCACCACCAGCTCGCCCTCGAGCAGATCGGGGTCCGCCAGCAACTCGCGAATGCCTTCCGCGGAATACAGCATCTCGATCATACGTGCCCAGTGCGTCGCTAAGGTCGAGCTGCGCGCCGACCCGCCATCGAAGGCAAGCAGCGCCTGGCGTCGCGCTTCGGCGAGCGGCGTCGGGATGACATCGCAATTCGCGACGCGGGCGAGCGGGCCGACGCGGTACCAGCCGCGCTCGGCCCCCAGCGCGCGCAGGAACGGGAACTTCATGTACGACCAGGGCTTCACCACTTCGTGCAGGTAGTCCCAGTACTGCGCGTAGTCCGCCTGATCGAAGAGCATGCCGCCGTTCTCGTCCCTGGCGCGCAAGCGCCCGTGATACAAGTCCATGGCGCCGTCCTCACGCACCAGAGACAGGATCGGGGAACGGAACGAGCCGAACTCCCGGTGCCGCTCGCCGCCTTCGCTGTACAGACGCTGCGCGAGCTCGACCGCTTCCTGGCTCCATGCCACCGTCCGGTCGATGTCCTGCAGCAGGTAGTCGCGCTCTTCGGGAACGAGATGCTTGTTCACGCCGCCGGGCACCACCAGCGTGCCGTGCACCCGCTTTCCGGCGGTGACCCGGATCACCTCCTGGCCGTACTTGCGCAGCAGCACGCCTTTCTTCGCGATTTCCGGGAACGCTTCGATCACCGCGAACACGTTGCGTTTGCCGGCTGCCGCGTCGAAACCGAACAGCAGGTCGGGCGAGGCGAGATGGAAGAAGTGCAGCGCATGCGACTGGAGGACTTGGCCGAAATGCAGCAGGCGCCGCATCTTGTCTGCGGTGGGAGTGAGCTCGGTCGCGCCCGCGAGCATGTCCACGGCCTTGCCGCCGGCGAGGTGATGGCTCACCGGGCAGATGCCGCACAGCCGCTGCACCATCACCGGCACTTCCCAGTACGGGCGGCCCTGCACGAACTTCTCGAAGCCGCGGAACTCCACGATATGGAAGCGCGCTTGCTGCACGTGATTGTCCTCGTCGAGCAGCAGCGTGACCTTGCCGTGACCCTCCACACGGGTCACCGGCTCGATCACCACGCGGCGCAGCTTCTCGGGGTTGGCGGCAGTCTCGAGCGATGCGGTCATGGGCGTGAGGGATCAGTCGTAGTGGATCATGCCGCGCTCGACCTTCGGCTCGCGCCCGGCGATGAGGTCGTTGAAGAAGCGCCAGAACACTTCCGCCGAAGGCGGGCACCCGGGCAGGAAGTAATCCACATGCACGATCTCCTGCACCGGGCGCACCCGGTCGAACGGCAGCGGAAGCTCGCGATCGTTGGGGATCACGCGCCCTTCGGTGCCCATCTCGTACTGGTACACCTCGCGGAAGCAGTCCCACAGGTCCACGTTGTTGCGCATGGCCGGCACGCCTCCGGTGATGGCGCAAGCGCCCACCGCGGCAAGCACCCGGCAGTTGCGGCGGAACGCCCTCAGGACGTGCAGGTTCTCGGCGTTGCACACGCCACCCTCCACCACGCCGACGTCGCACGGCCCGATCTGCTTGATGTCGGTCAGCGGGCTGCGCTCGAATTCGACATGCTCCAGCAGCTCGAGCAAGCGCTCGTCCATGTCGAGCAGCGACATGTGGCAGCCGAAGCAACCGGCGAGAGAGCAGGTGGCGACTTTCAGCTTGCGCTCAGGCATCGCCTCGCCCTCTCACGCAGCGTGCCTTTTCCACCGCCACTTCGCTGATCGGGCGCAGATCGTACTTGCGCCTGCCCACCGGGGTCTCGTAGGCGTGCCGCTTGCGCAGGATGGCGCCGACCGGGCACACGTCCACCGCCGCGTCGCGTGCCGACAGATCCGTGTCGCCTAGCCGGCCGGACGCCGCGTTCACGATCAGGCGCGACTTGATGCCCCGGCCGCCGATGCCGAACACGTTCTTGCCGTCCACGTCGCGGCTCGCCTTGACGCACAGCCCGCACAGGATGCAGCGGTTCCGGTCGAGCAGGATATCGGGGTGCGACGCATCCAGATCACGCGCGGGAAACAGCAGATCGAAGCGCGTGGCGAGCATGCCGACGTGATAGGCCACGGCCTGCAGGTCGCACTCTCCGGTCTTCTCGCATGCCGGACAGGTATGATTGCCCTCGACGAACAGCATCTCCACCAGCGCGCGCCGCATGTCGGAGAGCTCCGGCGTCTCGGTCTGCACCACCATCCCCTCTCGCGCGCGCAGCGTGCAGGAGGCCGCGTTGTGTCCGTCCACGTTCACCGTGCACACCTTGCAGCTCCCGTGCGGCGGGTAGCCGGGCAGATGGCAGAGGTAGGGGATGTACGCGCCCGCGAGCAGCGCCGCCTCCATGATCGTGTCGCCTTCGCGAAACGGGATCGTCTTGCCGTCGAGAGTGAACGTGCTCATCGCTGGTCGCTCACGATGTGGGCCCACTCGTCATCGCGGCCCGTGATGCGCCTGGCGGTGCCCAGCGCCGCGTCGAGGTCGAAGGCGGGCTCGAAGTCCAGGTTGCGCAGCCGCCGCTCGTACGCCTCGGGGAAGGCTTGCATGGTCTCCACCACCGGCTTGGCAGCCGTATGGCCCAGCCCGCAGTGGCTCATCGACAGCAGAATGCGCATCAGCGTTTGCATGGAGCGCATGTCGTAGGCGCTGCCCTTGCCCGCCGCGAGCTTATCCATGGTGTCGCGCAGCAGCGAGGTGCCCACGCGGCAGGGCGTGCAGAACCCGCAGCTCTCGTGCGCGAAGAAGTGCGAGAAGCTGCGCGCGACCTCGAACATGTCGCGGCTGCGCGAGAACACCATGAAAGCGCCTGCGGTGGGCACGTCTTCGAAGCCGATGCGCCGGTCGAAGTCCCGCCAGGGGACACAAGTGCCCGACGGCCCGCCGACCTGAACGGCATGCGGCTGCGACGCCCCGCAATCGGTGAGCACCTGCCGGATCGTCACGCCGAAGGGATACTCGTAGGTGCCGGGACGCTGGCAGTCGCCGGAGACCGAGATCAGCTTGGTGCCCGTCGACTGCGGCGTGCCCAGACCCGCGAACCATGCGCCGCCACGCTGCGCGATGAGCGCCGCGCAGGCGTACGTCTCGACGTTGTTCACTACCGTGGGCTGGCCCAGGTAGCCATGCGTGTCGGGATAAGGTGGACGGTTGCGCGGTTTGCCGGGCTTGCCCTCCAGCGATTCGATGAGTGCCGACTCCTCGCCGCAGATATAAGCGCCTGCACCCAGCGCGATCTCGATGTCGAAGTCGAACCCGGGGTGGCCGAGGATGCTCGCGCCGAGCAATCCCGCGGCGCGGCGATGCGAGAGCACGGCTTCGAGACTTTCCAGCAGATACAGATATTCCCCGCGAAGATAGAGGAAGCCACGCCTCGCGCCGATCGCGGCAGCCGCGACGGTCATGCCCTCGAACACCAGATCTGCGCGCCGCCGCAGCAGCACGCGGTCCTTGAACGTGCCGGGCTCGCCTTCGTCCGCATTGCAGATCACGTAGTGCGCTTCGCCTTTCGCCCTGCGGCACGATGCCCATTTCGCCGCGGTCTTGTAGCCTGCGCCGCCCCGCCCGCGCAAATTCGATGCATCCAGCTCGGCGAGCACGCCATCGGCGCCCAGCGCGCGTACGCGAGCGAGCGCCGAGCCCGGCGTGAACGGCTCGCCGAGCAGCGGCCCGTCCTTGCGGACGTTCTCCGCCACCTCCAGCAGCATGGGCGGCCACGTGGCAATCGGCCGGTGCGCGCGGACGAGATTGGCGATCAGATCGAGCCGGTTACGATCCAGCGCGGGCAACGCATGGCCGTTGACCAGCGCGGCGGGCGCCTGATCGCCCAGACCGATGTCCGAGGTGCTGCCCACGTAGATCAAACCGTCGTCGGAGAGCTTGCCCGGCTGGATCAGCAGCTCGGCGCAGAAGTAGTCCATCAGCTCCTGCTTGCCGGCCATCTGGTC
>DATJVI010000045.1:0-200403 GCA_035501875.1 Burkholderiales bacterium
GTCGACGGCAGAATACAGTATGTCCCAAACCCACACGCTGTTAGGCCCGCTCGCCACGTGACACGCTGGTTCGTTTGCCACTGGCCATGCCGCGCGTCCGCGGTGGTGCTACTTATCATGAGCACCCAGTACCGCATAGAAGCTCGATTCCGACGCCAAGTAGACCCCCTCATCGGCCAGCCGCGGCACAATCTGCGAAGGCGGCAGATCGGCAAAGCGCGGCTCGTGACACACCGCCAACACCTGCTCCCGCTCCGCATCCGTGAGCTTGTGCGCGGGCGCGGGACGCCGCGCATCGCAGCGCCCGTCGGCACGCACCGCGCCGCCCTGAACCCATCGCTCATTGGTGCGCACCGACAGCCCGGCCTCACTGCAGGCGGCCGAAAGCCGTGCCCCGGCGCGCTGCGCCTCACGCACCGTCTCCACGAGTACTCGGCGTTCCGGCAACGCGCTCACGCGTCCTCGCCTTCTGTCCTGAACGCCTCGAGTTTTCGGGACAACACCAACAGCGCGGCTGCCTCGGCCAGTGCCCGTTCCTTGCGCTGCAGCTCCTTTTGCAGACGCCGATTGCGCTTGCGCTCCTCGCGCAACGCCGGTCCGCCCTCGGCTGCGCCTGCGGCGATCCCGCTTTCACATGTCTGCCGCCAGGCGCGCACCTGCTCGACAAACACGCCCTTCTTGCGGCAGTACTCGGCCAATTCCGTCTCAGTCATTCCGGCCCTTTCCATCGCCACGCCAAACTTGTCGCTCGCGCTCCAGCCTTCCGCTACACCGCTGCCCGCCGGGACCGCCAGTCCCTTGGTTCGTGCCTCGCGCTGCCACAGATACAACGTCGCCTTCGAAACCCCGGTGCGCACCGCGACCTCTGGCACCGACAACTTCTCCGGCGCAGACATCAGCTCCAGTGCATTCTGCTTCTTCTCCTTGGAATACTTTGACATTCTCTCCGTCACCTCACGGCCCGAGCGTATCTAAACTCTCCTCAGGAGAGGCGACAACTATTGTGGCACCGGGGGACGGCCTAGATGCGCTGCAGCGACGGAAAAGAGCTCGAGGACCAGGCGCGCCAGCCCCGTCATCCGGGCCATCCGATAGATTGCGCTAAGTTAGCTAATGGCGCTTGCGGGCCCTAGCTGGCCCTAGCTGGTCCGCGCATGGAGTTGGGCGAACCGCACGTTCGTGGATCACGTTCGCCCGACCAGGACTTGGTATCGGATGACGTACTCGCCTAGGGAAACCGAGCGCTGGACGCTTTCCTACCCACCCCCTAGCAATTGGGACGTGATTCAACTGCGCCTACCCGCCATGCGTAGGTGGCGGTGTAGGTCGATCTGATCCTCGTCAATGCCCCAGGGGGAAAATGTACTGCTCCATCATCCGCGTATGCTCGGCGTTCACTCGCGAATTCCTTGCAATGGATGGGAACGGCGCGAATCGCCACGGGGCTACGGGAGTCGGCAGGGGCATTCATGGAGCCCCTCCCGCACTCGTGGGCCCTGCCCAACGGCTGGCATAGCTCCTGCCTGCCTCTTGGCGATCAACCTTCGTAAGCGGGAAGCTTACCGCTCGGCCGGGCGGCCGGCCACCACGTAACGACCCGACCCGAACCGACCATGCTTGGCCGAGTGCTGCGGATCTTCCTGGCGCTGGTCCTGGTAGCGATCCTCGCCTTCCTCTACGTCATGAGCGAAGGTGGAGACCTCCGGCGCCAGACCCAGATCGCCGCGGGCTTCCGCACTCTGCGAGAGATCGACGCGAGTTGGAATCGCAGCGTCGCCGCCGCCAGCGCCGACCCGCTCGCACTCGAGCCGCGCCCGCGCCTCCGGATCGAACGGCTGGTGCCCGTGCTGGACAATCTGGCCGCCGAGGCCGTTCCGGTGGCGAACCCGACTCTTAAGGCTGGCCTGGAGGTTCTCCGGAAGGCCCTCCTGACCAAGCAGAAGCTGGTGGTGCAGTTCGATGACGCCAACACACAGTTGCGTACTGCGCTCAAGGATTTGCTCGCGCAACTGGCCACGCTGCGCCAGTCGGCCGCGCAGCTTGCCGAAACGGATGTCAAGCTGCGCCCCAAACTGTCCGCCGTGGATGGTCAGCTGGCCGCCTTGAACGCGGAGCTGGTGCGCCTGTATGTGCAGCCTGACCATGGCGGAGCCCAGACGGTAGCGAAGACGGCCGATGCACTCGCCGAGTCGGCGGGCGCGCTTCCCGAAGCGCTGCGCACGCCCCTCTCGGCGCTGCCGGGCCCGGTCCGACGCCTGCTGGAGCAAGAGACGAGCGTAGCGGACCTCGCGCAGCAGATCCTGCTGCAGCCGACCTCGCCCCGCGTCAACTCGCTCAGTGACGCCTTCGATCGAGAGTTCCAGACGATCGCGGACGAAAAGGAGCAGTTTCGCATCTACCTTGTGTTCTATTCGGCGGCCCTCCTGGTGTTCCTGGGCTATGTGATGTGGCAGCTCGGCAAGAGCTACGTGAAGCTCAACCATGTCAACGAGGCGCTCAAGTCTGCCAACGAGACCCTGGAGCAGCGCGTGCAGGAACGGACCAAGGAGCTGTCCCAGGCCCTCACCCACGTGAAGGAATCGGAGCTGATGCTGATCCAGACGGAGAAGATGTCCTCGCTCGGTCGAATGGTCGCCGGCATCGCTCACGAGATCAACACGCCGCTCGCGTACGTGAAGGCGAGCCTCGCCTCCGTGAGGGAACGGCTGCCGCGGCTGGAGGGCATGGCGGCTCAGTGCCGGAAGTTGCTCGGGATGCTCGAGCGCGGCGATGTGCCCGACGAGGAGCTGTCGGCGCAGTTCGCGCAGCTGTCCAAGCTGGCCGCCGAGGTCCAGGCGGAGGCGGCGAACGGCGACCTCGTGCGTGTCACCGACGACGGGCTGCACGGGATCGAGCAGATCGCGGAGATCGTGCTCAACCTGAAGAACTTCAGCCGGGTCGATCGCAGCAGGCTGCAGCGCTTCAATCTGAACGAGGGGATCGAAAGCACGCTGGTGATCGCGCGTAACGTCGTCAAGCACAAGACTCTGCGCAAGCAGCTGCGCGAGATCCCGCTCGTCGAGTGCTCGCCGTCGCAGATCAACCAGGTGCTCTTGAACCTGATCACCAACGCCGCACAGGCCACCGATGACGTGACTGGAGAGATCTGCGTCTCCACCAGCATGGCACCGGACGGCCAGGTCCGCGTCGACGTATCCGACAACGGGCGCGGCATTCCCGACGACATCCTACCCAAGATCTTCGACCCCTTCTTCACCACCAAGGACATCGGCCAGGGCACGGGCCTGGGGCTGTCCATCGCGTACAAGATCGTGCTGGAGCACAGCGGGCGCATCGAGGTGAAGTCCAAGGTGTGGCAGGGGACGACCTTCTCCGTGTTTCTGCCGGTGAAGGCCGTCCAGCCGCAGGCGCTCGCAGCTTGAGCAGCATCTTCCAGCAGGCCATGAAGCCGCCCCAGAGCATCGGTGGATATGAGCTGCGCGCCGTGCTCGGGGAAGGGGGCATGGCAACGGTGTTCGAGGCCTGGGACCCCCTGCTGCATCGCCCGCTGGCGGTCAAGGTGGTGGACAAATCCCGGCTTGACGCCGAGAGCAGGGAGGAGATCCTGCGCCGCTTCAAGCGGGAAGCGCAGGCCGCCGCACGGCTCACGCACGCGAACGTGGTCCAAGTCTATTCGTATGGGGAGGAGGGCGACTACTGTTACATCGCCATGGAGTATGTACCGGGGAAGCCGCTCAGCGCCTATCATGGTGAAGGGGTCAAGCGGGGACTGCGCTGGGTCCGCAACATCATCGGACAGCTGCTCGATGCGCTCGCGTATTCGCACTCGCAAGGTGTCGTCCACCGCGATATCAAGCCCGGCAATCTCCTGGTGACCGCAGAAAGCGTCATCAAGGTCACCGACTTCGGGATCGCCCGGATCGAAGCCTCCAGCGTCACCCAACACGGCCACATGCTCGGCACGCCGAGTTACATGTCGCCCGAGCAGTATCTGGGTGAGAGGCCGGATGGTCGCACCGACATCTTCTCGGCAGGTGTGTTGCTGTATGAGCTGCTCACCGCAACCAAGCCGTTCCTCGGCGAGAGCAGCGGGCAGATCATGACCAAGATCCTGTACGAGACGCCAGCGGAGCCGTCGTCGCTCAACCCGTTGGTGCCGCCGGCGCTGGACTGGGTGGTGTTGAAGGCGCTCGCCAAGTCGCCGGAGGATCGCTTCAGCGGCGCACGGGAGTTCCGCCAGGCCCTGTTCGAGGCGGTTCCCGACGAGGCGGCGGGGAAGGTGCCCGTCCATGCTGAACGCATGAGCGAGCTCGGATCCGCCACGCCCGCCACTTTGTCGGCCGCGCGCAAACTGCGCTCGCTGGCACGTGGTGCGGCCGTGCTCGGGGCGGCGGATGCGACCGGAAGCGGCGTGTCCGACCTCGGCGAAGCGCAGGCGCCCGCGGCATCCAAGGCGCGGGTGCTGTTCGTGGACGACGAGGAGCGCATCCTGACTGCGCTCAAGACCATCTTCGGGAGCAGGTATGACGTGATGACGGCGGCCAATGGCGCGGACGCCCTCGAAGTCATCAGCCGGGGCAAGATCCCGGTCATCGTCAGCGACCAGCGGATGCCCGGCATGCTCGGTGTCGAGCTGCTGCGCCGGGCGCGAGAGATCTCGCCGCAGAGCGTACGGATCCTGCTCACCGGCTACTCCGACCTCGCGTCGATCGTCGGCTCGATCAACGAGGGCGAGGTCTACCGATTCATCAGCAAGCCCTGGGACAACCAGGAATTGCAGCAGGCGCTGGCCGAAGCGGTGGAGATCGGTCAGCGGCAGCTGGAGCTGAACGCGCCGGCGGAGCCGGGCCCACGGATCGACGCCGCGGTCCTAGTGCTGGATCCGGCCGGTTCGTTGCAGGACGCACTCCAGGGTATGCTGGGCTCGACGCACGATGTGGTCCATGCGTCTAGCATAGAGCAGGCGCTGGCGCAGTTGGAGTCGCGCGAGATCGGGCTGGTCGTGGCAGACGTCGATCGGGATTTCGACAAGTACCTCATCCTGTTCAATCTGCTCAAGCGCCACTACCCGCAGATCCTGGTCATCGTGGTCACCAGCGCATCGGACTCGGAGATGGTGGTGCACCTGATCAACGAGGCGCAAATTTACCGCTTCGTGAACAAGCCGGTGAATCCGGGCCTGATGCAGAAGCATCTCGCCTCGGCGCTTGCTCGGTATGCAGAGTTCGAACGCGCTCCGGATCTGCTCGAGCGCCACAGGGTGAGAGCCGCGCACAGCGCGCAGACTTCCTCCTTCGGGCGGGCGCTGGTCGAGCGATTGAGGTCGCTCACCCGATTCGTGGCGGTCCGATGACGGCCGGTACAGACGACAGCGGGGCTTTACGCCGCCAGCGTCGTAGCCGCCGGTTTTTGCGTGCTGGCGAGCTGCTCGCGTAGCCGCGCGAGATCCTGCTCGCTGAGCGTTTCCTTCTGCAGCAGCTCCTTCGCACCGCTTTCCAACAGCGCGCGGCGGGCGCTCAGGAGCGAGGTCGCGGTCTGGTAAGCGCGCCCGACGATCTCGCGCACCGCCACGTCGATCTCGCGCGCCGTCTCCTCGCTGTACTCCCGCCCCGGGCTAGGGACGCCGGCGCCCGCGAGGAAGGGCGACCGTTCCTCTTGGTAGCTCACGTTGCCGAGCCTTTCGTTCATGCCGTAGCGCATGACCATGCTGCGGGCGATGTCCGTCACCTTGGCGAGGTCGTCCGCGGCGCCCGTGGACAGATGCCCGAAGACGATCTGTTCTGCGGCGCGGCCTCCTAGCAGCACCGTCATCTTGCTCTCCAGCTCCTCGCTGGTCATGAGGAAACGGTCTTCGGTCGGGCGCTGGATCGTATATCCGAGCGCGCCTACTCCTCGCGGGATGATCGAGACCTTGTGCACCGGATCCGTGCCCGGCAGCGACATCGCCACCAGCGCGTGGCCCATCTCGTGGTAGGCGACCACCCTGCGCTCCTGCTCGTTGAGCACGCGGTTCTTCTTTTCCAGTCCGGCGACGATGCGCTCGACCGCGCGAGTGAAGTCGTCCATCGACACGGCCTCGGCTCCCCGCCGCGTCGCCAGCAGGGCCGCTTCGTTGACCAGATTCGCCAGGTCCGCTCCCGTGAAGCCGGGAGTCAATGCGGCCACGGCCGCCGGGTCCACCTCCGGTGCGAGCTTCACTTTGCGCAGATGCACATTCAGGATCTGGACGCGTCCGAGCTTGTCCGGACGGTCGACCAGCACTTGGCGGTCGAAGCGCCCTGCACGCAGCAGCGCCGGGTCTAGGATCTCCGGCCTGTTGGTCGCTGCCAGTAACACCAGCCCGGTGCTGGCGTCGAACCCGTCGAGCTCGACCAGAAGCTGGTTCAGGGTCTGCTCCTTCTCGTCGTGCCCGCCCAGCGGGTAGGCGCCGCGGGCGCGACCGAGCGCGTCCAGCTCGTCGATGAAGATGATCGCCGGGGCTTTGGCCCGGGCCTGCTCGAAAAGGTCGCGGACTCGCGCGGCCCCCACACCTACGAACATCTCGACGAACTCGGACCCGTTGATGGAGAAGAACGGAACACCAGCCTCGCCCGCTACCGCGCGCGCCAACAGCGTTTTGCCTGTGCCGGGGGGCCCAACCAGGAGCACGCCCCTGGGAATGCGCGCTCCGAGCCGTCCGTATGCCTTGGGGTCCTTCAGGAAGTTCACCACCTCGCGCAACTCGTCCTTCGCCTCGTCCACCCCGGCCACGTCTTGGAAGGTGACCTTGGTATCGGTCTCCATGTAGACCTTGGCCTTGCTCTTCCCGATGGACAGGAAGCCACCGCCCAGGCCTTGTTTCTCGGCCACACGGCGCATCAGGAACATCCAGATCCCGAAGAACACGACCGCCGGCACCACCCAGGAGAGGATGTCCTTCAGCAGCGTGTTCTCCGCCACCTGTGTGTACTTGACGTGGTACTGATCGAATTGGCTGGCGAGCTCGGGCTCCACCCGCGTGGTGGCGAAGCGCGTGCGCCCGTCCGGCAGCGGCTTCACGAACTCGCCTTGGATCACCTTGTCGCTGATGACGACGCTCTTGATTTCGCCGTCCTTCAGGTGCTTCTGAAACTCGCTGTAGGGGAGCGGCTCGACCGTGCGGAAGTCCGTCCACAACGAATGCAGCCACAGCACCGCCAGGGCAGCCAGCCCCCAGTACCATAGGCTGACTAGCTTCTTGCGTTCCATCGGCGGTTCCAATGCAGGGACATTTGCCGAAATATTTGAGGGCAGTCGGCGGGGGAATCAAGCCGGCATCGACCGGCTGGCCACGTCACTCGGCGGCAGCAGCAGCGCGCAGCTTCGGAGTGAGGTGCGGCTGGATCACCTGCAGCATTTGGCCGAAGATCTTCGGCGAGCCCGCCACGATGTTGCCCGACTTCAGATACAGCTCGTTGCCCTCGAAGTCGCCGACCAGACCGCCGGCTTCGAGGATCATGAGGCAGCCCGCGGCCATGTCCCAAGGCGAGAGGCCGATCTCCCAGAACCCGTCCAGACGTCCGGCGGCCACGTTCGCAAGGTCCAGCGCGGCCGAGCCCGGCCGGCGTATGCCGGCGGTCTTGGTCATCAGGTCGCGCAGCATGCCGACATAGGCGTCCATGTGCTCGAACATGCGAAACGGGAAACCGGTTCCGACGAGCGCATCGATGAGCTTATCGCGCTTCGATACCCGCAGGCGCTTGTCATTGAGAAATGCGCCGCGACCGCGCGAGGCGATGTACAAATCGTTGCGGCATGGATCGTAGACGACGCCGTGGGTGAGCACGCCTTTGTGCGCGAGGGCGATGGAGACGGAATAGGTCTGGAAGCCATGCAGAAAGTTGGTGGTGCCGTCGAGTGGGTCGATCACCCAGAGGTAGTCCGACTGTCCGGTCGCACCGCTCTCTTCTGCTAGAATCGCGTGGTCCGGGTACGCCGCCTTCAGCGTCTCGATAATGACTTCCTCCGCTGCCCGGTCCACCTCCGACACCAGGTCGTTCAGACTCTTGTGCCGCACGGTCAGCACGTCGAGGTTGCCCGATGCTTGAGTGATGATGCGGCCCGCACGGCGCGCAGCCTTGACCGCTACGTTGACCATGGCGTGGTAGTGCGCCATCTGGCGTGCTCCTGCAGGATTGTTGGTACAGCTACGCGGGAATTCTAGCAGGCGCAGGTGAAGGCACGACGCATGGAGCAACTGTTGCTATTGGATCGGGTGCGCATCGTGCTGTGCGGCACCAGCCATCCCGGCAACATCGGAGCGGCCGCGCGGGCCATGAAGACGATGGGCCTCGACACACTCTACCTGGTCGGTCCGAGACGCTTTCCCGATCCCGAGGCCGAGGCTATGGCTGCGCGCGCCAACGACATCCTGGATCGCGCCGTGCTGTGCAGTTCGTTGGACGATGCGCTCAAGGGCACGCTGTTCGCCGCTGCGTGCACTGCACGCAGCCGAGACCTATCGCACGCGCTGCTGACCGCGCGTGAAGCCGGTGTTCGGTTGATCCAGGAAGCTGCACGGGGGCCCGTGGCTCTGGTATTCGGACCGGAGAAATTCGGACTCACTGCGGAGCAAGTCAACCGCTGCAGCGTGATCGCTACCGTTCCAACCAATCGAGCGTACTCGTCGCTCAACCTGGCCGCTGCCGTCCAAGTGTTCGCTTACGAGGTGCGGCTGGCCGCGGAGGGCATCGCGAGTCTGCCGCAGGAGAGCTTCGAGCCGGCCACCTACGAGGAGATCGAGCGGTTCTTCGAGCACCTCGAGGGCACCCTCTATGCCATCGGTTTCCTCGATCCCAAGCAGCCCAAACGCCTCATGCAGAGGCTGCGCCGCCTGTTTCAGCGCACGCGGCTGGAGCGTGAGGAGGTCAACATCCTGCGCGGCATTCTGGCCGCGGCCGCCAAGGATCGCGCAGGCGGGTAGTCCAGCGCCGCGGGCGGCCTCGGTCTCGACGCATGAGGACCGGCCGCGCGTCGTGCCGACCAGGTGAAATCGGCCGCGTTGCCCCCAATTATCGGGAGACAATGGTTGATTGAAACCATCGGGTATAGTAAACTTGAATTGGTTGATCAGGTATTGGATCTTGCCCTTGAATTTACAGGATTTATCGAGGAGCCCACGATGCGACTCACTACGAAAGGTCGTTTCGCCGTCACGGCCATGATCGATCTCGCCATGCAGGGCGGGAGCGAGCCGGTGACGCTGGCTGAGATCTCCGAACGTCAGAAGATCTCGCTCTCTTATCTGGAGCAGCTGTTCGGCAAGCTGCGGCGCCGCGCGCTGGTGTCTAGCGTGCGGGGCCCCGGCGGCGGCTACCAATTGGCGAGGAAGGCGGAGCAATTGTCCGTTGCAGAGATCATCCGCGCAGTAGACGAGCCGATCGACGCCACTCAGTGCGGCGGCCGCGAGAACTGTCGGGACGACCGCAAATGTCTGACGCACGACCTCTGGGCCAGCCTCAATGAACGCATCTTCGATTACCTCAACTCGGTGAGCCTGGCCCAGCTGGTGGCCAAGGCGCAGGCCCAAGCCGAGGAAGTGAAGGTGATGGAGCTCAAGGACCAACGCGCCCGGCGCGGGGAGCCCGAGCCTGCAGTGCCGGCGTGAGCATTGCCGTTGAACCTAGGAGTGTGGAAGTGGCGATTACTTTGACTGAGAACGCGGCCAGGCAAATCCGCCGGTCGTTGGCCAAGCGCGGCAGCGGGGTCGGCCTGCGTTTAGGCGTCAAGAAGGTCGGTTGCTCCGGGCTCGCATACACCTTCGACTATGCCGACGAGGTGGGCACCGACGACCTGCTCTTTGAGGTGCATGATGCCAAGGTCGTCGTACACAAGGACGCGCTGCCGTACCTCGACGGGTCCACCCTGGACTTCACGCGCGAAGGGCTCAAGGAGTCGTTCAAGTTCGACAACCCGAACGCCAAGAGCCAGTGCGGTTGCGGGGAGAGCTTCTCGGTCTGACGCAGGCGCGAGCGATAGCATTCAAGGATAACGAGCCATGAGCGGTGCGGTCCTCCAGCATCTGGTCAATCAGCCCTACAAGCACGGTTTCGTCACGCAGATCGAAGCCGACGTGGTGCCCAAGGGGCTCAACGAGGATGTGATCCGGCTGATCTCCGCCAAAAAGAATGAGCCGCAGTGGCTGCTCGAGTTCCGGCTGCAGGCCTATCGGCATTGGCTGACGATGCAGGCGCCGACCTGGCCGAACGTGAAGTATCCGAAGATCGATTTCCAGGACATCATCTATTACGCGGCTCCGAAGCCGAAGGCCAAGCTCGGCTCGATGGACGAGGTCGATCCCGAGCTTCGCCGCACCTTCGAAAAGCTCGGGGTGCCGCTGCATGAGCAAAAGGCGCTGGCCGGTGTGGCGGTGGACGTGATCTTCGACAGCGTATCCGTCACCACGACCTATAAGCAGCGCCTGGCCGAAGTCGGGGTCATCTTCTGTTCCTTCTCGGAGGCGGTCCGCGATCACCCGGAGCTGGTGCGCCGATACCTCGGCGCCGTCGTACCGCATACCGATAACTTCTACGCCGCGCTCAACTCGGCGGTGTTCTCCGACGGCAGCTTCTGCTATATCCCCAGGGGCGTGCGCTGCCCGATGGAGCTGTCCACGTACTTCCGGATCAACACCCAGGAGTCGGGCCAGTTCGAGCGCACGCTGATCGTGGCCGAGGAAGGCGGCTATGTTTCCTACCTGGAGGGGTGTACTGCGCCGAAGTTCGACACCAACCAGCTTCACGCAGCCGTGGTGGAGCTGGTCGCACTGGACAATGCCGAGATCAAGTACTCGACGGTGCAGAACTGGTACGCGGGCGATGCCAACGGGGTAGGCGGCATCTACAACTTCGTGACCAAGCGTGGGCTGTGCAAGGGCGTGAACTCCAAGATCTCGTGGACGCAAGTGGAGACCGGCTCGGCCATTACCTGGAAGTACCCGTCCTGTGTGCTCTTGGGCGACTACTCGGTGGGCGAGTTCTACTCCGTGGCCCTGACCAACCACCACCAGCAGGCGGATACGGGAACGAAGATGGTGCACATCGGCCGCGACACCCGCAGCACCATCGTCAGCAAGGGGATTTCGGCCGGCCAGTCCAACAATAGCTATCGCGGCCTGGTGAAGATCGGACCCAAGGCCGACAACGCCCGGAACTATTCGCAGTGCGACTCGCTGCTGATCGGCGAACGTTGCGGTGCGAACACGTTCCCCTATATTCAGGTGCACAACAACACCGCGAAAGTCGAGCACGAGGCCAGCACTTCGAAGATCGGCGAAGACCAGCTGTTCTATTTCGCGCAGCGCGGCATCGGCGCGGAGCAGGCGGTGTCGACGATCATCAACGGCTTCTGCCGGGAGGTGTTTACTCAACTGCCGATGGAGTTCGCGGTCGAAGCCACCAAGCTGCTGGGACTCAAGCTGGAAGGAAGTGTGGGATGAGCCACGTGATTCTTAAGGTCCAGGGATTGGCGGCCACGGTGGCCGGGATCGAGATCCTCAAGGGAATCGATCTCACCGTCCGGTCGGGCGACGTGCATGCGCTCATGGGGCCCAACGGCTCCGGCAAGAGCACGTTGGCCAAGGTGCTGGCCGGGCATCCCGCCTACACCGTGACGCGCGGACAAGCGCTGTTCGAGGGACAGGACCTGTTCGCCCTGCAGCCTGAGGAGCGGGCGCGCGCGGGGTTGTTCCTTGGATTCCAGTATCCCGTCGAGGTGCCCGGTGTCACCAACTCTACGTTCCTGCGGATGGCCTACAACACCATGCAAGGCGCGCGGGGACGGGAGGAGCTGGATCCGTTGGAGTTCGACGACTTCGTCCAGGCGAAGCTCGAGCTGCTGGGCATGGATCCCACCCTCCTCGAACGCAGCGTCAACGATGGCTTCTCGGGCGGTGAGAAGAAGCGCAACGAAGTATTGCAGCTGGCCCTGCTCGAGCCCAGGCTCGCCATCCTGGACGAGCTGGATTCGGGCCTGGACATCGACGCGCTGCGGATCGTGGCGCACGGGGTCAACCGCTTGCGCGGCGCCGATCGTGCCATCGTGCTGGTCACACACTACCAGCGCCTCTTGAACGACATCGTCCCCGACTACGTGCACGTGATGGATGACGGCCGCATCATCAAGACCGGCGGCAAGGAACTGGCGCTCGAGCTGGAGAGCCGCGGATACGATTGGGTATCCGAGGAGTTCCGGGCCCGTCAAGCGGCATAGCTCGGCCATATGCAGATGGAAGCGGTCAGCAACGGCGCCCTCGAAGCTTTGCTGCGTGGCGATCGCGAGGTCCCGCACAGCCGGGTCGGTTGGCTGAGCGAGCTGCGCGCGCAGGCACTCGAGCGGGCGAACGCGCTCGCCGTCCCCACGACGCGCGACGAGGAGTGGCGCTTCACCGACCTCACCCCGCTCTATAAGACAAGGCTGCAGCCCGTGCTGCAACCCGCCCCGGCAGAGCCTTCGGCCTTCGAGGCGTGGTTCATCCCGGAGGCCTCGAGTCGGCTCGTGTTCGTCGACGGCCTGTACTCGGCGACCCTTTCCAGCACCATGGCGGAAGACGGTGTCATCGTCTCGTCCTTAGCCGCCGGGCTGACCAAGCATGGGGACGAGCTTCGCGCCTACGTCGGCCGGCTGGCGGACTTTCGTGCCGATCCGTTCACGGCAGTGAACACTGCATGGCTGCGCGATGGCGCGCTGGTGACCGTGGCGCGGGAGCGCGCCGTGAACCGGCCGATCCATCTGCTGTTCGTGAGCGCCTCACCCGGCGCGGTGGTCAACCCGCGCGTGCTGGTGTCGGTCGAGGCGGGTGCGCAGTGTACGGTGATCGAAGATTATGTCTCGGTACACGCCGAGGCCGGCTTGACCAACGGCGTGACCGAGATCGCGGTGGCCGCGCAGGCGCACGTCAAGCATCTCCGGCTGCAGCGGGAGCCGACCAGCGCCTTCCACATCGGCACCTGTGCGGTCCACGTCGGGCGTAACGGGCGGTACAAGGGTGTCAGCGTGACGTTGGGCGGCCGGATCTCCCGCTATAACCTGAACGTAATCCAAGCAGGCGAGGGCGCCGAGTGCGAGGTCGACGGGCTGGCGCTGATCTCGGGCCGACAGCTTGCCGATACCCACAGTTTCTTGGATCATGCGCTGCCTCACGGCCGCAGCCGGCAGACGCATAAGTGCATCGTGGGCGGCGCGGCGCACGCCGTGTTCAACGGCAAGATCCTCGTCCGTCCTGGCGCTCAGCTGACCGACGCAGCTCAGCAGAGTCGCAACCTGCTGTTGTCGGAGCGCGCCCACGTAGACACGAAGCCGCAGCTCGAGATCTTCGCCGACGATGTGAAGTGCGCGCATGGCGCCACGGTCGGCCAACTCGACGCCGATCAGACTTTTTATCTCCGTAGCCGCGGACTCTCTGCTGCGGCCGCCCGCAATCTGCTGACCTACGCTTTTGGTGCGGAGGTCATCGAGCGTATGGAAGTCGCCTCGCTGGCCGTGCGGCTGCAGGACGTGATTCTGCGCGCTACGCAGCACTGACCCAGACGAGATGAGCAGCGCCGCTTTCGCTCGACCGCAGACGCACCTGGCCGCGTCCAGTCTCGATCTCGCGCGGCTACGCTCCGAGTTCCCCGTCCTGCGGACCAAGGTGAACGGCAGGCCGCTCGTCTATCTGGACAATGCAGCGAGCGCGCAAATGCCCCAACCCGTGCTCGACCGCTTGATTCGCTATCAGACCACGGAGCACGCCAATATCCACCGCGGCGTGCACCACCTCTCGGAAGTCGCCACTGCTGCCTACGAGGGTGCGCGGCGGACGATCCAGCGCTTCATCAACGCGCCCGAAGAGCGGGAGGTGATCTATACCCGCGGCACTACCGACGCGCTGAATCTGGTGATGCATGGTTTCGGTCGCGCATTCATCGGTGAAGGTGACGAAGTCATCCTGTCGCAGCTCGAGCATCATTCCAACATCGTGCCGTGGCAGATGCTGCGCGACGAGAAGCGATGCCGTCTGCGCGTGATCCCTTGCAACGATGCCGGGGAGCTGTTGCTCGACGAGTTCGAGAAGCTATTCAGCCCGCGCACCAAGCTTCTCGCCCTCACGCATGTGTCCAATGCACTGGGAACGGTAAACCCGGTCAAGCAGATGATCGCGACCGCGCACGCACATGGCGTGCCGGTGCTGATCGACGGCGCACAGGCCATCCCGCACCTCAAGATCGACGTCCAAGACCTGGACTGCGACTTCTTCTGCTTCTCTGGGCACAAGATGTTCGGTCCGACGGGCATCGGCGCTCTCTACGGCAAGGCCCGGTGGCTGGAGCAGATGTCGCCCTACCAGGGCGGCGGCGACATGATCCTCTCGGTCACGTTCGACAGGACGACCTACAACCAGATCCCACACAAGTTCGAGGCGGGCACACCACCGATCGCCGCGGCCATCGGACTCGGGGCGGCAGCGGACTACCTTTCCGCCATTGGCATGGACGCCATCGCTGCTTGGGAACACGAACTGCTCGCTTATGCCACGGCGCAGATCGAAGCGATGCCCGGCGTGCGCATCGTCGGGACGGCCCGAGAGAAGGCGTCGGTGCTCTCCTTCGACGTCTCCGGCGTGCATCCGCACGACGTGGGAACGATCCTCGACGAGCACGGTGTCGCGGTGCGCACCGGCCATCATTGCGCCCAGCCGGTGATGCAGCGCTTCGGCATCCCCGCCACGGTGCGAGCGTCCTTCGCCTTCTACAACCAGTTCGAGGAGATCGATCAGCTCGTGACCGGCATTCGCCGTGTGCAGCAGCTCTTCGGATGAACGAACAGTGGACGCCAAGGCTCTCTACCAGGAGGTCATCCTCGACCACAATCGGAAGCCACGTAACTGGGGCCGGCTGGCCGACGCAAGCCACCACGCCGAAGGTCTCAACCCGCTGTGCGGCGATCACATCTGGGTCACGCTGCGGATCGGCGACGGGATCATCGAGGGCATCGCGTTTGAAGGCGAGAGCTGTGCGATCTGCAAGGCATCCGCGTCCATGATGACCACGAACGTGAGAGGGAAGACCATCGAGCAGGCCGAGCAACTCATCCGGGAGTTTCGCGAGATGGCCACCGGCAGACTGGAGGCTGGGCAGCCCCATCATCTTGGCCGACTCACGGTGTTTGCCGGCGTGAAGGATCTGCCCGCGCGGGTGAAATGCGCCGTTCTACCCTGGCACACGCTGCATTCCGCCATCTGCCACGAGGACAGCGCGTCGACCGAAGGCGCGGCCGATCCGATGGGCTTGACGCAACAGCCATCGGCATAGACACCCATGCCGCGCATCGCCGAGATCGAGTTCACGCCCAACCCCAACGCCAGGAAATTCGTCCTGCGCGAGGCGCTGACATTCGGCCTGAGCAAGTCCTACGAAACGCCGGAGCAGGCAGCGGGGGACCCGCTCGGGGAGGCGCTGTTCGCGATCCCGCACGTGACCAACGTCTTCTACGTGGACCATTGGATCACGGTCACGCAGGACGGCAAAGCCCACTGGCCGGAACTTCTTCGCCAGCTCGCCGTCCCGATCCGCGATGCGCCATCGGCACAGGAGCGCTCGGTGGAGCTCCTGGATCAAGACGTGGCGCAGGCGGACGGGGCGCGATTCGACGAATCGAAGCTCACGCCGGAACAGCGCGACAAGCTGGACATGATCCAACAGTTGCTCGACGAGCGCGTGCGACCGTTCCTGCAGGGTGACGGCGGCGACCTCTACGTGCTCGGGCTGGAGGGCAATCTGCTCAAGGTCCATTACCAGGGCGCGTGCGGGAGCTGCCCGAGCTCCATCTCGGGGACGCTGGCCGGGATCGAAGGCTTGGTGCGCGAGATCGATCCGGAGCTCGAGGTGGTCGCAGTCTGACTGGCGGGTATGAGCACACTTGCTCGTTGCGGTTCTTCCCTACCTTGCTCTATCGGAAGCGTTCAGCCAGCGACTCAGTCTCCAGCGCTGTCGCCTCGCCCGCGATGAGCGGGTGGATCACCGTGTGCAGCGTGTCCGAACTGCCTCCCGGGGCGCACCGCGTCGTCGACGTGGACGGCGCACAGGTCGCGGTCTTCAACCTGGACGGTGAGCTGTATGCGATCGAAGATATCTGCACCCATGATGGTGGAATCCTCACCGGCGGACCGGTCGAGGGCGACGTGATCGTCTGCCCGCGCCATGGGGCTCGCTTTTGCGTCCGCACCGGTGAGGCACTCAGCGCGCCGGCCTACGAACCGGTGGCGACCTTTCCCGTGCGCGTCGAGGCGGGCGCAGTGCAGGTTCGCGATGAGCGGTGGGACTAGGGCAGGTGAAAAGGTCACGAGGTGAAGAAGTGAAGCCGTGAAGAGCGTAGAAGAGTCGGCCTCGGACTCGAGGCTTTACCGCTCTACCGCATCGCCCTGTTCACCTCTTCACCTTTTCACCTCATCACTTCTTCACTTCTTCACTTCATCCGCCACCTCTACTTGCACCGCGCCCTCGATCTGGCGGTCCTTCGTATCTACAGCCACGACCTTGAGCTCTCCTGCCTCGCGCGGCACGAAGTAAAAGCGGACGTTGGGGTTCTCGCTGATCGAGAAGTCCACCTGCGCGCTCATCACCGGCTTGCCGGCGTAGGTGACCTCGATCGAGCGCACGAAGTAGGCGGGGATGTAAAGCTGGGTCATCTGATCCCGCGCCAGACCCGAGGAGTTTGGATGCTGGATCATGAGCTGGGCCAGCGTCGGCTTACCCGGCGCCACGGATGCGTCCAGCTTCACCTTCACGCGCGGTCTGAACGCATCGAAGTCCGGGGCCGTTCCATAGGGCGCGGAGCAGCCTCCGGCCGCTTTCACGTAGCGCTTGGCCATGAACAACTGGCCGTCGCTCATCTCGGCGACCGCGCGCATCCACGTGTAGTCTTCGACCCGCACGCGCGTCTCGATGTCGGCGCGCCCACTGTCCGCTGTCAGGGTGAAGATCGCCGCAACCGGCGATGGGTTCGCGTCGATGATGAGATACAGCCGATGCACGTACCGGTCAGGCGTCTGTGCGATGAGCGCGGAGATGGATACCGGTACCGTCGAGGCGTCCTGGGCGCGTGCCGGCGCCCGCAACGAGAGCACATCTTGCCCATCCTCGGCGATGGACCGATCCCCGAATAGGCTTTGGCGCACCAGGCGCCATACTTCTGCCTGCTTGGCCTCACCGGAGGCGTCTGCAGCATGGGCGTCGATCGCGAAGGCGAGCATCGCGCCGACCCACAAGCGCCATGCCTTGGAGTGTTGAATCTGCATGGGTGCGCTCCTCCCAGGCGCGCACCGGCGCGCCGCTATTGGATTAGGCAACCGCTGAAGGCCTTCGCTCGGATGGCCCGGAATCGCTTGGCCATGTCCCGGCCCATATCGCTCTCGCGGACCGCGGCGCCGCGTTCTCCGGCGATCTGGCCGGCGTCCAACGCCGTGGATAGCTCGACGAAATCGTCGTACGCGATCTGGCTAGCGATGGCATCCAGGGCGCAGGAGCACTTGTACATCATCTCCTGGCGCGGGCGATCGGCATGGTCACGCATGCAGTTTTCGACGAACATCACGCGGTCGAGCGTCGGATAGTCATTGCCGGCTGTTGCACTGGAAGCCAGGGCCAGCATCGCGACGGGGAACATCAGCAGTCTAATCATGGGTCGGCTCCGAGGAAAGTGATGGTCTCCTCGATCAGCGGGGGTGCGTCGTCGCGGCCGGGGGGCGCGGGGACGATGCTCCGCAGCCGGTACACCGAGCCCGGGATCTGGTCGCAGAGCGTGAACACATAGCTCTTGTCGGCGAGCCGTTCGAAGCGCGATCGAAGCGGGTCCACGCGGTATGGTTGGATGGTGATCTGCTGCCCGGCCAGAGGCTGGCCGCCGTAGTCGAGGGTCACGGGAACGACCTCGGCCGCGTCGGCGAGCGCCATCCGCACGCGCTTGCGGAAGTAGGCGGCCTGCCCGCCGGTGAGGCGCTGCATCTCGCGCAGGTCATGCTCCAGAAAGAAGAGGATCACTGGATTCCCCGTGGCTGCGGCAATGTCCGGCAGCTGCATTTGCGTCAGCGCACTCGGATAGTCGAGGTGGACCTGACGCCCTGTGCCGTGCGCCGGCGCCGCGACTGCCATGCGCATGTCATCGTGCTGCGCCGACTCCAGGCTTCCAGCCTTCTCGTAGCTATAGCGCAGCACGGCCTGCGCGGGGAGCTTTCCGAGATGGTTCGTGAGAAACAGCAGGGTTTCGGCGGTGGAGAACGTCTGGTCGGCGATTGCCCCGGTGCTCCCCGCCAGCACCGCAGCGAGCAGCAAGCGAGTGAGGCGGCTAGATTGCAGAGCACGCATCGAGCGCAGGATTGTCCGACCGGGTCAAAGGCTGCTTGGGTCGCAGCTCCGAGGCGAGGCACTGCGCCAACCCAGGGTTCAGATGGCTGAGCTGCGACAGTGCATCCTCTGCTTCCTGGATCGACCCATCCTGCACCGAGAGTCGCCCCAGCTCCAGCCACGCCGCGCTCGAGAGCGGATCCAGCGCCACAGCCTGGCGATACGCGGTCCGGGCGGCGGCGACATCCTGCGTCTCGGCGAGGCTCTTGCCCCGGAACAACCAGGCCTCGGCGTTAGTGGACTCAGCCTTGCACCAATCGTCGGCTAAGCTGCGCAGCCCCGGCCAGTCCCGGCCGGTTTCAAGCTGGTGCGCGCGCAGGAAGAACGGGAGGCCCTCCTGCGGCCGCTGCCAGAACGGCAGCGCACCTTCCAGCGGGCCGATCGCGGAGTACGCGTGGTCGCTGGCAAGTCGCGGCACGAACCATTCTACCGGCACGGAGAAGTAGGACCGCCGATCGCCGCGCAGCCGGTACGTCAGGATAGCCACGAGACGCCCTGTGGCGTCGAACAGCGCACCTCCACTCGCGCCCGATGTGAAGGCGGTGGTCGACTCCACGACAAAGCCCCCGTCATAGGCGTGAAGGGCACGCACGACACCAGCCCGCGCCTGCAGCGCAAAGCCGCCCTCATAGCCGAGCGCCCAGACGGGCTGGCCTATAGCCAGGGCGCCCGCGGCCCCGAGCTTGGCAGGCAGCGCCACCAGTCCTGGCACTACGAGGAGGCACAGATCGTGTTCCGTGTCCGCCGATTGTGCGCTGACAATCTGGCGCGCAGCGCGATACTGAACGTAGACGCTTTCGCCCCGGCGCGTGACGTGGCAGCTGGTCACGACGCGTTCGGGGCCGACGATCACACCGGTACCGAACCACGCCCTGCCGTCGGCGTCCGCCGCTTCTACCTTTACGAGGCTCACAGACAGGTTCATCAGCGCGGCGCGATCCATCTCGGCCGCGCTGTGCGCAGGGGGACACAGGAATAACGTCGCGAGCAATGCGACGCAGGAGCTCATGGCGAGGTCTCGGGATGTAAACATTTGGCAGCCTTCCCGCAGGACTCGAAGATAACTTCAGTTCTGCAAGAAGCCTGCCACTTCACGGCTTCATTCCTCCCTGGGCATCCAAGAGCGGTACTCCGTAGTCGCGTAGGATCTGGTCGATCGCGCCCTGGTTCTCCGCGATGAGGCGCTCGACTTTGGCTTTCCATTCCGGCTCTCCAAAGCGGACGCCCATCGCGATCTCGTACTCAAAGCGGACGCCCGGCTCCGAGGCCAGTGGGACGAACGTCAGCTGCGGCTCCCGCACGCGCTTCACGAAGAAACCCGCGATCGGACCCCACACGACGGCCGCGTCGAGCTTCCCGGAAGCCAAATCCTGCTCGATGATCTGGCCAGGGTAATACTGCGGGTCGGCGTTCATCATTCGGTAGACCACGGCTTGATCCGTCATCGCGTGCTTGGCGAGCCACTCGCTCGCGGGCGAGCGGTCATAGACACCGATGCGCAAGCTCGAACGGATCTCCGGTGGAAGGTCGAACAGGTCTTTAGCGCTGTGAATTCCGGCGAGCTTTCCGGCCTTTGGAAATACCAAGGCGTAGGTCGAGCGATAGTAGGGGCGCGTAGCCGATACCTGCTCGTATCCGGCCGGAACGCCGATCACCAGATCGCAGCGGTAGCTTTCACCCGGCAGCTTGAATCGAAGGGTGTTCCGGATGAATCCCATTCGCTGCGGAAAGGAGTAGTAGTCGAGCTTCCAGCCCAGCCGCTCAGCGAACAGTTGCGCGATCCGGTTCTCGAACCCTTCTCCCCGCGTGTTGGAGAACGGAAGGTTGTTGGGATCCTGACACACGCGCAGGACGTCGTCCTGCGCCATGGTCGGCGCTGCGATGAGCGCCAGCGCGAGCGCGGCGAGCAGTCGCCACACGTGCCGGCGGCTTGGATACCAAAATTGGATCAAAGTCATTCCCTAGATGTGTCGCTAGTGCAGCAGTTCCACCTTCGCCTTCTTGATCGCGCCGTCGGAGCGGCCTTTGAGGTAGGCATAGAGGTGGTCGAGATTCTCCATCACCATCTTGCTGTTGATGAAGCTCGGCATACCCTTCTCCATTCGGCCGTTGGTCACTGTGACCTTGAATTCCTCAGGTGTCAGCACCTTCAGGCTCTCGATCAGCGACGGACCCACCAATCCTTGCTGATTCGCGCCGTGGCAGCGGTCGCACGCGGCCGCGCGCCAAGTCTTGAACCCCTTTAAAGTGTCGGCATCCACTTTCGTGCCATCTACCACCGTGTACAGGTCGGTCTGCACACGGTCTTCCGCCCGGGCAGGGCCTATCGCGGCCAGCAGGATCAGCCCTGCCCACCAGGCGATTCTCATTGTGATTACTCCTCGGTCATGTGAAGACACAACGCTGGCACCCCGTGGCCACGGGATGCCAGCGTCGAGATGACAGCAGTGTGCTAGTCCTGGCTCGGAAGCGTGAACACGGTGAGTTGACCGCCGAGGTCGGTGTAGTCGCGCAGCTCCTTGTAGCCGCCTACCGCACCCAGCCCGTCGGTATCCTTCTCCAACCCAGCGGCCATGCCGATCCCGGCCCAGCCACCGATCCCCGAGAACGTCCCCACGTATTGCTTGCCTTTGTACTCGTAGGTGAACACGTTGCCGATGATCCCCGAGGGCGTCTTGAATTTCCACAGCTGCGTGCCCTTCAGATCCACCGCTTTGAGATACCCTTCCAGCGTGCCGTAGAACACCAGATCACCTGCAGTGGCCAGCGCGCCGCTCCACACCGAGAACTTCTCCGCCTTGGACCACACGATCTTGCCCGTGCTCGCATCCCAGGCGATGAAGTTGCCCATGTTGGTGCCGCCCGGGGCCGGGAACATCGACAGGGTGGCGCCCACATACGGCTGGCCAGCTACGTACTCGACCTGGAACGGCTCGTAGTCCATGCACACGTGGTTGGTGGGCACGTAGAACAGCTTGGTCTTGGGGTTGTAAGCGGCCGGCTGCTGGTCCTTGGAGCCGAGCGCAGCGGGGCAAATGCCCTTGGTGTTGACGTCCGGTCCGCCGTGGGCGGTGCTGTACTTGGACACGACTTGCGGGCGCCCGGTCTTCATGTCGACCTTCGTGGCCCAGTTCACCGCCGGATCGTATTTCTGCGCCACCAGCAGCGCACCGGTCTTGCGGTCGAGCGTATAGCCGAAGCCGTTGCGGTCGAAGTGGACGAGAACGGGATGGGGTTTACCCTTGACTGTGATATCGGCCAGGACCATCTCGTTGATGCCGTCGAAGTCCCACTCGTCGTAGGGGGTCATCTGATAGACCCACTTGACCTTGCCGGTGTCCACATCGCGCGCCCAGATGCTCATCGACCACTTGTTGTCGCCGGGACGCTGCGCCGGGTTCCACGTGCTCGGGTTGCCGCTACCGTAATACATCAGATTCAGCTTCGGGTCATAGCTGTACCAGCCCCAAGTGGTGCCGCCGCCGATCTTCCACTGATCCCCCTGCCAGGTCTTCAGGCTGGAGTTCGCGCCCACCGGCCTGACCTTCCCGTTCGTCCAGGTGGTCGTGGTGGCGGGGTCGATCAGCATCTCGTTGTCCGGGCCGGTGCTGTAGCCACGCCAGACCAGCTGCCCGTTGTTGATGTTGTACGCCGAGATGTAGCCGCGCACGCCCCATTCCCCACCGCTGATTCCGGTGATCACCTTGTCCTTGAACACGTGCGGAGCGTTGGTGTTGACCGCCCCTACGCTGGGATCGCCGTTCTTGACACTCCAGATCACGCTGCCCGACTTGGCATCGAGCGCCACCAGCATGCTGTCGGCCTGCTGCAGGAAGATCTTGCCTTCCGCATAGGCCACGCCGCGATTGACCGTGTCGCAGCACATCTGCGGGATCACGGCCGGGTTCTGCTTGGGCGCGTACTTCCACTTGATCTTCTGCGTCTCCAGGTCCAGTGCGAAGACGTTGTTGGGGAAAGGCGTCACCAGGTACATGGTGTCGCCGATCACCAGCGGCGAGCCTTCATGCCCGCGCAGCACGCCCGTCGAGAACGTCCACGCGACCTGGAGCTTGCTTACGTTGCTCGCGTTGATCTGGCTTAGCTTGCTGTAGCGGTGATTCGAGAAGTCACCTGCCTGCATCGCCCAGTTGGCAGGGTTCGCGATCTGTTGTGCTAGATCTTGGTTGCCCATGGTCAGGCCGGGGATCGTCCCAGCCAATGCCGCGGACAGGAGCATCGGAATGCGCGCTTTCACGGTAGAGCCTCCTCCAGTTATGGTTGATGAACGGGCGCCGCGACTAGACGAGAACGTGCTGCAGCGGTTGGCTCGTGTTGCGCGAAGACGAACGAGCCAGCACCGGATTTCAGCTCGGTCCGCAGTGCCGTCGATGTGGCCGGGATCGCCACCGGTACGTGTAGCACGCGATCGCTGACCCGTCAAGCTCGACCCGGGGAGGGACGGATCGCCGGCAGCGCGGCCAAGGCCACCGCCAGGCGCTGGGCCGCCAACCCGGGGCGCGCTCGGACACCGAGGCGGGAACGGGTCCGTTCGCCCTCGTGACGCCTCAGTAGTCGTACTTGATGTATCGGAACCGCTGGTCCTCGCTCGGGGTGCCGGTGAGCGCCCCGCCTGCCTTGCCCGGCTGCCAATGGATCACCTCCTCGATCTTCTTGGCCAGCTCGAAGTCGCGGTCCGTGATGCCCTTGGCGTCGTGGCTCACCAGCTTCACGATGACGAACGCGTAGGAAACGGTGAGGTCCGGGTGGTGCCACGCGGCCTCGGCGAGATGACCCACCGTGTTCACCACCATGAGCGTGCCCTTCCACCCTTCGGTGCGATACTTGCGGCGGATCCATCCTTCCTCGAAGTACCATTTCGGCAGCTCTCGCTGCAGACGTTCCTGGATCTCGGCTTCGGAATAGGTCTTGGTCTCCCGGCGCTCCATGCTTCCCTCCGGCTCTCGTGAACGAATCAGGTCTGCGCACGCAGGTGCTTGGCAGTCGGCCTGCTAGCCGCAGGGCTGCCGAAACCCATAATATAGCGCCGAGGCTCGGATCCGCGCCGCCGGTCAAGCTCGGTTGGCAGCGCCTCGAACCCCGGCCAGGGCCCCACCAGCGAGGGCGCTCAGTGACTGAGACAACTTGGAGGGAGCCTCGTTTGTCGCGCTAGCGCTTGCTGCGGTGCGGCGGCACGGGCGGTTGGTCGCTGCCGCACCCGCTCCGTGACGGAACAGATGAGACGGAGCGCTTCGGAGGATGGACATGAAGATGAACGAACAGGTCATGCTGATCCACCCGCTGGTCTGGAGCCGGGAGGAGGAGCGGGATGTGCGAGCCCTGTTCGTCAGGGAGCTAGTGGTCGATGCGCACATCGGGGTATGTCACCACGAGCAGGGCGCGACACAGAAGCTGCGCATCGACTTGTGCGCTTATCTTCGCCCTCCCTACGAGTGGAATGACCGCCTCGAGGATGTTCTCGACTATGACCGCTTGCGATCGGGCATCTTGGCTCTGGTATCTCGCGGGCACATCAATCTGCTGGAGACCCTGGGCGAGTGCATCGTCGCGATGTGCTTCGCGCACCATCAAGTGCAGGGGGTGCATCTGCAAGTGACCAAGCTCGAGGCGCACCAGGACTGCGAGGTCGGTTACGAGACGCTGCGCCGTCGGTAGCCCAATCCTCACTGGGCGATCAGCACCTCGCCCATCCCCTCACAGCCCAGATCGCCCAGCCAGCGCGCGAACTCAACGCAGCGGGCGAATCGCCGGAAGCCCGAACCGTGCTGCGCCACCGAGGCGAGCAACAGGCGCACGGCGAGAAGCCGATGCCGGCCGTTGTCGTTGAAAGTGGGCAGCAGTTCGACCTCGCGGTCGGCCAGCAAGAGCGTGCCGCGACGCATGAGATACCCGGGGTGCGTGCCCACGCTTCCCAGCACGACGGCGCTCCCGGCCACCATCCGCGCCGCGCAGTAGCTGCCGACGTTTCCTTCGATGAGCAGGAGTCCGCGTCGCATGCGGTCCCCGGCTCGGTCCCCCGCGCTGCCACGCACAACGATGCACCCGCCGGCCATCCCGTACAGCTCTCCGCCGCGGCCGGAACCGGCGAAAGTGCCCACGTTGCCCGACACGGTGAGCGTGCCGCCTCGCATCCCGGCGCCCAGATAGTCGCCGGCCGAGCCCCGGATCACCAGTGTGCCGCGACGCATCGACTCTCCCGTGTAGTCGCCGGCGTGCCCGACCACGGTGAGCTCTCCTCCATCCAGCCCGGCGCCCACGCGCACCAGCGAACCGTCCAGGCCTTCCAGCACTACCTGCGTGCTGTCCTCGCCGGAAATGGCGAACAGCTCGCCCGCGGGATAGGACTCGTTCCAACCGAGCAGACGAAGACGCGCGAGCTCGTCGCGGGACTTGCCCGCGAGCGCGGCAGGTACAAGCGGGGAGGCATCGATGCGGCAGGGCGGTCTGCTCTTCAGCCGGAACGTGAGCGGCTTCACGCCAGCACCTCCTTGAGGTGGAAGTGATGCGGCCCGAGCTTGCCCCCGTAGTTGCCGGCGGAAATGGCGAGCACCCCTGCCTCGCGGCCGCGCGCGCAGGCTGCTTGGATTCCATCCCGCATGCCGAGCCGGATGCTATCGGCATCGAGGCCGTCGATCACGATTTCCAGCACGGCACCGACATCCCGGGGTAGCTTGGAGCGGGTGAGTCCCACGAGCGTCGGGCAGTAGGCGTCATTGGTGGAGGCGAGCAGCGCCTTGTACTTCGAGCCGACCTTGGACCCGGAACGCACGACTCCACCCGGAAAGGGGAGGATGATGCCGTGGACCCGGCGCATGGCGGCCACTGCGCGTTCCGCCGCCGCGAGCGCCGCCGGCGGGTCGCGCGCCAGAATCAGAAAGTTGCCCCCGCCGATGCTCTTGACCAGGCCCACCTTCTCTTCGCATACAAACTCCCCGTCCATCACCGGGATGCGCCAATAGCGCGTGCCATCGATGAGCTTGGAGATTTGATAACCGTCACCGAAGTAGCGCAGGCGGCTGCCCAGCGCGAGCCATTCGCGCGCGGCTTCGGCCGGGATACCGCCATAAGCGGCGGTGGTGGGACAGGTCAGCACGCATTGCCCGGCGCGCCGCTCGATCTGCTTCTGCAGCTCCTTGGCCGACATCGCGAAGATCAGGATCGAGACACCGGGCCGCCCGTCCGGCGTCTCTCGGGGCGCCAGCTCGCGTTCGACGCCGGCTTCGCAACCACATGCGATCACGGAGGTGGCGAAGCCGGTCACGCTGCTCGCCGCGTGACGAACCCAGGCGCGGCTCGCGGCGGTGACGATGAGCCGCGTGGCACGCATGCCGAAGGCCTCGGCGAAGGTGTCTTCGATGGTGATCCCCTCGATCGCGAGCTCGCTCATCGGGGTGACTCCCGGCACGGATGCACGATCAGTCCGGACGTGCGGCCGCACTCGCGTACCTCGTCGTCGCCGAGCTTGAAGCTCGCCATCGACATCGTGTGGTAGCGCGCGAAATAGTCCTCCAGCTTGCGCTCGATGCCGCGATCGAACTGCGGCTTGACGGTATGGATGCTGCCCGAGGAAACGCTCTTCACTTCGCCGCGCTCTACCACGAGTTCTCCGTCCTTGAACACGTAGCGCGGTCTGGCGAACATCCGTTCCGGGTCTCGATCCGGCTCGTAGACGACCACATCGGCTGCGGCGCCCTCACCCAAGTGACCACGATCGTGCAGCCCGAGGATGCGCGCGGGCGCCGCCCGCGTCATGATCGCGATCTCGTAGAGCGAGTACTCCCGCTGGAGATCTTTCAGCGAGGACAGCTCGGCCGCCGCGGGGTGAACCGCCGCCAACATGTCGTTGCGGAACCCCCGGTCCATAAGCAGCTTGATCAGATGCGGGTAGCTGGTGAAAGGCCCCCCGTTGGGATGGTCGGTGGTCAGGAACACCCGCCAGGGGTCGCGAACGAGCAGGAACAGCTCCAGGCCGATCGCCCATTGCAGGGCGTTGACGAAATCCTTGTCGCGGTATCGAAACGGCACCACGCCGCAGCCAGAGTCGCACTCGATGTCCATCACCACCCACTTGTGGGGGCGTGCGTGGCGCGCGTTGCGATGCTGCAGCATGCTGTCCGCAGACGCGGTGACCGTCTGGCCGAAAATAATCTGACCCACGTCGACTGAGACATTGGGCGCGCGGTTCACCGCCTCGGCGATGCGCTGAGCGGCAGAGGAGAACTTGCGCTCTCCTTCTGTGCCGTAACTATGGAACTGCACGTGCGTGAGGTGGATCGGCCGGCCTTCGGCTGCATCGATCGTGGCTAAAGTGCTCTCGACGTTGCCCGGGACCCCGAGGTTGCTGGCATGCACGTGCAATGGGTGCGGCACGCCCAATTCGTGCACGGCACGCGTGAGGCTGCGGATCACCTGGCGGGGCGAGACTCGATAGTGCGGATGCGGGTCATCGACGTCCAGCTTGCGCTGGTTGAACTTGAACGCACTGATGCCTCCGGCGTTCACCACTTTGATGGCCATGGCCTGGCTGGCATGCAGGGTCCAGCCGACGTAATCGTTGATCTCGGCTTGCGCGGCACCTCCGGCGAGCAGCCGCAGGAAGAAGTCGTCGTTGCCCAATAGCGCGTACGCCCCCTTGTCGACGAGCGGCGTGTCGCCCATCTCCATGTGGGCTTGGCGCGCGTTGACCGGCAGCATCGCCGGCTCGAAGCAGGCCGTATAGCCCATGGCCGCGTAGCGGTACCCGGTCGCAAGCGTGGACGGCGCAGCGCCTCCCATGCAGGCGCCGCATACCTCGGTCGCGGGCACGGCGTCGCGGCGGTCGATCTCGGGGAGCATGGCCCGCGCCAGATTGACTTTGCCACCCCCGATGTGGGTGTGCAGATCGATCGCACCGGCCATGACGATCAGTCCCGAGAGATCGTAGACGCGATCCACGTGCTCTCCCTCCGCCGGTGGCGGCGCGATACGACCGTCGCGGAGGAACAAGTCGGTTACCACCTCGTTCACTCCGTTGGCCGGATCCACGACGACTGCGTTTGCCAGCTTAGTGAGCATCGGGCTACCCCAGGCGCTTGAGCAACCCGTGTACAACCTGCGGCACGGACGGAAGCGTTCCGCTGCGCAGCCGGCGCAGGTGCAAGCTGATCACCTTATCGGTGCGCAGCAGATGGCCGTCGCAATCGATGCCCGGAGTGGCCACCGGGACGAACACCTCCGGCTCGTTTCGCAGCTCGATATCGGCGCGACCCAACACCAGCGTCGGGATCTCGCAGGGTGGCGGCGCGCTGTCGGCGGACAGGCTGGAAATCCAGAGCAGGCAGTCCGCCTCGCGGCGTGCCAGCACCTCGTCCATGGCATAGCGATGCGGGTCGAAGTCGATCTGCCCATTGGCATGACTGGCCGGGAAGGCGACCCCGGCTTGCCAGGTATGCACGGCATTCGCGGTGAGATCACCGTTGGTGCCAGCCAGCGGCAGCCCGGCAAAACGGCCGGTGCGGTTCAGTACGCGCAGCAATCGCGACAGCGCTTGCAGGGCCAGCTCGGCATGAGGGAAGTCCAGATCCGCGGCTGCCCACACCACAACCCCATAGCGTGCCGCTCGCAGCCACTCGGCGCACTGCGCGAGCAGGTCCGCAGCGACTACCGGAAACCGAGCGGGATCGACGGGTTGCCCTGCCGCCTGAGCCCCGAGCATGGCGAACAGCGCTGGCAGCGCAGACTTTGGCGCATGCAACGACAAGCGCTCGAATTGCAAGGGCAGCGCGCCTGCTGCGGCCGCCGCTGCTTCGTCCGCGAGGATGATCCGCCGCGTGAGCGGGCTGCCGAGCAGATCCGTTTGCGGCCCGATCACGCGCTCGACGAAGCGAGGAAAGCGCGCGTGCCATCCATCGCCGACCAGCACCAGCAGATCGGCCCGGTTCTTGACCTCGGCCAGCGTCGTGGTGATCCAGCCCGCCTCTTGCAGTACGTGGAGATTACGGTACTTGATGCGGCTCGCAGCGTGATCGACGACTGCTCCGAGGCGCCGTGCCAGCTCGAGCGTGGCCCGCATCCCGGCCACGTCGACGGCGAGCCCGCCGATCAGCGGGCGGCGCGCCTCGCGCAGAATTGCGCTCGCGGCTTCCAGTGCTGTTTCCAGTGTCGTGGGTTTTCCGGCGGTCCGCGCGCTGGCGACCGCACAATCCGAAGCGCCCAGCGTTGCAAACGCGGCGCGACTGCGCTCGCATATGCCCCGCAACGGGCGCAGCACCTCGCCGCCGCTCTGAGCCGCTTGGGCCTCGACGAGCAGGTCATCACACAATAGCCCGCAGAATGGGCAGGTGGCGGTGTAGGAAGGCATCAGCGGTGCGCTCTGCTGCGCGCTTGCGCGATGAGGTCGCGCGCCATGTGCGCAAAGCTTAACGGTTCCCGAGGACGGATGCGAGGATCGCCCCTCGCTCGCTCGCCGGGCCGGCGAACGAATGGCCATGCCCAGAGGCTTATGGCACACTGCAAGGCATCCCTGCGCGCTCCCCCGCCACGAGAATGGAAAATCGCAAGACCGACGACGGCAAGTGCTTCGCGGTGCGACTCGAGGCGCCGGCGCGATTGCACGTCGGCTTCGTCGACGTGAGCGGCAGCCTCGGACGGAGATTCGGAAGTCTGGGCCTGACGTTGGAGCAGTTCGCAACCGTCCTCGAGCTGCACCGGGCCGACCGCTTCGAAGTGCACGGCCCGCAGGCCGACCGGGCGAGTGGCTACCTGCGCCGCCTGCTCGACGACCATGATCCGCCCACCAGCGTCACCCTGCGCATCCACCAGGCGATTCCAGAGCATGTCGGACTGGGCTCGGGAACACAGCTCGCGCTGGCCGTCGGCAAAGCCTTCGGCGCGTTGTTCCACCTGCCGCTTTCCGTTGCCGCCCTCGCCGCGCGTCTGGACCGCGGCGCGCGCTCCGGCATCGGCATCGGCGCCTTCGAGGAGGGCGGCTTCGTGCTCGATGGGGGGCGAAGCGTCTCTGGCGGCTATCCGCCCGTGATCGCCAGGCTGGCCTTTCCCGCCTCGTGGCGTGTGCTGCTGGTCTTCGACCGTGCTCGGCGCGGTCTGTACGGCGAGGCGGAGCGCGCGGCATTTCGTGCTTTGCCGGCCTTTCCACAGCCGCGGGCGGCGCACCTCGCACACCTGGTGCTCATGCGGCTGCTGCCGGCGCTGGCGGAGGAAGATTTCGGCAGCTTCAGCGACGCGCTGGGCGAGATCCAACGCGCGGTCGGCGACCACTTCGCTGCGGCGCAGGGCGGGCGCTTCGCCAGCCCGGCGGTCGGCGATGCGCTGGCCTGGCTCGAATCCAGAGGCGTTGCAGGCACGGGACAGACCTCATGGGGTCCGACCGGCTTTGCCGTGGTGGACTCCGAAGTCCGTGCGCACGCGCTGCTCGTGGAGGCACGCGAGCGTTTCGGGGCCCAGGAGGGCCTGGAGTTTGCCGTCGTGCGCGGCCGCAACCGCGGTCATCGCATGGAGCTACTGAGCGAGGCGGAGGCGGGAATTCAGAGCGTGCGGCGCGATGGCACGGTTGCGCCGCATCGGCTGTCCAACCGTACAGGATGAGGTGATGGAAAAGCGTCAGATATTGCATCTGTTTACCCCGACCGCGCAGGCGAGCCCGTTCGACGTCAACATGGCGTACGACGCCGGCTATGACGCCGTCGTTGCCTACGCCGGCATGAGCGTGTCCGACGTCGTCACGCTCACGCAGGACGCGATCTTCTCACGCGGTCCCAAGGGCGTGAGACGCACCGGCATCTTCATCGGCGGCCGTGACTTGGACCTGGCGCTGCAGATGCTGGATGCGGCGAAGAAGGCGATGGTGCCGCCATTCGAGGCCTCGGTGTTTGCCGACCCGAGCGGTGCGTTCACCACCGCTGCTGCAGTGGCCGCTACCGTCGAGCGCTGCCTGCGCGAGGCGTTCGGAGCTACCCTCGCCGGCAAGCGCGTGCTCGTGCTTGGCGGCACTGGGCCAGTGGGCACTGCGTCGGCCGTCCTGGCGGCGCAGGAGGGAGCGCAGGTGCGCCTGGCCAGCAGCAGCAGCCTGGATCGTGCGCGCGCCGCCTCCCGGCTGGTTCGCGATCGGTATGGCCTGGAGACCGAGCCTGTCTTCGCGGATCGCAGCTCCTTGGATGCTCTCGTCAGCGCCTCCGACGTAATCATCGCGGCGGCGAAGGCCGGCGCCGAAGTGGTGCCCGCCGCGACCATCGCGAAGGCTTCGAACCTGCTCGTTGCCGCGGACGTGAATGCCGTTCCGCCGGCCGGCATAGCGGGGGTGGGCGTGATGGACGATGGCGTGCCGCTGGCCGCCGCCGGCTCCGGGAAGGCCAGGTGCATCGGCGCTCTGGCCATCGGCAACGTGAAATACCAGGTCATGCGCGGCCTGTTCGAGGCCATGCTCGCCGCGGAAAAGCCGCTGACTCTGGATTTCCGGCATGCATTCGCAAAAGCGCGTGAGCTGGTACAGGCGCGCCGTTAGCTCGGCTGTGCAGCTGTCGCATGCGCTACGGTTTTCGCAGCAGAAAGCAGCCTGACATGGACATGGCACTGCCCGATGCTGGCGGCTCGCTCCGTCTTGGTGTGAGCCGCACGCTCTGCGGCTGAACGATGGAGCCCTTCTCGTTGTGTCGGTCGGGACTCACGGGAGCCAGCCCTGAGACCGCCGCGCCGACCCAGATCGTCGTCATCGCAGTGGCCGGGCGTGCACTGGCGCAGTCGGCCGCGAAAACCGGTTGCCGCGTTCGAGTCCTGGATGCATTCGCGGATCGCGATACGCGCGCGGTGAGTGAGGCCACATGTATCGCTACCGACCATGCCATTGGTTTGGACCCGGCACGGCTATTCGCCGCGCTCGACGCTCCGGCGCAGCGGCCCGGGGGGCGCATTCTGGTAACCGGAAGCGGATTCGAGCGCACTCCCGAGCTGCTCGAGCGCTTGGCAGCCTATGGCCGCTTGTGCGCCAACGACGCACAGATCGTGGCCGCACTGAAACAACCGGAGCTGGCCGCCGAGCTGCTGCGCGCGCTTGGCTGGTCGGTGCCGGAGACGCAACGCGACGTGCCTGGCGATCGGCACGGTTGGTTGCAGAAGGAGATCGGCGGGGCGGGCGGAAACCACGTGCGCAGCGCGGATTGCGCACCGGCACGCTCAGGCGCCTACTATCAGCGGCGCATGTCCGGGTGCCCGATCTCGGTGACGTTCCTGGCCGACGCCGAGCACGCCTGGGTGCTCGGGTTCAACGCTCAATCCTTCCATGCCATCGGCAATGCGCCGTTCTGCTACGCCGGCGCGTCCACGTGCAGGCTGGCGCCCGAGCTCGCAGCAGAAGTGCAGGCCCGCCTGAACCGGTTGGTGCGCATAGCGGGCCTGCGCGGCCTGAACGGCCTCGACTTCCTGCTCGACGGCACGTCCATGGTCGCGCTGGAGGTGAATCCCCGGCCGACCGCCACCTTCGAGCTGTACGAAGAGGACTTTCCGGAAGGGCTGGTGGCTTGGCATCTCCGCAGCTTCGCGGGACCGGTGCCGGAATTTGGCGAGCGATTGAGGCACCGTCCCGCCTGCGCGCGTGCCTATTCCGTGCTGTATGCCGAGCGAGCGCTCCAGGTCCCCGACGACGTGGCATTCCCGGACTGGTGCCGCGACTTGCCCATGGACGGCAGCTGGATCGGTGCCGGCGCCCCTGTCCTGTCCGTGTTCGCGGCCGGCGAGAACAAGGCTGCCGCGCAACGCCGCCTGGAGCAGCGAAAGCGCGAGGTGCGCAGGATGCTATTGCGATGGCAGGTTGGCCCGCGGGCGGGTGATGAGGGGGCCTGGCCTGGTGAAGACCCGAATCGCGGTCGCGACTTGCGAGGCCAACCTGCATGACGAACCGGGTCGACCACGGGTGCGCGCGATGAGCGGGAGTAATCCGGCAACGGCAGCGGAACAGGGTTCTGCCGCGCGGCCGAGCGTGAACGCGTTGGCGGCGCCGCACGTGGCGGCGCTGCTGGCGGGTGCGGACGCGCTGCGCCTTCGCGTGTCCGCAGACGAGACGGGCGCGACCATCGTCGATGCCGGGATTGCAGCGCGGGCGGGACTGGAAGCGGGGCGACGCATCGCCGAGATTTGCATGGGCGGCCTCGGGACGGTGGCGCTGGTTCCCGGCGATCCTGAGATGCGGGGCTTCACGCAGGTGCACGTGCACAGTGCCGCTCCGGTGCTCGCCTGCCTCGCCAGTCAGTACGCCGGCTGGAGCCTGAGTCAGGGCGAAGGGAAGGGCGCCTTCCACGCACTTGCGTCGGGGCCCGGACGAGCGATCGCTCGGCGCGAGGCGCTGTTCGACGAGCTCGGTTATGCCGATCGCTTCGACCGGGCGACGTTCGTGCTGGAAGTCGACCGACCGCCCCCGACGCCGGTCGTCGAGAAGGTGGCACGGGACTGCGCGCTTCCGCCTCAGGGGATCACCTTCATTCTCACGCCGACGCGCAGCCTTGCGGGCACCGTACAGATCGTTGCGCGCGCGCTGGAGGTGGCGCTGCACAAGGCGCATGCATTGGGGTATCCGCTCGAGCAAATCGTAGATGGCGCAGGCCTGGCGCCGCTGCCGCCGCCGGCCCCGGATTTCTTGACCGCGATGGGCCGCACCAACGATGCGATCCTGTTCGGCGGCAGCGTCACTTTATTCGTCGATAGCAGTGACGAGCAGGCGCGACAGCTCGCTGCCACCTTGCCTGCGTCCGCCTCGCGCGACTACGGCAAGCCTTTCGCCCAGACGTTCAAGGACGTTCAGTTCGACTTCTACAAGATCGACCCGATGCTGTTCGCGCCCGCCGAGGTGCTGGTCTGCAACGTCGCCTCCGGGAATGCGTTCCGCGGCGGTGCTCGGGACCCGGCGCGCCTGAAGGAGTCGTTCGGAGTATGAGCCCCGCCGCGCATGTCGTCGTACTCACCGATGAGCCCGGCTGGCACGGGCGCCGGCTGGCGCATGCGCTCGGGAGCTTCGGTGTGCAGACGTCGTTCGCATCGCTGTCTGACTGCGCCGTGGACCTGGAGGCCCACCGTTGGGGCATCGTGATCCCCGGCTTCGATGGGAAGCTGCCGGACGGAGTCTTCGTACGCGAGATCGCCAATGGGAGCTTCGAGCAGGTGACGTTGCGCTTGGGGCTATTGCATGCGTTGGCTGAATGCGGCGTGCCGGTGTACAACAGCGCCCGGGCGATCGAGCGCAGCGTCGACAAGTCCATGACCTCGATGCTGCTGCGCGGAGCCGGCATCGCTACCCCTGCCACCTGGGTGACCGAGCGGCCGGCCGAGGCGCGTGCGACGCTGATTCGCGAGACGGCGCGGGGGAATCGTGTGGTCATCAAGCCGCTCTTCGGATCGCAGGGCCGCGGTCTGCAGTTGCTCAGTGCGGGCGACGAGCTACCCTCCAGCTCCGACTACAACGGCGTGTACTACCTGCAGCGGTTCGTGGAATGTGCAGAAGGCCGTGCCTGCGACTACCGGGTGTTCGTCATCGCAGGTCAAGCCGTCGCTGCCATGGCGCGGCGTGGAACCGGCTGGGTGCACAACGTCGCCCTCGGCGCGCGATGCGAAGCCATGCCGCTCGATGACGAGCTCGCCCGCCTCGCCGAACGCGCGGTCCACGCGGTCGACCTGGACTACGCTGGTGTGGATCTTATGCGCGACCGCGACGGTGCAGCGCTCGTGATCGAGGTCAACGGCATCCCGGCCTGGCGTGGCCTGCAGTCCGTGACTGAGCTCGATCTCGCCGCTCGGTTGGCCCAGGACTTCGTAAGGCGGTACTTAGCGCGGCCGGGGAGGGCTGTGCATTGAGCGTCACGGCCATCGTCTCGAACCCCGTCGCGGCGGATGAGAACGGGTTGCAACAACGCCTAGAGCACGCGTTCATCGATGCATGCCTGTTGGATGTCATGGCGCTCAAGCCGGGTAACGTCGGTGTGCACGCGGACGGGCATGGCATGGAAGTGCTCGACTTCGTGCGCAGTGCACGCGCCGCGGCTCCCGCCATTGTGGGCGAAGCCGCATCTGTCGGCGAGCGCATTCACCGTGCCGTCGCGGCGACGCGTGCCGCAGTGGGCACGAACACGAACCTCGGCATCGTGTTGCTCGTCGCTCCGATGGCCCACGCCGTCCACGCAGCAGCCACGCCGCTGCGCCAGCGATCGTTGTCCGAGCATCTTGCTCCGGTGCTGGCGGGCTTGACCGTGGCCGATGCCGAGCGGGCCTTCGAAGCCATACGGCTGGCAAACCCGGGCGGCCTCGGGGCGTCTGCCCGGCACGACGTGCACCGGCCGGCCCAGGTGACGCTGCTGGAGGCGATGCGGGAGGCGGCAGACCGCGATAGTATTGCGCGTCAGTACGTCACTGGGTATGCGGACGTGGTGCGGATCGGGCTGCCGCGCCTCGCGGCTTCCCGCGCGCGTGGGCGCGACCGGCGCTGGGCGGCAGCCGAGGTTTACCTGGCGTTCCTGAGCAGCCTGCCCGACACGCACGTGGCGCGGAAGTTTGGGTGGGCCGAGGCGGAGGCGTTGCGCGAGGCGGCGCAGGTCCAGGCCGAGGCTGCGAGTCAAGCCGGGGATACCCGGACGCTTGCCGCGGCGTGGGGCGAGTGGGACGCTGCGTTGAAAGCGCGCGGGCTCAATCCGGGCACCAGCGCCGACCTCGCGGTGGCCACGCTGTTCTGGAGTGCGCTCTTGGAGCGCGACTGGTAGGATTACGCGCGTCGCGGCGCTCGTCTCGTCGCTCGTGAAGGAGTGGGAGCGGTTTCCCACGAGGCATGCAACATCGACTATAGGAGGAGCTCACATGGCAAAGATCAACAAAATGATGGTCGGCGAGTCGCTGGTCGGAGATGGCAACGAGGTTGCTCATATCGACCTCATTATCGGGCCGCGCGGCAGCGCCGCCGAAACGGCGTTCGCCACTTCCTTGACCAATAACAAGGATGGATTCACGGCGCTGCTGGCCGTGATCGCGCCCAACCTGCCGGCCAAGCCGCACACGGTGATGTTCAACAAGGTCACGATCAAGGGGGCGAAGCAGGCGGTGCAGATGTTCGGTCCGGCGCAAGCCGCGGTGGCGAGGGCCATCGCCGACTGCGTCGCCGAAGGTACGATCCCGGCTGACGAAGCCAACGACGTGTTCTGCTGCGTAGGCGTGTTCATCCACTGGGAAGCCGCCGACGACCAGAAGATCTACGACTACAACTACAAGGCGGTCAAGGAGTCGGTCGAGCGCGCCGTTCGCGGCGACCCGCAGCCGGCAGAGGTGGTGGCAAAGCGCAACTCGGTCAAGCATCCGTTCTCGCCGAAGTGAGGGCAAGGTTTCCGGTCCGGCTGTGATCCGGCCGGACGGGAGACTTGCCGGTCCGGCTCAGCCGGACGCGTAGCGAGCTAGAGTCGCGCGCTTCAGCGTCCCGTCGTGGATCGCGCTCGCGACCAGTACCGCGTGGACGCCCATGGCCTCGAGCGCTTCGAGGTCGTGGGTATCACGTATGCCACCTGCTGCGATCACCTGTTTGCCGGGAGCTTTCGCTACTGTGTCGCGCAGGCGGTTGAGCGCAGGACCGCGGCCGGCGCCGACGCGATCCAGCGTCATGACGATCACGCGCAGCGGCCACTGCTCAGGCTGGTCGAACAGCGCCGGCGGGCCGAGGGGTTGATCGTCGCGAGTGTCCAGCGAGAGCACCGCGTCGGGTGCCGCTGTCAGCATGCCGGCGAGCGCTTCCCCCGACGTTAGGCTCTCCGAGCCGATCACCGGTACGATCCGGCCGGAGCCTAACCACGGCAGCATATCGGCAGCTTCGCCGAACCCTGCATCTGCCCAGATCGTGAGTGAAACAAATCGCTGCTCGATTCGCTGGATGAGCTCGCGGTGGTCGCCCCGGCGAAGGATCGCATCGAGATCGGCTGCGTAAAGCACGGGAAACGGCGCAGCCTCCAGCAGCGCGACGACCACATCCATCGCATCGCTCGAAGCCGTGAGCGTCGAACGCAGCGGTCGATAGTTGGAGCGGTCGCCGCGCCGCGCATGGACCACTCGGCCGCCCATCAGATCGATGACAGGAATGACCAGCATGAGCGACCCGTGAGGATATTCGCGTACGAGCATATCACGGGTGGCGGCTGCGTCGACGCTCCGCTCCCGCAGGCGCTGCTGCCCGAAGCGAGGCTGATGTTGCGCTCGCTGGTCTCGGATCTGGCCGGCCAGCCGGGCACCGAGGTGGTCACGCAATGCGACCGCCGGGTCGCTCTCGGGCTGGCGGATGTCGAGCGCCATGTGGTGGCGAGCCGGAGGCAGTGGGAGACCCGGTTCGACGAGCTCGTCGCCACCAGCGATGCCGTGTGGGTGATCGCGCCGGAGACCGGTGGCGTGCTGGAGTCGCTCTCCCGGCGCGTGGTCGATGCGGGCGCTCGTCTGCTGGGCAGCTCACCCGATGCCATCGGCGTGGCGGCGAGCAAGCATGCGACGGCGTGCGCACTCGAGCGCACCGGTGTCCCCGCGATCCCCGCGTTCCGGCTGCACGAGGCGCGGCAGAGCGCCCCTCACCCCTGGGTCGCCAAGCCGGACGACGGTTGCGGCTGCGAAACCACGCGAGTGTTTCCGACCCTCCAAGCGGCCTCGGCATGGGTCGCCGAGCGCCCGAATCCGCATCGTTTCGTCCTGCAGCCTTACGTGCAGGGGGAGGCGGCGAGTCTGTCCGCACTCGCTCGCGATCGACGCGCCTGGCTGCTGAGCGTCAATCGGCAACGCATCGAACTCGAGGACGGCGCGCTGCGCTTTGCTGGGAGCGTCGTGAACGCGATCGCGGATTCGGACGGAGTGTTCCAGCGCCTTGCGGAGCGGGTTACGCAGGCCATCCCCGGCCTGTGGGGCTATTTTGGTGTGGATTTGATCCTCGCCGACTCGGGTCCGATCGTGGTCGAAGTAAACCCTCGCCTGACGACCTCTTATGCCGGCTTACGCGCCGCATTGGGCGTGAGCGTGGCGGCGATGGTGGTGAGGCTTCTCGATCGCGATGACTTCGACATGATTCGACCGCACCCGGGTCGCCCCGTCGCGGTCGGGGTCGCGGGAAAATGATCTTTGGGTGGGACCTGGGCGGGGCGCATGTCAAGCTGGCGGTTCTGGACGCGCACGGCCAGCTGGATCGGGTCGAGCAGGTGCCCTGCGAGCTGTGGAAGGGGCTGGAGCGCCTGGAGTCGGCGCTGCACGAGCTGACGTGCGAGCCTGTGCACGGCGCGGTGCATGCCATCACCATGACCGGAGAGCTCGTCGATCTGTTCCCCGACCGCGCTTCGGGCGTGGCTGCGATCGTCGAAGCGTTCCTGCGCGTCGTGCCCGCGCGCGACACCACGGTGTTCGCGGGATCCCGCTTCGTGAGCGCGCGGGAAGCGGCGCCGCACTGGCGTGAGGTCGCATCGGCAAACTGGCGTGCCACGGCCGAACTGGTGGCCCAGCTGCTGCCGCAGGCGTTGATCCTCGACATCGGCAGTACGACGGCCGATCTCGTGCTCGTCTCAGATGGCAGAGTGCGGGCGCAGGCGGTCGATGACCACGGGCGCCTCGCACGCGAGGAATTGCTGTACACCGGGGTGGTGAGAACACCGCTCATGGCGGTAGCGGCACGCGTGCCTTTTGACGGCGAATGGGTGAGCGTGATTGCCGAGCACTTCGCCACCGCCGCAGATGTGTATCGACTCACAGGCGAGCTCGATCCGGCGTTCGACCAGGCCGCAACCGCCGACGGGCGCGGCCGCTCGAAGCTCGAGAGCAGGCGACGGCTCGCGCGCATGATCGGATTGGACCTCGAGCAGGCGCCCGAGCACGCGTGGGACCGTCTCGCAACCTGGCTTGCGCGCGCGCAGCAACAGCGGGTGCGTCTCGCATGCGACCGCCATCTCTCCCGCGGACTGCTCGATGTGCAAGCGCCTCTCGTCGGCCTGGGTGTGGGAGCTTTTCTCGCCGTGCGCGTCGCGAAGGAGCTGGGCCGCCCCTATGTGGACTTCGCGACCTTGGCCGGCGCGGGGGCGGAGCAGGCGGCGGCGGTGGACGTCTGCGGTCCTGCGTTCGCAGTGGCTTCCCTGCGGGCCATGGCGTCTGAGGCGCCGCCGCGGTGACGGCGCCGACGCGCCCGTTTGCTCCCGGCACCGGGGGTGCCGTCACGGTGCTCAAGATCGGAGGCAGCCTGACCGCGTCCGACGCGGCGCTGCGGCTCATGCGCGGCCTCGCGGATCGGCCTCCGTCTGGACTGCTGATCGTGCCCGGAGGCGGCGCCTTTGCCGATCGCGTGCGCGCCGCGCAAGCCGAGCATAAGCTCACCGAGCGGGCCGCGCATCACATGGCGCTACTTGCCATGCACATCGTCGCGGTGCTGCTGGCTGATCTCGCGCCCGGCTTCGTCGTAGCGGAGGGCCCCCGCCAGTTCCAATCGGCTTGGACCGAAGGCCTCACGCCCATCTGGCTGCCCGCGTCCATGGTGATGCCTGCGGCGGATATCCCAGCGTCGTGGGACGTCACCTCCGATAGCCTCGCGGCATGGATCGCCGAACGCATAGGCGCAACGCGCCTGGTGCTGGTCAAGTCGTGCACGCTGCCCGTTCAGCGCCGCGACGCCCAGGCGCTCGCTGCGGCGGGCGTCGTCGACGCCTGCTTTCCACGGTTCGTGGCGGGCCGTGCTTTTTCGTGGGAAGTGATATCCGGCTGGGAGCCCGCGCTCGGCCTCGTGGCCGCGGGCTAGAGCTTGAAGCGAGCGACCGTGCTCTGGAGCGCGGCGCCGAGCTGTGCGACCTGGTTCGCGGTCCGGTCGGCCTGCTGGATCGCGGTGTCGTTCTGTTCTGCCATCCGCGCGATGTTCTCGACGTGGCGTGCGATCTCGCCGGCCGCGCTGCTTTGTTCCTCCAGCGCCGATGAGATGTCCGCGACCGCCGTGACCACCTGCGCCGAGCTGCTCTTGATCTGGTCGATAGAAACGCCGGCCTGATGGGCGAGAGACACGCCCGCGCTGACCTTGGCCACTCCTTCGCTCATGCTGGCCACGGCGTTTTGGGTGCCGGTGCGGATGTTGGATACGATGTCCGCGATCTGTTTGGTGGATTGGCTCGTGCGCTCGGCGAGCTTGCGCACCTCGTCGGCGACCACCGCGAAGCCGCGGCCCTGCTCGCCCGCCCGCGCCGCTTCGATGGCCGCGTTGAGCGCCAGCAGGTTCGTCTGCTCGGCGATGTCGGTGATCACCTTCACGATCGACTGGATCTCGGCGGAATGCTTGTCCAGTCCCCGGATCACCTCGGAGGAGCGCCCGACCGACTCGGAGATGGCATTCATGTCGGCGACAACGCGATGAATCACCTCGCCGCCTCGCGACGAGAGCTCACCCGACTGGCCCGACAGAGCGCGCACCTGCTTCGCGTGGTCGGACACCTGGCTCATGCTCACTGTCACTTGTTGGACGGCGGCCGCCGTGGCGCCGGCGGCGTCGCTCTGCTGGCGCGAGCTGGAGGCGAGCTGGCTCGAGGCGGCGGAGAGCTGAGCCGCGGACTGTGCTACATCTCGGATGTGCGCGGTAAGCCCTCCGATCCGCTCCACGACGGCCTTGCGCGCGCGATCGAATTCGTAGGCGATCCACGCGAACTCGTCTCTGCCATCGAGCTTCAGCTTCTGGCTGAGGTCGCCTGCCGCCATCAGGGCTAGCGCGCCGACGATCTTTTCCCCGCGACGCCCGAAGTAGACGCCGGCGTACCAAGCCAGCAGGACGATGATCGATGCATGGGCAGCCGCCAACCCGGTGAGCGGCCCCCAGAGTGTGGCCGAATTGGCAATAGCCCCGGTGCCGATGAACAGCCAGGCGGCGAGTAGATCGAGGCCGACCGCGGTGCCTGCACACACCAACAACGCGTGTCGGATGCTCAGTCGTTCCAAGGAGATCTCCAGCGAGTTGGATCGGGTCTTGCGGGTAGGACGACGCAACGGCACGCGGCGCGGAAACTTTAGGCCGAACGTCGTTCCCGCGCACAGCGCGATCCAGGCCGTTCAAGCACTGCGGAAAGCGAAGGTGGACGGCCTTCGAAGGTTCGCGCTGCGTCAAGCGCGGGGCGTCGCGGCCGGGCTAATGTCGAGCCGGCCTACCGTACTCGAGATCCGAAGCCAGACCGGCCTGCACGCGGACGCTACTCGCGTCCAGCTTCGCGCGCACGCGCTGTACGCGCTCGAGCGACAGCGTCGAGGCGCGAGCCCCGGCGTGGCACAGCGCGCCCCTGAACCCCAGCAACCCGGGGCTCATGCGCGCGAGCGGCGCGATATCCGCCAGATCCAGCGAACCGGAGAGTCCGGTCAGCAGCCCGAGGTTTCGGCTCTCCTCGACAAATGCGCGCAGACGGTTGTCACTGAGATGCTGCCGAAGCCCGCCGCCGCGCTTGTCGAACGTGTCCACCATCGCGCCGGCAAAACCGGCCGCGCTCACCTGGTTCAGCGCGCCTGCAGGCACGCCGCGATCGGCGAAGAACACCGCGACGATGCGGTACCGCAGCGCGAGCGGCGCCAGCGCCTCGACGCAAGCCTCGAGCGCTGCGCCGGGCAGCATGCCCAACTTGACGTAGTCCACGCCCGTTTCGCCCGTTCGCTGCACGGCTTCGATGAGGACCGCCGGCTGTAGCGGCCAATCCCCGGCGGTGGCGCTGGTGAGCGCGCGTCCGGCGAGGCGCCGCAGCCCGCTCGCGATCACGTCAGGGGCGAGCGCGCCGAGCGCTCCCTGCGCGGGATTCTTGAAGTCGATGAGGTCGGCGCCGCCGTCCAGTGCAAGCTGCGCCTCGCTCTCGTCCTTCACGCTGGCCAGCAGGCGAATCACGCCGTGCTCCGCGCCTGGCTGCGGTATGTGCGGATGCGCTCAGTCAGCCAGGACCAAGCCTCGCGCTCGACCGGACCGGCCGTCTTGTCTACCGCAATCGCGAGGTAGCGCATCTCGTCGTCGATCTTCTGGGCCGGGAGGCGGTCCAGGCGACTCACCAGGATTGCCGCTTCGATCACCGCGGCCTGCGCGCGATTGAAACCGCGAAACGGCCGATGTGTCTGCTCGAGCACGACGTCGAAGGAGAGGCGGGGCCGCAGTTCGTCGTCTTCGATGTGCGCCAGCTTCAGCTCGCGATGCGCGAGTGCGGCCCCGAGGCGGACGCAATCGATCTGCTGGCAAGCAGTCGTGGGCCAATCGCGCCTGTCGGTGAGGCAGCCAGCGAACACTCGCACATCATCGGTGAGATTCACCACCGCACAACGCGTGGCGAGGATGTTGTCCAGTGTGGCAGAGGGCCGGAACGGCGCGAGGACGACCCGGCCGCCGGCCTCGCGCACGCCCATCGGTGCGATGTGCACCCGGCCCGCGGCGGAAACGCTCGTGACGACCGTTTCCCAGATCATCGAGTCTCCTGCTTCGCCGCGATCCGCTGGCGGTGCGTGAGCGTGGTGCCCGCAGACGCTTGCTCGAGCAGGTCCTCCGACGTGGGCGGAGTCGCCGCGCCCCATTTGAGCTCCTCATCCTGCGCGTAGCGCTTGCCCAGCTGCCAGGCGATCTGTGCGCGTGCGAGCTCCACGCCCAGGTAGAACGCGTGAGCGGCATCCTGCTCGAGTCCAAGCGAAGGCCAGAATGCAAACGGGTCGGTGCCGCGATGGTGACCGGCGCGGTTGAAGACATGGATTCCGTCCGCCCCCACCATCACGCGGAAATTGGGGTCGCGTACGGCCGCGGCCAGCTCGGAGATCTCGTCCGGGGTGTGCGTATAAGGGCGCTTCTCATGCAACGCCAGCATCGCATCCGAGATGTCCTTGGGCAATGCGTTATCGGCGCGGGCGGCGAACATGATGCGCCGTGCAATGTCGGCCTCCCGGACCACCGAACGCGCATGCTCGCTCACCTGGACCACGAGCACCGCGGCGACCTGCAACTCCGAGGCGATGCCGAAGAGCAGCGCACTCATCCCCATGGTGTCTGCGTGTGTGAGTTCGGTGACGTTGCCGATCCCCATCATGATCGGCGCGTGCGGCCGTGAACGACGCAGCGCGTGGTAGCGTGCGATCGCGTCGGTAAAGCCGAACTGAATCGGATCCAGCACGGGATCGGCGAGGTAGGCCCGGTGGCGGCGTTCCAGCGCGTCGATCGCGCGTTCCAGCGAGGCGAGATCGCCGGGCTCGCCAGGGATCAGCACGGGCGTCGCATCCACCTCGTCGGCCACCCATAGGGTGTCTTCCCGCAGGCTCAACAGGTAATCCGCGCCCGCCTTGCCCCCTCTCAGCAGCTCGTCGGGTTCGAGCGAGTCCACGCTGACCCGGAAGCCGCACGACTTCAGGTGCGCGACGGCTTCCCCAAGGTGAGGGAACGGAGTTGCGGGCAGGCAGCCCAAGTCGATCACGTCGGTACCGGTGGCGGCCAGGTCGCGGGCGCGCGCCTCGATCGCCTGGATGGAGAGCTCGGGCGCGTCCACGATTTCGGCGAACACCAGCGTGTCGTATTGAGACAGGTCTCGGGCCGCCGCGGTGCGGCCCAGGAAGCGGGGCAGGTCGACCAGATCGTCCGGGCCGCGCTCTACCGGCACCCCGAGATGCGCGCTGAGCCGCTCCAGGTCCCCTCGGCAGCGTCCCGGCACCATGATGCGATCGGCTCCCATCCTGCCGGGCAGCCTGCGCTGGATCATGTCGGCGGTCATGAGCGCGGCCACGCTCAGCCCGAGCTGATGGACGGTCCAGGTAAAGGGCGCAGGCGCGATCGACTCGAGCACGCGCGTGAGGCTCCTGTGTGCGAGCTTGCCGGTGAGAAACAGCACGTGCTCGCGCTTCTGCGTCGTCATTGCATGCAGAGCCGCGCGGTTACCTAACCGCTTCTTTCGAAGGCGTCGCGCCGATCTCGGCCAGACGCGCCGTCAAGGCGGCGCGCAGCGCGTCCAGGCTCTCCACCACGCTCACCAGCGGGAAGGCCTTCAGCCGCTGCGTATTTTCGAGGTCGATCGGCCGCGGATAGACCATGACCCAGTCGCGCGGTGCCTCGGTTTGCATCTGCGGGGCGGTGTCACAGGCGAAGACGATCGATGGCACGCGGCATTTGCCCGCCTGCGCGAAGATGTTGCTGACCAGCGTATCGGAGATACCCCCGATGCACTTGGCAACCGTGTTGGAGGTGGCCGGCGCGACGACCACGGTGTGGTAGTGCCCGTAGTAGAACAGGCCCACCGGAGCGGCGCTGGCGGTGTTGTCGCGAAACACCCGGAAGCGCTGCCGCAGGCCGGCGAGATCATGGCCGTACATGTGCAGGACCTCCTCCGCGGCTGCGGTCAGGAACAGATCGACATCCGGGAGCTCGCGGGCAAGCTCGAGACATTCCCGCAGGAAATGACCGGAGCCGGTCAGTCCCCAGGCAAGTCGCGGGCGAGCGGGTGTGTCCATGCGCTCCAGAATACACCACCTGTCTCGCGGGCAGCGCACTGCGCGTCGCTTGTTCGGGCCTGCGGCGCGGCCGCACGAAAAAAAACTGGCACCCCGGAGAACCCGGGATGCCAGTGTTGACTCGCCGAGGGCTTACTGACCCAGCGTGAAGACCGTGAGCGTCCCGCCGAGGTCGGTGTAGTCGCGCAGCTCCTTGTAGCCGCCTACCGCACCCAGCCCGTCGGTATCCTTCTCCAACCCAGCGGCCATGCCGATGCCGGCCCAGCCGCCGATCCCTGAGAACACCCCCACGTACTGCTTGCCCTGGAATTCGTACGTGAACACGTTGCCGATGATCCCCGACGGCGTCTTGAACTTCCACAGTTCCTTACCGTTCAGGTCCACCGCTTTGAGATACCCTTCCAACGTGCCGTAGAACACGACGTCACCGGCAGTGGACAGCGCTCCGCTCCACACGGAGAACTTCTCCGGCTTCGACCACACGATCCTGCCGGTGGAAGGATCCCACGCGATGAAGTTGCCCATGTTGGTGCCGCCCGGGGCCGGGAACATGGACAAGGTGGCGCCCACATACGGCTGGCCCGCTACGTACTCGACCTGGAACGGCTCGTAGTCCATGCACACGTGGTTGGTGGGCACGTAGAACAGCTTGGTCTTGGGGTTGTAACTGGACGGCTGTTGGTCTTTGGAGCCGAGCGCGGCTGGGCAGATGCCTTTGGTGTTCACGTCCGGTCCGCCGTGTGCCGTGCTGTACTGGGCCACCACCTGCGGACGCCCGGTGTTCATATCGACATTCGTGGCCCAGTTCACGGCCGGATCGAATTTCTGCGCCACCAGCAGCGCCCCCGTGACACGGTCTAGCGTGTAGCCGAACCCATTGCGATCGAAGTGCACCAGCGCTTTGGTGGGCTTGCCGTTGACGTTGATGTCGGCCAGGACCATTTCGTTGATGCCGTCGAAGTCCCATTCGTCGTAGGGGGTCATCTGGTAGACCCACTTGACCTTGCCGGTGTCCACATCGCGCGCCCAGACGCTCATCGACCACTTGTTGTCGCCGGGACGCTGCGCCGGGTTCCACGTGCTCGGGTTGCCGCTGCCGTAGTACATCAGGTTCAACTGCGGGTCATAGCTGTACCAGCCCCAGGTGGCGCCCCCGCCGATCTTCCACTGATCCCCCTGCCAGGTCTTCAGGCTGGAGTCCTGTCCCACCGGCGCCATCTGCCCGTTGGTCCAGGTCATGGTGGTGTTCGGGTCGATCAGCATCTCATTGTCCGGGCCGGTGCTGTAGCCGCGCCACACCAGCTGCCCGGTGTTGATGTTGTACGCCGAGATGTAGCCGCGCACCCCCCATTCCCCGCCGCTGATGCCAGTGATCACCTTGTCCTTGAACACGTGCGGAGCGTTGGTGTTGACCGCGCCTACGCTAGGATCGCCGTTCTTGACGCTCCAAATCACGTTGCCGGACTTGGCATCGAGGGCGACCAACATGCTGTCGGCCTGCTGCAGGAAGATCTTGCCTTCCGCATAGGCCAGCCCGCGGTTGACCGTGTCGCAGCACATCTGCGGGATCACGGCCGGGTTCTGCTTGGGCGCGTACTTCCACTTGATCTTCTGCGTACCCAGGTCCAGCGCGAAGACGTTGTTGGGGAAAGGCGTCACCAGATACATGGTGTCGCCGATCACCAGCGGCGAGCCTTCATGCCCGCGCAGCACGCCGGTGGAGAACATCCACGCAACTTGCAGCTTCTTCACGTTGCCGGCGTTGATCTGACTCAGCGCGCTGTAGCGATGATTGGCGAAATTCCCCGCCTGCATCGCCCAGTTGGCTGGGTTCGCGATCTGTTGTGCTAGATCCTGGTTGGCCGAGGCGGACCCGGATGCGGCCACCAGCCCCAGGGACATCAAAAGCAGCTTCGGAGCAATCTTCACAGTGACATCCTCCCGATAATCGAGTTCGAATCGGCGCAGCGCGGCCCAGGAGATCGGGTCTCCGGACACGCTGCCCGGCCTTACCGGCGCTAAGAGCGAGCGCACCAAAGGGCGGGCTCGGAGGGGGGCTTGGGAGGCGCCCGCCGCGCCCGTCGAATGGGGCGCTCGTTGTTAGCTGTAGCGGCGACGCAGGAAAAGTCTGCGCCCAAGTGCGACCGTCCCGAGGCTGCCGAGACGGCGCAGTGCGGAGAGCGTCAGCACGCGTCTCGCATCGTCCGCCGCGTGCAGCGATCCCCGCTCGTGAACAACTTCCCGCCGCATTCCAACATGGGTATATAGCGCAGTCAAGTCGGGCTTCCGGAGCCCAAGCGCAGCGGCGGCCAGACGGCCGCCGAGCCGGGAGCGCCGTGGCGGGACGCTGCCGCGTCGCTCGCCGATCCGACCACAACCTATGGTGTTCGCAGCGCGATCTCGTCCATACATCTTGTATCCGGCTATTGTCACTCGTGATACACTCGCCGCACCGGGACAGCGAGCGCCGATTCCGGTGAGGGTGGGGGATGGCCGAGGACAGCGATCTCGAACGAACAGAACCTGCGTCACAACGACGCCTGGAGCAGGCCCGGGAACGGGGCCAGATTCCGCGCTCCTCCGAGCTTTCCACTTTCTCCGTACTTCTCGCCTCCGGCGGCGGGCTCATCCTCCTCGGCCCGGGACTGACGCACAGTCTCGAGGCCGTGATGCGCGATGCGCTGACTCTCGATCGGACCGCCGCGTACGATCCATCCCAGCTCGGGCTGCGCCTGTTCGACGGCACGACGCAGGCGCTTCTGGGCCTCTCGCCCCTGTTCGTCGTCGTTACCGCAGTCGCGCTCCTGGCGCCCACGCTGGTCAGCGGCTGGGTGTTCACACTCGAGACGATACAGCCGGATTTCGCCCGCCTCAGTCCGCTGCGGGGCCTCGGGCGGTTGTTTTCCTGGCACGGACTGATCCAGCTTGGCAAGGCGGTGCTCAAAGCCCTGCTCGTGGGCGGGGTGGCGGGCTGGGCCGTGTGGTCGGAGCGCACCGAGATCGTGTCGCTCGTGAGCGAACCACTGGAGCCGGCGCTGGCCCACGTGGCAGCGCTGCTGGGCCAGACGTTCCTGCTCATCGCCGGCTCCTTCGCGCTGATCGTCGTCATCGACGTCCCGTTCCAGATCTGGGAGCACCGGCGGGAGCTGCGCATGACCAAGGAGGAGGTCCGCGAGGAGTTGAAGGAAACCGAAGGCAACCCGCAGATCAAGGCGCGGATCCGCAGCCTGCAGCGCGAGGTCGCGCGCCGGCGCATGATGGCTCAAGTCCCGAAAGCCGACGTGGTCGTGACCAACCCGACGCGCTTCGCCGTCGCGCTGCAGTACCGAGAGGCGGCAATGGCGGCGCCGCGGGTGCTCGCGATGGGTTCGCTGCTGGTCGCTGAACGCATCATCGAGGTTGCCCAGCAGGCCGAGGTTCCGATCTTGCGCGCTCCCGCGCTGGCCCGCGCGTTGTTCGCGCACGCCGAGGTTGGGCGCGAGATCCCCGCTCGGCTCTACACGGCTGTCGCAGAGGTGCTCGCCTGGGTGTACCAATTGCGCCAGGCGGAACGCAGTGGCGGCGAGGCGCCACGCCCGCCCGCCGAGGTGACGGTGCCCGCGGACCTCGATCCGGGGGCCGCCGAGACCGAGGCCGAGTAGGACATGGTTCCAGCCGTGAGGCCTCGCGACAGCGGTGGATGACGAGCTGAGATGAACGGCGCAGACAGCACCGCACCGAGACCGATCCTGTCTCAGCTCGCCGGCCCGATCCTCATCGTCCTGATCCTGGCGATGATGGTGCTGCCGCTGCCGCCCTTCGCCCTGGACCTGCTGTTCACGTTCAACATCTCGATGTCCATGCTGGTCCTGCTGCTGGCGGTGTCGGTGACCAAGCCGCTGGACTTCTCCTTGTTCCCGACGGTATTGCTGATCACGACGCTGCTGCGCCTTTCGCTCAACGTTGCGACCACCCGTGTCGTGCTGCTCTACGGCCACACCGGACCCGACGCCGCCGGCCACGTGATCGAATCGTTCGGTCACTTCCTGATCGGCAACAACTACGCGGTGGGCATCGTCGTCTTCGTCGTGCTGGTAGTGATCAACTTCGTGGTCATCACCAAAGGCTCGGGCCGCATCGCAGAGGTCGCGGCGCGCTTCACCCTGGATGCCATGCCCGGCAAGCAGATGGCCATCGACGCCGACTTGAACGCGGGACTGATCGGCGAGCAGGAGGCGCGCCGCCGGCGCGCCGAGATCGCGAAGGAGGCGGAGTTCTACGGCGCCATGGACGGTGCCAGCAAGTTCGTGCGGGGTGACGCAGTGGCCGGCATCGTCATCATGCTGATCAACATCGTGGGCGGTCTCACCGTCGGAACCCTCCAGCACGATCTGTCCGTGGCCCAGGCGGCACAGAATTACACCTTGCTCACCATTGGCGACGGTCTGGTGGCGCAGATCCCCGCGCTCGTCATCTCGACCGCGGCGGGCGTGCTGGTTACCCGGGTGTCGGCCGATCAGGACCTCAACCAACAGCTCGTGGAGCAGCTCGGCGGCCGGCCGCGAGTGCTCTACGTCGTCGGCGCGGTGGTCGGGTTCCTAGGCATCGTCCCAGGCATGCCGCATGTGGCGTTTCTCACGATCGCGGCGCTCGTCAGCGGGATCGCCTACTGGCGCGAGCGCAGGTCGCGCGCGCCGCAGGAAGCGGCTCCGCCCGTCGAGGCGCCCAAGGTCGAGGCGCCAGAAGTATCCTGGGCGGACGTGGCGCCGATCGACGCGCTCGGGCTGGAAGTCGGTTACCGGCTCATCCCGCTGGTAGACCGCAATCAGGACGGCGAGCTGCTGCGCCGTATTCGCGGACTGCGCAAGAAGTTCGCCGCCGATATGGGCTTCCTGGTGCCCGCCGTGCACATCCGCGACAACCTGGAGCTGCGCCCGAACGGCTACCGCATCACGCTCAAGGGGGTGGAAGCGGGCAGCGGTGAGGTCCCGCCCGGGATGTACCTGGCGATCAACCCGGGTCGCGTACTGGGGCAGCTCCCGGGCACGCAGACCAAGGATCCCGCCTTTGGCCTGCCCGCGGTGTGGATCGAAGCCTCGAACCGCGAGCATGCGCAGGGCCTCGGCTATACGGTTGTCGACGCGGCCACGGTGGTCGCCACCCATTTGTCGAGCGTCATCCAGGCGCACGCGGCGCAACTGCTGGGGCGGGAAGAGACCCAGGCGCTGCTCGACCATATCGCGAAGGAAGCGCCGAAGCTGGTCGAGGACGTGGTGCCGAAGGTCGTGCCGCTATCCACGCTGCAAAAGGTCCTGCAGAACCTCCTGTCGGAGGGCATGCACATCCGCGACATGCGCACCATCTTGGAAACGCTGGCCGAGCAGGGTGCGCGTACGCAGGATCCCGACGAGCTGACTGCGGCGGTGCGCGTGGCTTTGTCGCGGGCGATCGTACAGACTGTGTTCGGGGGCGCCCGTGACCTGGAGGTGTTTGCGCTCGAACCGCAGCTCGAGCAGGTGCTGGCGCAGGCCGGTCAGGCGCGAGGTGCCGAAGCGCCCGGACTCGAGCCGGGCCTCGCCGAGCGCCTGCTGCAGCAGGCCAGCACTTTGACGCAACAGCGCGACCAGCTCGGGCAGCCCACGGTGCTGCTGGTGCCGCCGCAGCTGCGCAACCTGCTGTCACGCTTCCTGCGCCGAGCGACGCCGCAGCTCAAAGTGCTCTCCCAGGCTGAGATCCCGGACAACCGCACGGTGCGAGTGATCGGCCTGCTGGGCGGGGCCAGTGTGAGCGGAGCACGCGCGTGAAGGGACGCGCCCGGCAATGGTGGTGAAGAAGTTCTATGCCGATTCGCCGCGCGAGGCCTTGCGTCTCGTGCGCGAGGCATTGGGCGCGCAGGCGATGATCCTGTCCAACCGAAAGACCGCCGGGGGTGTCGAGGTGATGGCCGTGTCGGAGTCGGAAGTCACCGCGGTCACTGCCGGGATGGCGCGCCGAATGACGCCACCTGAGCCCAGCCCTCCGCAGCCAGGCAGGCCCGCGCCTGAGATCCCCCCCGCGACGGAAGATTATTCCCTCGTGCAGGAGGTGCGCCTGCTGCGCTCGATGCTCGAAGGACAGCTGGCGGCCTTCGCCTGGCAGGATCTGGCTCGGCGTGATCCGGCCAAGCTCGAGGTCATGCGCCGGCTGTTGGCGGCAGGGTTCACCGCCCCCAGCGCACGCCAGCTCGTGGAGCGCATAGCCCCTAGGCTCGAGGCGGGACGCGCATTGCGCGCGCTCAAGCTGCGCCTGCAGCAGCAACTCCCCGTGGTGGACCCCGGGGAGTCGCCCGTGGATCGGGGCGGTGTCTATGCCCTGGTGGGGCCGACGGGAGTGGGCAAGACCACCACGGTCGCCAAGATCGCCGCGGAATGCACGCTGCGGCTGGGTGCGCAGCGGGTGGCGTTGGTGACCACGGACAGCTACCGCATCGGCGCCGTCGACCAGCTCCGGATCTACGGCAAGATCCTGGGTACGCCCGTGTTCGCCATCCAGAGCGATGCGGATTTCCGCTACACGCTGAGCGAGTTGCGCGGACGGCACCTGGTGCTGATCGACACGGTGGGGATGAGCCAACGCGACCGGCGGCTGGCGGATCAGATCGCGTTGCTGGCGGGGGCAGGCAAGCGCGTGAGGCGCCTCCTGCTGCTGGCGGCGGTCTCCCAAGCCAACGTGCTGGAGGAGGTGGTGCGCGCCTACCGCGGCGAGGATCTCGCCGGTTGCATCCTGACAAAAGTCGACGAGACCCTGACGCTCGGCGGTGCGCTGGATGTCCTGGTGCGCTATCGGTTGCCGCTGTTTTACGTCACCAACGGCCAGCGCGTGCCCGAGGATCTGCATCGCCCCAACCCGCTCTACCTGGTCGAACGCGCATTCCGTGCCGCCGGGGGCGGCCCCGTCGCGACCGCACCGGAGGATTTCCCGCTGCTGTACGCCGCTGGCGCTGCCGATGGCATCTCGCTCGGCGCCGGGTCCATCGGCTGAGCGGGAACAGGGCCGGCCGGATGAGCGAAGCGCTGGCCGATCAAGCTGCAGGCCTGCGCCGCCTGCTTCGGGGCGGGGCGCTGCGCTCCATCACGTTGGTCGGCGCCGGAGCCGACGGGGACCCATCTCTCGCCACCGCCGATCTCGCGGCTGCGCTGGCGCGACACGGGCGTGCAGTCCTGCTCCTGGAGTGCACTGACAAGGCCACAGACGCGCTCGACATCGGACATCAGGCCGAGCACCGTCCGCCCGGCGAGGCGGGAACGTCGAGTCTGCAGGTGCTGCGAGCCTCGTTCGCCGGCAGACAAGACGCGCTGCGCCTGGTGCGCGCGCTCGATCCGGCCGCCAAGAGCGCCGATATCCTGTTGATCGAGGCGTCGCCACCGGCCGACCTTGCCTGCGCCGCCGCAGCGCGCGAGCTGATCCTGGCGGTCAGCCCCAGCGCAGTCGGGATCACCGGCGCCTATCGGTTCCTCAAGCGCCTCCACCACCCGTCCGACCGACGACGGATCTTCGTGCTCGTCCACCGGGGCCGCTCCGAGACGCATGCGGGCAGAATTTTTGGTAATCTCTCCGCGACGTGCAGACGGTTTCTCAACCTGTCTGTAGAATACATGGGGTGCATCCCTGATGACGAACGCATCGAGCGCGGGGCCCGCCTGAGTCGGCCGGTGGCGGAACCATTTCCCCGGTCCGGCCCGGCACTGGCCTGGGACGCCTGTGCCGAGAGGCTGTTGCGCTGGCCTGGTCTTGGAGACGACGATATGGCCGACTTCGCGCGTCGGCTCATCGCGGCCGCGCCCAACACACTGTCCCAGAGCTGACCCCGCTCCCAGTTGGCACCATGCCAAGTCCAGGCCTGACATCCGATCAAGACAAGCTCGTCGCGCAGATGGCGCCGCTCGTCAAGCGCATCGCGTATCACTTCATGGCGCGCTTGCCGGCGAGCGTGCAGGTCGACGATCTGATTCAGGCGGGGTTGCTCGGCCTGATGGACGCGGCGAAGAACTTCGACGACACCCAGGGCGCACAGTTCGAGACCTACGCGATCCAGCGCATCCGGGGGTCGATGCTCGACGAGCTGCGCCAGGCGGATTGGCTGCCGCGCAACGTGCGCAAAAACCTGCGCCGCATCGAGGCGGCCATCAGCCTTCTGGAGCAGCGGCTGGGCCGCCAGCCGCGCGAGCAGGAGCTGGCGGACGAGCTGGGCGTCCCGCTGGACAACTACCAGACCATGCTGCTCGAGTCACGCGGTTATCAGCTCCTGCACTACGAGGACTTCCAAGAGTCCGAGGACAGCGACTTCTTCGACGTCTATCTCGCCGCGAACCAAAGGGGACCGCTCGACACGCTCGAGGACTCCCGCTTCCGGCGCCACCTGGTCCAGGCCATCAGCGCTTTGCCGGAACGCGAGAAGATCGTGATGGGCCTGTACTACGAGCAGGAGATGAACCTGAAAGAGATCGGCGAGGTCCTCGGAGTGTCGGAGTCGCGCGTCTGTCAGCTGCACAGTCAGGCCGTGGCACGTCTGCGCAGCCGGCTCAAGGAGTGGACGAAGAAGCAATGACCCGGACCGCGCGCCGGTCCCATCTCTAGGCGCAAAGCCGCATCCGCCACTTCGGTCATCGGCCACTACACCGGCGCGTAGCGCCGCGGCTCCCTCAACGCGAGAGCCACACGAGTTCATCCCGAGTACGGCCGGGCAGGTGTGCGCCGTCAAGTTTCCACTCGTCCCGTCGATAATCCCCGCGTGCTGGCGCCCCCGCAGTCGCCTCTGCTGTCAGCGGCGCGCAACACCGATCGCAGCAGCGCATGGACCGCATCAGCCCCATCGGACTCATTCTCGGCCTCGCTGCCATCCTCGGCGGACAGGTCCTCGAAGGGGGCAACGTCTCGTCGCTGCTGCAGGTCACGGCCTTCATCATTGTGATCGGAGGCACGCTCGGCGCCGTCATGCTGCAGAGCTCGCCCGCGGTCTTCCTCGCTGGGGTGCGGCTGTTGCCCTGGGTGTTCCGCCCTCCGCCCACCGAGTTCGAGGGGCTGCTCGACAGGATCGTTCAATGGGGCAACACCGCCCGGCGCGGGGGGTTGCTCGCCTTGGAGCCGGCGATCGTCGCGCAGCCTGACGGCTACACGCGCAAGGGCCTGCAGCTGCTGGTGGACGGGGCCGAGCCCTCGGTGCTGCGCGCCGCACTCGAGCTGGACCTGCAGACTTATGAGGACTTCCATCGCCAGGCGGCCCGCGTCTGGGAATCGGCCGGGGGGTACGCGCCCACGATCGGGATCCTGGGTGCGGTGCTGGGCCTGATCCATGTGATGGAAAACCTGTCGGACCCGAGCAAGCTCGGCGCTGGGATCGCGGTCGCCTTCGTTGCCACGATCTACGGGGTCGGCTCGGCGAATCTGCTGTTTCTGCCCATCGCGAACAAGCTCAAGAGCCTCGTTGCCCGCCAGGTTAGGCTGCGAGAGATGGTGATCGACGGCTTGGAGGCGATCGCCAACGGAGAGAACCCGCGCAACATCGGGATGAGGCTGGAAGGCTACATCGCGTGACGCGCGACGCAGAGCACACGCCGAACAAGGAGCGAGTCGGCGACCAAACGGCCGGCGCGAGGATCCAGTCCGCTTGGACACGCGAACGACACGCCGCGGATCACGCCTTCGTCGACCGGCTCGTCAACTTTGAGTCCAGCGCTTGCTCATTGCTTCCGCCATGACGCGTAAGAAGCACGGCGAAGAACACGAAAACCACGAGCGCTGGCTCGTGTCGTACGCCGATTTCATCACGCTGCTGTTCGCCTTCTTCGTGGTGATGTATGCGGTGTCCCAGGTCAACGAAGGGAAGTATCGCGTGCTCTCGGACGCGCTGCTGCAGGCATTCAAGCCCGAGCACCGCAATCCCGCACTGATCCCCCGGCAGCTCAACCAGCAGGTCCCCGACACGAGTCTGCAGTCCGGGATGATCCCGCGCCTGCCGATGAAGCGTGGCGAGGAGTCGCTGCGGCGTGCACGGGAGCAGAAGATGCGGGATATCGCACGGGATGTCCTCAAGGCGCTGGAGCCGTTGATGAAGGAGGGTCAGGTGCGGGTGACCGAGAGCGCCCGCGGCATCGCGGTGGAGATCAACGCCAGCGTGCTGTTCAAGTCCGCGCAGGCCACGCTCGAGCCGGAATCGATCCGGGTCTTGAGTGCCGTGGCGCGCGTGCTCGCGGGCACGGACAACGCGATCGAAGTGGAAGGGCACACGGACCGCGAGCCAATCAGCACCACTCAGTTCCCCTCCAACTGGGAGCTGTCCGGAGCCAGGGCGAGCAGCGTCGTGCGGTTGTTCATCGATAGCGGGGTCGCGCCGCGCAGGCTCGTGGCCGCGGGCTACGCCGACACGCGTCCCGTCGACACCAACGATACCGCCGGCGGACGCATGCGGAACCGGCGCGTAACGGTCATGATCCGCGCCGACGAGGGCGAGCCGGGGTCCACCGTTTCGGTGCTGGGCGCCGGCACGCCGGCTGCAGGTGCGGTCTCCAACTTGGCGGCGCCGACGACTAGCGTTGGTCCGCACTCGGCCGCGAGTCCCTCCGTCTCGACGTCCCTTCCGTCCCGCCCCTGACCCCGGGCCGTGCCGGTCTCGGGCGCATGCAGGGCTCCAGGCTGGCCGACGGCGCCTTGCCGCTTGCACGGGCAGCAGTCCAGCGCGGCCGCATGCGGTCGAGGGGAAGGCCGCACGGCCAGCGGGAGCGGGGCGGCACACGCGCGTCGCTCCGCGCAACCCCAACGACGATCGACGAGCCTGAACCCGATGTCCACAGATGCGAAACGGGCTGAGCACCTCGGCCCTGCGAGATCGGACAGCCCGCGGATCAATGGGCTGGTCGACCTGGCGGAGACGCAACTGCCGTCGGATGGCGCAACGGATCGCGGCGCAAGGTTTTGTGGCCTCGCGATTGGGAGGTGGGCGCCTCGAGGGCGACGCGAGGAAATCGGCATTACCCGTCGAGGATCCCGGGGTGATGCCAGAGCGCGTTACCGGGGCGAAGAAGCGTTGCCGGTCATGCCAGTCCGAGGTCGCGGTGCTCAGGGAGCACGTCAGTCTGGCCGTCGGGTCCGTACAGGCTTTGGGTCTGGGCCGCAATATGCAGCGCGGCGAGCGCCGCCTGGTTGTGATTCAGGCGGGCGGTGATGAGCGCGCCATTGGCGTGGTTCAGGTCGCGCGCATGGCGCGCGAATTCGACGAGCTCCTTCCAGAGCTGCGACAGGGTGGCCGCGTCTGGGACGGTGTGGGTCGCGAGCCAACGCTCGGTGTCGCTGGAACTAGGATCCAATCCCAGCGACTCCAGGTAGCGGGTCCGGGTATCGCGAAGCTCGACCAGGCGGTCGACGCGCTCCGACTTCTGGCGAGTCACCTGCGTGAGCGCGTCGACGTCTGCGCGAAGCAGGCAGGCACGCTCGGTTTGGAGGGTGTCGCAGAACTCGCGGAACGCGTCCCGCTCCGCGCGCAGGCCTTCGATGAACGCGGACCGAGCCTGGGCCAAGGCCGGTCAGCTCTTCTGCTGGGCGAGGAGCAACTCGCGGACGCTGGAGAGCAGCTTGTCGGCGACCATCTCGGAATCCACGCGGAAGCGCCCCTCGCTGATCGCTTGCTTGACCGCCTCGACGCGCGCACTGTCCAGCACGCTCACGTCGTTGAGGATCTTCTCGAGCTGCTGGAGCTGGGCCGAAATCGAGGTGATCTCGACCTTGTCGCCCTGTGCAGGCAGCGGCGCAGCGGCACCCGATGCCACCGGCTGCTTGCTGGACCCCACGTCCTGCACACCGGTGGTGGAGACCGGTTTGATCGAACCACCGCCATTGATCTTCAAGTCGTCACCTCTACCATTTCGCCCCGCGCTCTGCCCTATGCGACCAGGCTGCAACGGAGCCAACTCGTGACCCGTTTATCGGCAGGCGGATGCCTGGACTTTAGCTGCAGACCCAGGCCCGATCTGTCAAATTCTACATGCTATCGGCGTGACAGCAAGTGTTCAAGCCGGGCTTGTTGCGAGCGTGTCAAAAATCGATTCCCTCAGCGGCATCCAAAGCGATGCCGAGTGTACATTGCCCGACCGTCGCGCGCAGAACGGGCAATCGTCACAGTCGGTGAACATTGCGCGCCGGTCAGCGCACCTCGACGACGCCGGGCTCGAGCACGGTACCCTTGAGTAGCTTCCCCGAGGAGGTCCGAACCTGCACCGGCTCGCCCACTCCGGCGTTGGATAACGCCCGGGCCTCGGTGCTGACGCGAAAACCCTCGCCCGCGAACACCACGCGCACGAGTTGACCCTGAAGTACGACGGGCACCTCGCGCAACTGACCCGCCCGCAGCGGCGTGCCGCCGGAGAGGGCGGTGTTGAGCACACGTCCTACGGCCCGTTGCGGATCGGTGAGCACTCCCGGTGGCAGTTGTGTGAGGTCGAGCTGCCGAAGCCCAACATCCGTCGACTCGAGGGTCTGGCCTCTCGACAACGCGCGTGCGGTGACCACGACGTCGGCCCAGACCCGCACCTGCACCGGCACGAAGATCGACCACTTCTCGGGTCGCAGGCAGCGGACACCGACGGTCGAGTTTCCCCACAGCTTGGCGCCGGTCGGAAGGAACGCTTCGAGCTCCGTACACCCCTGCAGGCGCAGGTGCGGATCGACGTCGAGGCGACCGACCTCAACGCGCCCTGGGGCCTCCCGCGTCTGCGCCTGAACGAAGCTCAGGACTGCGCCGCGGATCGCGTCGGGATCCTGCGACTCGGCCGGTGCCGATGCGCTCAACGTCAAGCCAAGCGCGATTCCGAACAGAAGTGCTGAGCGGACCATCTGCTATAGTGCGTGCAGTTGCATGATTGTAGCCAAACGCCCCAACTTCGGCGGCTAAAGGTTCGGGCCGGCCCGACGTTATCCGCACGTGTCCACCGACAAGCAGAACGCGGGTTCGTTCCGCGGTGAGTCCGACGCGGTCAACGACCAGAATCCGGGCGCTGTAGCGCGAGAGACCCTGAAGCTGCTGGCGGCGCGCCGCGTCCCCCCCACCCCCGAGAACTACCAGCGCCTGTACCACGAGATCGCAGGGACGCGTCCGCGGCCGCAAGATCCGGCAGGTGCGCACCTGCTCGAGGCGCTGCAGGAGTCGGCGGCTGCCCGCCCCGAGGTGCAGCAGCTGGCGGCGATGGCGCGCGCGGCGGCCGACCACGACTGGAAACAGTTCTCCGCATTGCTCACAGGTCTGGCCGCCGGCCGCACCGTCCCACTGCGTCATGACTGGGCCGCCACGCTACGCGAGCTCATGCGCCAGCTCGACGGGCGCCAACCCACCTCCGGACTGGCGCGCAAGAAGGAGGGTCTGGAGCGGTTACTCATCCACCACGGAGCCGACTCCCAGCTGCCGGAGAAGCTGCAGGCGCTGCTGCGTTCCTGGGCCGAGGCAGCGGGGCCGGGTGGTGGATCGCCAGCTGAGAGCGCCGAGGCGGCCGTCCCCCAGGCTAGCGTGCCTGCGGCCGCGCCGCAGGGCGCGAGATCCGCACAGGCCGATCAGGTCCAGCAGCTCAGGGACCTGCTGGCGCAGACCATCGATGTGGGACTTGCAGCTCGCCTGGAGCGGTTTCCGGAGCTCGCCGGCGAGGCAAGGGCGCTGGCTCAGCAGGCGCGCGAAGTGCGCAACGCCGACGGCTGGGCGCGCTTTTCCGCCCAGCTCAAGCAGCTCTGGTATCGCCTCGAGGTGCGCGCCGAGAGCGACGAGGAACTGCTGAATGCGTTGCTGCGGCTACTCGGCCTGCTGGTGAACAACGTCGGGGAGCTGGTGGAAGACGACAGATGGGTGAGCGGCCAGCTCACCGCGGTCCGGGAGGTGATCAACGAGCCGCTCAGCATAGAGCGCGTGCAACGAGCCGAGCGCGGCATCAAGGACGTCATCTACAAGCAGAGCATGCTCAAGCACAGCCTGCGTGAGGCCAAGTCCACGCTCAAGAACCTGATCGGCGCGTTCGTCGAGCAGCTCGGGGAGATGAGCGCGAGCACCGCCGGCTACCACGGCCGCGTGGAGCGCTACGCCCAGCGCCTGGAGACCGCTGATGACCTTCCCACGCTGAAGGGGATCGTCGACGAGCTGATGAGCGACACGCGCATGGTGCAACTGGACATGCAGCGATACCGCGACGACATCAGCCAGGCGCGCGAGCAGGCCGAGCTTGCCGAGCAGCGCGTGCGCGAGCTCGAAGCGGAGCTGGAGCAGGTGAGCGGGCAGGTGCGAGAGGACCAGCTCACGGGAACACTGAATCGGCGCGGATTGGAAGATGCCATGCAGCGCGAGGTGGCGCGCGCCGAGCGGCGCAAGGCACCGCTGTGCGTGGCGGTCCTGGACCTGGACAACTTCAAGAAACTGAACGACACCTACGGCCACCAGGCGGGCGACGAGGCGCTGGTGCATCTCACCAGCGTGGTGAAGAACGCGCTCCGCCCCACGGACATCCTGGCGCGCTTCGGCGGCGAGGAGTTCATCATCCTGTTCGGCGACACGCGGATCAGCCAGGCCGTCGAAGTCATGCGCCGGTTGCAGCGGGAGCTGACGCGCCGCTTCTTCCTGCACAACAACGAGCGGCTCCTGATTACATTCAGCGCCGGCGTGGCCGCCCTGCACCCGGGAGAGACGCAGGAAAGCGTGTTCGGCCGCGCGGACAAGGCCATGTATCAGGCCAAGCTGCAGGGCAAGAACCGCGTAGTGGCCGCCGACGAATAGCGTTCCGCTCCAGCCAGGGAGCCGACCACCCGCCGCTTGAGGTCGGCGGAGGTTCTTGCCGCCCGCGCGGCAGATCCTTTCCGTACCGTTGTGCGGCGGGCACGCCTAGCCAACCTCAACAACGGTCCGCAAACCGCTGAGCGGGCGAGGGTTACCGACCGTCCAAGAGTGCGTGGCACGCGGGCTGCAATAGCCCACGGCGAGGACACTGCCATGCTCAACGGACTGGATCAATTTCTTGCGGCAAGTGCCCAGGCGCTTGATTTGCGCGCCCGGCGCAGCGAAGTGCTCGCATCCAACATCGCGAATGCGGACACGCCGGGATACAAGGCCCGTGACTTCGACTTCGCCGCGCAGCTGCGGGCGGCGCTGAGCGGCGCCGACACAGGACATGGCGCCATTGCGATGCAGCGTACCTCCCCGCGCCATCTCGAGGCCCCCGCGCCGGCGTCTCCTGCGGTGGATCTCAAGTACCGGGTGCCGGTCCAGTCCAGCATCGACGGCAATACCGTGGAGACGGACAGCGAGCTCGCCCAGTTCTCCGACAATGCGCTGCGCTATCAGGCCGACATCACGTTCCTGAGCAGCCAGATCCGGATGCTGCAGGCCGCCGTCGCGGCCTAGCGAGGCGCGGACCAAGCAGCGTTACTCGACCGCTCCGCGAGCCCTAGTCACCAGTCAGCAGGTCACGGCCATGTCCCTTTGGAACGTCTTCACCATCGCCAGCTCGGCGCTCACGGCGCAGTCGCAGCGACTGAACGTCGTGGCCAGCAATCTCGCCAACGCCGAGAGCGCGGCGTCATCCGACGGCGCGGCCTACACCGCCAAGCAGGTGGTGTTCTCGGCCACCCCCGTATCGGCCGACGCGCAGGCGATGGGCGTGCGCGTGACCGCGGTGGTCGACGATCCATCGCCGCCTCGGCTGGCGTACGACCCGAAGAATCCCCTGGCCGACGCCAAGGGGTATGTCGCGATGCCTAATGTCAACGTCGTGGAGGAGATGACCAACATGATCTCCGCCTCGCGCGCCTACCAGACCAACCTGGACATGATGAATACAGCGAAGACGCTGCTGCTTCGGACGCTGACCCTGGGCCAGTGAGCGAAGCGGCTCGCCCGTCTTCCGAGCATCGATCTCCAATCTCGGACCACGAGCCACGACCATGACCACCGTCTCTCCCACGACCACCCAAGGCCAGCTCCCGTCGAGCCTGAACCAGGCGACCACGCAGGCCACCCCGCAGGCCGGAGACGCCGGCGCCCTGCAGGACCGGTTCCTCACGCTGCTGATCACCCAGATGCAGAACCAGGACCCGCTCAATCCGATGGACAACTCGCAGATCACCAGTCAGCTCGCGCAGATCAGCACTGTCACGGGGATCGATACGCTCAACACCACCATCTCCGGGATGCAGTCGGCATTTCTGGCAGCGCAATCGCTGCAGGCGGCAGCGCTGATCGGGCACAGCGTGCTGGCGCCGGGCAACGATCTGATCCTGCAGAACGGGGCCGCTGCGGCCGGCCTGCAGCTGGACCAACCCGCCGACGCGGTAACAGTGAAAGTGGTCGACGCGAGCGGGCAGACGGTGAAGACCATCCAGCTGGGCCAACAACAGGCCGGCACGGCGAATTTCACCTGGGATGGCAGCACCGACGCGGGCGGGCAGGCGGCCAACGGCGCCTATGCGTTCCAGGTGACTGCCGTGCAGGGCGGCAAACAGATCAGCGTGCAGGCGCTCGGTTATGGCCTGGTGGAGAGCGTCACGCTGGGTTCAGGCCAGGTCCAACTGAACACCATCGGGCTGGGCACGGTGAACCTGAGCGACGTCAAGCAGATCATCTAGGTCTTCGGCAGGCAAGCAGCGGGAGAGCAGTCATGTCATTCGAAACGGGATTGAGCGGTTTGAACAGCGCGTCGATGGATCTCGACGTGATCGGCAACAATGTGGCCAACGCGAACGTGGTCGGATTCAAGAGCGCGCAGGCCCAGTTCGCCGACGTGTTCGCCAGTTCACTCGCGGGCGGCAGCGCGAGCGACGTGGGGATCGGCACCAAGGTCACCAACGTGGCTCAGCAGTTCACGCAGGGCAACATCACGGTGACCAACAACCCGCTGGACGTAGCCATCAACGGCCGAGGCTTCTTCCGCGTGCAGACCCAGGCCGGCGCGATCTCTTATACGCGCAACGGCCAGTTCCAGTTCGACAACCAAGGCTACATCGTGAACGCGCAGGGGCTGCGGCTGACGGGCTACGGGGTCGACGTGAATGGAAACATCGTCCAGTCCTCGCCCGCGCCGATCCAGACCTCGTTCGCGGATATCCCGCCCCGGACCACGACTCAGTTTCGCATCGGGATGAATTTCGACTCCACCCAGGGCCCGCCTTCCAACCCGCCCAGCGGGACGAATCCGTTCAACCCCACCGACCCGACGATGTACAACTTCTCCACCTCGGGCACGGTGTTCGACTCGCTGGGCAACTCGCATGTGCTGAGCATGTACTTCGTCAACACCGGGGCCGGGACCTGGGACGTGTACAGCGCGGTGGACGGATCGATGGCAAACGCGAACCTCGGCGCGGGGGCCGGCGCCCCCGTGCCCCTCACGTTCAACAACCTGGGACAACTCACCGCGGGCATGCCGCTCAGTGCTTCCCTGGCGGTCTCTACCGGTGCCGTCACGCCGCTGCCGTTCACGCTGGATCTCTCCGGCTCGACCCAGTTCGGCTCGCCCTTCAGCGTCAATACCCTGACTCAGGATGGATTCGCATCGGGAAGCCTGGCCGGCTTCAGCGTGGCCTCCGACGGCATCATCAAGGGCCAATACACCAACGGCCAGAGCCGCAATCTCGGTCAGGTCGTGTTGACCAACTTCATCAACCCACAGGGCCTGAACCCCATGGGCAACAACCAGTTTGACGAGACGAGCGACTCCGGCCTTCCCGTCATCGGGACGGCGGGCACGGGGACTTTCGGCGTGCTGCAGTCTGCGGCGGTAGAGGACTCCAACGTGGACCTCACGGAGCAGCTCGTGAACATGATCACGGCGCAGCGCGACTACCAGGCGAACGCGCAGACCATCAAGACTGAGGATGCGATCATGCAGACCCTGGTCAACCTCCGCTGACCGCGGCTTGATGCATGAACCGCGCACGCGATGATCTCCAGCCGTCACGAGAGCCTGCGAGGCCGCAGTAGATGGACCGGCTGATCTATGTCGCCATGACCGGCGCCAAGCACACGCTCGAGCAGCAGGCGGTGGTGGCCAACAATCTGGCCAACCTCTCGACCACCGGGTTCAAGGCGGAGCTGGGCGCTTTTCGCGCCGTTCGCAGCGTCGGCCCGGGGATGCCCACGCGAACGTACGTGGTGGACAGCACGATGGGCGCCGATCTCTCGCCAGGGCCCACCGTACCGACCGGCCGCCCGCTCGATATCGCCGTGACGGGCCGCGGGTGGATCGCGGTCCAGGGTCCCGACGGGCGGGAAGCCTATACCCGCGACGGCGCGCTGCAGCTCACGCCCAACGGGGTGTTGCAGACACGCGCCGGATTGAATGTCCTCGGCGACGGGGGCCCGATCGCGATCCCGCAAAACAACATGATCACGATCGGCGCGGACGGCACGGTCTCGACGATTCCCACCGACGCCATCCCCAATTCCGTTTCGATCGTTGGCCGCATCAAGCTGGTGAATCCGCCGGAAGCCGCCCTCGAGCGCGGAGCCGACGGGCTGTTCCGCCGCACCGACGGCGGCCGCACGCAGCGCGACGAGACGATGCAGGTGACATCGGGCGTGCTGGAAGGCAGCAACGTGAGCCCGGTGCAGATGCTGGTCGAGATGATCGGACATTCGCGCCAGTTCGAGGCGCAGGTCAAGCTGCTGCAGACCGCGCAGGACGACGACCGCGGCTGGTCGAACGTGATGAATCTCAGCACATGAGCGCCGCGATGCCGACCGCGGCGGTGCACCCCACGGGTCCCAATCGCGATCGCGGAGGGTGCCGAACCAACCGGGACCGCCCTGTGGTTCCGTCTCAGGAGGAAAAATGATCAGATCGCTGTGGGTGGCAAAGACCGGGCTGGAAGCGCAGCAGCTCAACGTGGACGTCATCTCGAACAACCTGGCCAATGTCAGCACCAACGGGTACAAGCGCCAGCGGCCGGTGTTCGAAGATCTCCTGCATCAGCAGCTGCGGCAGCCCGGAGCCCAGACCTCGCAGCTCACTCAGGTCGCTTCCGGCCTGCAGCTCGGCACGGGCGTGCGGCCGGTAGCGACGGTGCGGCTGTTCACCAACGGCAGCCTGCAGCAGACCAACAACCCGCTGGACATCGCGATCAACGGCCAGGGCTTCTTCCAGATTCTGCTGCCCGACGGCACCAACGCCTACACGCGGGACGGCTCCTTCCAGCTCGACAACAACGGTCAGATGGTGACCTCCAGCGGCTATGCGCTGCAGCCGGCGATCACCTTACCGTCGAACACGGTGAACGTCACGATTGGAAATGACGGCACCGTGTCCGTCACACAGGCGGGCAGCTCGACGCCGGTACAGGTGGGCACCATCCAGATCGCCAACTTCATCAACCCTGCGGGCTTGCAGAGCCGCGGCGAGAACCTGTACCTGGAAACCGCCGCGTCGGGCCCACCACAGATCGACAATCCGGGCCTCAACGGGCTGGGCACGCTCAACCAGAGCTCCGTCGAGACTTCGAACGTGAGCGTGACCGAAGAGCTGGTCAATCTCATCACCGCGCAGCGCGCCTTCGAGATCAATTCCCGCTCGATCCAGGCCTCCGACGAGATGTTGCAGCGCCTGACGCAGCTCTAACAGAGGCCATCGGAGAGGGGAAGGTGCGTACAGTGAACAACGCGATAAGCAGCCTGTGCGGCGCGGCCGTGCTGGCGCTGATGGTGGGCTGCTCGATGATCACTCCGCCGACCACGGTGCATCAGCCGATGTCGGCGCGGCCGGCGCTGCCCTCGGATGCGGTGGTCAACCCGGGCGGCATCTACCAGCCCGACTCGGCCCGCCTGGTGCTGTACGAGGACCGCCGTGCGCGCTTCGTGGGCGACGGCCTTACCATCGTCATCGAAGAGAAGAACTCGGCCAGCAAGAAGTCCAGCGCCGACACGAACCGGACCGGCCAGACCGACCTGGAGGTTCCGGTGATGACCCACGTCCCGTTCAAGTTCCTGCAGGGCATGGACGTCCAGGCCAAGTCGAACAGCAAGTTTTCCGGGGGCGGCGACGCGGCCAGCAACAACCTGTTCCAGGGCAACCTGGCGGTGACGGTGATCGAGGTCCTTCCCAATGGCAACCTCCTGGTCTCCGGCGAGAAGCAGGTCACGATCAACCAGGGTACCGAGTTCATCCGCTTCTCGGGCGTGGTGAACCCGGTGAACATTTCCGCCGCCAACACCGTGTCCTCCACGCGCGTGGCAGACGCACGCATCGAGTATCGCGGCAACAGCTACATCAACGAGGCGCAGACCATGGGCTGGCTGCAGCGTGCGTTCAACCTCGTATGGCCCTTCTGAGCAGAGGAACCGACGTGCATCGAATCGCATGGGCAACTCCGGTCAGCCTGGTCCTCGCGCTGGCCATGGCGGTGTCGCTGGCGCACGCGGAGCGGATCCGGGACCTGACCCAGGTTCAGGGCGTGCGCGGCAACCAGCTCGTAGGCTATGGTCTGGTGGTGGGATTGGACGGCACGGGCGACCAGACCACGCAGACGCCTTTCACCATCCAGAGCCTGATCAACATGCTGGGCCAGCTCGGCGTGCAGCTGCCGCAGGGCACCTCGCTTCAGCTCAAGAACATCGCCGCGGTGATGGTCACGGCGACGCTGCCGCCTTTCGCGCGGCAAGGCAGCCAGATCGATGTGACGGTGTCATCGCTGGGCAATGCCAAGAGCCTGCGCAGCGGCACGCTGCTGCTGACGCAGCTCAAGGGCGCGGACGGGCAGGTCTACGCGGTGGCGCAGGGCAACCTGGTGGTGCCCGGCGCCGGGGCCTCGGAAGCCGGGTCGAGCGTGCAGATCAACGCGCTCAATGCCGGACGCATCCCGAACGGAGCGATCGTCGAGCGCGAGGTGCCCATGCCGATCGGTCAGGGCGAATACGTGTACCTGGAGTCCAACGCGCCGGACTTCACGACCACCTCGCGCATCGTCGACGCAGTCAACGGGATGATCGGGCCGGATACGGCCACTGCGGTCGATGGCCGCTTGATCCGGATCAAGGCGCCCGTGGACAGCACGCAACGGGTGGGATTTCTCGCGACCGTCGAGAACATCGTGGTCACCCCTTCCGAGCCTTCGCCCAAGGTCGTCATCAACGCCCGCACCGGCTCGGTGGTCATGAACCAGCTGGTGCGCGTGTCCGAATGCGCGGTCGCGCACGGCAGCCTGACCGTGGTCATTAGCGCCCAGCCGATCATCTCCCAACCGGAGCCCTTCTCCGATCGCGGGCGCACCGTGAGAGCGGAGCAGGCGGATGTGGGGATTCAGCAGCAGAAGGGCCGCCTCGTGCTCGTGCCGGCCTCGGCCAGCCTGGCCGACCTCGTCAAGGCGCTCAACGCGGTGGGCGCCACGCCGATCGACATGCTCGCCATCCTGCAGGCGATGAAGACCGCCGGTGCGCTCAAGGCGGACCTGGAGATCATCTAGCAGCGAGTGACTCACACCAACCCCTGCGTGCAGGGGCACACGAGGCACCTACTCCTGCTCCCCACCGATCATGACGCCCGTCGCCGCCGCCGGCCTTTCCATCGATCCTAACGCGCTGGAGAGGCTGCATACGCGCGCAGTGGAGGACCCCGAGGGCGCGCTCAAGGAAGTAGCGCATCAATTCGCGGCCTTGCTGCTCGATCAGATGATGAAGAGCATGCGCACTGCGGCGCCGGGAAACAGCCTGTTCGACGGCGAGAACACGCGCCTCTATAACGAGCTCCTGGACCAGGAATTCGCAGCCAAGCTCGCATCTCAGGGCGGGCTTGGGCTGGTCGACATGCTGATGCGGCAGCTCTCCCCGGCGCTGCACATACACGGTCAAGAAAACCCGAAATCTGCCGATAAACAAAGCACTGACGGAAGCGAGCGGCCATGACCACGGGCAGCATCTTCGGGATCGGTTTGAGCGGACTGAACGCGGCGCAGGCGGGCCTGGTCACCACCGGTCACAACATCGCCAACGCGGACACGCCCGGCTTCCACCGCCAGAGCACCATCCAAGGCACACAGACCCCGCAGCTCACGGGCGCGGGCTTCTTCGGCAAGGGCGTCACCGTCGATACCGTGCTGCGCGCCTACAGCCGGTTCCTGGATGGCGCGGTGCTGCAGGCGCAAACGCAGCAGGGCTACCTCAGCGCCTACAACGATCAGATCAGCCAGATCGACAATCTGCTGGCCGATTCCACTTCCGGCCTGTCTCCTTCGCTCCAGAGCTTCTTCTCGGCGGTGCAAGACGTGGCCACCGACCCGGGCTCCGTCCCTGCACGCCAGGCGCTGCTCAGCCAGGGCCAGTCGCTGGTGAGCCGCTTCCAAACGCTGAATGCACAGCTCATCCAGAGCCGGACTGGAATGAATCAGCAGATCAGCGATACGGTTACGCAGATCGACACCACGGCGCAACAGATTGCCGACCTCAACCAGCAGATCCTGCAGATACAACAGGACCCCAGCCAGCCCCCCAACGACCTGCTCGATAAGCGTGACAAGCTGGTGGCCGATCTCAACCAGCTCGTGCGCGTGACCACGATCACGCAGTCCGACGGCAGCATGAGCGTGTTCATCGGCAACGGACAGACCCTGGTCATCGGCAACCAGGCTTTCGCGTTGTCCGCGGGGCCATCGGCTGCGAACCCGAACGACTACTCGATCTCGTATACGGCGAACGGCACCACCGTACCACTCAACCCGAGCAACCTGCAGGGCGGAGCGTTGGGCGGATTGCTCGACTATCGCAGCCAGACGTTGGACCAGGTCCAGAACAATCTCGGGCGGATCGCCATCGTCCTCGCGCAGACGTTCAACGATCAGCACCATCTGGGCATGGACTTGAACGGCGCACTGGGCCAGGATTTCTTCAGAGTCCCCGTGCCGCAGGTGATCGGCAACGGCAACAATACCGGCAGTGCGGTGATCAGCGCCGCCAACAGTAACGTGAGCGCACTGACGGGCAGCGATTACCGGCTCACCTTCTCCGGTGGCAACTGGACGCTGACTCGGCTCAGCGACAACACCCAGACCGCGATCACCGGGTTCCCGCAAACGGTGGACGGGGTGACGATCAATCTCGCGTCGGGGACCGCGAACAACGGCGACAGCTTCTTGATCCAGCCGACGGTGAACGGCGCACGCGATCTCGCGGTGGCGATCACCGACCCGGCGAAGATCGCCGCCGCTGCGCCGATTCGTACCGCCGCCGCGACTACCAACGCCGGCAGCGCAACGATCAGTGCGGGTCTGGTGACGGATACGACGAATGCGGCGTTCACGACGACGGCGGGAGCGCTCACGCCTCCGATCCTGATCCAATTCACCAGTCCCACGACCTACTCGATCTACGACAACACGAATCCCGCCTCCCCCGCGTTGCTCGAGGCCGGGATCCCCTACAACCCGTCTGCAACCAACGACGTGTTCCCCACGCCCGGAGCGCTCGACTACGGGTACCGGGTTCAGTTGAGCGGGCAGGCGAGCACCGGCGACAGCTTCACCGTGGGCTACAACACCAGCGGCGTAGCGGACAACCGCAACGCGCTGCTGCTGGCGGCGCTGCAGACGGCGAACACCGTGGCCAACGGCACGACCAGCTACCAGGGTGCCTACAGCCAGATCGTGAGCAGCGTCGGCGACCAGGCGAACGAGATCCAGGTGCAGAACGACGCACAGAATGCGCTGGTCCAGCAGACCACCAACGCGCAGCAGTCCTTCTCCGGCGTGAATCTGGACGAGGAGGCCGCCAACCTCATCCGCTACCAGCAAGCCTACCAGGCCTCCGGCAAGGTGCTCGCCATCGCGTCTCAGTTGTTCGCCACCGTCTTGGGGATCTTCTCGTGACTCGCGTCAGCACCGGCATGATCTTCGACCAGGGCGTGACCAATATGCGCAACGCCCAGACGGCGCTGCTCAAGACGCAGGAGCAGATTTCCAGCGGGCGCCGGCTGCTCACTCCGGCCGACGATCCGATCGCCGCGGCTCGATCGCTGGATGTCCAGCAATCGCAAGCCATCAACACGCAGTATTCGCGCAATGGCGACAGCGCCAAGGCGACGCTAGGCTTGGAGGACAATGCGCTCGCCTCCGTGACCACGCTGCTGCAAAACGCCAAGACGCTGGCGGTCAACGCCGGGGATGGCGCATTGAGCCAGCAGGACCTCGATACGATCGGCCAGCAGCTGCGCTCGCAGTACCAGCAGCTGCTCGGACTGGCCAACAGCACGGACGGCAATGGGCAATACCTGTTTGCCGGCTATCAGTCCTCCACGCGGCCGTTCGCCGAGACGGCTCCCGGCGTGGTCGCCTACAGCGGCGACCAGGGGCAGCGGCTGATCCAGATCTCGGCGTCGCGCCAGGTGCCCATCAGCGACGCGGGCAGCGACGTGTTCCAGCTCATCAAGAACGGCAATGGTACGTTCGTCACCGCGGCGGGCGCGAGCAACACCGGGAGCGGCATCGTCAGCCCCGGCAGCGTGGTGGATCAGACGGCCTGGAACGCTGCGGGCAATCCCAAGGACTTCACGATCAAGTTCTACGTGGACAACAGCGTGAGCCCGCCGGTGACGACCTATGACATCGTCGACAACTCCACCGGCAACTCGTTGGAGACGGGCGCACCCTCCGGCGCGGGGCCTTACCTGCGCACCTACACCGACGGCGGCACCATCAGCCTCCAGACCCAGTCTCCGCCGGATACCAACGCGACGCCGTTCGACTACGGCATCCAGCTGTCCGTCCAGGGGCAGCCGGCCACCGGCGACACCTTCACCGTGAAGGCGAGCACCAACCAGGATCTCTTCACCACGCTCAACAACCTGATCACCGCGGTCCAGGCCGCGGTGCGCACGCCGTTGGGCAACACGCAGCTCGCCAACGCGTTGAACACCGCTCAGTCGAACTTGGACAGCGCGCTCAACAACGTGCTCGCCGTGCGGGCCGCAGTCGGGACGCGGCTGCAAGAAGTCGGCACGGCACAGAGCACCAGCTCGGACTTGAACCTGCAGTATCAGCAGACGGTGTCGAACCTCACCGACCTCGACTACGCCAAGGCGATCAGCGACCTGACGTTCCAGCAGACCACGCTGCAGGCGGCCCAGCAGTCCTTCGCGAAGATCGAGGGGCTGAGCCTGTTCAATTTCCTGTAGCGTCCCCGAACTTCCACCGTCGGCCGCGGCCGCACCCGACGCTCGCTCACGCTCCGGCGGTGCGGCTTCTTGACTCCTGATCTGACTCGACCGAAGCGGTCCGCTGCGGGTGGGCGCTCCCGTCGCACGGCTTGTGGACGACTTGCCGGCCGGCCACGGAGCGTTGACACCGTCCTATTGCGGCGGCGTCTTGGCCTCGTCCGGGTCCACACAGGAGGTAAGCTGGTTGCGCTGCTCCTGCGCCAACCGCATGAGGCTTTCTAGATCTTCGGCCCACGCCTGCGCGACTTTCCCCGGGTCGGATTGGTCCTCCACCGTGAGCCCGTTGATCGCCAATGGCGGCAGCGGCTTGATGTCGGCGGACTTGACGCAATACACCGGGCGCGGCACGAGCTTCTCCTGAATCTCGACCTTGGGGGGTGGACACACGCAGGGCTGGAACGTCTGCTGGTTCGTCGCGCATCCGGTTGCGGCCAGCGCGCTGAGCATCGCGGCGGCCGCCGCTATTGACCGACCCATGTCGCCTTCCTTCCCTGGTCAATGAGGAACTTGATCGAGCTGTCGCAGGTCGTCGGCTTGGGCAGCTGGCGGATGTCGGCGATGCGCTTGTCGTATTCCTGCTTCTGCGCCTGCGTCTTCTTCTGCTGCTCGACGACCTGCTTCTGCAGCGCCTCCGCCTTGGACTGGAAGTCGCGGAGCTGAGCGTTCTGGTCGTCGATCGCCTTCTTCAGGGTCGCCTCGTTCTCCGCGCAGCGGGTTTTGATGTCATCGCGCTGCCGGGCCAGATCGGCGGCCTGGGCCTGGAGGTTTTGGATCGTCAGCGCCTGCTTGTCGATCTTGGAGGTGAGGTAATACCAGTAGAACACGACTCCTCCAATGACGAGAACCCCGAGCAAGGGCTTCCAGAGTCCTCCGATCAGACCAAACATAGCGACCTCTCTTTCCAGAGCGTAGCGTGCGACTGCGCGGGTCTGCGGCGGGCGCCTGCCGGCCAACCGCTGCGGATTTGCCGGCCGGCGCGGAAGTGCGCACACGATCCGGACGTCCCCCCCTCGGGCAGGATGTCCGCGCCGGCCTCCAAGCCAGCGCGCAATGGTAGCGCTAGACGCGGACAGTTAGCCAGCCTCCGGTGTGCAACGCTCCGCCGCGACCGCCGAAAGACCGGCCCACGCGCGGCTCCCGGTGGTGCGCCATGCAGGCGCCAGAGGGGCGCTCCCCGCGCAGGGCCACACCGGTCGCGTGCTCGCATTAGACGAAAGTCGTATTGGCTCCGGGGCAGCCGCTCGGTTATTTTTCGGGAAGCGGGCAGGTTGCGTAGCCGCTATGACGGGGGCGTAGTTGCGGGGCTGGCGAGCGATCGTCTGCGGGCCGAGCCCACGGTACACGCGCTCGCCCTTGGCCGATCATCGTCTCGAGGAGACAGCGCATGTTCGCGTTCTTGAGCCCACGCCTCTGGTTGCTGGTGGGATTGGTCGTTGCGCTGGCCGCGGCGTTTCTCGCCGGCGTGAAGACGGAAAGCAACCGCCGCGATGCGCAGTTGCTGAAGCAGGAACGCGCGTATCAGGCCGAGCTCGCAGCACTGCGCGACACGCAGCAGAAGGTGGAGCAGCAGATCTCGAGTAGCCTGGATGCCGAACGCACCAGGAATCAGGATCTGTCCCTGCAGCTGCAGCAGGCGATGAGCCGTGTCGACGCCCAGGGCGGTGCGATCAAGGTGAGCTGCAAGCCGAGCGCGACGAACCGGCCCGCCGCGATCTTGATGAGCGCGGCCTCGCCGCCCCAGGAGGCAGCGCCCGCCCTGCGCCAACCCGGGCCGGCCGCCGCTGCGTCAGGCAGCGGCGCCGGACTCGACGCAACCACTCCGGTCAACCCAGCCAGCGAGGACGCCGATGAAACCGTGGACGTGTCTTTGGATGATCCTATCTTCTATGCTGATTTTATCCGCCTGTACAACGTCGCCCTCACACGGCAGCCTGAAGGACTGCCCCAGGGCGCCGGCGGAGCTCATGGGGGAGATCCCCCAGCCGGTCCCGCTAGCGGGAGGGACCTCATCGACAACGCCGACGAGAACGGAAAGCGGTTCGCAGAGTGCCGCGAGAAACTGAAGTCGTGGCAGGCCTGGGCGCGGGGGGTGGGTCTGGCCAATTAGCCGCGGCGCGGGTGCGCAGGCGAGATCGGCGTCACCGCGCACCCCGGCGTTGAGCGTCAGAACTGTAAGGCATCGGCATTGGAAAGGGAGATTCGACCATGGAGATCCAGGTGGCGAGAAAAGAGTTCACCGCGAAGAGCACCATCGGCGAGATGCACCTCGACGGCGCGTTCGAGTGCTACACGCTGGAGGACGTCGTCCGGCCGGTGAAGATCAAGGGGATCACCGCAATCCCGGCCGGATCGTACGAAGTCGTCGTCAGCTTCTCCGAGCGGTTTCAGCGGCTGTTGCCCCTGCTGCTGCAGGTCCCCAACTTCGACGGGGTGCGCATCCATCCCGGCAACACCGACCGCGACACCGAAGGCTGCATCCTGGTGGGCAGGACGAAGGAGCGCGACTTCATCGGGGCCAGCAAGGTCGCCTTCGAGGCCCTGTTCGAGAAGATCCAGGCGGCGCTGCAACGAGAGAAGATCTTCATCCACATCACGGAAGAGCGGCCGACCTAGCCCGGCCAGACCGACTGCCGCGCGAGTGCGCACCCGAACGCGCGTCGATTACTGCGCCCGCACCTTCTCCGGCTCGCTGCGGGTGAGCTCGCGGAAGATCCCGCGCACCCGCTGCACCCGCTCGGCGACCTTCGCATGGCTCTCGTCGATGCGCAAGCGGTCCTGCCCCGAGAGCTTGAAGTTCTTGCGCGTCTGGACGAGCTGAATGATGCGCGCGGGGTCGGTGGGCGGGCTCTTGACGAACTGGAGCACGATGCCGTCGGGTCCCGCATCGACTTTCGTGATGCCCAGCGCCTTGGCCTCGATGCGCAGCCGGTGGCTGTCCAGGAGCGCCCTGGCCGGATCGGGGAGCAGCCCGAAGCGATCGACCAGCTCCTCGTGCAGCGATTCCAGCTCGTCCGCGGTCTCCGCGTGGGCCAGCCTCTTGTACAGCACCAGCCGCTCGTGGATGTCGGCGCAGTAGGTCTCCGGCAGCAGCGCCGGAGCGTGCAGGTTGATTTCGGTCGCGATGGCGAGCGGCTGTGACAGATCGGGCTCCTTGCCTGCCTTGAGCGACTTCACCGCTCCGTTGAGCATGGCCGTGTACAGCGCGAAGCCGACCTCCTGCATCTGCCCGCTCTGCGCCTCGCCCAGCACTTCGCCGGCGCCGCGGATCTCCAGGTCGTGCATGGCTAGATAGAACCCCGAGCCCAGCTCTTCCATCAACTGGATCGCTTCGAGGCGCTTGCGGGCGTTGGCCGTGAGCGCCTCCTCGTCCGGGGTCAGAAGATAGGCATAGGCCTGGTGGTGCGAGCGGCCGACGCGCCCGCGCAACTGGTGCAGCTGGGCTAGCCCGAGCCGGTCCGCGCGGTCGATGATGATGGTGTTGGCGCTGGGGATGTCGATGCCGGTCTCGATGATGGTCGTGCACAGCAGGAGGTTGAAGCGCTGCTGGTAGAAATCGCGCATGACCAGCTCGAGCTCGCGCTCGGGCATCTGCCCGTGCGCGACGCGGATGCGTGCCTCCGGCAGCAGCTTGATGAGCCGGGCCTCGGTGTTGTAGATGGTCTCGATCTCGTTGTGCACGTAGTACACCTGGCCGCCGCGCTTGAGCTCGCGCAGCACCGCCTCGCGAACCAGTCCGTCGGAAGAGCGGGACACGAAGGTCTTGATCGCCAGCCGCTTCTGCGGTGCGGTGGCGATGACCGAGAAGTCGCGCAGGCCCTCCAGGGACATGGCCAGCGTCCGCGGGATCGGCGTCGCGGTGAGCGTGAGCACGTCCACTTCGGCGCGCAACGACTTGAGACGTTCTTTGTGGCGTACGCCGAAACGGTGCTCTTCGTCGACGATGATCAGGCCCAGATTCTTGAACTGCACCTTCTGCTGCAGCAGCTTATGGGTGCCGATGACGATGTCGATCTCGCCCCGCGCCAGCGCTTGCAGCGTGGCCTCCTGTTCCTTCCCGGAGCGAAAGCGGGAGAGCTCGGCGATCTTCACCGGCCACTCGGCAAAGCGGTCGCGAAAGGTCTGGAAGTGCTGCTCGGCCAGAAGCGTGGTGGGCACCAGCACGGCCACCTGCTTGCCGTCGCACACCGCCACGAAGGCCGCTCGCAGCGCGACCTCGGTCTTGCCGAAACCCACGTCGCCGCAGATCAGCCGGTCCATCGGCTTGCCGGTGGTGAGGTCGTAGATCACCGCCTCGACCGCGGCGGCCTGATCCCGCGTCTCCTCGAACGGGAAGCCGTCGGCGAACGCCTCGTAATCCTGCGGCTTGAGCGTGAACGCATGGCCCTTGCGCGCGGCGCGCTGAGCGTACAGGTTGAGCAGCTCCGCGGCCGTGTCGCGCACCTGCTCGGCGGCTTTGCGCTTGGCCTTTTCCCATTGGCCGCTGCCCAGCTTGTGCAGCGGTGCAGTCTCGGGGGAGGCGCCGCTGTAGCGGCCGATCACTTCGAGCTGCGACACCGGGACGTAGAGCTTGTCGCCGCCTTCGTACTCCAGCGCCAGGAACTCGGTGGCGCCTTCGCCCAGGTCCATGGTGACGAGCCCGAGGTAGCGGCCGATGCCGTGTTGCGCGTGCACCACCGGATCGCCGACTTTGACCTCGGAGAGGTCGCGGAGCATGTGCTCGGCCGCGACCCTGCTCGCGGACTCCCGCCGGTCTCGCGCGCGAGCCTGCGCCGCGTACAGCTCGTTTTCGGTGACGATGGCATACGGCCCGTCCTCTGCGACGAACCCGTTCGCCACCGTCGCTACCGCGAGCATCACCTGGTCCGGCTGCGCGAGGAATCCGGCGAAGCTCTCGCACAGCGCGGGGCGCAGGCCGTGTTCGGCGAAGTATCCGAGCATGGTCTCGCGGCGGCCGAGGCTTTCGGCGGTGAGCAGGATGCGCCCGGGGAAGCCGGCCGCAAATTCCGTCAGGTGGTGCAGCGGATGCCCGGCGCGGCGGTCCACTTGCAGCGGCGGCAAAGGACGGGTCGGCATTCGCGCCGCGCCGCTTTCTTCCGACTCCATGAACGCGAGACGGGCAAACGGCTTGAACGCGCCGAACAATTGGTCGGGAAGCAGGAACAAGTCCTGCGGGGGGAGCAGCGGGCGGTCGCGGTCGCCGCGCAGCAGCTCGAAGCGGGAACGCGTGTCGCGCCAGAATCCTTCGATCACGCTCTGCGCGTCGCCGTGCCAGACGACCACAGTCTGCGGCGGCAGGTAATCGGCGATGACGGAGGTGTGCTCGAAGAACAGCGGCAGGTAGTATTCGATCCCCGCCGCGAACACTCCGTTGCTCACGTCCTTGTACAGCTGGCTGCGGGAGGGATCGCCTTCGAATTTCTCCCGGAACTTCTGGCGGAAGCGGGTGCGCGCCTCCTCGTCGGTCGGAAATTCGCGCGCCGGCAGCAGCCGCACGTCGTTGACCTTGTAGATTGAGCGCTGCGTGTCGACGTCGAAGGTGCGGATGCTCTCCACCTCGTTGTCGAACAGGTCGAGGCGATAGGGCAGCGCGCTACCCATCGGAAACAGGTCGATCACGCCGCCGCGATAACTGTACTCGCCGGGCGAGACGACCTGGGTGACGTGGCTGTAACCGGCGAGCGTCAGTTGGCGGCGCAAGGCGTCGGGCTGGATCTGCTCGCCCTGCTTGAGAAAGAAGCTGTAGGCCGCGAGAAACTCCACCGGCGGCAGCCGCTGCAGCGCAGTAGCCACCGGGACGATGAGCACGTCGCAGGCTGCGTGCGAGATCTGGTATAGCGTTGCGAGCCGCTCCGACACCAGGTCCTGGTGCGGCGAGAAGCTGTCGTACGGCAGCGTTTCCCAATCCGGGAAGTAGTGCACCCGCAGCTCGGGTGCGAAGAACGGGATCTCTTCGGCGAGCCGCTGTGCGTCCAGCGCCTGCGCCGTGAGCACAGCCAGCGGACGGCGATGCTGGCCCAATTGAGCCAGCGCGAGCGCGTCCGCAGAGCCGTGGAGGCCGGTCACGTCAGCGCGCTGACCAGCCGGAGGGACGGGAAGCAGAATCATCGGCAAACGACAAAAGCGCAATTATAGGAGATGCCAAGCCGCGTCCCGCGCCGAGTGCCCAACCCGTGGGAATACCGGGATAATGGGGGCTCGGGGGCTACGACATAGGGCGACATGGCAGGCTTTTTCGGGCTGGTTCCCGCCGCCGGGTCCGGTGCGCGCATGGGGGAAGCTCTACCCAAGCAGTATCTGAGCGTTGGCGATCGGCCGCTGCTTTGGTACTCCCTGGGGCGCCTGTGCACGCACGCTTCGATCGAGCGCACGTTCGTCGTGCTGCATCCGGAAGATCAGTTGTTCTCGCGTTACGATTGGAGCGGCTTCGGCAACCGTCTGGTGCCGCTGTACTGCGGCGGCGCGACGCGGGCCGAAAGTGTGATGCATGGGCTGGAGCGCATGCGCGCCGACGTGGGCCGCGACGACTGGGTGCTGGTGCACGACGCGGCGCGCCCGTGCCTGAGCGTGGAGCTGATCGACCGCCTGCTCGCAGAGGTCTCGGAAGACGAAGTCGGCGGGCTGCTCGCGATCCCGGTGGCCGACACGCTCAAGCGCAACGACGGCGAACGCCACGTGCTACGTACCGAGCCTCGCGAGCAGCTGTGGCAAGCACAGACGCCGCAGATGTTCCGCCTGAATGCGCTGCTCCACGCACTACGCGCGACGGATCCCGCTCGCATCACCGATGAGGCGAGTGCGATGGAGCTGGAGGGAGGGCACCCCCGCCTGGTGATGGGCAGCGTGGCCAACTTGAAGGTGACCTATCCGGAAGACCTCGCCCTCGCGGAATTGCTGTTGAAGGCCGAGAGTCGCGAGACCGCGGAGAGGAAATGACGCTCAGAGTGGGGCAGGGGTTCGACGTCCACGCACTGGTGCCGGGGCGCAAGCTCTTGATCGGTGGCGTGGAGATCCCGTTCGAGGGCGGGTTGCTGGGCCACTCGGATGGGGACGTGCTGCTGCACGCCGTCTGCGACGCGCTGCTGGGCGCGGCCGGCCTCGGCGACATCGGCAGGCACTTCCCCGACACCGACGACGCGTACCGCGGTGCGGACAGCCTGGACCTGACACGGGAAGTCGTGGCGCGTGTAAAGGCGATGGGATGGACCGTGGTCAACGTGGACGCCACCATCATCGCGCAGGCGCCCCGAATGGCGGCATACATCCCGGCGATGGTGCAGCAGCTCGCTGCAGCGCTGAATGTGGCGACGTCGCAGGTCAACATCAAGGCCAAGACCACCGAGCGACTCGGGTTTCCCGGACGTGGCGAAGGCATCGCCGCCCAGGCGGTCGCGCTCATCGAAGCCGTTTCGTCCAAGCCAGGCGCGCCGTGAGCGAGGTGCCGGCGCCAGCGCCGCAGCCGGCGCGCGTGTTCTTCGCGCTCTGGCCGGACGCATCGATCCAGGCGCTGCTGCTGGAGCGCGCGCGCGAGCTGCATCGCAGGCTCGGCGGCAAGCTGACGCGCCAGGAATCGATCCACCTGACGCTCGTCTTCCTGGGCGATGTGGCGCTCGACCGGCTTCCGTTGTTGAACGATGCCGCCGCCGCCGCCCGCTTCCAACCGTTCTCGATTGAGGTCGAGCAAGCGGGATGCTGGCAGCACAACGGAGTCGCGTGGCTGGCGCCCCGCCGCACGCCCGATGCCCTGCTCGCTCTGGTGCAAACGCTCGAGGCCGCGTTGTCGAATGCGGGGTTCTCGTTGGACGCGCGCCCCTACGCGCCGCACATCACCGTGCTGCGCAAGGCCCGCTGCAAGCGGCTCGACCTCGAGTTCGATCCGGTCGCTTGGCCGGTCGCGGATTTCGTTCTCGTGCGCTCCCAGCTCGACGCGGCCGGGTCTCGCTATAGCGTGGTGGGCCGCTGGCCCGACTCGCCATCCGGTCCGCAGTGAGCATGCGATCGCAAAGCCCGGAACGGCGAGCACGGCAGGCCGCCTCCGGCACGAGAGAGAAAGCTCGTCGCAATCGGGCACCGACGCGCGCTCCCTTCACGATCTTCTGCCTGGCTCGATCCCGATGGCGATCCTGTTCTACAGCGAAGTAGACGATCCGGCGCCCTGGCGCCGCGCGCTCGAGCGCGAGCTGCCGCAGATGGCATTTCGAGTGTGGCCGGACACCGGTCCGCTCGAGCAGGTGCGCTACGCGCTGGCGTGGAAGCCGAAGCCGGGCCTGCTCGCGAGCTTGCCAGGCCTGAAGGCGGTCCTGTCGCTGGGCGCCGGCGTGGATCATCTGCTCGAGGATTCGCATCTGCCCCCGGGCGTGCCGATCGTGCGCATGCTGGACGCGGGCTTTGCGGAGCAGATGTCCGAGTATGCGCTCTACGGCGTGCTCCATTTCCAGCGCAGGATGGGCGACTACCTGGCGCAGCAGCGGAGCCGGCAATGGCGGCAGCTCCCGGCGCTCTTCGCGAGCGAGTTGAGCGTGGCAGTGATGGGCCTCGGGATCCTGGGCATGGACTTCGTCCGCAAGCTCATGCCATTCGGATATTGCCTGTCGGGCTGGAGCCGCACGCCCAAGAACATCGCCGGGGTGCGGACATTTTCCGGCGCAGGCGGCTTCGAGCCCTTTCTGGCCGGGGCGCAGATCCTGGTGAACTACCTGCCGCTCACACGGGAGACGCGCGGCATCCTCGACGCGCGCGCCTTCGCCGTACTCCCGCGCGGCGCCTCCATCGTCAACATCGCGCGCGGGGCGCACCTCGTCGAGCGGGACCTGCTCGCGGCGCTCGACAGCGGGCAGATCGCCGGCGCGATGCTGGACGTGTTCGGGCAGGAGCCGCTTCCGTCGGGGCACCCTTTCTGGCAGCATCCTCGAATCGTGATCACGCCCCACATCGCCGGGCAGGCGATCGCCGAGCGCATGGTATCGCAGGTGGTCGACAACATCCGGCGCATCGAGCGCGGCGAAGTCCCGCTCGGGGTGGTGGATCCAGCCCGAGGGTACTAGCGCCTTCCAACCGAGCCGCCAGGCAGATGACCGATATCACCCCCACCGACCGCTCGCGGGTCAAGCGCCATCACGAACGCGGCGCGCACGACCTCCAGACCATCTTCTCGATCCTCGACTCGGCGTTCCTGTGCCACGTCGGGTACACGATCGACGGATTGCCCTACGTCACGCCGACCTCCTATTGGCGCGAGGGCGATCTCGTCTACTGGCACGGGTCCAGTGCGAGCCGCATGCTGCGGACCCTGGAAGGCGGTATCGATTGCTGCTTCACAGTCGCGATCATCGATGCGTTGGTGCTGGCTCGCTCCGCATTCAACCATTCGGTCAACTATCGCTCGGTGATGCTGTTCGGGAAAGCGCACAAGATCGAGCAGGAGGCGGAAAAGCGGCGGCAGCTCGAGCTGTTCACGCAGCGCATGTACCCGGGCCGGTGGCAGGAGCTGCGTCCCGTGACCGCCCAGGAGCTCAAGGCGACCACCGTGCTGTCGATGAAGATCCAAGAGGGCGCGGCCAAGGCCCGCAGCGGGCCGCCCAAAGACGACGCGCAGGACCGCTCCTGGCCCGTCTGGGCCGGGGTGGTGCCGATCCGGACCATGCACGGACCCCCCTCGCCGGACCCGACCCTGGCGGTGCAGGTCCCAGTGCCCGGTTACCTGGGCCACCTCGGGCACATCGGGCTGACAGAGTCGTGGACAGAAGGACATTCATCATGAGGCGCGCGCTGTGGCTCCTGCTGCTGCTTCCTGGGCTGGTCTGGGCGGAAACGGAAACCGACGTCGAGTTGCGGCGTATCGATGCGCAGCTTGCCCGCATCCAGCAGGAGCAACAGTCCACGTTCCAGCAGTTCCAGATGATTCAGGAGCTGCGGCGCATCGAGCTGCAGGCCGCTAACCCGCCGGTGATCCAGAACTCTCCGGTCTACGCTGCAGGCAATGCGATTCCCAACGCCGAGGACCTGGCTCGCGAGCGCCAACAACGCGACGATCGGATCCGCTTGTATACCGACGACCTTGAGCAGCTCTTCGCGCGCTATCAGGAGCTGGAGCAGACACGCGCTTCTCTGCTCGATCGGCAGGCGCAGTTGTTGCAAGAGCGCTGACGCGGGTTCCTTGCCGGTAGCTTGCAGCCACTCGGCCGGGCGGCGGGGCCCAGCGCCCCGCCATGAGTCGCAAGCAGAAGCGCAGCGCCGCCAAGACGACCACGCCCCGACGACCGGCGCGGCCTAAATCGGGCCCGTCGCCCGAGTTTGCGTCCGCTGTGTCGGCGTTCAACCGGAATCAGCTGGGCGAGGCCGGCCGCATCTGCGAGCAGATCCTGGCGCGTGACTCTGGCGTCGTCGACGCGCTGTCCATGCTCGGGGTCGTCCACAGCCAGCTCGGCTGGCATGCCGAGGCGGTCGAGGTCCTGGCGCGCTCTGTTGCGCTCAGGCCGAACAACGCCAATTTCGTCTATAACCTGGGGCTGGCAAAGAGCCGGCAGGGTGACAAGCAGGGCGCGATTGCGGCGTTCCAGCGTGCGATCGAGCTCCACCCGTCGCTGGTGGCGGCGCACCTGCAGCTTGCACACGCGCTGCGAGACCTCAAACGGCACGAGGATGCGAGCGCCGCGTTGGAGCGGGGGATTGCCGCGGTGCCGGAGGCTGCGCAACTGCATTCCGCCTTGGGTGCGCTGCTGTTGATCGGGAACGACCAGAAGGCCGCCGAACAGAGCCTGCGCACTGCGCTGGCATTGAACCCGGGCGACACTCAGGCCTGGGTGAATCTCGGCGTGGCGCTGCAAGGACAGCGCCGGCACGCCGAAGCCAAGGAGGCACTCGAGCGCGCGCTGGCGCTCGATCCGCGGAATCCCGACGCGCTGAAGAACCTGGCGAGCACGCTGATCTGGGGCGGTGCATTTGCGCAGGCCGAGCAGCTGCTGCGCCGAGCGATCGAGCTACGCCCCGACGCGGCGGAGCTCGCCAATGCGCTGGGGGTGTTGAACAGCCAGGTGGGACGCCCGGAGCAAGCGGCAACCGAGTTTCGCACCGCCTTGCGGCTCGACCCGAAGTTCGCAACGGCCGCTTACAACTTGGCCCTCGCCTTGTTCATGACAGGAGACTATGCGCCGGCTTTCCCGCTGTACGAGGAGCGCTGGGGCACCAAGTCGTTCCAGAACACCAGCCGCTCGTTCCACCAGCCGTGGTGGGGCGGTCAGAGCTTCCAGGGCAAGCGCCTGCTGCTGCATGCCGAGCAAGGCATCGGAGACTCGATCCAGATGCTGCGGTACCTGCCCATGGTCGCCGCGCGCGGCGGGCCCGTGCTGCTCGAGATCCAGCGCCCGCTGCTGAGGTTGCTCGAAGGCAACCCGAACATCGCCCGGATATGGTCGCGGCATGACCCGCCCGCGTCTGACTTCGACCTGCAGATCCCGCTTTTCAGCCTGCCCCGGATCTTCCGCACCACGCTCGACAAGGTGCCTGCGGCCGTGCCCTATCTCAATGTCCCGCCGGCGCATATCGCGCGGTTGGGTGAGCGCCTCGGCCGGCGCACCAAGCCTCGCGTTGCGCTGGTCTGGGCGGGCAACGCGGAGCATAACAACGACCACAATCGCTCGATCCCGCTCAGCGCATTTGCGCCGCTGGTGGAGCTGCCGGGGGTCGAGTTCGTGTCGCTGCAGTTCGGGGAGGCGTGCGCACAACTCGCCGCGTTTCGCCTGCAGCGACGTATGCGCGACCTGTCGCCGTTACAACAGGATTTCCTCGACACGGCGGCGATCCTGCATCACGTGGACCTTCTCGTATGCGTCGATACGGCGGTGCTGCATCTCGCCGGTGCGTTGGGCCGGCCGGTCTGGGGGCTGATCGCCAAAGCGCAGGACTTTCGCTGGATGCTGGAGCGCGCGGACAGCCCCTGGTACCCGACGCTGAGGCTGTTCCGGCAACGGCAGCACGGTGACTGGGCGCCAGTGATCGAACGCGTGAAAGCGGAGCTCGCCGGGTGGCTGGAGCAGCGCGCGGCGGGCGAGCCGGTGTCGTCCGAGCCGGCAACGGCGCGAGGCGGCGCGGCGAGAACCTGAACGGACTCGAAGTTTGCAGGCGGGGGCGGATCGCCGACGAGGATCGGTCGAAGCATCCTCCAACGCCGAAAGTCAAGCGAAGCGCTCGCGCGCTTCCGCCGCGTCGAACCGTGCAGTCTCCGCGAGGTGACCTCGCTTGGCCCGCCTCAGCGCTTGGCGTCGCCGTGCATCTCGACCAGCGCGCGCAACGCCGAGGTGTAGGAGCGCCAGCCCAGTCCCTGCACCGTGGCCTTCGCGGCCGGCGAGATGATCGAATGATGCCGCCACTGCTCCCGCGCGGCGAGGTTCGACATGTGCACCTCGATCACCGGAAACGGCATCGCCTTGATCGCGTCGTGCAGCGACACGCTGTGTTGTGTGAGCCCGCCCGGGTTGAGCACCGCACCGTCGGCGTCGTCGATGTGGGCGTGCAGGGTGTCGATGAGCACGCCTTCGTGATTGGACTGCACCGTCGTGAGCCGGGCACCGAGCTCGGATGCCAGCGCTTGGAGCTTGGCATCAATCTCTCCCAGCGTCATCGTGCCGTAGATATGCGGTTCACGCCGCCCGAACAGGTTGAGGTTCGGGCCGTGCAGGATCAAGATGTGCATCGTCGGGTCCCCCTTGGCTTGCAGCTTCGCGGATGTCGTACCGCTAAGGGTACCATCCCCTGGCGCGAGGATCGTCTGGCGCGGCTTCTCTGGCTGCCGCAGTGGCCGACGTGGCAATGCGCCGGCTGCGCCTCGACCAGGTGCGCTTCGGCTCGATCGCTCCGTCTCTGACTTTCCGCCGAGAGCCGCCCGATGAGGCGCGCTCGAGCGGGCTCTATGCGCTGCGTCGCTTATCCTGCCGAGCCCATCCGGATTGCTCCGGCGCCATTTGGCTGCGGCGCATCCCGCTGGCGAACTCCACGCCGCCCGCTGGCGTGACACCGATTGCCGGCCCCCCCTCCATTCGGCCCATCCCACCCCCGCCGCAGCCCTTCAGGACAGGCGTAGGGCCCGCCGTCAGTAGCGAGAGCAGGACCAGATCCAGAACGCCGCGATGCATGTTCGATCTCCCGTGTTTGGCCACTCGGTTGATCCCTGCCGGACGAGGCGCGGTTCAAAGAGGGGCGGCGTTTAGGCTCTGTGCACCCGCGGGCCGTACAGCGCGAGGATGTGAGTTCACGGGCGCCGGCTGCAGAGCACGCGGACGGGGTACGCGTAGTGCAGCTCCGTGCCTTCCCGCCGCACCGGGATGCCGAGCCGATCGTCGTCCGCGGAGCCGCGAAAGATCCCGCGGATCTTGTCGGCGTCTCCCGGGTTGGGGAACGAGCGGCGCAGCAGATTCTCGAGCTCGTCGCGCAACTCGTACGAGGCTGCGCGTGGTTCGGGCAACCCGACAGTGCGAAACAGCCCGCGCAGCTCGGATTCGGGCATCGCGCGCACATGCGATGGATCGCGCAGGATCTCCATCCGGTTGAATTCGGCGGCTTTGCCCAGATCGTCGGAGGCCGTCACGTCGCAGACGAGTACGCGGCCGCCTGGTGTGCACACGCGAACCATCTCCTCGAGCACGGCCAATGGATCGAGGAAGTGATGGAAAGTGAAGCGCGAAACCACGACGGTGAACTTGGCGTCGGGGTAGGGGAGCGACGTGACATCACCGAGGTCCCAGCTCACGTTGCGCAAGCCCTTGTCCCGCGCCAGGGCGCGAGCGCGCTCGAGCATCGCCGGCGTGACGTCGATGCCCGTGGCATGGTGCACGGCGGCTGCGAATGCACACACCACGAGCCCGCCGCCGCAGGCTACGTCCAGTACCGTATCCTCCGCCGCGGCCTCGCTGAGCTCGACCAGCAGGCGCAGCGCCTTTTCGTCGGCGATCGTCTTCGCGGTGGAGAAAGGCACCGCCTGGCGGGTGAACTGGTCTAGGATCAGCTCGTTGTGCTGTGGGTTGGTCATCCGAGTCTCCCATACGATACGACGCGTCCGCATCCTGCTCGGGGAGCGGGCGCTCAGCCGCAACTGGATCCGGCGAGAGGTGGCCCCGCCGTCGCGACGACAGGGCTACCGCCGGGTCCGTGGCCAGGAGTATCCGCATGTACGCGCAATGCGCTGCCCGGGCGAGTCCGCGAGTCAAACCGGCGACACGAGGGTCTCGAGCCGTTGCGTGAGCTTCATGTTCTCGCGGTAGTCGACCGGGCAGTCGACGACGGCCACCGTGTCGTCGGCGAGCGCCCGTCTTAGCGTCGGCACGAGGTCCGCAGTCTTCTCCACGCGGTAGCCTTTCGCCCCGAAACTCTCCGCGTACTTGACGAAGTCCGGGTTGTCGAACGCGATGTGGCTCGTGCGCCCGAAATGCCGGAGCTGATGCCACGTGATCAACCCGTACTCCGAGTCGTTCCAGATCAGCGCCACAAACGGGGTCTTGGCGCGGACCGCGGTCTCGATCTCCTGCGAGTTCATCAAGAACCCGGCATCGCCGGTGACGGCCACGACCTTTCGCTCCGGAAAGGCGAGCTTGGCGGCGATCGCGCCCGGCACCGCGATGCCCATGGCGGCAAACCCGTTGGAGATGATGCAGGTGTTGGGCAGCTCGGCGGGGTACTGGCGCGCGGTCCACATCTTGTGTGCGCCGACATCGGAGATCACGATGTCGGCCGGCTCCAGGACTTTGCGCAGATCCCACAGGATCTTCTGCGGCTTCACTGGAAAGCCCTGGTCCTCGGCGTAGAGCATGCGGTCCTCCACGATCGCGCGGCGCAGCGCCTTGAGCGGAGAGGCCGAATGCGGCTTGGTTCGCAGCGCGACGCCGCGCAGGCCCTCGCCGATATCGCCGAGCACGCCGACGGCGACGATATAGCGCTCATCGACCTCGGCGGGCAGCGCATCCACATGCACGATCGTCTTGTCGCCGGCCGGGTTCCACATCTCCGGATGGTACTCGACCATGTCGTAGCCCACGCAGATCACGACGTCCGCCTTGGCGAATGCGAACCAGGGCAGGTCGCGTGCACGCAAGCCGATGGTGCCGAGCGACAGCTCGCTCGAGAACGGCATCACCCCCTTCGCCATGAACGTGTTCGCCACCGGGATGCGAAGCAGCTCCGCGAAGCTGACCAGCGACTCGGTGGCACCCTGCCGGATCACCCCATTGCCCGCCAGGATGACCGGACAGTTCGCCCGCGAGATGATGCGTGCGGCCTCTTCGATCTTGAACTCCGGCGGCGCGGAGGTATACGCACTCTGCACCTCGATGGGAGATTTATCCACGCTGCTCTCTGCGATGTTCTCCGGGAAGTCGATGAAGGCGCCACCCGGCTTCTCCGTCTGCGCGACCTTGAAGGCCTTGCGCACGATCTCCGGCACGATCTCCGGCTCGCGGATCTGCGCCGCGTACTTCGTGATCGGACGGAACAGGCTGGTGAGATCCAGGATCTGATGGCTTTCCTTGTGCATGCGGGTGGTCGCGCCTTGCCCCGCGATCGCTACGATCGGCGCGCGGTCCATGTTTGCGTCGGCTACCCCCGTGATGAGGTTGGTCGCGCCCGGGCCGAGGGTGGACAGGCACACGCCGGCCTTCCCGGTGAGCCGTCCGTAGACATCCGCCATGAACGCCGCTCCCTGCTCGTGGCGCGTGGTGATGAACCGGATCTGGCTGTCGAGAAGCGCATCCATGACGTCGATGTTCTCCTCGCCGGGCAGGCCGAAGATGAATTCCACGGCCTCGTTCTCGAGACACTTGACCAGCAGTTCGGCGGCTTTCATCGGCCGGTCCTCTCAGGGCAGTGCGGTGGGTGGCAGCATGTCGCGGGCGGCAGGGGCCTCGCTTGGAGCTGGGAGAGTATAGCTGCAGCGGCACGTGGGCTGCGGGCCCGCTCGAGACGCGCGACCGCGCGATCCAATCGCGCCGGAGCCGGAAACTCGCACGCGAAAAACGGATCGAACGCGTTGAAGGCTTCCGGCCGCAGGCGTTCGCGTCCTTAGAGATGTCCCGGGTTGCTCACTTACTCCGATGCTGCAGCCTCGCGGCGGCGGCGCTCGTGTGGGCGGGGAGCGCCTGGTGCGACCCGGTGACCTGGCATTTCACCGGAACCGTTGAGCTCTCCACCAGCCCGACGGTGGAAGCGGGCCAACAGGTCGACATCCTGGTCACCTTCGACACCGACGCTCCGGACGCCACCGCCGATTCCGCCACTGAAGGCACGTTCGGTGTACGTGGAGCCGGGGTGGGGATGTGGCTGCGGGTCGGGACGCTGACAGGGCGCACGCAAGAAGTCGTGGAGACAGTTGTCCATGTCGGCGGCGATGCGCGGCGCGACGAGGTTCTCTTCTCCAACACTCCGGCATGGCCGTTCCGCGCCGGCTTCGCCAACGTCAACACGCTCGCGATCCGCTTGGACGCCGCGGAAGGCGGCGTGCTCCAGTCGAAGGCGCTTGTCGTATCGCCTCCCGAGCTGGCGCGGTTCCGCAATCGGACCTTCACGCTGAGCCTCGAGCCGGAGCAGACGCCCGGCGGAGACCTCATCGAGGGTACGCTGAGCGATGTCGAGGAGGTGGCCGCGCTCCCTTCTGGCCCGCAAGCGAAGCAGGCAACACGGGACTGGCTCGCGGCGGAGACGCCCGCGACACCTTGATGCAGGCGAGCAGCCGCCAGCTGTACGACTCAGACCGACGCTTTCTGGATCGGGAGCTCTACGGTCGCGTCCAAGCCCCCGCCGGCCCGCGCGGTCAGCCAGAGGCGGCCCCCGTGCTGGCGCGCGATGCGGTCCACGATGGCCAAACCTAGGCCCGAGCCGGCGGCGTTCGACCGCGAACTGTCGAGCCTCGTGAAGGGCTTCTTGAGGCGGGCGAGCTCCGACTCGGGGATCCCCGGACCGCGGTCTAGGACGCTGACGCAGATCCGATCGCGCTCGCGTGCTGTCCGCAGCGTGACCTCTGCCGCCGGTTGTTCGGCTCGCCGGCCGTACTTGAACGCGTTGTCGAGGAGATTGGTGATGACGCGGGTCATCGCCGTCTGTCGCAAGGGCAGTGGTGGCACCTGTCCCAGGTCCAGCATGATCCTCTTGTCCATGCGCTCGTACCGTTCCGTGGCCGCTTGCGCCAGCGCGTTGAGCTCGACGGTCTTCTCGCGCTCGGACGTGCTCCCCTGCGCGTAAGCGAGGAACTGGCCGAGAACCGCGTCCATGTCCTCGATGTCCTGGATCATGGCGGTCCTGCCTGGCGTGTCGGGCGACAACATCTCGAGCTCGACCCGCAGCCGCGAGAGCGGGGTGCGCAGATCGTGCGACACCCCGGCGAGCATGAGTGTGCGGTCCGCGTCGAGGTGGGCGAGATCGGTGGCCATCTGGTTGAAGGCACGGGTCAGGGCGCGGATCTCCGCGGGTCCATCCTCGTGCAATCGATCGACTGCCTCTCCTCGTCCCAGCCGCACGGCGGCTCCGGCCAGCGCGCGCAGCGGACCATTGATCCGGGAAACCAGAGCATAGGCGCCGAACATGGCGAACGCGAGCACTGCGGTAACCCACCCAAGCCATCGCAATGGAAACGGGTGCTCGAGTTGCCTGCTCGGGACGACGACCCAGAAGTGGTCGCCTTTGACCGAGAAGCTCACCCACAGATTCCCGCCATGCGACGGCACGAACCGGTAGCGCGTAGCGGGACCGAGCGAGCGGTGCAGCTCGTCCTGCAGCAGCGGCAGCCAAGATGCCTGCGAGGCGATCTCCGGCGGATCGCCTTCTCCCTCGGCGTAGATGCGAATGCCTTCGCGTGCAGTGAGCTGCGCGAGCAGCTCCCGGCGTTTGTCCGGAGCCGTGCTGGTGAGCGCTGCGCGCGCCAGCTGAACAATGCTCGCGACCTGCTGCGCGCCCTCCTCCGCACGCGGCCCACGATCCGAGAGCCGGACCAGCAGCAGTGCGGTGAGCTGGGCCGCGATGAGCAGTGCGGCGATCAGCAGCACCGTGCGCCATAGCAGCGAGCGCGGCCACGGAGTGATCATTCCCGCGTCATCGCCAGGGCCGAGTTACTGTGCGCCGTCGGGCACGAAGACGTAGCCCACGCCCCATACGGTCTGGATGAAGCGCGGCGCCGACGGACGCTCTTCGATCAGCTTGCGCAGCCGCGAGACCTGCACGTCGATGACGCGGTCGAACGGCTCACGGTCCCGTCCGCGTGCGAGCTCCATGAGCTTCTCGCGTGAGAGCGGCTGGTGCGGATGGTCGACGAGGACTTTGAGCAGCGCGAACTCGCCGGTGGTGAGCTGGATCGGCAGCCCGTCCCGGGTCAGCGTCCGCGCTGTGAGATCGAGCGCGCAGGAGCCGAACAGGATCGGGCCAGCCGAGGGCAGCGGCGCGCCGGGCACAGGGGCTTTTCGGCGCCGTAGCACAGCATTGATGCGAGCGACCAGCTCGCGCGGATTGAACGGCTTGGCGAGGTAGTCGTCGGCCCCGATCTCCAGACCGACGATCCGGTCCACGTCGTCGCCCTTCGCCGTCAGGATGACGATGCCGATGTCGTTGTTCGCAGCGCGCAGCCGCCGGCAGATGGACAAGCCGTCCTCACCCGGGAGCATGAGGTCGAGCACGAGCACGTCCACGCGCTCCTGTTCCAACACGCGGTCCACGCCACGCCCGTCCTGTACGGCCTGCACCCCGAAGCCCTGGTCGGTGAGATAGCGAAGCAGCACGTCGCGCAGCCGCAGGTCGTCGTCCACTACGAGCAAGTTGCTCTTCGGGTCAGCCATGACCGCTACGCTCGTTGAGGCCGGGGCCCGATCGACGGCAATGCAACGGGCTTCCGCACCGCTCGGTTCTGAAACGACTGGTTACAATTGTTTCCGTACATCACAACCATCTTGCGCTGCCTGCGTAAACGAGCGCGCCAGCGCCGCGTTATTCGATCAGGTTCGAGCGCCGGGCAACAATGAGGTCCGACGGCCTCTGCCCGCGAGCGGGCTCGGCGACCCCGGGCGCGGCCTACCTAGACCGTTATCGGCGCAAAAACGACGTACAGGAGTCCCTCGCAGCTTGCCCTACCAGGCGTACTTGGGTCTGGGCACGGCGGCCTGGTTGCAGCCGGGCGGCGCGGGAAACCGCTGAATGAAGTGGGGCGCGTGGGAAACAAGCGTGCACGCGCCAGGTATGGATCTCAGACGAACAGGAGAGAAACGATGATCACGAGAGGCAAGATGGGAATGGGGACGGTGGCGCTGCTCGCGCTGGGGCTCGGGTTGGAAATGGCGGCGGCTCAGGACCAGCCCGGCGCTCCCTCCCAGGAACAGCGCCAGCAGATGCGCGAGTGGTGCAAGCAGAACCCGGAGGAATGCCGCGCGAAGATGAAGCAGCGGGCGGACGAGTGGTTCAAGAAGGTCGACACGGACGGTGACGGCACCATCAGCCGCCAGGAGGCGGAGGCGAACGCCCCTCGGCTCGCGAAGCACTTCGACCAGATCGACACCGACCATGACGGCACGATCTCGCCGGCGGAGCTCAAGGCGGCGCGCAAAGCCATGCATGAGCGGCACCATCAGCAGGGTGCAGGGAAGCCGCCGCAGGAGAGCGCTCCGCAGCCCCAGCAGGCGCCGCAGCCGCAACAATGAGCACGGCGGGATCTCCGGCTGTGCCGGCAGCGCCCGTGTGAGGACCTGCCGGGCAGCGGGAGCCCGCCGCCGAGTCCAATGACGCACTCCCAAGATCGGCCGATCGCAAGGCTCGTGTAAGGTCGCATGCCCGTTTTCGCTTCGGCCGGTACGGCTTTTGCGTTGCGACGCGCGGGCTCATCGCCTGGGTTCGACTCGCTCGACCGCGCAGATTTTCAGGCCGGAACCCGAACCGGGCTCAGTGTTCAACCAACTCAGTGGAGAAGCGTCATGTTCAAGCGCAAGCATATCGTGATGGTGATGATGATGGCATTAGTCGGCGGGACCGCTGCAAGCGCCATGGCCGAATCGAAGTGGGGCAAGGAGCACCCGCGGCGGCATGAGGTGAATAAGCGTTTGGCGAATCAGGACCGCCGGATCAACAAAGAGCTGCGCAACGGGCAGATCACCAAGCAGCAAGCGCATCAGCTGCACCGCGAAGACCACCAGATCCGCCAGGAAGAGCGTGACATGGCCAGCCAGAACGGCGGTCACATCACCAAGCAGGAGCAAGCCGTGCTGAACCGGCAGGAGAACGCCGTCAGCCAGCAGATCGGTAGATAGCATTCCCGGAGAACCTGGCCGGGTTCTCCGCTGACACGGCGCGAGACTTCGGAGCGGAGGATCGCCAGGTCTCGCCCTCGGGCGGCGGCGGTCGACCGCATGATCCCGGCTGAGCGCCAGCGGCTTCGATTCTCTCTCTAAGGGCGCTCTTCAGGCCGCGATCGACCGAACGCTCTTCCGGCCGGAGACGGGATTCGCGCTTCTCCAACCAACCTGGTCGAGGCCGCTGTTCCCGGTCTCGGCCAGGCTCGTGTCTGATGCAGGGCCCTCCGAGCTGTTGGAGTTCAACGGGGCCTAACCGCTGGTCAGCGCATAGGGCCTGCGGCAGGCGCTGCGAGCGAGCGTCCCGTGCAGCATGCGGGCCGGTCCGTTGCGGGCGCACGGGCTCCGGGTGCTGATGCGAAGCGCGAGGGGATCGTCTCGTAGAGATGGGAGCGCGTGTGGAGGACGCCGAGACTGCCAGAACCCCGTGTCACAATGCCCACATGGCGAGCGACCTCGATGTAGATCTACTGATCATCGGCGGCGGCATCAACGGCGCGGGGATCGCTCGCGATGCAGCGGGCCGCGGACTGCGGGTGATGCTGGTGGAGCAGGGCGATCTAGCCGGCGCTACGTCGAGTGCGAGCAGCAAGATGGCCCACGGAGGCCTGCGCTATCTCGAGCGGGGCGCGCTGCGGCTCGTGCGCGAATCGCTGCACGAACGGGAGACCCTGCTGCGAATCGCGCCGCACCTGGTCCGGCCGCTCGAGTTCGTTCTTCCCTGCGCGCACCAGACGCGCCCTGCATGGCAGATCCGCATCGGTCTTTGGCTCTATGACACCCTGGGTGGAGCACGCGTGCTGTCGCCGAGCCGCTCCGTCACACTCGCCGCAGGGGAAAGAAACCCTTTGCGCGGCGAGCTCACGCGCGGCTTCGTGTACTCGGATTGCCAGGTAGATGACGCGCGGCTGGTGGTGGTCAACGCGCGCGACGCTGCGGACCGTGGTGCAGCGGTGCTGACGCACACTCGATGCGTGGGACTGGACTCTTCGGGGCCGACATGGCGCATCCGGCTGGAGAGCGCCGCGGGCGAGCGCGCCGAGGTGAGCGCGCGAGCCGTGGTCAATGCCGCCGGCCCGTGGGTGAGCGCGGTGCTGGACGGCGCAGGGATCGAAGCCGGGCCGAAGGTGCGCTTGGTCAAAGGCTCCCATATCGTCGTGCCGCGGCGCTGGCCGGGGGACGCTGCGTTCCTCTTGCAGAACGACGACGGCCGCGTGGTGTTCGTGCTGCCGTTCGAGGACGCATTCACGCTGATCGGGACCACCGACATCGCGCTGGAGCACATGCCCGGGTCGCCCGAGATCTCGGACGAAGAGGTGGAGTACTTGTGCCGGGCCGTCAACCGCTACCTCTCCTCCAGCGTGCATCCCGGGGACATCGTGTGGAGTTTTGCCGGCGTGCGCTCGCTTTATGACGACGGTGTGAAGCGCGCTTCCGAAGTCACGCGTGACTATCGCCTCACGCTCCATCGTTCGGCCGGCGGCGCGCCGCTGGTGTCGGTCTTCGGGGGCAAGCTGACCACGTTCCGGCGGCTCGCCGAGCGGGTCATGCGCAAGCTCGCTCCTTTCTTCGCGTCGATGGGCCCCGAGTGGACTGCGCAGACGGCGTTGCCTGGGGGAAGCTTTCCGGCCGGAGGTGTCCAGGCACTGCAGTTCGCGTTGCAACCGCGGCATCCCGGCATTCCGGCGGAATGGGTGCGCGGGCTGGTGCGCCGCCATGGAACGCACGCTTCGGACCTGCTGGCCGGCGCGCGCACCCCCGAGGACCTCGGCGAGCATTTCGGCGCCGGGCTTACGGCGCGGGAGGTGGACTACCTCATCCGGCAAGAGTGGGCGAGCCGTGCCGACGACATTCTTTGGCGGCGCAGCAAGCTGGGGCTGCGCCTGGGCTCGGGTGGCCGCCAGGCGCTGGAGCGCTACCTCGCCGCGGCGCGGATCCGGCGCGCCGCGGACCAGATGCAATCCGCGTCGGCGCGGGTGTGACGGTCGGGGCCGTGATGCCGCTAGACCGGCGCTGCGTGAGTGTTTGCGCGAGCGTCTGCATCGCGGATTGGCACCAGGGGAATTTCCTTGCATACTGGTGGACAAAGAACAAGTAGAGCACGGGCGGCGCAAGCGGGCTGACCCGGCGCTTGCCTCCGGCGCAAGCGCGCTGGCGATTCGAACAAGCGGTTGACGGGTTCTAGCCGGTGTTGGGGGCCCGGCATCACGAGGAGGAGACGCCATGGAGCAGACGGGCACCACACGCCGTAAGCTGCTCAAGGGGGCAGCCGCGGCCACAGTCGCCGCGATCACGGCGCCTTATGTGCGGGGCGTGCATGCGGCAGGCAAGCTCTCGCTGGGACTCTGGGACCACTGGGTCCCCGGCGCGACGCAGACGATGAAACAGCTCTGCGAGGACTGGGCCGCCAAGAACCACGTCGAGCTGAGCCTCGACTTCATCACTTCCCAGGGCGACAAGGACCTGCTCACCGGCAGCGCCGAAGCGCAGGCCGGCGCGGGGCATGACATCCTGCCGCATCGCGCCTGGCAGGTCACCGTCCATCGCGACGTGCTCGAGCCGGTGGACGACGTCATGAAGGAGCTGACCGCGCGCTACGGTCCGCCCAATCCGATGGCGGAGTACCTCGCCAAGCCGGACGGCCACTGGAAGGGCGTGCCGGCCACGCCCGGTACCCAGGTCAAGACCTGCTGCTCCCGGATCGACCTGTACAAGAAGTACGCCGGCGTGGACCTGGTGAAGATCTTCCCGCTGGGCGAGAAGCGCGACCCGGCGCTGATCGCGAGCTGGACCTGGGACCTGTATCTCACCAGCGCGCAGAAGCTCTACAAGGCCGGGTATCCGGTGGGCCTGCCCATGGGGCAGACCAGCGATGCGATCGATTGGGTCGGCGCGTGCTTTCGTGCCTTCGGCACCGTCATGATCGACCAGAAGGACACCATCAAGGTCGACTCCAATGAGACGCGCGCGGCGCTCGAGTATCTGACCAAGCTGATGGCGGTGAGCCCGAAGGAAGTCTATGCCTGGGACGACGCCGGCAACAACCGCTGGCTGATCTCGGGCAAGGGCGCCGGCATCATGAACCCGCCCAGCGCCTGGGCCGTGGCCAAGCGCGACAACATCAAAGTGGCCGAGCAATGCTGGACGCACGACTCGCCGCGCGGACCGGCGGGACGCTTCGCGCCGTACCTGCCCTGGTTCTACGGGCTGTGGAGCTTCTCCAAGAACAAGTCCGCGGGCAAGGATTTCCTGTTGTGGATCTCGGAGAAGGAGCAGGCGCGCCGGATGGTGGCCTCCTCGGACGGATACGATCTGCCCACGTTCAAGACCTTCTACGACTTCGATACCTGGCGGACGGTGTCCCCCCCGCTCGGCACCGTGTACAACTATCCGCCGCGTGACGACGAGCAGGCCAACATCACCGGCTATCCGGCCCGCCCCGACGTGGCGGCGCAGATCTACAACCAGTCGCTGCAGACCGTGATGGTGGGCAAGGTCACGCAGGGCGGCGAGAAGATCGACGCGGTGATCAAGTGGGCGGCCAACGAGCTGGAAGGCTACTTGCGCACTTGAGCGCGACGGGCGAATCGCGAGCCGAGACATCGATGGCGCTGCTCCGGTCACGAACCGAATTCCGCGCACTACGCGGCCGCTGAGCGCGCCACAGGGGAGGAGACTGCCACATGGCAGACATCGCTCAACCGCTGTTCGAACCCTCCACGCGCACGTTGAGCCGGCGCAAGCCCGCGTCCGGCCGGTTGCGGCGGTTCGCCCGGCGCCGCTCCACGATCGCCTTCCTCCTGTGCTTGCCGCTGATCCTCGCGGTGCTGAGCCTGGTCGTATACCCGGCGTGCTACTCGATCTACCTCGCGCTGCTGAACAAGACGCAGACCAAGTTCGTGGGCTTCGGAAACTTCGCGTTCCTGTTCTCGCGCGACACCTTCTGGATGGTGGTGGAACAGTCGGCGATCTTCGCCGTGACGGCGGTGCTGTTCAAGGCGCTCATCGGGCTCGTCACCGCGCACCTGGTCAACAACCTGCCGAGCAAAGGCCAGCGCAAGTGGCGCGGGATGCTGCTCGTCCCGTGGGTGATGCCGCTCGCGCTGTCGTCGCTCGGATGGTGGTGGCTGTTCGATCCGACCCATAGCGCATTCAACTGGCTGATCCAGTGGTTCGGCGGCACGGACGTGCCCTGGCTCAGCGCGCCCGGCTGGGCACGCGCCTCGGTCATCCTGGTGAACGTGTGGTATGGCGCCCCGTTCTTTCTGATCATGTATCTCGCCGCGCTCAAGTCCGTGCCCGAGCAGCTCTACGAAGCGGCGGCGATCGACGGGGCCAACGCGTGGCAGCGCTTCTGGCACATCACGCTGCCGATGATGCGCAACATCATCGCGATCACGGTGCTGTTCTCGCTCATCGTGACCTTCGCGAACTTCGACATCGTGCAGATCCTCACGCAGGGCGGGCCGCGCAATACCACGCACGTGTTCGCGACCTATGCCTTCATGCTCGGCATCCGTTCGGGCGACATCCCGCTGGGCGCGGCCGTGTCCCTGTTCATGTTCCCGGTGCTGGGCGTGGCGGCGTTCTTCATCCTGCGCGGTGTGCGCAAGCGCGGCCGGGAGATCGGATGACCGCGGCCACCATGGACGTGGCGCAGCCGCGGCGCCTGAGCTTGCGCGGCAGCCTCAAGCGCAATCGGCGCTGGGCGCTGATCTTGTCCTACGTCTGCCTGATCCTGTTCGCGATCTTCTTTCTGGCGCCGCCGTACTACATGATCGTGACCTCGCTCAAGAGCAACGTCGAGGTCGCGCACCTGTCGAGCAATCCCTGGTTCATCGCGGACGGAGTGACGCTCAGGCACTACCTCGATCTGCTGACCAAGACGCTGTTCCCGACCTTCTTCAAGAACACCGTGATCGTGACGCTGTGCTCGGTGGCGATCACCATGGTGGTGAGCATCCTGGCCGCGTTCTCGCTCGCGCGCATGCGCTTCTGGGGCTCGGGGGTGTTCGCCACCGGGATCTTCCTCACTTACCTGATCCCCGAGTCGCTGCTGTTCATCCCGATGTTCCAGATCGTGCGCTCGCTCGGGCTGCTCGACTCCTACTGGGGGATGGTGCTGGTCTTCCCGATGCTCACGATCCCGTTCTGCACGTGGATCATGATCGGCTATTTCTCGAGCATCCCCAAGGAGCTGGACGAAGCCGCGCTGATCGACGGCGCCGGGTACATGCAGCTGCTGCTCAAGATCTTCATCCCCGTTGCACTGCCCGGCATCATCGCGGCGACCATCTTCGCCTTCACCGTCTCCTGGTCGGATTTCATCTACCCGATGGCCTTCCTCTACAGCGGGGATCAACAGGTGCTCACGGTGGGGACGGTGACGAGCCTGATCCGCGGCGACGTCTACGAGTGGGGCATGCTGATGGCCGGCGCGCTGATGGCCGCGGCGCCGCCGCTCGTCGTCTATGCGTTTCTCATGGACTACTACATCGCGGGGCTCACCGCGGGCGCGACGAAGGGATAGCGCGGTGGGCGGCGTGAGAATCTGGCGGAACAAGGGAGGGCCGCGCGCTCGCGCGGTGCGAAACCGGAGATGAGCAATGGCTGATGTCGCACTGCGCAAGGTGGTGAAGCGATTCGACGAAGTCGAGGCGGTGCGCGGCATCGATCTCGACATCCCGGACAAGGAGTTCGTGGTGCTGGTAGGCCCCTCGGGCTGCGGCAAGAGCACCACGCTGCGCATGATCGCGGGCCTGGAGGAGGCCTCCGCCGGCGAGATCTACATCGACGGCACGCTGGTCAACGACGTGCCGCCCAAGGACCGCGACATCGCGATGGTGTTCCAGAACTACGCGCTGTACCCGCACATGACGGTGTTCGAGAACATGTCCTTCGGCTTGCGCCTGCGCCACGCGCCGCGCGCCGAGATCCGCCAGCGCGTGGAGGAGGCGGCGCGCATCCTCGGCCTGATGGAGATGCTCGACCGCCGGCCCAAGCAGCTCTCCGGCGGGCAGCGCCAGCGCGTCGCGATGGGGCGTGCCATCGTGCGCCATCCGAAAGTCTTCTTGTTCGACGAACCGCTGTCCAACCTGGACGCCAAGCTGCGCGTGCAGATGCGCATCGAGATCAAGCGCGTTCATCAGCAGGTGCGGACCACCACGGTGTACGTCACGCACGATCAGGTGGAGGCGATGACGCTGGCCGATCGGGTCGTGGTCATGAACTCCGGCAACATCGAGCAGATCGGCCCGCCGCAGGAGCTGTACCACAGCCCGCGCACGCGCTTCGTGGCCGGGTTCATCGGCTCGCCTGCGATGAATTTCCTGCCCTGCCGGTTGGAGCAGAACGGCGCGGGCATGAGCGTACGTTTTACGGAAGCGCTGTCTTTTCCGGTGCCGGAGAGCCGTGCCGCGCACTACCAGCCGCATGTGGGCAAGCAGCTCGTGTTCGGGCTGCGGCCCGAGCACATCACCGACCCGCGCAACCAGGATCGGACCGATCGCCACGAGTTCACGGTGACGGCGGACGTGGTCGAACCCATGGGCATGGAGACGCTGGTGTACTTCCGTGTCAACGGTGACGAGGTGTGCGCCCGCGTGGACCCGAGCACCGCAGCCGAGCCCGGCCGGCCGGTGAAGCTCAGCGCCGACTTGAGCCATCTGCATCTGATCGATCCGGCTAGCGATCTGGTGCTGTAGCCGCGCTGGGTCGCGCGCCAGCGGCTCCGCGGCACTCGAGCGCTGCGTCGGGCGGACCCGATGCGAGCCGCCTCTTGTTTCCGCCCGGGCGCCACGCAAGAACGAGCCTCCAGGTCCATGTCTGAGACCCGCCCCACGCTGGTGTACGACGGCGATTGCGGCATCTGCCGCTATTGGGTGAGCTACTGGCAGGGGCTCACGAACGACCGCGTCATCTACCGTCCGTATCAGGAGGCGGCGGCGGACTTCCCCCAGGTCGCACCCGAAGCGTTCCCGCGTGCTGTCCAGCTCATCGAGCCGGACGGACAGGTTTATTCGGGCGCGGCCGCGACTTACCGTGTGCTTCGCCATGCGCCCGGGCGCGGTGCATGGTGGTGGCTGTACCGCTATCTGCCCGGGTTCTCGGCAGCGAGCGAATCGGCCTACGCGTTCTTCGCGCGGCGGCGCGAGCTGCTCTACGACGTGACCCGTTTCTTATGGGGGCCGGCGCTCGAACCGGAGCGCTACGAGCTCGTGAGCTGGGTGTCCCTGCGCTTGCTCGGCGCGATCTATGTCGCGGCGTTCGCCTCGCTCGGCGTGCAGATCCTGGGCTTGGTGGGCCATGACGGCGTTCTGCCGCTTCGCGACTATCTTCACGCCGCACGCGAAGCGCTGGGCAACGAAGCCATCTGGGCCTTGCCTACCCTATTCTGGCTGAATGCCTCCGACGGCGTGTTGCTCGCCGGCACGATCGTAGGTGCGCTACTCGGCATCCTCGTCACAGTGGGCATCTGGACGCGGCCTGCGTTGATCGCGCTGTTCGCGCTCTACCTCTCTTATGTCTACGCCGGGCAGGAGTTCCTGAGCTTCCAGTGGGATTTGCTGCTGCTCGAGAGCGGATTCCTCGCGATCTTTCTCACCGCCGGCTCGCGCATCGTGGTCTGGCTCTACCGCTGGCTGCTGTTCCGCTATCTGTTCCTGGCTGGAGCGGTGAAGCTGCTCTCCGGCGATCCGACGTGGCGCGACTTGACGGCGCTCGAGTATCACTTCTGGACCCAGCCGCTGCCTTCGCCGCTCGCCTGGGTGGCGGCACGACTGCCCGAGTGGTTGCTGATCGGGGGAACGGCAGCGGCGCTCGTCATCGAGCTCGTTCTGGTATCTCTCGTCTTCGCTCCGCGTCGGCTGCGTGCGGGGTTCGCCTGGTGCGTGCTGCTGTTCCAGGTGCTGATCATCCTGACCGGCAACTACAACTTCTTCAACCTGCTCAGCATGCTGTTGTGCATCTTCCTGTTCGACGATGCGGCGCTGCGCCGCGTGATGCCGGCGCGGCTGGTCGCGTGGGCGCGCTCCCATGCGCCTCGCGTAGGACGCGCGGTAACGGTCGTCGCGGTCGTGCTCGCATTCGTCACCGTGCCGGTCGGGCTGAATCGGATCTGGCACCGCTTCACGCGCACCGATCTGCCTGTGGCCGGCGCGATGTCGCAAGCGCTCGCGCCGCTGCTCCTCGTCAACTCCTATGGGCTGTTCGCCGTGATGACGACCGCTCGTCCCGAGATCGTGATCGAAGGCTCGGACGACGGGCAGCTTTGGCGCGAATACGTGTTCCGCTACAAGCCGGGACCGACGTCGCGCCCGCCCGCGTGGAACATCCCGCATCAGCCTCGCCTCGATTGGCAGATGTGGTTCGCCGCGTTGGGCAGTGCGTCGGAGAACCGCTGGTTCGAAAGCCTGCTGCAACGGCTGCTGGAAGGCAGTCCGCACGTGCTCGCCTTGTTGGGCCCCAACCCGTTTCCGGAGCATCCGCCGAAGTATGTACGGGCGCAGCTCTACGACTATCGGTTCGCCGAGCCGAACACGCGCACTGCAGGACAGTGGTGGGTGCGCCAACCGGAGGGGATCTATTTTCCGCCGGTGAGCCTGGCCGACTTCCGGCCCGCCTCGGGCGCCGAGGGACTGCCGCCGCCGGGAATTCCCGGCGGGCACCGGTAGCACCTCGAGTGGGCGCAGTGCATGCAGGCGTGCCTCGGGAGCATATACTTGGAGTGCGAGGCGGGTTGGCGGCCCCGCCATGTCGCAGGCTGTTCGCGGCGAGAGCCGCAGGGAACGGGACCGTCGAAGGGCGGAGATCTCACGGAGCACGAGGGAAGGCCGCCGGCACGAATTCAGGGAGACAGAGTCATGGCGCTTAGCGTGAAGAAGATCAATCTGTGGCGGGGAGAGCTCGACGACAAGCCGGGAGCGCTCGCGAAAATCTTGGCGCCTCTGGCGACAGCGGGCTCGAACCTGCGGCTGGTGATGGGCTACCGGTTGGGCGGTACCGCGGGCAGAGCGGCGGTCGAGCTGTTCCCCGTCACCAGCAAGAAGGCGACGGCGGCGGCCAGCGGCGCCGGCCTCGCGACCGTATCCACACCGGCGCTCCTCGTGGAAGGAGACGACCGCCCCGGTCTGGGACACACCATCGCCCAGGCGATCGCCGATGCCGGCATCGATCTCGGCTACGTCGTGGCTCAGGTCGCCGGGAAGCGGTACTCCGCGATCCTCGGGTTCTCGGCCGACGCCGATGCCGACAAGGCCGTCGGCCTAATCAAGAAGGCTGCGACGGCAAAGCTGGCGGTGAAGAAGCCGGCCGCGAAGAAAACCGCGAAGAAGCCTGCGCGCAAGAAGTCGGCGGGGAAGAAGTAGCGCGTGATCCGCGCCGATGAGGAGCGGCGCGGGCGCACTCGGGGACGGGGACCCGCGTTCGGGACTGCCGCCCGCGCGCTCCACGGGAGCCCCCGCGGTCACCTCCCCGCTGTCAGCCCACAGCTTCGTGAGGGCTCCTGCGCAGTCTAGGAGTGCGTCAAATCTGCTCGCTCACGCTGGCTCCGCGAGCAGCACCTGTCAATGGTGCCGTGTAGATCACCCGGGCTCTGGAAGGTCGCCGACTTCGAATATTCGGCCGAACAGGCCCAACGACCATCCAACCGTATAGAGCACGTAGCTTGCCCAAGCTTAGTCTTGCAGACGTTTGTCAGCGTTCTCCCTCAACGTATCCGATTTGGCGATGGCCCTCTCGGATAGCTCCAGAATGGCGGAGTTAAGATCCTCACTTTCCGGTCCAAGCGTGCTCATGGCATCGAACTCCTGATCGTCGCTCATCTTCTTTTGGTTGATCTTTCCAATGACCTGCAGATGGAAGTCATGATGCTTGGCCCATCGCTTCCGAATCTCCGAGACTTCCGCTCGCAAATCAGTTTCACTGCTCGGCAATCGTGCAATAAACCGTTGCAGATTGTCCAGGTTGGTTCTCTCTTGCTCGATGATGTCTGCATTCTCGGTGATGTCGTGGATCACACCGGAGTTGTCGTATTTCCGAAGGAACTCCTTCGCTGCAGGTGTAGAGTGCCAGATTAGCTGAACGCGCTGACCAATGCCGTTCAGCAGGCCAACGGTCACTTCATGTTGTGCCCGGATCTCGAAAACGTCCTCGGCAGATTGAAGGCTGTCGACGAGGTCTTTGACTTGCTCGCGCACCGCGTCCTTGACGACAAATGTTAGGAAGACGATCAAGGCGCCGGTGACAGCCGCAACGCGGCGATGGACTTTCGCAAAGTTCACTACCCTCCGCGCCATGGAAGCCGGCCGCTGGCCTTGCTTCATCTGACGCTCACTCTTTTCCTGCGTCTTCGGGTTCGGCTGTCTGTCTGGGGTCCATTTGGTTTGGCAAGCCAGCTGCATCAGGTCGACAAGTTCTCGATAAGGGCTCGTCCAGGGGGCAGGGATGGCCCCGGGTTCGAAAACTCCATCACGCCATCCCTCAGCCTGCCGAAGCGCAGCAGCAGGATATCGCGCACATAGTTCTGATGGAGTTTCCACGGCGCTCTGGAGCCTTGCTTGGGGAGCAGGTGCAGCGAGCGCTGGAAATAGCCGGAAGAGAAATCGACCCAGGGCTGCTCGGTGAGGGTGGGGTCGGCGTTGCGCGGCGTGCACTGGCGCAGCCCTCGCCTTCGCATGTAGTTGAGCAGCCTGCAGACATACTCGCAGGTGAGGTCGCATTTCAGCGTCCACGACGCGTTCGTGTAGCCGAACGTCGATGCCAGGTTGGGCACGCCGCTGAACATCATTCCCTTGTAGGTGAGCGTCTTCGCGAGGTCGACGCGTTCCCCGTTGACCGTGAGCTGCACACCGCTCAACACACGCAGGTTCAACCCGGTCGCGGTGACGATCAGGTCGGCCTCGAGCTCGGCGCCCGACTTGAGCTTCAGACCTTTTTCCGTGAAGGTTTCGATCTGGTCTGTCACCACCGAGGCGCGCCCGGAGCGGATCGCGCGGAAGAGATCGCCGTCCGGCACCAGGCATAGGCGTTGGTCCCAGGCGTTGTAGCGCGGCGTGAAATGCTTGTAGACGTCGTAGCCGGGCCCCAGGGCCAGGCGCACGCCCCCCAATAGCAACCGCTTCGCCCGGGCCGGGTTGCGCCGGCACAGGTCGAAGAAATACATGCCGAGCAGCACGCGCTTCCAGCGCATGGCCTGGTGGACGAGCATCGACGGCAGGTAGCGGCGCAGCCGGTTCGCCATCGCGTCCTCCGCGGGCCGCGCGACAACGTAACTCGGCGAGCGCTGCAGCATGGTCACATGCGCGGCCGTCTTCGCGAGCTCCGGCACCAACGTGACGGCCGTCGCGCCGCTGCCGATCACCACCACGCGCTTGCCTGCGTATCCGATCTCTTCGGTCCACCTCTGGGGATGCGCGATGCGCCCCGCGAAGCGCTGCACGCCAGGAAACTCGGGCGTGTAGCCTTCCGAGTAGCTGTAGTACCCGCCGCAGGCGAGGAGGAAGTCGCAGGTGAAGCGCACGAGCTCACTCTCGCTGCCGCGCTCTGCCTCGACCGTCCACTGCGCGTCCTGCGTCGACCAAGATGCACGCATGACCCGGTGGCCGAACCGGATCCTGCGGTCGATGCCGTACTCTCTTGCGGTGTCCTGGATGTATTGGAGGATCGATGGTCCGTCGGCGATGGCCTTCGCTCCTTCCCACGGGCGGAACGAGTAGCCGAGCGTGAACATGTCCGAATCGGCCCGCACGCCCGGGTAGCGAAACAGGTCCCAGGTTCCGCCGATGCGATCGCGAGCCTCGAGGATGAGATAGCTGCGGCCGGGGCAGCGGGCCTGCAGGTGACAGCCGGCGCCGACGCCGGACAGGCCCGCGCCGATGATCAGCACGTCGAAATGTTCGGTAGCCACGGCATCACACAAGTTCAGACTCATGAATCATACAATACGAGCCGGGGGCGCCGGCGCGATCGCGCGGGACACGGATTCGACCAATGAAGCGGACGAAACGTCTGCTGGGAGCTTGCGCGGCGGTCGGCTGCACCCTGATCGGTGCCGGGCGGGCGCACGCTGATCCGGAGGTGCAGGCCATCGCGGCTGCCACCGCGGGTCTGGTGCTCGCGGCGATCTACATCGACCGTCCCGTGCACGAGGAGCCAAACTATCTTGCGCTCGAGGCAGGGGCGTTCGATGCGGTGAAGGATGTGCAGCCGGCCGGGGCGTTCGGTGCCGAGTACCGTAGCCGCGCGATCCTGTGGTGGAAGCTTCGTCCCTTCTTCGGCGCCGGCGTTACCACCGATGGAAGCCTCTACGGATACGGGGGAATCCGCTTCGCCACGTATTTCGGTGAGCATGTGGTGATCTCCCCGAGCCTCGCGGTCGGAGCCTATAGCCGCGGCGACGGGAAGGACCTGGGCTCTCCACCAGTGGTGTTTCGTTCCGGTCTCGACTTCGAGTACGCGTTCGCCGATGGCATGCGTATCGGATTGGCGTACCACCATATCTCGAACGCAAAGCTTCTTGGACAAACCACCAATCCCGGAACGGAGGTCGTCGGCCTCACGGTCTCGATTCCACTGCGGTAGCCCAATTGAGCGGCAGACCCGTCGCTGCGCTGGCAGAGCGGCTCAACCCGACCGACCCCGAGGAAAAGCTCATGCGCTTCAACCGACCGGCGATCATCGAACCGCCTGCCCATCGAGGACCTTCTCGGCTGCATCGGAGTGCGTGAGCGTTGCGCGCGAGTTGTCGCCACGAACAGGGAAGGGATACCGGAGAACAACGGACGCCGAAGCCCGTGATGAGTGTCTCTGTTCTACCGTCGTTTGCGCTCCGATTCTTGCGTCGGCGCCAGCGGCTCGGTTGTGTCCCCTGCGTCCGGCCGCTCCGTCTGGCGCCTCAGCAGCTCATCCAGCTCCTCGTCGGTGCGCTTGCCGGCGGCAGGCGCGGCGGGCGCAGACAGCGTCGTGCTGTCGCGCCAGAGATAGCCAGGAAATGCGAGCACCAGCACGAGCACGGCGAGTTGGGCGAGCAGGTACGGCAACAGCGCGCGCACGAAGCGCTTCCCGTCGATGGGGTGCGCGAGCCGATTGCGAAGCATCAATACCGCATAGCCGAACGGCGGGATGAGGAAGCTGGTCTGCAGGATCAGCAGGATCAGCACCGCGACCCACACGGCGTCGGGCACGCGCATCAGCAGCGGCGGGATCAGCACCGGGACCACGACGAAGATCATCTCGAAGGCGTCCAGCACGAACGCGCAGAGCCCGAGCACGAGCAGTACTACCAGGACCGGGCCGTAGACACCACCCGGAGCCGGCATCGCGAGCAGAGAAGTCACCCAGCGGTCGGTGCCGAAGGCCCGGAGGATCAGCGTGAACACGGTCGCGCCGACGAGCAGCGCGAACAGCGCGCCGGTCACGGCCATCGTATCGCGCAGGACCTCCTTCAGCGCCGAGAACGAGAGTGCCCGGCGCGCCAGAGCGAACAACACCAGGACCACTCCGCCTGTGGCGGCGGCTTCGACGGCGTACAGGTAGCCGAGCGTTACTGCGCTGAGAAGCGCCAGGATCAGGAGCAACGTGACGGCCGCCGTCAGCCAGTCGGCTCCCGTCGGGGTGCTGCGGCCCGCGCTGCCGGACGCCTGCGCTTTCGAGACCGTCGCCCAGGTCACCACCGCGCATAGCGCCAGCAGGATCGCGGCGGGCACCAGTGCGCCGCGGAAGACATCCTGCGTGTTGATCACCCGAGCCGCGTTGTGCGTGACGTTGATCGCTTCGGTATGCGCGCGCAGCATGGCGTCGCTCAGCAGGATGAGCACGAGCGAGGGCGGCACTACGATCCCCAGGGTGCTCGAGACGGTTACGAGCGCAGCGGCGCGCTCGGTCGTCACGCCACTGGCGTCCAGGCGCGGCAGCACGGTCCGTGTGAGCATCGCCACGCTTGCCCCGACCGAGCCGTTCATCGGCGCGAGCATGACGCCCAGCCCCAGCCCGGCGAGCGAAGATCCCGCGCCGGTGCGCCTCAGCGCCCGGTCACCGACTCGAAGCAGGGTCTCGGCGAGCGGCAGGCGATTGAGCAGCGCGCCCAGGAAAACATACAGCGGCATAGCCTGCAGCAGGTCGTTCTCCAGCAACCCCAGCACGCGAGACGGTAGTGCGGTGAGCAGCGGCCAGGTGAACGCTCCCGCTGCGAGCCCGATCACGCAAGACACGAGCGCGACGCCGATCAGCACGAGCCAGGAGGGGAGACCGGTGGCGACCATCGCCAGCCCGACGGCCACGAGCATCCAGACGCCTGCGGATTCCATCAGCGCGGCTCGGGTTCGCGCTCGCCGAAGAAATCGACGAGGGCTTGCAGCAGCACGAGCAGTGCGAGCAACGCCACCGCCGCCTTGATGACGAAGTAGCCGGGGTTGTAGGTCTCCGGGAAGCGTTCCGTCTGCAGCACCGATTGCCACACCATCGGTCCGGCTGCATACAGCATGAAGACCGCCCACGGCACCAGGACGAAAAGCGATGCGAGCCGGTACAGCCGCGCGCGCCATGCCGGTGGGTAGCGCCGAGCGACAGCGTCGGCGGCGAGGTGCGAGCCCATGCGCGTCGCATAGGTGATCGCGACGCTGACGTAGAGCGCGAACAGCCACTGCGCCAGATCGTTGGCTTCGCGGGAATAGGCCTGCACCAGATCGCGCAGCGGCCACTGCAGGAACAGGAGCAGCGAGACGGGCAGAACAAGCGCGAGCGCGGCGGCGCTCACCGCTCCGATCGTGCGGTCGAGAACGGTGAGCCAACGCCTGTTTTGGTTGAGCTCCTTCGTGGCCAACGCGTCACCCATCTGCGCGCGAATGCGCTGGAGAGTGTACGGGAATCCGATTTGGCCGACAGGGCCGCGAGACCGGCGCGGGGTCCATCTCGTGCGACCGGCAGCCGGCTGCGCTTGGATTAGAATCCGCCGTTCGACCGGACGCGTGCGGCGCTCGGAGCGAGGAGTTTCCGCACCAAAACGGCTCGACACCCCAACAACCCGACAGTGGGAGTCCTAATGCAGCGTAGATCGTTCCTGAAGAAAGCAGCCGTCGGCGTCGCCGCGGGCACCGTGGCGGCCCCGGCGATCGCGCAGTCGCAACCGAACATCCAGTGGCGGCTGGCCGCGAGCTGGCCGAAGAGCCTGGATACGCTGTACGGCGGCGCCGAGCTCGTGTGCAAGAGGGTCGCCGAGATCACCGACGGCAAGTTCCAGATCCGCACGTTCGCCGCCGGCGAAATCGTGCCCGCGCTGCAAGTCCTGGATGCCGTGCAAGCCGGCACCGTGGAGATGGGTCATACCTCGACGTACTACTACTTCGGCAAGGACCCCGCGTTCGCGCTCGGCACTTCGGTCGCGTTCGGGCCGAACACGCGGCAGAACAATGCCTGGTGGTACTTTGGCGGCGGTGCCGAAGCGATGGCGCCGCTGTTCAAGGATTACGGCTGCATCGCGATCCCAGCCGGCAACACCGGATGCCAGATGGGGGGCTGGTTCCGTAAGGAGGTGAAGTCCGTCTCCGATCTCAAGGGCCTGAAGTTTCGTATCGGAGGCATGGCCGGCCTGGTCCTCGCCAAGCTGGGCGCCGTGCCGCAGATGATTGCGGGGCCCGATATCTACCCTGCGCTCGAGAAGGGCACCGTGGACGGCGCCGAGTGGGTCGGCCCTTACGACGACGAGAAGCTCGGCTTCAACAAGGTCGCGAGCTACTACTACTATCCCGGCTGGTGGGAGGGTGGCCCGATCATCATGGCACTCGTCAACGAGAAGAAGTGGAACGAGTTGCCGAAGTCCTACCAGGCCGCGCTCACCGCAGCTTGCGGCGAGGTCAACGTGTGGATGCCGGCGAAGTACGACGCGCAGAACCCGCCGGCGCTGCGCCGACTGGTCGCCAGCGGTACCAAGCTGCGCCCGTTCCCCAAAGACGTCATGGCGGCTTCCGAGACGGCGGCCTACGAGCTGTACGGCGAGCTGATGTCGAAGAGCGAGCATTGGAAGCGGATCTACCCGGCGTGGAAGAAGTTCCGCGACGAGGAGTTTCTTTGGTTCCGCGTGGCAGAGTCGACCTACGACAACTACGCCTTCTTCTCGAAGCTGGGCGCTAGGAAGTAGTCCGGCGATCCGCACGAGCACGGACCCCGCTGCGGCGGGGTTCTTTTTTGCGCAAGGGAGCAACGGGCCCGCTTCGCGCATGCACGGTCGAGGTTGATCTGCGTCAATGCATCCTTTGGGCGAAGGTACAAGCTAAGAGCGAAGCTTTTCTCGGGAGCGACGATCATGTCAACGCGACAGCAGCCTGAAAGCAGCATCCTCGATGCGATGTATCAGCGGCGCGCGGTGCGTGCCTACAAGGATGAGCGGCTCGGTGAGGAATCGATCCGCCGGCTCCTGGATGCGGCGGTGCATGCGCCGACGGCCATGCATCTGGAGCCGTGGGGCTTCGTGGTCATCCAGAACAAGGACGTCCTCAAACGGTATTCGGACCGCGCGAAGTCGATGCTGCTCGCGCAAGCCGAGAGCGATGCGGCAAAGGAGGGCGCGATTCCTCTCAAGCAGAGTTACCGGACGATGCTCGCCGACCAGGCGTTCAATATCTTCTACGATGCCGGGACGCTCATCGTCGTCTGCCGAACCATGAGCGGACCCTTCGCCGATGCCGATTGCTGGCTCGCCGCGGAGAACCTGATGCTCGCAGCTACCGCCGCGGGGTTCGGCACCTGCTGCATCGGGTTCGCCATGCCGGTGCTGAACGCTCCGGAGGTCAAGCGCGAGCTCGGAATTTCTGCCGATGGCGCTGCCGTCGCACCCATCATCGTCGGCTTCCCGAGCGGTTCAACGCCGCCTGTGCCGCGAAAAGCGCCCGAGATCCTTCGCTGGGTGAAGTAAGGCTCGGGTTCCCGGGCGAGGCGCCGCCTCGTCACGCGGCAAGCTTCGACTTCGGCAGCTTGGCGGTCATCGTGTGATAGCCGGCGCGGCGTCGCCGCTCGATCCCCGCCGCGGAGAAGTCCGACGCTCCGGTCACGTCCCGGTTCGTCACCTCCGTGATCTGAATGGCCGCCTTGAACTCCTTGACCACGGCATAGCCGGGATGCTTCGAGAGCGCTCTGAGCTCCTCGTGCTTGTGCATCAATCTGTCCAGCTCGCCGACCAACTGGATCAGCGCAGTCGTTTGATGCGCGCGCTTGAGGTCCTTCTCCGATTTGTTGCTGAACGCGAGTGTCATCATGCGCGCGAGCACCTCGGACATGTTCTCCGGCGCGGGGGCCGCGGACGGGAACAGGTTGACGACGTACATCGACTTGTCTGGATCGTCGCTCTCCTGGAGCGCATCGATGACTTTAGACAGCGGCGTGTTGTCGAACAAGCCGCCGTCCCAGTAGAGGCGCTCGCCGTCCGAGGGCGGCGGCGCGGCGGCCTGTGTCGGGGGAAAACTCGGCGGGAGACTCCCGCTCGCGCGCACATGGGCGGGCAAGATCTGCATCTGCTGGCTGTCGAACTTCGCGAGCTGCCCCGCGAGCAGATCGGTGGCGGTGAGGATCAGCCTCGGCGCCCGCGCGGCGGGCTCGCGTTTGAAGTTGCCCGGCCCGAGCTTGCCGAAATCGACGTGCTTCTCCAGCGTGGCGACCAGCGGCTCGGTCTCGTAGAAGCTGGTCCACCGCAGCAGGTTCCAATAGTCGGTGCGCGGGAGATACATGCCGGGATTGCCGAACACCGAGATGTTCTGGTTCACGGCGTCGAGCTGGAACGGCACGCTGAGCGTGGTGAGGTCGTCCCAGAGCGCGCGCAGACTCGCTTTCGGGTCGCCGTTGCGAGCACCGCACAGAACCGTCGCGTTCACCGCACCGATCGAGACACCCGACACCACATCCGGCGTGATGCCATGATCGAGCAAGCACTCGATCACCCCGACCTCGAACGCGCCGAGTGCGCCGCCGCCTTGCAATACCAAGCCCGTGATCGCCATGATGGCCTCCTTCGTCTACAAGCATCGCGGATGCTAGCAGGCATCGCCGGTTCGGGAAACGGCAGGCGGTGGATGGTATTCGGATCGGAACTCGGCACCGCGAAGCCGTCCAAGCGATCGTCACGTTGGGACCGGTTGCGCTGCCGTCCCGCGCGCCAACTGCGTTGAGCCTAGAATAGCCCGCGGCAACGCTGCGCTCCGCGGCTGGCCTCGGGATGCCGGCGGCTTGGCGCTCCGCCGGGAACTGCCTTCGGAGCGCATCGAGTCGCGCGGCGCGAGAGCATGCGGCGCGCGCAGCGGGCCTTCCTAACAACATCGAGGGACCAGGAGGAGAGCCATGGAGCGCAGATCGTTTCTGACGAAGGCGGCCGCCGGGGTGGCCGCCGGTGCTGTCGCAGCCCCAGCCGTTGCACAATCGCAGCCCAGCATCCAATGGCGGCTGGCGGCGAGCTGGCCGAAGAGCCTCGACACGCTGTTCGGCGGCACGGACCTGATCGCAAGGCGCGCGGCAGAGATCACCGACGGAAAGTTCCAGATCCGCACGTTTGCTGCGGGCGAGATCGTGCCCGCGCTCCAGGTGCTCGATGCAGTGCAGGCCGGCACCGTGGAGATGGGCCACACGGCGTCGTACTACTACTTCGGCAAGGATCCGGCGTTCTCTTTCGGCACCTCGATCGCGTTCGGCCCGAACGCGCGCCAGAACTATGCGTGGTGGTTCTTCGGCGGCGGCGCCGAAGCCATGGCACCGCTGTACAAGGAGTACGGTTGCATTGCGCTCCCGGCCGGCAACACGGGCTGTCAGATGGGCGGCTGGTTCCGCAAGGAGATCAGGTCCGTCGAGGATCTCAAGGGGCTGAAATTCCGGATCGGCGGCATGGCCGGCCTGGTGATCGCGAAGCTCGGTGCGGTGCCTCAGATGATCGCCGGGCCCGACATCTACCCCGCGCTCGAAAAAGGCACGATCGACGGCGCCGAGTGGGTCGGTCCCTACGACGACGAGAAGCTCGGCTTCAACAAGGTCGCGAGCTACTACTACTATCCCGGCTGGTGGGAGGGCGGACCGATCGGGATGCTGTTCATCAACGAGAAGAAATGGAACGAGCTGCCGAAGTCCTACCAAGCCGCGTTGAAAGCGGCGACCGCCGAGGCGAACCTGTGGATGATGGCGAAGTACGACGCGGAGAATCCGCAAGCGCTGCGCCGGCTGGTCGCGGGTGGAACCAAGCTGCGCCCGTTCCCGAAGTCGGTGATGGAAGCCTCGGAGAAGGCGGCCTACGAGCTGTATGACGAACTCATGACCAAGAGCGAGCACTGGAAGCGCATCTATCCGCAGTGGAAGAAGTTCCGCGACGAACAGTTCCTGTGGTTCCGCGTCGCCGAGTCGACCTACGACAACTACTCCTTCTACTCGAAGCTCGGCGCCAGGAAGTGACCTAGCCTGAAGAGCACAAACCCCGCTGCGGCGGGGTTTGTTGTCTCTGAAGGATACTCGCGCGCTCGACGCGCACGTCTACTGCGATTGCTTGAACATCTGCTCGAGGTCCTCTCCCTCTTGCTCTCCGGGGCTGTCCTTCTTGGGTGCTCGCCCCGCTTTTTCCTTCTTGCCGGGTTGCGGCGTCGCGAACTCGGGAGGCGGGGCGGTTTGGTTTAGCTCCTCGCGCTCGTAGTCCGGGGTCGGGATCTTGATCTCGACTTTCGACGCATCGACGGCGCTCTTCTCCAATCCTCCCGTGACCAGGGCAGGGAACGCGATCACGATCCCGACCATGATGAGCTGGATCACGACGAAAGGAATGGCGCCCCAGTAGATCTGGCCGGTGGTGATCGGAGCGGTGAGCTTGCCGGTGATCTTGTCCAGGTATTCCTTGGCCGGAGCGACGCTGCGCAGATAGAACAGCGCGAAGCCGAACGGCGGGTGCATGAACGAGGTCTGCATGTTCACGCCGAGCAGCACGCCGAACCAAATCAAGTTGATTCCGAGCTTGTCCGCGACGGGTCCGAGCAGCGGCACGATGATGAACGCCAGCTCGAAGAAGTCGAGGAAGAACGCCAGCACGAAAGTGAGCACATTGACCACCACCAGGAAGCCGATCTGGCCGCCGGGCAAGCCGGTGAGCAGATGCTCGACCCACAGATCGCCGTTGACTCCGCGGAAGGTGAGGCTGAACACGGTGGAGCCGACGAGGATGAAGATGACGAACGAGGACAGCTTCGCCGTCGTGTTCATCGCCTGCTTGAGCAGAGACCAGGTCAGGCGACGGTTGACGAGCGCGAGGATCAACGCGCCCGTGGCGCCCATCGCTCCGCCTTCCGTTGGAGTGGCCATGCCGAGAAAGATGGTTCCGAGCACCAGGAAGATGAGCGCCAGCGGCGGGATCAGGACGAACAGCACTCGGCGCATCAGCTTCAGGCCGCGCAGCGTGCGCGCCTCGGGCGGCAGCGCGGGCGCTGCGTTCGGGTGGATCAGGGTCCGGCTCAGCACATAGATGGCGTACAGAGCGGTGAGTACGAGGCCGGGGATGATGGCGCCCGCATACATGTCGCCGACCGAGCGGCCGAGCTGGTCGGCGAGCACGATCAGCACGAGCGATGGCGGGATGATCTGCGCGAGCGTTCCCGAAGCCGCGATCACGCCGGACGCGAGACGCCGGTCGTACCCGTAGCGCATCATGATCGGCAGCGAGATCAGCCCCATCGAGATGACCGACGCCGCTACCACACCGGTCGTCGCCGCGAGCAGCGCGCCGACGAAGACCACCGCGTACGCCAGGCCGCCGCGCACCGGACCGAAGAGCTGGCCGACCGTATTGAGCAGGTCCTCGGCCATGCCGCTGCGCTCGAGGATGAGCCCCATGAAGGTGAAGAAGGGCACCGCGAGCAGGGTCTCGTTGCCCATGATCCCGAAGATCCTCTCCGGGAGCGCCTGAAACAAAGCCGGGTGCAGCAGCCCGAGCTGCACACCGAGCATGCCGAAAGACAATCCGATGGCGCCCAGCGCGAAGCTCACCGGGTAGCCGAGCAGCAGGAAGACCACGAGCGCCGCGAACATCAGAGGCGCGATGTTCGCGATGATGAACTGGGTCATTTGGCCTTCCCTTCGTCCACGAGCGCCAGCGGCGGCTCGGCGTGCTTCTCCACCGGATCCGGGATCAGCCCGCGGAGGAAGGCGATGCGCTTGATGAGCTCGGAGAGTCCCTGCAGCGTGAGCAGCAGGAAGCCCGCCGGCACCAGCATCCTGGCCGGCCAGCGGATCAAGCCGCCGGCATTGCTCGACATCTCGCCGCTCACCCAGGCGTTCAGGAAGATCGGCCAGGACAACCACAGGATGGTGATCGACATCGGCAGCAGGAAGAAGACGGTGCCGAAGATGTCGATCCAGATTCGGGTGCGCTGCCGCAGGTGGGAGGAGACGACGTCGATCCGGATATGCTCGTTGTGCCGCAGCGTGTAGCCCGAGCACAGCAGGAACACCGCCGCGAACAGGTACCACTGCAGCTCGAGCCAGGCGTTGGAGCTGGCGTTGAACAGATACCGGGACACCGCGTTGCCCGAGCTCACCAGCACCATCAGCAGCACGAGCCAGAGCACCACACGCCCGATCCGCTCATTGAGCGCATCGACTCCGCGCGAGAACGCCAGCAGCAGCTTCATCGTGGTGCATCCTCCCCGTCTGTGTGCGGCTCGTTGCGGCGCAGGAGCGCAGCCGCGCCGGGCCGATACCGGCGCGACCCTGTGCCAGGAGCTCGTTGTGTTCTACTCTGCCGGTTTCGCGCGCGAGCAGGGCGCAGGCGCGACCGGTTCCAGCTTCAGGCCGGCGTGGGTCCCTGGATGCCGGCGCGGGCACGCAGTTCCTGTGCTCGGCGCGCAACCGCTTCGCGCAGCTCGGGCCGATAGCCGAGCGCAAAGAACGCTTCGGCGCACAGGAAGATGGGTGCCACGAAGATCTGGAACAGGTTGTCGACCAGCGCCGGTTTGCGCCCCTCGAAGACGTGGCCGAGCAGCTGCAAGGCCCATCCGCCTCCGAACAGCACCGCGAACCACGTCATGGCTACGGGCGTCGGCTCACGGCTGATCAGCTCGGCCGCATACAGCAGCAGCGCCGTGACGGCGGCCGTGGCGACGGCGAGAACGCTGTCCAACCGGCCGTAATACGCGAGCACCACCACCGCGAACAGGATCGCTCCGCTGATGGTGATCCCGCCCACCGGCAGGCGCATCCAGCTCAGCGGGATGAACAGCGATAGCACGATGGCCGGCACTCCGACGAAGTGCGTCGCCTTGTTGCGCGCGTCCTGATGGTACGCGGCATACATGGACATCTGGTCTTCGAGGCTTTTCATGGCGGCTCACCCCGGAAGCCGCCATGGTATCAAAGTGCCGGGGCGGGCGTGCCGGCGCCACGCACGCGTTGCCGGGCCAGCATCATGTCGATATGCGGCACATACAGGAGGTGCGAGCGCTTGCGGACCAGGTGGTCTTCGTACGGATCGAGCCCGCCATCGGAATAGGCCACGCGCCACAGGTGCTCGACGAAGCGCACGCGCTGAGGAACCGTGAACCACCGATTGATGACCGACACCGGACCGAAATAGGACGTCAGCCGCGCACTGGTCTCACGCGCCTGCTCGATCAGCTCCTGGGCCTGGGCATCGGGGATCTCGAGCAGATCGGCGAGCGCGGCGCGACAGGCGGACAGCTCTTCGGGCTTCACCTCGAAGTCCACGCGCACCAGCTCGGCGCGCAGGCTCGCGAGCGCCGCACGCAGCTGGCGCTGCTCGAACTCTCCCGGCTGCTCACCGGATGTCGCCGGCGACGGGTGCAGCAGCGCCTTGAGCGCTCTCAGCATGGTCGTCGGACTGTTCCGGCCGCGCCTGGTTCGCGCCGCACGCTGGCCGCTGATTCTCTAGCGCGCTAAAAGCCGACGTTGTCCTTGCCCTTGAGCTTGAGGATCTGGCGCGCATCCTCGGGAGTCGCCACCTGCAGCCCGAGTTCCTCCAGGATGCGCCGGATCTTCGCGACCTGCTCGGCGTTGCTCTTCGCAAGCTCCCCTTTACCGATCCAGAGGCTGTCTTCCAGCCCCACGCGCACGTTGCCGCCCATCACCGCGGACTGCGTCGCGATGTACATCTGGTTGCGGCCGGCGCCGAGCACCGACCACTGGTAGTCGTCGCCGAACAGCCGGTCGGCGGTGCGTTTCATGTGCAGCACGTCCTCCGGATGCGGGCCGATGCCGCCACGGATGCCGAACACGGACTGGATGAACAGCGGCGGCTTGACCAGGCCCCGGTCGAGAAAATGCGCGGCCGTATACAGGTGCCCGATGTCGTAACACTCGATCTCGAAGCGCGTGTCGTTTCCGCTGCACGACTGGAGGATGAAGGCGATGTCCTTGAACGTGTTCTTGAAGATGCGCTCGTCGCTGCCCGCGAGATAGGGCTTCTCCCACTCGTGCTTGAACTCCTTGTAGCGGCCGAGCATCTCGTACAGGCCGAAGTTCATCGAGCCCATGTTGAGCGAGGCCACCTCGGGCTTGAGCCTGAGCGCGGGCTGCAGGCGTTCCTCGACCGACATCGTGGGAGCGCCTCCGGTGGTGAGATTGATCACCACGTCGGTGGCCGCTTTGATCTTGGGCAGGAACTGCTTGAACACCTCCGGGTCCTGCGTCGGCCGGCCGTCGCTCGGCACGCGCGCATGCAGATGCACGATCGCGGCGCCGGCCTTCGCCGCGCCGATCGCGCCGTCTGCGATCTCCTGCGGGGTCACCGGGAGATACTGAGACATGGTGGGCGTGTGGATCGAGCCGGTGACGGCACAGGTGATGATGACTTTGCGTTCTGGCATTTCGTTTACCCCGCTGAAGTGGTTCGTGCTATTTCTTCCCGGCCATCGTGCGCTTGTGCGCGATCAGCGCCATCAGGCGCCGGTCGCGCCACGCCTCGCGTTGAGCGTGCTGCTCCTGGGGCAGCAGCTTGCGCCGCTCGGCATCGATCTTGGAGATCAGCGATGGGTTCCAGGGTTCGTAGCGCACCGCGCTCATCATCTCATACAGCATGGGCCCGTAGCGCGCCGCGTAATCGGGCACACCGCCGGGCGCGTTCAGGTCGATGGTCTCGAACGGTCCCATGAAAGCCCAGCGCAGCCCCAGCCCGTCGCGGACCGTCTTGTCCACGTCCTCGACGCAGACATAGTCCTCGCGCACCAGGCGCCAGGCCTCGTTGAGCAGCGCAGCCTGCAGGCGGTTGAGGATGAACCCCTGGACCTCTTTCTTCACCGTGATCGGGACCTGGCCGACCTTCTCGTGCAGGCGGCGCGTGCGCTCGACCACCTCGGGACTGGTCCAGGGCGCCGGCGAGAGCTCGACCACCGGCACGAGATGCGGCGGGTTGACCGGGTGCGCGACGATGCAGCGCTGCTTGCCTTTCAGCCCTTCGCTGAACACCGAGGTCGGAATGGTGGAGGTGGAGCTCGCGAGGATGCAGTCGGATTTGGCGATCGCGTCCATGTCCGCGTAGACCTTCCGCTTGACGTCGACGCGCTCGGCCGTGTTTTCCTGGACGTAGTCGGCGCCTTGCAGCGCATCGGATAGCGTCGCCGCGGCGCTGATGCGTGCGCGCACCGTCTCCGGCGCCTCCTCGATCAGGCCGAAGCCGCTCAGTTCGCGCAACGCCTCCTCGATGAGCGTCAGGGCTTTCGGCACCGCGGCGGGGTCCAGATCCCAGATCTTGACCGCATGCCCGGCGCGCGCGAACACCATGGCCCAGGCGCGGCCGATCAGGCCGGCGCCGATGATTGCGATTCTCTCCATGTCGGTTCTTTCTTCCTCCGGTGGATCAGCGGGTGCGGTCCGGGCTAGCCGAGCATCTCGACCCCGGCGCAGACGGAGATCGCCTGCCCGGTGACATGCTTGCCCGGCTCGCTCGCCAGATACAGCGCCATGTTGGCGATGTCCTGCGGGCTCACCATGGTGTGCATCGAGACGCGCTCCAGCGAGATCTGCTTCTGTTGCTCGAAGCTGATCCCCACCGCCTTCGCTTTGGCTTCGATCACGCGGTTGATGCGCTCACCTTCCACCACGCCGGGCTGGATGGCGTTGACGCGGATGTTGTCTTCGCCCACCTCCATGGACAGGCTCTTGGTGAAACCCACCACGGCCCACTTGGCAGCCGCATAGGGCGTGCGGAACGGGAACCCCAGCCGGCCTGCCGCCGAGGAGAGATTGATGATCGCGCCGCCGCCGGCAGCCTTGAGCATGGGCATCGCCAGCCGGGTGCAGTAGAACATGCCGTTCAGATCGATGTCGATGCAGCGGTGCCAGTCCTCCACGGTGATCTCCTCGACCTTACCCGTGGGCCCGGCGATGCCGGCGTTGTTGACGAGCACATCGAGTCCGCCCAGCTGCTTGCGCACGTCGGAAAAGAGCCGGTCGACCTGCTCGAGGTCCGACACGTCGCACAGGGTCGCCGTCACGCCCAGCGCGCGCACCGTCTCCTCGACGGCGGACTGCACGACGTCGCAGATGTGCACCTTGGCTCCCGCCTTGACGAACGTCTCGGACATCACCCTGCCGATCCCGCCGGCTCCGGCCGTGATCAGCACCCTTTGGTTGTTCGCGGATAGTTCCATCGTCCTTCCTTGGTCATAGCCATAGCACCTTCTTGCGGAACTCGAGATCGGTCAGCAGCGGCCCAGCCGGTCCCTCGTGCGAGACGCGCCCGCGGTCCAGCACGACGGCCCGATCGGCCAGCGACAACACGATGTCGAGGTGATGCTCGATGATGAGGATCGGGACCTGTCCGCGCAACTGCTCGATCGATTGAAAGACCTCTTCGACCATGGCCGGCGACAGGCCCTCGAAGGGCTCGTCCAGCAACAGGATCTTGACGTTGCCCGACAGCGCGCGCGCGATGGCCACCATCTGCTGCTCGCCGCCGGAGAGCTGGTCGGCTTTGGTGCGCAGCCTCTCGCGGATGCGCGGGAAGCAAGCGTAGATCCGCTCGCGGTCCCACATCACTCCCTCGCCATGCGAACGGGATAGCGCGCCCAGGCGCAGGTTTTCCTCCACGGTGAGCCCCGAGAACAGGCGCCGGCCCTGCGGCACCAGCCCCACACCCAGGCGCGCGATCTGCTCGGGGGTGCGCCCGCTGATCAGCGCGCCGTCGAAGGCGACGGTGCCCGCGCGCGGCGGCACGATGCCGAGGATGCTCTTGAAGGTCGAGGACTTGCCCGCGCCGTTGCGGCCCAGCAGCGCGACCACTTCGCCGCTGCTCACTTCGAAGGAGACGTCGTGCAGGATGTGGCTCTTGCCGTAATACGCGTTCACTCCCTTCAACGCGAGCAGCGGTGCGCCCGCGCTGAGCTGCGGCTGGCGCTGGCGCGGGGCTGCGTGCTGGCCGCCGCCGATATACACGCGCTGAACTTCGGCATTCGCGCGGACGGCCTCCGGCTCGCCCTCCACCAGGACCTTCCCTTCGTTCATCACGGTGACCTGGTCGGCGATCGCGAACACTCGGTCGATGTCGTGCTCCACCAGCAGCACGGCCACGTGCTGCGTCAGGCCACGGATCAAGGCGGTGATGCGCTCCCGCTCCGCCGCCGCCAATCCCGCGAGCGGCTCGTCGAGCAGCAGCGCCCGCGGTTTGGCCGCCAGCGCCACGCCGATCTCTACCAGCCGCTGCCCGCCATACGATAGAGCGGACGCGGGAACCTGCTCGACGCCTTCGAGGCCGAGGAAACGCACCAGCTCGCGCGTCTCCGCGTTCACCGCCTCCAGGGAGCTGGCTCGTCTGAGCGCATCGAACCGATGCGGCGAGCGTGCCTGTACGCCCAGGCGCATGTGCTCCCACACCGACAACGACGGGAACAGGCTCGTGATCTGGAACGAACGCGACAGACCCTGGGCCGTCACGCCCTCGGGCGGCAACCCGCTTACCGGCCGCCCGTCCAGCCGCACCGTGCCTTGGTCGGGGGGGAACATGCCGGAGATCAGGTTGAACAGCGTGGTCTTGCCTGCGCCGTTGGGGCCGATCAGCGCGTGCAGCTTGCCGCCGTGGACCTCCAAGTCCACGCGATCCACGGCGGTGAACCCGCCGAAGCGCTTGGTCACCGCGCTGCAGCTCACCAGCACGGCGCCAACGGGCGCATCGGTGCGCAGAAACGCCGGCACCTCCTGTCCGGGTTGCGGCGTCACGCGCGCCGCCATCGCCGCGGCCTCTTCGCGTTCGCGCCGGAAAGGAGCGAGAAGGCGCTGTCCCAGCCCCACGAGGCCGAGCGGCGAGAACAGGATGAACGCCATGAATACCAGGCCGAACCAGAACTGCCAGGCTTCGGTGTAGCTGGAGACTACGTTGCGGAACATGAGATAACAGACCGCGCCCAGCGGCGGGCCGAGGAAGCTGCCCATGCCGCCGAAGATCGTCATCGCGAGGATCTCGCCCGAGAACAGCGGGTGGGTGAGGTCGGCGGACACGAACAGCTTCAGATATGCGAACAGCGCGCCGCCCAGTCCCATGACCGCCGCGGAGATAATGAAGGCCGCCAGCTTGTAGCGCAGCACCGGGTAACCGGCGAAGCGCGCGCGCTGCTCGTTCTCTCGCACGGCGACCAGGACCGAGCCGAGCGGCGAATGGACCACGCGCCAGATCAGCCAGGCCACGATCAGCACGACAACGGCGATCAGAGCGTAGAACACGCGCGCATCGTTCAGGTCTGCGCCCAGCAGGGAGGCGCGCTTGATCCCGGAGAGGCCGTTCTCCCCGCCGGTCACGTCGGTCCAGCGGAATGCGATGTAGAAGGTGAGGGCGGTGAAGGCCAAGGTCAGCAACGAGAAATACACGCCGCGCCGACGCAGCGCGAGGAAGCCGACTCCTGCACCGAGCAGGGTGGCGAACAGCAAGCTCGACAGCACCGGCAGCAGTACGGAACCGTGAAACCAATGGCTCTGAGTCAAGACGGCACAGTAGGCCGCGAGCCCGAAGAACAGCCCGTGGCCAAAGGAGAGCAGGCCCGTATAGCCGAGCAGCAGGTTGTAGCCCAGCCCGACCATGACGAAGATCGCGATCTCGGTGGCCGTGTCCCAGGTGTAGCCGGAGGCCACTACCAATCCGGGCAGCACGGCCAGCGCCACGGCGAGCAACGCCAGCGGATGGCGCAACAGGGTCGAGGGCATCTGCCGGGCTAGGACGCGGTCAGGCGGCGCGCCTGATCGGGGTTGAGCATCGACAAGTAGGCGAGGCGGCCTTGCAAGCGGGCCGACGCGACCGCATCGGGTGATGCGGCCGCTTCCGTCTGCCCGGATCGATGGATTGCGGCACGGATGCGGCGCCGGGCCTGGCGCGAAAGCCCCAGCACGTCGTTGACGATCACGCCGGTGACGCTCTGGCGTGAACCGCGGCGTGCGAGCCGGGTCTTGCCGGCGTTGATCTCGAAGCCCTCTTCCTTCACGACGCGAGCGGCCAGCAGCCGCAGCGCATGGGCTGCCGCGATGTCGCCGCCCGAGAACGTCAGATCGTCCGCGTAGCGCGTGTAAGCGAAGCCATGCCGGCGCGCTAGCCCCGCGAGACGGCGGTCCATCTTGACGAGCAGCGCGTTGGACAGCCCTGGGCTGGTGGGTGCACCCTGCGGGCAAGCGCGCGGGCCGCAGGGCGCGAACACGCGGGTGTCGCCTAGTTGTACTGGCTGGCGCGGCGCCTCGGTCATCAGGGCGGCGAGCACCGTCGCGACGGGGTAGCCGTAGCCCAGCGCCAGCAGCAAGCCGCGCACGCGACCGAAGTGGATGGAGGGAAAGAAGTCCTTGATGTCCAAGCGCAGGACCGCGGACTTGCCGACGTGCGGCTGCGCGTTGGTCCGTACCGAGCGCGCCGTCCGGAATCCATGCGCATACTCGCTCACCGGAAGCTTGTTGACGAGCAGCGCATTGAGCCTGCGCTGCAGCGACTTGAGCCGTGCCTTAGGCGCCATGATCAGGCGCTCGCCTCCCGTGCGCTTCGGAATGGCGAAAGTGACGTAATGGGTGACGCGGTCCCGCGTGCTGTGAATCGAGAAGTGACGCAGCGCCTTCAGCTCGACTTGCAGCGCAGCGGCGAGCTCCGCTTCCGTGCGCCACACCGGAAGCCCGTAGCGCGCAAGCTGCTGCTCGTCGGTGCTCAGATCGCGCAAGCCGCGCTGGCGAGAGCGCAGTGTGCCGGAGAACAACCGAGCCGCCTCCTCACGGCTGAAGGACCGTTTCGAGGGCCTGCGCGCCGTGACGGCATGCTCGCCGACCGGTGGCTTGGGGGCGAGGCGTTCGTCACGCACGCTCAGGCGCTGATGCTTCGGCTTGACCGGAGCCGGTCCCGGGTCGGCCGGAGGCTGCGGTACTGGATCCGCAGACCGCGATTGCGCCGCGGGCAACGGCGTGGATCGTTGCGATGCCGGCGCTGGCGGCGTGGCTGGACCAGTCACGGACGCTGCCGCGAGCGGAGGGCCGGAATCCGCAGGCGGGCGCGGCCGGGCCGGCTCCCGTACCGGGGTGGGCGGGGATGTCGGCCGGACCTGCGGGGGCGCCCGACTGGCTGCGCCTTCGGGCGTACTCCGTGGCGCAGCCGGCCGCGAGACCGGGCGCACGTAGGGTTCTGGCGCGCCCTTGCCGCGGCCGAGCAGCTGGCGGAGGAAGTCAAAGAGGGCCATGCATCGTTTGCTTTGCCCCGGGCAGTGACCGGCGATCGCGTCCTGCTCCACGGCTCGGCGAGAGGGCGCGCCGGCGGACCACTTGCGAGGCTCTGGACTCATGGCCTCCCCGCGTCTTCGGCGCGGGGAGCCGTGGCGAGGTGATGCGCTCAAAGCGCCGCCCCGGCGAAGCACCGGGGCACTTCCGGCTGGTTGCGCGCCAGCGTGCCCTCTCAAGCGTCTTTATCACCGGGCGGCGTTCGATTGTCAACCCGGGGCGCCGCGGGCGCTGCGAGGTGAGCGACGGGTTGCAAGCAAAGTGCATCGCAGCGGGTCAAGCGTGTGCTCTGCGATGCACGGTCGGGTGCTCACCGGCATGGCGGAGCGAGGGATTGCGGTCCAGTTGCCGCGCCAGCAAGGCGACCAGTTCGTCTCTTGGCCCCTTCCACTCCCGCTGCGCCAGGATGCCGCGAACCCATTCGGCGACTCTCTGCGCCTGCGCCGGCGCTTCGGCGAAGCGGTGGAGAGCGCGCAACGCCTCGCGCGCCGCGGTCCGGGGCAGCGGGCGCTCGAGGCAGGCGAGCACGGACTCGAGCCGCTCCTGCGCCGGCCCGTCCCGCGACCCATGCGCGGCGGCCGCGCGCACCCCCAAGGCGCGCACATGGGGGTTCGGGGCCTGCATCAGCTCCGCGGCCAGATCGAAGCTCTCGAGCGCAGCCTGGGACGCGCGCTCGAACAGCAGGCGCGCGAGCGGGTTGCGCCGAAGCAGCTCCCGCTGCGCCCGCATCGCGTGGGCGGGGATCCTCTTGAGGATCGACACGACCCGGCGCGACGCCGCGACAGGGTCAACGGTGGGCGAACTCAGGTAATCCGCAGCCAACGATGCCGAACGCATCAACCGGTCGCCGCCGGACCGCTCGACGCACGCCGCCAGGCGCGCCCCCAGCACGTCGATCAGCTCATCGTCCCGGCGATTGGCCGCAAGCTCCAGCAAGCCGGTGAGCGGCCGCGCCGCCAGCGGCTCGATCTGGGACCGGAACGGCCCACGCGTGAGGTGCGGGAAGCGCTCGTACAGCGCCACGAGCGTGGGCTCTTTGAGCAGCTTGATGCGCGTGGGGCTCTCGGCCAGCGCGCCTGTGCCTGCCAGCAGGGCAAGACGCAGCCGGATCTCGGCGTCGGCGGCATCGCGCTCGCGCACCAGCGCGAGGACCTCGCGGTCGTACTCCACGGCCGTGCCGGCGCTACGCAACAGCAGCGCCCACAGTTCCCACCAGCCCTGGCGCCGCGCCAAGTCGAGCATCGGCTCATAGCCTTCACGGCGGCCGCGCTGCCAGACATCGGCCGCGTGCTCGAGCAGATACGGCAACACATCCTCGCCGCGCTCTTGCGCGAGCGCGGCCAGATGCGGGCCGATGTCTGGGCGCCGTCGGTGCGGGTGACGCCGTTGCAGCTCGGCGCACAACCGCTCCGGCTCTCGGACTTGATGGATCAGAGCCACGGTGTCGCGCGACCACTGCTCGGCCGGCGCCTGGATCCGGTAGAGCGCAAAGTGCAGCGAAGTGTCCTGGCGCGCGAGCGCATGCCCCATCAAACGCTGCCAGGGTGAGGCGGCGTCCTCGGCGCGGCGCCCACGCGGCAGATGGCGCTGGATGAAGGCGGAAGTCAGATCGGGCTGCAGACGGTACAGCGCGAGCGCCGCCTCCTCTTCCAGGGTGTACGGGCCGTCCATGTCGGCCAGCACGCGTGCGCGCGCCTCGGGCGTTGCTGCCGCGGTGAAGCGCGCAGCAAGCTCGGCCGCCCAGCGAGCGGATCGCTCGGCCGCGATGCGTCGCTCTTCGCTGCGTCGGCCGCGTGCTCCAGCCGGAGGGGAGGAGGCTGTCATGTCCGTCTCGACGTCTCGCCGTCCGCTTCGAGTTGCAGGGCCTCGATGCGGGCACCGTCCGTTGGCATCCAGCGCAACACGCCAGATGGGCCGTGGCGCTCGGTCATTCGAATTTCTCAAAACGCTCGCCCATGAGTCCGCGCGGGCGCACCAGCAGCACCAAGATCATGAGCAGGTACATCGACGCTTCTGCCGCAGGCGGGTAGAAGTACACGGTGAGACCGCGTACCACGCCGACGAGGAGTCCGGCCAGTACGACGCCCCAGAAGCTCCCCAGGCCTCCGATCACCACAACGACGAACGTGGCGGTGAGGATCTCGTTGCCCATCGCGGGCTGCACGCCGGCGAGCGGCGCCGACATCACTCCAGCCAGGGCCGCAAGCGCCACTCCCAGCACGAACACGGCAGACAGAGCGGGCTTGAGGCTGATGCCCATGGCCCGGACCATCTCCGGGTCGCGCACACCGGCTCGCACGATCATGCCGAACGCGGTGCGGTTGAGCAGGAGCCAGCAGCCGACGACGGCGGCTGCGGTGACCAAGAGGATCGCGATGCGGTAATAACTGTAGATGAAGCCCCCGACATGGAACACGCCGCGGAGCGCGTCCGGAATCGAGAAGGGCAGCCCGGTTGTTCCCCAGATGATGCGGAGCGTTTGTTCCGCGGTCATCGCCAAGCCGAAGGTGAAGAGCAATCCGAGCGCCGGATCCTTGCCATACAGGCGCGACAGCAGGAGCCGCTCGATCGCGAGGCCAACGAGCGCGACGCCTGCCGGCGACAACACCACTGCACCGGTGAAGCCGAATCGGCGCTGCAGCTCAAAGGCGAGGTAAGCGCCGACGGCGTAGAACGCCCCGTGCGCGAGATTGACCACGCCCCCGAGGCTGAAGATCAGCGACAGGCCGAGCGAGAGGATGATGTAGAAGGAACCGACCAGCAGCCCATTGATCACCTGTTCGAGGATCAGGGCGGGATCGAGGGGCATCACCGGTGAAGAGTGAAGGGTGAAGGAGTGAATGAGTGAAGGAGTGAAGGGTGAAGGAGTGAATGAGTGAATGAGCGAAAGGCCACGGGCGATGTGGTCAGAATGCGTCCAATGCTAGGCGCCAACGGCTAATCCTCCCTCTCCCCCGTCACCGGGGGAGAGGGTCGGGGCGAGGGGGATCACTCCTTCACTCCTTCACTCCTTCACGTCTTACCCTTCACCCTTCACGCCTTCACCTGGCATTACCCCATCTTGCACGGATTCTCCGCTTCGGTCGGCTGGATCAGCTCGAGCGACTCATTCGGTGCGGGGACGGGACGCACGATATCGAAGATGTCCCACTTGTCTTTCGACTGCGCCTTGTCCTTGACCTTGACCACGTACATCTCCTGCAGCAGCTGATGGTCCCAGCTGCGGAAGCTGCCCTTGCGCTCCTTGAGGATATCGAAGGTCGCGCCCTTCTCCAGGTGCTGGATGAGCAAAGGGGCGTCGGTGCTCTTGGTCTCGGTGATGGTCTGCGCGACGATCCGCACGCCGACGTAGTCGCCCCAAGCCTGATTGTCCGGGGGACCGCCGAACTTGTCCCAGAAGCGTTTGGTGAACCCCTGCGCAGACGGGACCTTCAGCCCGTGGTACCACAGGCTCTGCCAGTGCCCGGACAGGTTGTCCAGGCCGGCCGCCCAGAACGGCACCGTGTCCATCACTCCGCCGGCGAGCGGGAACGGCAGGTTGTATTCCTTGTACTGCTTGAGGAACGTGGTCTGGTCCACGCCGGCGAGGTTCAAGTAGACGAAGTCGGGCTTCAACGCCCGTACCTTGAGGATATACGCGCTGTAGTCGGCGGTGTTGGTGGGCACCATGTCATTGGCGAGCACGATGCCGCCGTTTTCCTGCAGGAAGCGCGAGGAAACCCGGAACAGGTCCTGGCCGAAAGCATAATCGGCGGTGAGGAAGTACCACTTGGCGCCTTTGATCAGGTTGTGGTCCTTCTGCCAGGTCCCGATCGTCTTGGTGTACATCGTGTTGCAACCCTCGACGTGGAACATGTAGCGGTTGCAGTTCGCGCCGCGCAGCGCATCGGAGTTGGCGCCGGTGTTGAAGTAGGGGGTCTTGTACTTGAGCGCCTGCTCCGCGATGGCGCCGGCGGAAGCCGAGCTCACTTCCCCGATCAGCACCACGACCTTGTCCCGCTCGATCAGCTTCTGCGCCTTGGTCACCGCGGTGGCCGGGTTGACACTGTCCTCGGCGATCAGCTCGATCTTGCGGCCCATGATCCCGCCGCCTCTGTTGAGCTCCTCGACCGCGAGGGTGGCGCCGCGAAAGCCGTATTCGCCCACCTGGCCGAGGAAGCCCGTGCGCGGCGTCAAATGCCCGAAGCGTATGACATCGGACTGAGCGCGGACGATGGCCGGAAAGCCGAGCGGCCCGGCGGCCGCGGCCGCGACCAGGGCGGCCGCCTTCTTGAGCACCTCACGCCGCGGCATGTTCCCGGCGCTGCCATTGCGTTTCATATCTCCTCCTGTTCGGCCTGCGACTGCCTGTTTTTGGGCGCCTGCGACGGCTGGGTTCGGGGCGCTACTTGCGCTTGAAACCGGAGCGGATCCAGTCGACGCTCTTGACCCCATCGGGTGGACTGATCTGGTCCGGCGAGTAGTACTTGACGTTGATGAGCGTCACGCGGCCGTCGACCTTACGCACGGTGCCGTAGGGCACTGCCTGCACGGCCTGATGGCCCTTGCCGAGCGACATGTTCACCGTCCCCGAGGGCGTGTCGAACTTCAGGTACTCGAACGCCGAGATGACCTGGTCGATGCTGGGGTCCTTGCCGTTGTTGGCCGCCTGGGCCTTCTCATACGCGGCCTTGACGCCTAGGAAGGCGGTGACCATGTGATAGGAGGCGTACACCGCAGAGAATCCGTACTTCTCCTTGTATGCCTTGGCGAACCACTTGTTCAGCGGAGTCGAGGGTGCGAACGGCCCGTTGGGTCCGCGCGCGCCGAGGATGGTGCCGTCGGGCAGGTCCTTGCCCAGCCGCTCGATCACCGTCTCGCCCGTGATCATGATGTTGGGCATCTTCTCGAGCAGGCCGCGCGGCGCGGCCTGCAGGATGTAGGCTTCGAGATCGCCTCCCCACAGCGAATTCTGGATCACCTCCGCGCCGCTGCCGAGCAGCGCCGAGATCTCGGCGCCGTACTGACCGGCCCCCAGCTTCGGAGTCACGTTGGTCTCGATCTGCGCCTGGGGCTTCAACTGCTTCATCGCCTCGGTGAAGTCGGACCACGCGTCCTGGCCCCACGCATAGTTGGGGTTGATGCCGGAGAACGTCTTCAGGCCGGCGAAGCGCTCCGAGATATAGCGGGCCGCAGCGACGTTCTCCTGCGTCGCCATGGTGGTGGTGCGGAAGACGTAGTGGTAGGAGGCTTCCTCGAAGATGCGGTTGGTGGCGCAGTCGAAGAGCACGGTGAACTTCTTGAGCTCCTCGGCCACCGGGGCTACCGCCAGGCAATCGCCGCTGGAGATCACGCCGATCACCATGTCCACGTTCTGCCGGTCGACCAGGTTGCGATACTCGGTGACGACCTTGGTCGGGCCGCCGGCCTCGTCCACGTAGACAAGCTCGATCGGACGGCCGCCGAAGCCCTTCTTCGTATAGCCGGGTACGAGGTTGCCGCTGTTGAGCGCCTCGGCGATCAAGTCCGAGGCATTCTTGGCCGGCACCCCGAAGGGTCCCGCGGCGGGGCCGGACAGGAACGTGATCACGCCAATCCGCAGCGGCTCTTCGGCGCGCCCTGCGCCGGGCACGAGCAGCGTCCCGATGACAATGGCGGCAACCGCGCCGACGTGGCGCGCGAGATTACCCATGAGTGCATCCTCCCGAAGTGTAGTTGGTGACGCCGAGACGGCGCCGGATCGCTCGAGTCTCGCTTCCTGCATGGCGGCATTCGCCATCGCGCAACGCGCCGCGGCCCACCGGTGACTGCGATCGTGGCGGGATTATAGCAACGTTGCCCGTCAAATCCGTCTGGCGAATCCGCTAGAATGAACCGATCGTGAACGCAAGCCCCGTCTTCGCGGCGCACATCGCGTTCGCCATCTCGTCGCTCCGGGTCCTCGACCCTTGAACCTTCTCGCGCTGGAAACCTCCACCGAGTGGTGCTCTGCCGCGCTATGGCTGGACGGCCAGGTACACGCCCGCGAGATTCTCGCCGGTCAAAGCCACTCGGAGCGGCTGCTGCCGATGGTCGACGGCTTGCTCGACGAGGCGGGAATCGGCTTCGAGGCGTTGCAGGCGATCGCATTCGGCTGCGGCCCCGGGTCCTTCACTGGGTTGCGCATCGCTTGCGGTGTCGCGCAGGGTTTGGCGTTTCCACGCGAGTTGCCCGTCGTGGGCGTGAGCACGCTGCTTGCGATGGCGGAGGCGAGCGCGGGCGCGCGTGTGGTCAGCTGTCTGGATGCGCGCATCGGAGAGGTGTACTGCGCCGTCTACCGGCGTGAGCAGGGCGAGTGGCGCTGCGCGCATGAGCCCGTATTGTGCAAGCCGGACGAGGTGCCGCCGGTCGAAGGCGAAGGCTGGATTGGAGTCGGGAGCGGCTTCGCCGCGCATGGCGAGGTGCTGGCGGCACGATTCGACGGCCGCTTGGACGCGATACGCTCGGATCTGCACCCCAGTGCGCGCGAGATCGCTGTGGTCGGAGCGCAGATGCACGCGCAGGGGCTTGCGGTGCGTCCCGAGGAGGCGCGGCCGCTCTACCTCCGCGATCGCGTGGCCTTGACCGTGGCGGAACGGGAACGCTTGCGCGCAGCGCGGAACCAGAATGCTTCAGGCGGGCGCGCGTGAGCGCCGTTCTGGCACAATCCCCGGTGCTGCGCCCGATGCGGATGTCGGAGGTCAAGGCGATCGCCGCGATCGAGCGCACCGTCTACAGCCACCCGTGGACCGCGGGCAACTTCCGCGATTCGCTGCAAGCGGGATACAGCTGTTGGGTGTTGGAGTGCGCCGGAGAGATCGTCGCGTACGGCGTGCTGATGATCGGGGTGGACGAGGCCCATCTGCTCAACCTCAGCGTGGCGAAGGAATGGCAGCGCCACGGCCTCGGGCGGCAGCTGCTGCAGGATTTCATCGAGATCGCGCGCAGGTGCGATGTGCAGCGGATCTTTCTCGAGGTGCGGCCTTCGAATACCGCGGCGCGCGCGCTGTACCGGCAAACCGGCTTTCACGAGCACGCAGTGCGCCGCAGCTACTATCCCGCGGCGGTCGGGCGCGAGGACGCGATCCTGATGATGCGCAGGCTGGGAGGGGAGCAAGGGGAAGAGGGGAACAGGTGAAAAGGTGAAGAGGTGAAGAGGTGAAAAGGTGAAGGAGGTGAAGGAAGTGAATGAGGTGAAACCAGCAGGCTCCGCGATCTCCTGTCCAGGGTCTGCGGGTTCCATGATCTGTCGCGCCGCATAAGCCATCCATCACGACGTCGTCATGCCGATCGACGAGACGCGACGCGCGCTGATCCTGAAGGAGCTGGGGCTGCTGCCGCTTTGGGTGCCGCGCGATCGGCCGCGCGCCGCCGCTCGGCCGGCGCCGGAGGTCGGCGCGGCCATGCCTGCCCCTGCGCCGACCGCGGAGCTGCCCCTGTCCGACGACCGCGCGTCGCTCATCCTGCGCATGGACTGGCCCGAGCTGAAGCAGGCGGTCCGCGGCTGCACCGCATGTCCGTTGCACGCCGGCCGCACCCAGAGCGTGTTTGGCGTGGGAGACGAGCAGGCCGATTGGCTGTTCGTGGGGGAGGGGCCTGGCGCCGAGGAGGACGCGCGCGGCGAGCCGTTCGTAGGCCAGGCGGGGCGTTTGCTCGACAACATGCTGAGCGCGATCGGGCTCAAGCGCGGGCGCGACGTATATATCGCGAACGTGGTCAAGTGCAGGCCGCCGGGCAACCGCGCGCCCGAGCCGCGGGAAGCGGCGCAGTGCGAGCCCTTTCTGCTGCGCCAGATCCAGCTCATCGGGCCTCGCCTGATCGTTGCCCTGGGGAAAACGGCCGCATCCAACCTGCTGCACACCGATGCCAGCATCGGCAGCCTGCGCGGCCGCCGCCACGCGTTCCACGGCACCCCGCTGCTGGTGACCTATCACCCCGCTTATCTACTGCGCAATCTACCGGACAAGGCCAAGGCTTGGGAGGATCTGTGCCTGGCCCGGGACACCATGCAGAGGTTGAAGGCGGGCGAGCGGCTCCCCAACTAACGCTGCGGAAGGAGAAGGCACATGGGGCGGATCCTGAGCGCGGTGTTGCTGATCGCCGCTACAGCGGGCTTGAGCGGCTGCGGCTACAACACCATCCAGGCGGAGGACGAACAGGTCAAGGCGGCGTGGAGCGAGGTGCTCAACCAGTATCAGCGGCGCGCCGACCTCATCCCGAATCTGGTGAGCACCGTGAAGGGCTACGCTCAGCAGGAGCAGGAGGTGCTGCTCGGGGTGACGCAGGCGCGTGCCCGGGTGGGGAGCATCCAGGCCACGCCGGAGCTGCTCAACGATCCACAGGCGTTCGCCAAATTCCAGGCCGCGCAGGGTGAGCTCACCTCCGCGCTGTCCCGCCTGCTCGTGGTATCCGAAAACTACCCGCAGCTCAAATCCGATCAGAACTTCCGCGACCTCCAGGCCCAGTTGGAAGGCACCGAGAACCGGATCACGGTGGCACGCAAGCGCTATATCGATGCCGTCCAGCGATACAACACCACCATCCGACAGCTCCCGGTCAACCTGACCGCCATGGTGTTCGGCTACAAGGAGAAGCCCAACTTCAGCGTCGAGAACGAAGCCGCCGTCTCGAAGCCTCCGGCGGTGGACTTCAGCAAGCCGTCGCCGTCCAGTCGACCGCAGGCCACCATGCCCTCGCCGGCGCCGGGCTCCAAGCAGTAGCCGATGCTCGAGCTCCGAGCCTGGGCGATCGCAGGGGTTCTCGTGTTCGTCTCGGCCCTGGTCTTGGGCGCACCCGCCCTCGGTCAGGATTTGCTGCCGGTGCCGCCGCTCCGAGCGCGTGTCACGGACCTGACCCACACGCTCTCTGCGGCCGAGGTCGAGGCCCTGGAACAGAAGCTCGCCGCCTTCGAGCAGCGGAAGGGCAGCCAGATCGTCGTGCTGCTCGTGCCCACCACCGCCCCCGAGAGCATCGAGCAGTACTCGATCCGCGTTGCCGCGCAATGGAAGCCGGGGCGCAAGGGCGTGGACGACGGAGTGATTCTGCTCGTGGCGAAGGACGACCGGGCGATGCGCATCGAGGTCGGGTACGGACTCGAAGGCGTGCTTCCGGATGCGACCGCCAACCGCATTCGGGAGGAGACCATCGCACCGCGCTTCAGGTCAGGGGATTTCTTCGGTGGCATCAACGCCGGCATCGATGCCATGACCAAGGTAATCGATGGCGAGCCGCTGCCGCCGCCGGCCTGGAGCACCCAGCCGCGCGGCAGCCAGGGGTGGCAGCATTACCTGCTGCTCGGGTTTCTCCTGCTGTTCGTGGTGGGAGGAGTGCTGCGAGCCGTTCTCGGACGGCTGCTGGCCGCAATCGTCATGGGCGGAGTCGCGGGCTTGATCGTATGGCTCCTGGCGACCTCCCTGGTGATGGCGTTGGTCGCCGGCGCTGTGGCGTTCGGGATCACGCTCGTGGCCGGTAGCGGGATCCCGTTGGGCGGCGGCGGCTTCAGAGGCGGAGGCTGGGGAGGCGGTTGGGGGGGCGGCTGGGGCGGAGGCGGTGGCGTCGGAGGCGGCGGCTTCAGCGGTGGCGGTGGCGGGTTCGGCGGTGGCGGCGCTTCCGGAAGGTGGTGAGCGTGGACCTCAAACGCACCGTGCGTCATCTCACCACGACGCTTTGGAGCGTCCGACGCGCCTTGCCGCCTGTGGCGATGCAGGCGATCGAGCAAGCGATCCGCAAGACCGAGAGCACGCACGAAGGGCAGCTGCGCTTTGCGGTGGAGCATGCTCTAAGCCTCCCGCACCTGTTGGCCGGAGTCTCGGCACGGGACCGCGCGATCGAAGTGTTCTCGCACCTGCGGGTATGGGACACCCAGCACAACAACGGCGTGCTGATCTATCTCCTGTTCGCCGACCGCGATGTGGAGATCGTGGCCGATCGCGGGATCCATCAGCATGTGGGGGAGGACTGGGTGGCGATCTGCCGCGGCATGGAAGAGCGCTTCCGCCGCGGCGAATTCGAGGCCGGGGTGCTAGAAGGCATCGCCGCGGTGGGAGATCACCTGGAGCGGCACTTCCCTCGCCGGCGGCGCGGGCCGAACGAGTTGCCCGATGCGCCGGTGGTGCTCTAAGGTGAGGATGAAGAGAAATCGGCGCGTGACGATCGCGTTTGGGATTGCCAGCGAGATGCTTGGGGTCTCATGGTTGCCGATGCGGGCTTCCCACCCGCGGGTGCGGCGATGATTTTGAGAGTGCTCCCGGGACGCACCTGGTCCATACTGTGCAAATGGACCTGAGCCATCTGCGCGAGCTGATCACGCACTACGGCTATCTCGCCGTATTCGTCGGCGCGGTCCTGGAGGGCGAGACGCTTCTGGTGTTGGCCGGAATCGCAGCCCAGCTCGGCTCCCTGGATCTGCATTGGGTGATGCTGATCGCCGCGGGCGGCGGGTTTGCCGGGGATCAATTCTGGTTCGCGGCAGGGCGTTGGCACGGCCGGCCGATGCGCGCGCGCTTCCCTCGCATCCACGCGCAGGCCGCGCGGGTGGAGCGGCTCATCGAGCGCCACGGAAGCTGGCTCAGCCTGGGTGTGCGCTTCATGTACGGAATGCGCATGGTCGGATCCGTCATCCTCGGGATGTCGCGGGTGTCCCACTTGCGGTTTATCGCGCTGAATTTGCTCGGTGCAGCGATTTGGGCGGTGCTGGTGGCGGGCGCAGGTTTCCTGTTCGGTCACGCCGTCGAGTTGATGTTCCAGGACGCGGCGCGCTACCAGGTCTGGCTGCTGCCTGCGGCGGCAGGAGCGGGAATCGCCGTGTGGATGTGGCACCGCTTCCGGAAGCGGGCCGGCCCTGCGCGCGATGGCGAATAGCGGGAGATAAGGTCTGGCGGGGTCGGACCGCCGGCGCCCTCGCTCTAGCCGCTCAGTCCTGGTCGTGTCCGTGCTTGCGCCAAAGGAACGACATGGCCGCGGCCACGAACACGCCGAAGCAGATGATGATCGCGTTGATGGGTATTCCGCCCTTGTCCATCGCCGCATACGCGCCGCTCATCACGAGGATGCTGACGTTCTCGTTGAAGTTCTGGACCGCGATGGAGTGCCCTGCTCCCATCAGCAGGTGACCGCGGTGCTGGAGCAGCGCGTTCATCGGGACGAGGAAGAAGCCGCCCATGGCGCCCAGGACGAGGATGAGGAGCACGGCGAGCCTCACATCGGTGATGCCCGCGATCGCCATGACGCCTAACCCCATGAAGATCCCAACGGGCAGCACTTTCACCGATCGATGCAGCGCGACCAGGCGCGCTGCGAGCACCGAGCCGAGAACCACGCCGACGCCGGTGACGGCGGTGAGCTGGGTTGCCTGCGCCAGCCTCAGGCCCAATGCGGGATGGGCCCATTCGAGGAGCATCAGCCGCAGGCTCGCGCTTGCGCCCCAGAACAGCGTGGTGACCGCCAGCGAAACCTGGCCCAAGGGGTCACGCCACAACAGGCTCAGCGAATGCCAGAAGTCCTGCAGGATGTAGAGCGGGGTCTTCCGGGGCAGCTTGTGGTCGGGCGCAGTGCGCGGGATGTAGAGGTTGATGACGGCGGCGGCCAGATAGATCCCGAGCAGCGCGAGCATCGCGTAGGCCGGGTCCGACGCGATCCACCCGTGATGCTTCAGCGTGGCAAAGAAAGCAGCGGCGAAGTCGATATAGCGGGAGCCCACCAGGAAGCTGCCCAATATGGCGCCGAGGATGATGGCCGCAACGGTCAGGCCCTCCATCCAGCCGTTGGCCCAGACCAGTTTCTGGTGCGGCAGGTACTCGGTCAGAATGCCGTACTTGGCCGGCGAGTACATCGCGGCGCCCACGCCGACGACGGCGTAGGCCGGCAGCGGGTGCATCCCCAGCAGCATCGCCACGCAGCCCAGGATCTTGACCCCGTTGCTCACGAACATGACGCGGCCCTTGGGGAAGGCATCGGCGAGCGGGCCGACGAATGGCGCCAAGACGATATAGGAGAATACGAAGAAGACCTGCAGCACGGGTGTCTGCCAACTCGCTACTCGCAGATCTCGGAGCAGCGCGATGGCGGCGAACAGCAATGCGTTGTCGGCGAGCGCCGAGCAGAACTGTGCCGCCAGGATCGTTGCGAAGCCGCGCGTCATTCCAGATGCGTAGATCGTCCTCCCTCTCCGGCGCGCCCTCCTGGTTCGCAGACCCGTGGAAGCCGATCGTCGCCCGAGGGCGGCGCATTTATACCATGAAACCTTCTCAATCCAATTCACTTCGGACCGGTTACGCCGTGGCGCGCGCTCCCGCAGCGCGGACCAAACGAGCTGAGAGGGCCTCATGAGTCGCCCGCTTCGTGCGCTGGTCCGTCGCGCGGCCTTTCGTCACAATCTTGAAATGGCGCGCCGTGCCGCGCCGCATGCGCGGCTGCTGGCCGTCGTCAAGGCGAACGCGTATGGGCACGGCTTGCTGCGCGCAGCCGACGGGCTGGCCGGCGCGGACGGATTCGCGGTTCTCGAGTTGGATGCGGCTGTGCGCCTGAGGGATCACGGTCATGCGGGTCCGATCGTGCTGTTGGAGGGCTGCTTCGATCCCTCGGAACTGAGCGTGTGCAGCGAGCAGCGGCTGACGCCTGCGATACACAACCTCGAGCAGATCGCCATGCTCGAGCAGACGCGGGTGCCCGCGCCGATCGATGTCTTCCTCAAGCTCAACACCGGGATGAACCGGCTTGGTGTGGCCCCGGCGCAGGCCGCCGTTGCGCACGCACGCCTGCGTTCGTGCGCCAACGTCGGCTCGCTCACGCTGATGACGCATTTCGCCACTGCCGACGATGCGAGAGGCGTGCAGTGGCAGCTCGATGCGTTCACCCGCATGACGGCGGGTCTGGATCTGCCGGTCTCGATGGCCAACTCGGCGGTTCTGCTGCGCTACCCGCAGCTTGCGCGAGGATGGGCGCGGCCGGGCATCATGCTCTACGGAGCCTCCCCGTTTCCCGACCGCACCGGGGCCGAGCTGGGGCTCGAGCCGGCAATGACATTGGAAAGCGGCGTCATCGCGATCCAGGAGCTGGAGCCGGGCGACAGCGTCGGCTACGGTGCCACGTTCACCGCCGGTGAGCGCGTGCGCGTCGGCGTAGTTGCGTGTGGATATGCCGATGGGTACCCGCGGCACGCGCCTACCGGCACGCCGGTGCTCGTCGCGGGCCGGCGTACGCGAATCGTCGGGCGTGTGTCCATGGACATGCTGTGCGTCGACCTCACGCACCTGCCGCAAGCCGGGCTCGCTGCGCCGGTGGTGCTGTGGGGCGAGGGCTTGCCGGTCGACGAGGTGGCCTCGGCGGCGGGAACCATCGGCTATGAGCTGCTGTGCGCTGTGGCCTCGCGTGTGCCGATCGTGGATCTCGACTGAGCGGGAGATGGCCAAGCCGAAGACCGTGTACAGCTGTACCGAGTGCGGCGGGCAAGCGCTCAAATGGCAGGGGCAGTGCCCGCACTGCGGGGCGTGGAATACGCTGGTGGAAACGGTGTCCGAACGCGCCCCTGCGCGCTACCAGGGTCTCGCGCAGGCGAGCCGCGTGCAGTCGCTTGCCCAGGTGCAGGCGACGGAGGAGGCCCGCCGCGAGACCGGAGTGGGCGAGCTCGACCGCGTACTCGGCGGCGGCCTGGTGCGCGGAGGCGTGGTTCTGCTGGGCGGCGATCCCGGCATCGGCAAGTCGACGCTGCTGTTGCAGGCCCTGAGCGCGATGTCGAACGCCTGCAAAGCGCTGTATGTGACCGGGGAGGAGAGTGCTCAGCAGGTCGCGTTGCGCGCGCGCCGCTTGGCGTTGACCGGCGATCGCTTGGAGGTCCTGGCCGAAATCCAACTCGAGCGGATCCTCGCGGCGCTGGCCGAAGCGCAACCGGACGTCGCGGTCGTGGACTCGATCCAGACCGTGTACTCGGAGGCGATGCAGTCGGCGCCGGGAAGCGTGGCGCAGGTGCGCGAATGCGCCGCGCAGCTGACCCGCTTCGCCAAGTCCTCGGGCAGCTCGCTGGTGCTGGTCGGGCATGTCACGAAGGAGGGCGCCATCGCCGGGCCCCGCGTGCTCGAGCATATGGTGGACAGCGTGCTCTACTTCGAGGGCGATACGCACTCGAGCTTCCGACTGGTGCGGGCGATCAAGAATCGCTTCGGTGCCATCAACGAACTGGGCGTGTTCGCCATGACCGAGCGGGGGTTGCGTGGCGTGGCCAACCCCTCGGCGTTGTTCTTGTCCCAGCATGCCGCCGAGGTTCCCGGCTGCTGCGTCCTGGTCACGCAGGAGGGCACGCGCCCGCTGCTGGTGGAGGTCCAGGCGCTGGTCGACGACTCGCACGCGCCCAACCCGCGCCGCCTGTCGGTCGGCCTCGAGCCCAACCGCCTCGCGATGTTGCTCGCCGTGCTGCATCGGCACACGGGGATCGCGGCCTTCGACCAGGATGTGTTCATCAACGCAGTGGGCGGAGTGAAAATCGACGAGCCCGCGGCGGATCTCGCGGTCTTGCTCGCTGTGGTGTCCTCGCTGCGCGGGAAACCACTGCCGCGCAAGATGGTGGTGTTCGGCGAGGTCGGTCTCGCGGGGGAAGTGCGGCCCGTGCAACGCGGCCGAGAAAGGCTGCGCGAAGCGGCCAAGCTCGGGTTCGTGCAGGCTCTGATTCCGCGCGCCAATGCGCCCAAAGGCGGCATCGAAGGGTTAGAGGTGTTGGCGGTGGACCGCGTAGAGGAGGCGGTGGAGGCGGCGGTTGCGGGAAGGCAGTGATTGGTGAATGGTGACTCGTGCTAGCGCAGCAAGTGCAGAAGGACTAGTGCGGCGGCCGCAACGGCGGCGGCGGCGCTGGCGATCCAAAGATAAGTGTGTACGCCGCGCCCGCTCGCGCTGGCCGGTGCGCCGCTGCGAGCTGGGCCATCCGTGGTTGGCTTGCGCACTGTCGCGGTGTCGGCACCGACCAGTTGGCCCGGCCGCGTGTCGGTGAACGCGCGCAGCTCTCGGTCCATTCCCGTCATCGCCGCCAGTCGCATGGTGGCCTCATAGGAATCGAACGCCGGCGATAGCGTGAGCGCCGGCTTCTCGGGCTCGTCGACCGCTTTCAAATTCGCCGGCTTGATGGCGACGACCGGGTCCTGATGGCGCGTTGCGCCGAGGGCCGCGGTCTCGACGCTCGTGTCCGCCGCGCTGCGCAGGAGCGGCCCGGTGCGCCCGAGAACCATGTCCTTGCATTCCTTCAGGTCCCGCGCCATGTCCTTGGCGCTCTGATAGCGCTCGTCCACGTTCTTCGCCAGCGCCTTGGCCACGATCAGGTCCACGATCTCGGGGAGCCCCGGCTGGCGCTGGCTGGGGCGCGAGGGCGTGGAGTTGAGGATCTGGTACATGACGCCGTGGATGCTGTCGCCCTGGAACGGTGCCTGCCCGGTGACCATCTCGTACAGCAGCACCCCGAGCGAGAAGATGTCCGAACGGTGGTCGGCGCGCTTTCCGGCGACCTGCTCCGGCGACATGTACTTGGGCGAGCCGAGGATCATGCCGGTCATGGTCTTGACTTCGGCGGTGCGCATGCGAGCGATGCCGAAATCGGTGATCTTCACCAGCCCGTCGCGCACGATCATGATGTTGGCGGGCTTGATGTCCCGATGCACCACGTGGCGCTCATGGGCGTAGGCAAGGCCGTCGGCCACCTGTGCGGCGACGTCGAGCGCCTGCGCGATGGGCAGCGGCTGTCCCGGGGCGAGCGTCTGGCGCAGCTCCTCGCCCTCGAGGAATTCCATCGCCATATACGCGACGCGGTCGCTCTTGCCGATGTCGTAGATGGTGACGACGTTGGGGTGGTTCAGGCCGCCGGCCGCGCGCGCTTCGTGATAGAAGCGCGCCTCGTACTCGGCCAGCTCGTCCTTGGGCAGGTTCAGGTTGATGGTCTTGATGGCCACCATCCGGTCGAGCACCGGATCGCGCGCCTTGTAGACGACGCCCATCGCGCCCTGACCCAGCTCGCTCAGGATCTCGTACCGGCCAAGCTGGCGGAGCGTGGGTTCGGCTGCGCTCACCGGATTCACCATCGCCGGTGCGCCTACTTCGCGCTCATGCCGGCCTTCACGCTCCGGAACACCGGGCCCCAGATAGGATGGCCCGCTTCCTCCGGCTTCAGCTCGAGCTTGGGATTGGCTTCCAGCGCCTTGTGGAACTGTTCTCGGCACTGTGTCTGCTGCCCCGAGACGCAGTCGATGAATGCCAGGTACTTGTGGGCGCGCGCCTGGGACGGCGTGGTGAGCCCCTCGTCGAGCGCGCTCTGGATATTGCGCGAGGCGATCTTGTAATTCCCGTCGTCGTACTCGCGGATCCCGCTGTCGAGCCGCATCTCGGCTTGCAGATGGGTGAGCGGGAACTCCTGGACCACCTTGGTCTGGCATCCAGCGAGGACAATCCCGGTCGCCAGCGCCCAGGCGTGGCGTCTCATGCACGACATCTGCCTTCTCTTAATTGTCGGAGAACTTGTGCTTGATCCTGAGCGTCTGGTTGGGCTTGAGCTGCAGAATCTCGATGTAGGGCTTGAAGGAGCCGTTGCGAATCTCGATCCGATGCTTGCCTGGCGCCAGCTCCAGCTCGGTGCGCGGCGGGCTGACCCCGACCTCCTCGCCGTCGACCACCACCATTCCCCAAGGCGATACGGCCAGAGTGATCAGCGCCGTGGGGCCCGCCGCCGGTGTGGGTGGCGTGCCGACAGGTGCAGGCGCGGACACGGGGGGCGCTAGCCGAGGCGCGGCGTCGGCCGTCGCTTCGGGTTCCGGGCGTGTCTGCGGGCGCTCCTTGTGTACAGCCGACTTCGCAGCGGTTGGTGCGGGCCGCCGCGCGTGTCTGCGGGCAGGCGTCGCCTTCGGTTCGACCGGCGGCTTGCTGGACTCGACCGGCGCCTCGGGTTCACTCGCCGGGCTGCTTGATTGTGCGGCGTCGCGTTCATTGGCGACGGGCGTTTCCGCTACGGCGGGCGCGGGTGGTGCTTCCAGCGGCTTCGGCGCAGCCACCGGTGCGGGTTGCTCCGCCGGCGCGGCGGCCCTCGGTTCCGGCGCATGCCGCACGAGAACGATCGCGGCCGTGAGCGCCGCGCAAGACAGCGCGGCCGTGGCGAGTGCTAGCATCCGGTTGCGAACCCAGCTCGAACGATGCTCACCGGCACGCGGAGTCGAATCGTCGGCAGCGTCGGCACCGGGGGAGTCGTCCTCCGGCGGGGCCTGCGGCCGATGCGCGGGGCTTTGGAGCAAATCGCCTGCGGCAGCCGTGATCTCGTAGATCTCGTGCTCGCGAACATGCTTGTCGGTGCGCGATCCCTGATAGGCGAACAGTTGCGCGTAATCGTTCGAGAGCCGAGTGACGACTTCGTAATACGAGCGCGACACCAAGACCTGGCCGGGGCGCGCGAAGCTCATCACCCGCTGGGCGACGTTGATGCCGTCGCCAACGATGTTGGGCTGGCCGTTGATGTCGCGCACCAGCTGCACCGGACCGAGGTTGATGCCCATGCGCACGTCCAGACGCACGCCGTCATCGGCGGCATGTGTGAACGATCGCGCGAGCTTCATGGCGACGAGCAGCGCATCTTGCGGGTCACCAAGGAAGTTGACGGCGGCGCCGTCACCCGTGTCCAGGATGATGCGATCGGTGACCGTGATGTCCTGGATCGCCTCCGAGATCCGGGCATTGAATTGCTCCTTGGACTTGAGCTGCTCCGAGACCGACTTCTTGGAATACTCGGCGATGTCCAGGAACAGTACCGTGCAGATGAAAGTTCGGCTGGTCCGCTCGAGCGCGGCGGGGAAGGGCAGGACGCGGGACCCCGAGACTTCATCGTCCTTGTCTCGATCGGTCCGCCGCAAACCAAGCACCTCTGCCTCCCTCACTGACCCGGTACGTGCCAGAAAACCTGCGTCCGCTCAGGCCGTTCCGGAACGCTCCGGAGTCGGTCTCAGAGTTGCGCCGGCGCTTGGCGTGCAGCCAACTGACCGTCGAGTATCATTCGGCTGCGCGCGATAGCCACACTCACCTGAGCCCAGAACCAGTCCGGCTGCAGCAAGAAACAAGCCCGGGTGTCGAAGCGCCGACAGGCAGCATGTGGCCACTGCGTCGAGAGCAGGCAGTTTGCGTGCGCACGCGTCCGAAGCGAGCCCAGCGAGGAGCACCATGAATCCATACAACCTTGGGCTGGACAAGAATCCGGCCAACTACGTGCCTCTGTCGCCGCTGTCGTTCTTGCGCCGCGCCGCCGAGGTCTATCCGGACCGCCCTGCCGTCATCCACGGTAAACATCGGCAGACTTGGCGCGAAACTTACCTCCGCTGCCGGCGTTTCGCCTCGGCGCTGCGGCGTCGAGCGGTAGGGCCGGGGGACACCGTCGCTGTGATCGCACCCAATATCCCGGCCATGTTCGAGGCGCATTTCGGCGTTCCGATGGCGGGGGCCGTCATCAACGCGCTCAACACTCGCTTAGATCCCGCCTCGATCGCGTTCATGCTGCGGCACGCGGAGGCGAAGGTGCTCCTGACCGACCGCGAGCTCTCGGCCACTGTGGGCAAGGCACTGCGTATGCTGGAAAAGCAGCCCTTGGTCATCGACATCGAGGACGAGGAGGCGGTGGGCGGGGAATCGCTCGGCGAGACGCAGTACGAAGACTTTCTCGCCGGGGGCGATCCGGCGTTCGCATGGAGCGGGCCGCCCGACGAGTGGGACGCGATCGCGCTCAACTACACGTCCGGGACGACGGGCAATCCCAAGGGCGTGGTCCTGCATCATCGCGGCGCGTACATCAACGCGGTAAGCAACGTCGTGACCTGGGCCATGCCGCACTTTCCGGTGTACCTGTGGACGCTGCCGATGTTCCATTGCAACGGCTGGTGCTTCCCCTGGACGCTGGCGCTGATGGCAGGGACCAGTGTGTGCCTGCGCAAAGTGGAGCCGGCGCTGATCTTCGATCTCATCCGCACGCACAAGGTGACGCATTTCTGTGGCGCGCCCGTAGTGCACAACCTGCTCATCAACGCGCCCGAGCAGTTGCGTGCCGGCATCGATCACGCGGTGCACGGCATGATCGCCGGCGCCGCTCCTCCGCAGGCCGTGATCGAGGGCGCAGAGCGCATCGGCGTCCAGCTCACTCACGTCTATGGTCTGACCGAGGTATATGGCCCGGCCGCGGTATGCGCCAAGCACCCCGAGTGGGACCGGATGCCGCTCGCGCGGCGAGCCGAACTCAACGGGCGCCAGGGGGTGACCTATCCGCTGCAGGAGGACATGATCGTCGCCGACCCGCAGACGCTGCAGCCGGTGCCGCGCGACGGGCAAACCATGGGCGAGATCCTGTTTCGCGGCAACATCACGATGAAGGGCTATCTCAACAATCCCAAAGCCACCGAAGAAGCCTTCCGGGGCGGCTGGTACCGCACGGGCGATCTCGCGGTGATCTACCCCGACGGCTATGTGAAGATCAAGGACCGGTCCAAAGACATCATCATCTCGGGCGGGGAGAACATCTCCACGCTCGAGGTCGAGGACGTGCTCTACAGCCATCCTTGCGTGCTGGAGGCGGCGGTGGTTGCACGGCCGGACGAGAAGTGGGGAGAGGCCCCGTGCGCTTTCGTGACGCTGAAGCCCGGCGCCGGTCCGGTGTCGGCCGAGGACCTCATCGCCTGGTGCCGGGAGCATCTGGCGCACTTCAAGGTGCCCAGGACGGTGGTCTTCGGCACGCTGCCCAAGACCTCCACCGGCAAGATCCAGAAGACCGTGCTCCGGGAGCAAGCGCGGGGGCTGTGAATCCGACGCACGGGGCAGCCGATGCGCAGGCGGCGCTTGGCGGTTGGTGCGAACGCCGGATCGCTTCTCGGTCTGACCTCGCGCATGCGGTAAAATCCGGGCGTTCTCACCGACAGGGAAGGCGATGAAGATCCTGGTTGCCGTGAAGCGGGTGGTCGACTTCAACGTCAAGGTGCGCGTGAAGTCCGACGGCTCGGGCGTGGAAACGGCCAACGTCAAGATGTCCATGAACCCGTTCGACGAGATCGCCGTCGAGGAAGCCGTGCGCATGAAGGAGGCCGGCACGGTGAGCGAGATCGTCGCGGTGTCCGTGGGCCCGCCGCAGTGCCAGGAGACGCTACGCACCGCGCTGGCGCTGGGCGCCGACCGCGCGATCCTGGTGGAGACCACTCTCGAGACTCAGCCGCTCGGCGTGGCCAAGACGCTCAAGCGGCTCGTGGAGAGAGAAACGGCGCAGCTCGTCATCTTGGGCAAGCAGGCGATCGACGACGACTACAACCAGACCGGGCAGATGCTCGCGGCGCTGCTCGGCTGGCCGCAGGCTACCTTCGCCTCCAAGGTGAAAGTTGGCGCCGGCGAGGCGGAGGTCACCCGCGAGATCGACGGCGGCCTGGAGACGCTCGTCGTCAAGCTCCCCGCGGTGGTGACGACCGACCTGCGTCTGAACGAGCCGCGCTACGTCACGCTGCCCAACATCATGAAGGCGAAGAAGAAGACGCTCGAGGTGGTGAAGCCGGACGCGCTCGGTGTGGACTTGACGCCGCGGCTGAAGACGCTGAAGGTGGAGGAGCCGCCCAAGCGCAAGGCCGGCGTGCAGGTGAAGAGCGTCGAGGAGCTGGTGGCGAAGCTCAAGAACGAAGCACGGGTGATCTCATGACGGCGCTGGTGATCGCGGAGCACGACAACACGGCGCTCAAGCCGAGCACGCTGAACACGGTCGCAGCCGCCGCGGCGATCGGTTCGCCTGTGCACATCCTTGTCGCCGGTCATCAATGCGCTGCGGCGGCCCAGGCGGCGGCGAAGATCGTCGCCGTGGAGAAGGTGCGCGTCACCGACGCGCCCGAGTACGCGCACGCGCTCGCGGAGAGCCTGGCTACCCTGGTAGTGGGTCTCGCGACTGGCTACTCGCATATCCTGGCGCCGGCCACCACCTTCGGGAAGAACTTTCTGCCTCGTGTTGCCGCGCTGCTGGACGTGGCGCAGATCTCCGACATCGTCGCCGTGGCGTCGCCCGACACTTTCGTGCGGCCGACTTACGCGGGCAACGCGCTGGCGACGGTCCAGTCGGCAGACAAGGTCAAGGTGATCACGGTGCGCACCACCGGCTTCGACGCCGCCAAGGCGGAGGGCGGCTCGGCGGTGATCGAGCCGACGCCGCCAGCCGGCGATTCCGGCTTGGCGCGCTTCGTCGGACAGGAGCTCACCAAATCCGAGCGGCCCGAGCTCACGGCAGCACGCGTCATCGTCTCCGGCGGCCGCGGAATGGGCAGCGGCGAGAACTTCAAGATCCTGGAGGCGCTCGCGGACCGCCTCGGCGCCGCAGTGGGTGCGTCCCGGGCCGCGGTCGATTCCGGCTTCGTGCCGAACGACTACCAAGTGGGGCAAACGGGCAAGGTGGTGGCGCCGGAGCTGTACATCGCGGTCGGCATCTCGGGCGCCATCCAGCATCTGGCGGGGATGAAGGACAGCAAGGTGATCGTGGCCATCAACAAGGATCCGGAGGCGCCGATCTTCCAGGTCGCCGACTACGGGCTGGTGGCCGACCTGTTCCAGGCGGTGCCGGAGCTCACCTCGAAGCTCTGACGCGTCGATCGGGAGGAGCACCATGGCCGAGTACAGCGCGCCGCTGCGCGACATGCAGTTCGTGATCAAGGAGCTGGGCGGGCTCGATGCCATCGGCATGGTGCCCGAGTGGCACGAGGTCACCTCCGATCTGGTGGACGCACTCCTCGAGCAGGCGGGAAAATTCGCGACCGGGGTGCTCTCGCCGCTCAACTGGACCGGCGACCGCAGCGGCTGCCGCCTCGAGGACGATGCAGTCATCACACCGCCTGGCTTCCAGGACGCCTATCGCCAGTTCCAGGCCGCCGGTTGGCCCGCGCTCAGCTGCGATCCCGAGTTCGGCGGGCAGGGGCTTCCGCATCTCGTGGGGCACCGCGTGTCGGAGATCTGGAACGGCGCCAACATGAGCTTCTGCCTGGGTCCCATGCTGACAAGCGGGGCCGTGAACGCCGTCGTGCGGCATGGCACCGAGGAGCAGAAGCGCCTGGTGCTGCCCAAGCTCGTATCGGGCGAGTGGATGGGCACGATGAACTTGACCGAGCCGCAGGCGGGCTCGGATCTGTCGGCGGTTCGCGCCCGGGCCACGCCGGTGGGCGACGGGCGCTACCGCCTGCAGGGCACCAAGATCTTCATCACCTACGGCGAGCACGACTGGACGCCGAACATCATCCACCTGGTGCTCGCCCGCTTGCCGGATGCACCCGAAGGGGTGAAGGGGATCTCGCTGTTCCTGGTTCCGAAGTTCCTGGTCAATGCGGACGGGTCCATGGGCGCGCGCAACGAGGTGAAATGCGTCTCCATCGAGCACAAGCTCGGGATCCACGCCAGCCCCACCTGCGTGATGGCCTACGGCGACAAGGAAGGTGCTGTGGGCTACCTGGTCGGCGGCGAGAACCGGGGCCTGGAGCACATGTTCACGATGATGAACCTGGCGCGGCTGGAGGTCGGCTTGGAGGGCATCGCCCTCGCCGAACGCGCGTACCAGAAGGCGCTCTCTTACGCCAGAGAGCGCGTGCAGGGACGCGAGATCGGAGCGAGGTCGGGCGAGCGCGTCACCATCATCCATCATCCGGACGTGCGACGCATGCTGATGACCATGAAGGCCCAGGTGGAAGCGATGCGCGCGCTCAGCACGCTCGCGTCCGTGGCGCTCGACCTGTCGCATCGGCATCCGGATCGAGCCGAGCGCATGAAGCAGCAGGGCCTGCTCGATCTGCTCACGCCCGTCGTCAAGGGCTGGTGCACGGAGCAGGGGATCGAAGTGGCCTCCCTGGGCGTACAGGTGCACGGAGGGATGGGGTTCGTCGAGGAGACGGGCGCCGCCCAGTACCTGCGCGACGCACGCATCACCACGATCTACGAAGGCACCACGGGGATCCAGGCGATGGATCTGATCGGCCGCAAGGTTGCGGCCGAGAAAGGCATGACCGCCAGGGCCGTGATCGCCGAGATGCGTGCGTTCGACAAGGAGCTTGCCGGCTCGAGCGGACATCCCGCACTGGGCGAGATCCGGCGCGCGCTGGCGGAGGCCGTGAGCGCGCTGTCGGACGCGACCGATTGGGTCGTCGAGACCTATCCGCACAACGCGCGTGCGGCCGCGGCCGGTGCCGTCCCGTACCTCAAGCTCTGGGGCGTGGTGGCAGGCGGTTGGCAGATGGCGCGCGCGGCGCTGACGGCGAAGACCATGCTGGATGGCGGCGCCGAGGACTTCGATTTTTATCGTGCCAAGATCGCAACCGCGCGCTTCTACGCGGAGCACATCCTTCCTCACGCGCACGGTTTCAAGTCCGCTGTGGTCAACGGCTCCGCGAGCGTGCTGGCGTTGGACGAAGCCCAGTTCTAACGGCGACGCCACGCGCAATCGCTGCAACGCCGGACCCGTGCCCCCGACGCTCGCACCCGACACAAGTCCGCCGCCTCGCCGCCTGGCTTGACACCGGTATGGCTGCAACGCATCATGCAAAGCGCTTCTTCGAGCCGCAGGCGCGAGCGCGCCGCCACCGATCTGTGTTCCGTATTCCCTACCCGCCGCGCCAGGCGGCAAGCCATGATCGCAGCATCGAGTCGCAGCCGTAGGCCGCAGCAGTTCCCGGCCTGCAAGCGCATCTCTTTCGCCGCATGCGCGCGCTCGAGGTGTGGCTACGTCCGCGACTGGCTGCTTGGCGCGAGGCTTGCAGCGCATGTCCGTGCAGCTCGGCGGCAAGCGTGACTGATCAGCTCGGCGCTCGCCTCCGCGCGGGCGCAGCAGATGCCGGCCCCAGCCTCGCGCGGCGCGGTGGAGCACGCGGTCGTGCTACAGCGCCCACGCCGACCGACTCACGCACTGGAGAGTGGCCATGACGACGGTGACTTGGATCCTCGGTTTGATCGCGCTCGTGTGGGCGCTGGCATATTTCCGCGTGCCCGCATGGGGATGGGTTGGTTGCGGAGCCGCTTTGCTCGTCGGTTGGACTCGGCATGGCCTGCCTCCAACGCCCGCCGCTGCGCTGTGGACGCTGTTCATCGTCGTTGCTGCACTGTCCTTGCTGCGGCCGCTGCGCCGAGCGCTGCTGAGCGACCCGCTGCTCGGCTGGTTCCGCAAGGCCCTGCCGCCGGTATCGCAAACGGAGCAGGAGGCGCTGGACGCGGGAACCGTGTGGTGGGAGGGCGAGCTGTTCCGCGGCCGCCCCGACTGGATGATGCTGCTGTCGTTCCCCAAACCGGTGCTGAGCGCTGCGGAGCGAGCGTTCCTCGACGGCCCGGTCGAGGAACTGTGCCGGATGTGCGACGACTGGAAGATCAGCTACGAGCTGAACGATCTCCCGCCCGAGCTCTGGCAGTTCATCAAGGACAAGGGCTTCCTCGGCATGATCATCCCCGAGCAGTACGGCGGGCTCGGCTTCTCCGCGCTCGCCCACTCGGAGGTGGTGATGAAGCTCGCGAGCCGCAACCCCACCGCGTGCGTATCGGTGATGGTGCCGAACTCGCTCGGCCCGGCGGAGCTGCTGCTGCATTACGGCACGCCGGAGCAGAAGAGCTACTACCTGCCGCGCCTGGCGAAGGGGCTGGAGATGCCCTGCTTCGCGCTCACCGGCCCGGAGGCGGGGTCGGATGCCGGCGCGATCCCCGACTTCGGCATCGTGTGCCGCGGCATGCACGAGGGCAAAGAGGTGCTCGGCATCCGCCTCACCTGGGAGAAGCGCTACATCACGCTGGGCCCGGTGGCGACGCTCCTGGGCCTCGCGTTCAAGCTGTACGATCCGGACCATCTGCTCGGCAGCCGCGATGACGTCGGCATCACCCTGGCGTTGATCCCCACCCAGCACCCGGGCGTGAACATCGGGCGCCGGCATCTGCCTTTGAACGCCTCGTTCATGAACGGCCCCAACTGGGGCAAGGACGTGTTCATCCCGCTCGACTGGGTGGTGGGCGGGCGCGCGTATGTCGGCCAGGGATGGCGCATGCTGATGGAATGCCTGGCGGCCGGCCGCGCCATCTCGCTGCCCTCGTCGACCACGGGCGGCGCCAAGACTGCGGTGCGCACCACGGGCGCCTACAGCCGCATCCGCCGCCAGTTCCGCGTGCCGATCGGCAGCTTCGAGGGCGTGGAGGAGGCATTGGCGCGCATGGGCGGCAACCTGTACTCGATGGAGGCGGCGCGGTTGATGACCGCCGGCGCCGTCGACCTGGGCGAGAAGCCTTCGGTGAGCTCCGCCATCGTCAAGTATCACTGCACCGAGCGCGCGCGCCAGGTGGTCAACGACGCGATGGACGTGCACGGCGGCAAGGGGATCTGTCTGGGACCCAACAATTATCTTGGGCGCGGCTATCAGCAGATCCCGATCGGGATCACGGTGGAGGGCGCCAACATCCTCACGCGCAGCATGATCATCTTCGGCCAGGGTGCGCTCCGCTGCCATCCCTATCTGCTCAAGGAGATCGCCGCTACCCAGCAGTCCCATCCCGCGGCCGCCTCGCATGAGTTCGATGCGGCCGTGTGGGCGCATGCTTCGTTCTTGCTCGGCAATGCGGCGCGCTCGTTCTGGCTGGCGTTGACCGGCGCGCGCTTGGTCGGCGTCCCGGGTGCCCAGGAAACGCGGCCTCACCTGCGACGCATGACACGGCTCGCCGCAGGCCTCGCGCTCGCGGGCGATCTGGCCGTGCTGTTGCTGGGCGGCGAGCTCAAGCGCCGAGAAAAGATTTCGGCGCGGCTGGGCGATATGTTGAGCCAGCTCTATCTTGCTTCCTGCACGGTGAAGCGCTGGCACGACGAGGGCTGTCAGCAGGTCGATCTCCCGTTCGTGTTGTGGGCCCTCGAGGATGCGCAATACCGCGCCCAGGAGGCCTGCTTCGGGCTGTTCGAGAACTTCCCGGTTCGCCCCGTGGCCTGGCTGCTGCGCGTGATGCTGTTCCCCTGGGGCCGCGCGTTCGCGCCACCCGGCGATCGCCTCGGGCACCGCGTAACGCGTCTACTGATGGAGGACTCACCGGCGCGGGATCGGCTGACGGCCGGCATGTTCCTCCAGCGCCACGACGCGGACCCGGTCGGGCGCCTCGAGCTCGCCCTGCAGCAGGTCGCGCAGGCCGAGCAGATCGAGGCGAAGATCCATGCCGCAGCAAAGGCCGGAACCCTGGCGGGGTACACGGCCGATGAGCGCATCGCGGCGGCCATGCGCGCCGGCGTGGTCAGCACCGAGGAGGCCGATGCGCTGACACGCTACGGCCGACTGCGCCGCGCGTGCATCATGGTGGATGATTTCCCAGCGCAGGCCGGCCGCGCCGCGGCCGAGCCCGCCGCCTACGAGGTACCGCTCAGGAAAACCGCATGACCCATTCCGTCCTGCTCAGCGTCGCGGAGGGCGTGGCCACGCTGTCCTTCAACCGTCCCGAGGTGTACAACGCCCTCGACGCGGAGATGATGATCCAGTTCCGGGCCGCCGCGGAGCTGGTGCAAAAGGATCCGGGCGTGCGTGCGGTGGTGCTGCGCGGCGAAGGCAAGGCCTTCGCGGCAGGCGGCGACGTGAGCGTGTTCCACCAGCATATCGCCGAGCTGCCCGACGTGATCGTGCGCTGGGGCCGGGAGATGCACTTCGCGATCCTCGCTCTGCGCCGCATGGCGAAGCCGGTGCTGGCGAGCGTGCACGGGGCGTGTGCAGGGGCGGGGTTCAGCATCCTGTGCGCGGCGGACCTGGCGGTGGCATCCGAGGACGCGCGCTTCTCCCTGGCCTACGCCAACATCGGCGCCAGCCCCGATGGAGGCAGCTCGCACAGCTTGCCGCGCCTGGTGGGATACAAGAAAGCCATGGAGCTCACGCTGCTTCCCGAGCTGTTCGATGCTCGGACGGCGCGCGAGCTCGGGCTCGTCAACTGGGTCGTACCGGCGGAGCTTCTCGCAGCTGAGACGCAGCGCATCGCGCAGCGGCTGGCGAGCGGACCCACGGTGGCGCATGGCGAAGCCAAGCGGCTGATCAACCAGTCCTTGGAGCGCAGCATCGAGACGCAGATGGAGGAGGAGCTGCTCGCCTTCTCGCGCTGTGCGGCCACGCACGATCTGGCCGAAGGGGTGGCTGCGTTCGTGGCGAAGCGCAAGCCCGTGTTCCGGGGCAATTGACCGCGGCGACACACCCAATCTACAGGGCTGCGAAAGCTCACCGCGGAGACGCGGCAACGCCGCGGCCTCGCGTCGACGAGGCGCGCACGACTGGACGCATGCCGCGCTCGCGGTCTACCCCCTGCGTGCTTGCCGTCGCGCGTAGGGCATGGAAAGACAAAGCATGCGAACGCTGAAAGGCAGGACCGTCTTCATCACCGGAGCGAGCCGGGGCATCGGAAGGGCGATCGCTTTGACGTGTGCGCGCGATGGGGCGAACGTGGTGATCGCGGCGAAGACCGCGCAGGCGCATCCCAAGCTCACGGGGACGATCCACAGCGTAGCGGCGGAGGTCGAGGAGGCGGGCGGGCATCCGCTGCCGCTGCAGCTGGACATCCGCGACGAGCTGGCGGTAGAGGCCGCGGTGCGCCAGACGGTCCAGACCTTCGGCGGGATCGACGCGCTCGTGAACAACGCGAGCGCCATCAGTTTGACCGGGACGCTCGCCACTCCGATGAAGCGCTACGACCTGATGCAGGGGGTCAACGCGCGCGGCACCTACGCCTGCTCGCAGGCTTGCCTCCCGTACCTGCTCGAGTCCGACAACCCACACATCCTCACGCTGTCCCCGCCGTTGAACCTCGACCCCAAGTGGCTCGCGCCCCACCTCGCATATACCATCGCCAAGTATGGCATGAGCATGTGCACGTTGGGGCTGGCGCGCGAGTTCGCGGACAAGGGGATCGCGGTGAATTCGCTGTGGCCCCGGACCACCATCGCCACGGCCGCAGTCGAGGTGTTCTTTCCCGATTCCTTCCAGGCCAGCCGCAAGCCGCAGATCATGGCCGACGCGGCGCATCTGATTCTGACCGCTGACAGCCGCACGACCACGGGAAACTTCTTCATCGACGAGGACGTGCTGCGCAGCTCCGGCGTCACCGATTTCGACCGCTACGCGCTCAATCCAGGCGGCCGCCTGCAGACGGATCTCTTCCTCGGGTGAGCGGCGAAGACGAGACGGTGCCCGGCATGGTGGATGTGATCGCGCCGGAGACGGCCGTGACGCTGGACGGGCTGTTCAGCGAGCGCGTGCGGCGCTCGGCCGACGCCGTCGCATATACCGAGTTCGACGAGGCTGCGGGCAGCTGGCGCCACTACACGTGGGCGCAGATGTCCTCGTTGGTTTCGCGCTGGCAGGCGGCGCTGAGGCGAGAGCCGCTCGCCGCCGGCGATCGCGTCGCGATCATGCTGCGCAACTGCACTGCGTGGGTCGCACTGGATCAGGCCGCGATGGGCCTGGGCCTGGTCGTCGTGCCCCTCTACACGCAGGACCGCCCCGACAACGTTGCCTACATCATCCAGAATTCGGGCGCGAAGCTGCTGCTGTTCGAGACTCCGGAGCAGTGGGCGGCGTTTGCCGACGTGAAGGCGCAACTCGCCGGGCTGGTGCGCGTTCTGTGCGTCAAAGGACTGGAGGGCCCGCCGGAGGATGCGCGGCTCACGAGCGTGGCGGCCTGCCTGCCCCAGGCCGGCGACGCCGTCGAGCACCGGATTCGCGACGGGCAAAGACTGGCGAGCATCATCTACACCTCGGGCACCACCGGTCGGCCCAAAGGCGTCATGCTCAGCCACCACAACATTCTGTCCGACGCGTTCAGCACGCTCCAGGTCTTGGACGTGAGCACGCAGGACTGCTTCCTTTCCTTCCTGCCGCTGTCCCACACGCTCGAACGCACCTGCGGCTACTACCTGAGCATCATGGCAGGGGTCCGCGTGGCCTACGCTCGCTCTGTCCCTCAGCTGGCCGAAGATCTGGCCCTGATCCGGCCGAGTCTGCTGATCTCCGTGCCACGTATCTACGAGCGCGTGTACGCTGCGGTGCAGACCAAGCTGGCCGAGGGCCCGGCGCTCCGGCGCGCCCTGTTCCGGCTCGCGGTCGCGGTGGGTTGGGCGTGCTTCGAGCATCGGCAGGGACGCAGGCCCTGGACTCCAGCTCTGCTGCTCTGGCCCGTGCTGAAGCGGCTGGTGGGCGACAAGGTGCTTGCACAGCTGGGCGGGCGGCTGCGTGTCGCCGTGAGCGGTGGAGCGGCACTGCCGCCGGAGGTGGCGAAGGTATTCATCGGGTTGGGTCTGCCGCTGCTGCAGGGCTATGGGCTCACCGAGACCAGCCCGGTGGTGAGCTGCAACCGTCTCGAGGACAACGTTCCCGCGAGCATCGGGCAGCCGATCCCCGGCGTGGAGGTGAGAATCGGGGACAAGGACGCGCTGCTGGTGAAGGGGCCGAACGTCATGCTGGGCTACTGGGAGAATCCGGAGGCGACCAAGGCCATGTTCACCGACGACGGCTGGTTGAACACCGGCGACACCGCGCGCGTGGACAGCGACGGCCGCATCTACATCACCGGGCGCCTGAAGGAGATCATCGTGCTCTCCAACGGCGAGAAAGTGCCGCCGGTGGACATGGAGGCGGCGATCGCGCGCGACCCCTTCTTCGAGCAGGTGATGGTGCTCGGCGAGGGCAAGCCGTATCTGTCGGCGCTGGTCGTACCGGACAAGACACTGTGGGCGAAGCTTGCCGCGGAGCATGGGCTGGATGCCGCCTCGCGGTTCGCGATGGGCACGCCGCAGGCCGAGCAACTCGTGCTCGAGCGCATCAACGCCCAGATCAAGCAGTTCCCCGGGTACGCGCAGATCCGGCGCGCCGCGTTGCTGCCCGAGCCGTGGACCGTCGAGAACGGCATGCTCACCCCGACCATGAAGCTCAAGCGCGCGCGGGTGCTGGAGCGCCACGTGCCGGAGTATGAGAAGCTCTACGCAGGACACTAGAACATGCAGACGCAGACCGAACCCACTGAGCTGCCGCGAGACCGCGAGCCCGTGCTGCGCGTGGTGCCGATGCCGGCGGACGCCAATTCGACCGGCGATATCTTCGGCGGATGGATCATGTCGCAGGTGGACATCGCCGGGAGCATTCCGGCCATCCGGCTGGCGCGCGGGCGCGTGGCGACAGTGGCGGTCAACGCGTTCGTGTTCAAACAGCCGGTGCTGATCGGGGATCTCGTCAGCTTCTATGCGCAAGTGGTGAAGGTGGGCCGGACCTCGATCACCGTCGATGTCGAGGTGTTCGCCCAGCGCGGCGTTCCGGAGCAGGTGACCGTCAAGGTCACGGAAGCGACGCTGACCTACGTCGCGGTCGACCAGAGCCGCAAGCCGCGGCCCGTCGCGCCCGCCGCGGGTTGAGCACGGTGCGAAAAGGGAGAATACGCCGCGGGAGTGACCACGATCGCGCGAAGCGGAGGATGGGCCATCGCGGCTAGGATAGCAACGATGCTGGTGAGCCTGACAGCCGCCCTGGCCGCACAGCCGCGAGTCGCCGATGCCGCCGGCTTCGCGCTCATCGAGCAAAGCGCGAGCGGCGTCGGCAACGCGTTCGCAGGAGCGGCGGCCTCTGCCGAGGATGCCGGCACGATCTTCTTCAATCCCGCCGGAATGACGCGCCTGGCCGGGAAGCAAGTCCTGGCCGGTGTGAGTGCGGTCGGGCCGAGCATCAACTTCACCAACCAAGGCTCGACTTTGGCCCCGCCGCAGCCCGCGACACCACTGACCGGAGGCAACGGCGGCGACGCCGGGAACTGGAGCGATGTTCCCAATCTGTATCTCTCCTGGCAGGCGGACGACAGGCTGTGGGTCGGGCTGGGCGTGAACGCCCCGTTCGGTCTCCACACCGACTATGCGGCGGGCTGGGTGGGCCGCTACCAGGCACTCGACTCGGAGCTCACCACCGTCAACATCAACCCCAGCATCGCCTACAGGGTGAACGACAAGGTGTCTTTGGGAGTGGGTCTGAGTGCGCAAAAGGCGGATGTCACTTTGAGCAAGGCGATCGACGTCGGAACCATCTGCTTCAACACCCCCGGGCTGGGGCAAGCGACCTGCACCGGCCTTGGGCTTACGCCGCAGAGCGTCGACGGTGCGCAGCAGCTCCGGGCGAACGGCTGGGGGTATGGCTACAACCTGGGGGCGCTGTTCGAAATCGCCCCCGACATGCGAGTCGGCGTCAGCTACCGCTCGCGCATTCAGTACACTCTGAGCGGAACCTCGGCGTTCGCGAACGTGCCGGCCCCCCTGAATGCGAGCCCGCAGTTGCAGACCAGCGCGGCCACGCTGGCGCTGACGGTACCGGACTCCGCGTCGGTGAGCGTGTTCCAGATCTACGACGAGAAATGGGACATGATGGCGGACATGACGTGGACCCATTGGAGCGTGTTCAACCAATTGGCGGTGCAGTACGCCAACGGCGCGCCGGCCAGCGTGACCAACGAGGGTTGGCGCGATACCTGGCGCTTCTCGCTCGGGCTGGACTATAAGCTCGACGCCAAATGGAAGATCCGCAGCGGTCTCGCCTGGGATCAGACGCCGGTGCCGAGCCCGCAACTGCGCACCGCGCGCATCCCCGACAATGCCCGGACCTGGCTCGCGGTGGGAGCCAGCTGGTCCTTCACCAAGGGCGCGGCGCTGGACGTGAGCTATGCTCATCTGTTCGTCGCCAATGCCTCCATCGACCACAGCGAGCCCGCCTCTGGAGTGCTGATCGGCACCTACAGCAGCTCCGCGAACATCGCCAGCCTGCAGCTGAGTTACCGATTCTGAGCCTGCCGGTGCCGCCGTTTCCTTACTTCCGAGTCTTCGACCGATGAGCGCTTCCCTCCTTCCAGTGCGTAGAGCTGCCGTTCTCGGCGCGGGCGTCATGGGCGCCCAGATCGCCGCCCATCTCGTCAACGCCAACGTCCCCGTGGTCCTGTTCGAGCTGGCTGCGAAGGAGGGCGATCCCAACGCGATCGTGCGCAAGGCGATCGAGAACCTGAGCAAGCTCGAGCCGAGCCCGCTCGCCTCTGCCGCCGTGGCGACCTACATCGACGCCGCCAACTACGATCAGCATCTGGACCAGTTGCGCGACTGCGACCTTGTCATCGAGGCCATTGCCGAGCGGATCGACCTGAAGAAGTCGCTCTACGACCGGATCGCGCCGTACCTCGCGCCCGATGCGGTGTTCGCGAGCAACACCTCAGGATTATCCATTGACACCCTCGCGCGCGCGTTGCCGGACACGCTGCGCGACCGCTTCTGCGGCGTGCACTTCTTCAACCCGCCGCGCTACATGTATCTGGTCGAGCTGATCCCGTGCGCGGAGACTCGGCCGGACCTGCTCGATCGGCTCGAGTCCTTCCTCACCACGACGCTCGGCAAGGGCGTGATCCGCGCCAAGGACACGCCCAACTTCATCGCCAACCGCGTGGGCGTGTTCTCCATCCTCGCTGCGTTCCATCACACCCAGAGGCTCGCGCTCGGGTTCGATTTGGTGGACGGACTCACCGGCCCGCTGATCGGACGTCCCAAGAGCGCGACGTACCGCACGGCGGACGTGGTGGGGCTCGATACGCTCGCGCATGTCGTGAATACCATGAAGGAATCGCTGCCCAACGATCCCTGGCACCGCTATTTCGACCTGCCGGACTGGTACAAGACGCTGCTCGAGCGCGGCGCGCTGGGGCAGAAATCCGGCCAGGGCGTCTACCGCAAGCAGGGCAAGGAGATCCAGGTCCTCGATCTCGGCAGCGGGCAATATCGCCTCTCCGGTGTCGAGCCGGAGCCGGCCGTGGTCGAGATTCTCAAGATCAAGGACCTCGCACAGCGGTTTCAGAGCCTGCGCGGAAGCGCCAGCCCGCAAGCGCAGTTTCTCTGGTCGGCCTTCCGGGACATGCTGCATTACTGCGCATTCCACCTCGCCGACATCGCCGGAAATGCACGAGACCTCGATTTCGCCGTGCGCTGGGGCTTTGGCTGGAACCAGGGACCCTTCGAGATCTGGCAGGCGGCCGGCTGGCGGCAGGTCGCGGGCTGGATCTCGGAGGACATCGCGGCCGGCAAGGCGATGACAAGTGCACCGCTTCCGGCTTGGGTGACGGGCGAGAACCGCACCGGTGTGCATACGCCGCAGGGATCGTATAGCCCGGCGGCCAACACGGTGCAGCCCCGCTCCAACCTGCCGGTGTACCGCCGCCAACTGTTCCCGGACCGCCTGGTGGGCGAAGCGCAGAGCTACGGGCAAACGGTATTCGAGACCGATGCCGTGCGCATGTGGCACACCGGAGACGACATCGGCATCATCAGCTTCAAGAGCAAGATGCACGCGATCGGCGAAGACGTGCTCGACGGTCTGATGCAGGCGATCGAAACCGGCGAACGCGATTTCCGCGGACTCGTCATCTGGCAAACGGAGCCGCCGTTCTCGGTCGGCGCGAACTTATCCGGCCCGTCGGCGAAGCCGAAGAGCGACGTCAAGCCCTCTGCGTTCACGTCGATGATGAAGAAGTTCCGCCGGGAAGCGCAGTCCGTGGTGCTGAAGGCCGCGCGCAAGCTGAACGTCGCCGACGCGGTGATGGCCGGCCGCCTGGAGAAGATCGAAGGCATCGTGGAGCAGTTTCAGGCCACGACCCAGGCGTGGAAATACGCGATGGTGCCTACCGTTGCGGCGGTCGACGGACTGGCGCTCGGCGGCGGGTGCGAGTTCGTCATGCACTCGGCGCGCGCAGTGGCTACGCTGGAGAGCTATATCGGTCTGGTGGAGGCGGGTGTAGGTCTGCTTCCCGCCGGCGGGGGCTGCAAGGAGCTCGCGCTGCGCGCTGCAGCGCAAGCACGAGGCGCCGACCTGCTGCCGTTTCTGCGCAACTCGTTCCAGAACGTTGCCATGGCGGAGGTCGCCAAATCCGCCGCCCAGGCGCGCGACATGGGCTATCTCGGCCCGTCCGACCGCATCGTGACGAACCGTGCAGAGCTGCTGTACGTTGCGAAGTCGGAAGTCGCCGCGCTGGCCGAGGCCGGCTACCGCCCGCCGCTGCGGCCGCGTCAGATCCCCGTAGCGGGACGAAGCGCGATCGCCACGATCAAGGCGCACCTGGCCAACCTGCTCGAGGGAAAGTACATCTCGGAGCATGATTTCCTGGTGGCGAGCAAGATCGCGTACGTGATGTGCGGCGGCGATGTGGAAGCCGGCAGCCTGGTCGACGAGCAATGGTTCCTCGAGCTGGAGCGCGAGTGCTTCATGGAGCTTTTGGCGACCGAGAAGACGCAGGCGCGCGTCGAGTACACCTTGAAAACCGGGAAACCGCTGCGCAATTAGTTTAAGTTTTGATGCGAGTTTGGATAGGAGCCCAGTATGGCTAGACAGATCCAGGACGCCTACATCGTAGCGGCGGCGCGCACGCCGGTGGGAAAGGCACCCAGGGGCATGTTCCGCAACACGCGCCCCGACGACCTGTTGGCGCACGCGCTCAAGGCGGCGTTGGCGAATGCGCCCGGGCTAGACCCGGCGGGCGTCGACGATGTGATCATCGGTTGCGCCATCCCCGAGGCCGAGCAGGGGATGAACGTCGCGCGCATCGGCTTGTTGCTCGCCGGCTTTCCCAGCACGGTGTCGGGCGTGACGGTGAATCGCTTCTGCTCGTCCGGGCTGCAGGCGGTCTCGATGGCCGCGGATCGCATCCGGCTCGGCGAGGCGGATGTCATGATCGCCGGCGGGGCCGAGAGCATGAGCATGATCCCGATGGGCGGCAACAAGATCGCCATGAACGAGCACATCTTCGAGCGCAACGAGAACATCGGCATCGGCTATGGCATGGGCATCACCGCCGAGAAGGTCGCGCGCCAATGGAAAGTGAGCCGCGAGGCGCAGGATCGGTTCGCCACGGAGTCTCACCGCAAGGCGCTGGCCGGCATCGAGAGCGGCGAGTTCAAGGACGAGATCGCGCCCTACACCATCGACGAGAAGGTTCCCGACCTGTCCGTGCACGAGATCAAGCATCAGACCCGGGTCGCCGCCGTGGACGAAGGGCCGCGCCCCGGTACCACACCCGAGGTGCTGGCCAAGCTCAAGCCCGCCTTCGCCGCCGACGGCAGCGTCACGGCCGGCAACAGCTCGCAGACCTCGGACGGCGCGGGTGCGGTCATCCTCGCGTCCGAACCCGCACTCAAGCGTTTCAACCTCAAGCCGCTCGCCCGCTTCCTGGGGTTCGCAGTGGCTGGCGTCCCGCCTGAGATCATGGGAATCGGCCCCAAGTTCGCGATCCCGAAGGTGCTCAAGCAGGTCGGGTTGAAGCAGGAAGACCTCGCCTGGATCGAATTGAATGAGGCGTTCGCTGCGCAGAGCCTGGCGGTGATCGAGGATCTACACCTCGACGCGACTAAGATCAATCCGCTCGGCGGCGCGATCGCGCTCGGCCATCCGCTCGGCGCCACCGGCGCGATCCGCACCGCCACACTGGTGCACGGCCTGCGCCGGCGCAAGCAGAAGTACGGCATGGTGACCATGTGCATCGGGACGGGCATGGGTGCGGCCGGAGTGTTCGAAGCGGTGTACTGAGGCGGGAGATCCGCACGCCGCGCGCCGAGAAATCGAGCGTCGTCAGACTTACCTGCCCACTGCGGGCTGAGTTGTCCGCGAGGCGTTTCGATTTGCGCGCCCAACCTGTGCCTGTGGCGATAGAGCCCGCTCGCGCTACAATCCTGCGTCGCGAAACGCATGAATGGAGGCGAGCGTAGTGTCCAAGATCACCCGCGTCGAGATTTTCCAGGTCGACCTCAAGCCCAAAGTCGCCCGCAGCGACGCGATCCAGACGTTCTCGCTGCAGGAGACGCCGATGCTGCGCATCTACTGCGAGGATGGGTCCGAGGGGACGGGCTACTCCTACACGATCGGCAACGGCGGCTCCTCCGTCATCGCCCTGCTGCGTGACCACTTGGCGCCGCGGCTGCTGGGCCGCGATGCACGCATGGTGGAGGAGATCTGGAAGGATTTGTTCTTCTTCACTCACGCGACGTCCGTGGGGGCCATCACGAGCATCGCCCTGTGCGTGGTCGACACGGCGCTGTGGGACCGGCGCTGCCGGGCGGCCGGCCTGCCGCTGCACGTGATGGCGGGCGGTGCCCAGCGCCGCGTTCCCGTGTACGACACGGAAGGCGGCTGGCTGCACCTGGATCCCGGCGCGCTGGTCGAAAACGCGCTGGCGGCGAAAGCCAAAGGCTTTCGCGGAGTGAAGATCAAGATCGGACGCCCGCATGTGTCGGAAGACGTGGCACGCCTGTCGGCAGTGCGAAATGCGCTCGGGTCGTCCTACGAGATCATGACCGACGCCAACCAGGGCTTCACGGTCTCGGAGGCGATTCGCCGCGCGCGTCACTACGAAGCGCTGGACATCGCGTGGTTCGAGGAACCGATGCCGGCCGAAGACTTGAACGGACATGTGCAGCTGCGCCGCTCGACCTCGGTGCCGATTGCGATCGGCGAGTCGCTTTACCATCCGAGCCATTTCCGCGAATACCTCCAGCGCGGGGCGTGCAACATCATCCAGGCCGACGTGGGGCGCGTCGGCGGGATCACGCCGTGGCTGAAGATCGCGCACCTGGCCGAGACGTTCAACGTCCAGGTGTGCCCGCACTACCTGATGGAGATTCACCTCGGCCTATGCTGTGCGGTCCCGAATGCGACGTGGCTGGAACATATCCCGCAGCTCGATGACATCACGCGGTCCAGCGTTGCGATCGCGGACGGCCATGCGGTCCCGTCGGACACGCCCGGGCTCGGGATCGAATGGGATTGGAAGGCGATCGAGCAGCGACGCAACGCTCCGCCCGCAGTCGTCGCCGCATCGAAGCAGTAAGCCGAACGCGAAGCGCTACACAGTCGGTGTCCGGGTGAACCTTCGGTTGTTGCTCGCGGCAGGATGGCTCGGCGTCTCGCTTCAGGCGTGGGCGGACACCAATTCGCCGGTCGGGCTGTGGCGGACGATCGACGACAACACGGGGAAGGAACGCTCTCTGGTCCGGATCACGGAGGCAGACGGAGTGTTGGAGGGCAAGGTGGAGAAGATCTTCGACCAGCCCGGCGACGATCCTCAGCATCTGTGCCGGAAGTGCGAGGGTGAGCGCAAGGACAAGCCGGTGTTGGGGATGACGATCCTGTGGGGCATGAAGAGGCACGGCGAGGAATACTCCGGGGGCGAGATCCTCGCTCCCAAGAGCGGCCAGATCTACCGTTGCCACATGCGCGTCACCGACGGCGGTAAGAAGCTGGAGGTGCGCGGGTACATCGGCATATCGCTGTTCGGCCGCTCCCAGACCTGGCTCAGGGAGGAGTGAGAACACATGGCGGAGTCGAGACTGAAGTTCTGGGGGTGGGGCAGGGAGGACCAACACCTGACCGATGCGGAGATTTCGACGGTCGAGGCGGCCTATGCGGCACGCTTCAAGGTCTCCGGCTTTCAGGCCACACCGATACCGCGCGCCGAGGAGATCTCGCTGCGCCAGCCGCGGGTGCGCGTCCCGGGGAGCCTTGGTGACGTTTGCTCTTCCGACCACTACGAGCGCCTGCTGCACAGCTACGGAAAGTCGTTCTTCGACAGCGCCCGCGTCTTTGCGCGCGATTTCTCGAACCCTCCGGACATCGTCGCCTTCCCGCGCGGCGAGTCGGACATCGTCTCCATCCTCGACTGGTGCGAGTCGGTCAATGCGGTCGTCATCGCTTGGGGCGGCGGCTCCAGCGTCGTGGGGGGTGTAGAGCCCCCGGTCACGGACCGTCCGGTGGTGACGCTGGACCTGCGCTCACTCGACCGGGTCCTGGAGGTGGACAGCACCTCGCAGGCGGCACGCATTCAAGGCGGCGTGTACGGGCCCTCGCTCGAGCAACAGCTCAAGCCCAGCGGATTGACGTTGCGCCACTTTCCACAGTCGTTCGAGTTCTCGACCTTGGGAGGATGGATCGCCACCCGGGGTGGAGGGCACTACGCAACGCTGTACACGCACATCGACGATTTCGTCGAAGCCTTGCGTGTGATTACGCCTGCCGGCATCGTCGAGTCGTTCCGGCTCCCGGGCTCGGGTGCCGGGCCCAGCCCGGATCGTCTGTTCATCGGCTCCGAGGGCACGCTCGGGATCATCACCGAAGCCTGGATGCGGCTGCGTCCGCGGCCCACGTTCCGTGCCGCGACGACTGCGCGGTTCAAGGACTTCTATCGTGCGGCGGAAGCGGTGCGGGGAATCGCACAGGCGCACCTCTACCCTGCCAACTGCCGCCTCCTGGATGCGGACGAGGCGCTGGTGAACGGTGTAGGTGACGGCAGTTGCTCGATCATCGTCTTGACCTTCGAGTCGGCGGACCGCCCGATGGATGCGATGATGCAGCGGGCGCTCGAGATCGTGCGCGCCCATGGCGGGGAGTACGACAAAGGCGCGCTCGCCAGCGAGGGGTCGCAGCGCCAAGGCGCCGCCGGGCAGTGGCGCGACAGCTTCCTGCGCATGCCCTACAGCCGCGAGGTGCTCACCCCGCGTGGCATCATCGCGGAGACGTTCGAAACGGCGATCACGTGGGACCGCTTCCCGGATTTCCATGCGCAGGTGAAGGCCGCGACGGAGATGGCGGTCCAAGAGGTGACCGGCCGGCCGGGCTTGGTCACCTGCCGCTTTACCCATGTGTATCCGGACGGTCCCGCCCCTTACTTCTCGATCCATGCTCTGGGTGCCAAGGACCGCCTGATCGAGCAGGCATGGGCGATCAAGATCGCGGCTTCCGAAGTGCTCAATCGCCTGGGCGGCACGATCACCCATCATCACGCCGTAGGGCGCGACCATCGCCGCTGGTACGACCGCCAGCGCCCAGAGCTCTTCGCGCAAGCCATGATTGCAGCCAAGAAGCAGCTCGATCCGCGCGGCATGCTGAATCCCGGCGTGCTGTTCGACCCAGACGCTTGAGCCATCGCGCGGCTTCGCGCGCGGTCTCCCTCCGCATCTTCGCCGTCTTGTCCGCGAGCGCGTGTGGCGTCTGCGTGAGCCCAGGAAACGGGATATATTGAGATCGTTCCGCTATGCGGAGCCAAGCCATGCGCCTGCTGTTCGCGTTCCTGTCCTGCCTGCTGCTGTCCGCCTCCGCTGCAACAGCGCCAGTGATCGTGCTCACCGTCAACGGTGCCATCGGCCCTGCCACGGCAGACTACTTCCACCGCGGACTCGACCACGCGGTCGCGGAGGGTGCGCAACTCGTCGTGTTGCAGATGGATACGCCCGGTGGGCTCGATACCTCGATGCGAGCGATCATCAAGGATATCCTCGCCTCGCCCATCCCCGTCGCTGCTTACGTCGCGCCGAGTGGCGCCCGCGCGGCGAGTGCCGGAACCTACATCTTGTATGCGAGCCAGATCGCGGCGATGGCACCCGCCACGAACTTGGGCGCCGCCACGCCGGTGCAGATCGGAGGTCCGGGAGAGCCGTCCAAACCGGCCGAGAAGCCGAAGGCCGACGACAAGGAGAAGAGCGCCAAGCCGCGTGGGAAGAAAGGCGCGAAGGAGTCTGCGCCGGAACCGAGCGATACGATGGGCCGCAAGGCTGTGCACGATGCCGCTGCGTACATCCGCGGCCTTGCCGAGCTGCGCGGCCGCAACGTCGAATGGGCCGAGCGGGCAGTGCGCGAGGCGGTGAGTCTCCCCGCGGAGGAAGCGCTGAAGATCCATGTGGTCGACCTGATCGCCGCCGACCTGCCGGATCTGCTCAAGAAAGTTGACGGCAAGACGCTCGAGCTGCAGAGCCAGAAGCGCACCTTGCAGACCGCGGGCGCGCAGATCGTGCGGATCGACCCGGACTGGCGCAGCCGTCTGCTGGCTGTCATCACCGATCCGAGCATCGCCTATATCCTGATGCTGCTTGGGATCTACGGGCTATTGTTCGAGTTCTACAACCCCGGGCTGATTCTGCCCGGCGTGGTCGGCGGGATCTGCCTGCTCGTCGCGCTGTACGCGTTCCAGCTTCTGCCGGTAAATTATGCGGGGCTGGGACTGATCCTGCTTGGGGTCGGCTTCCTAGCCGCGGAACTGTTCGTGACCTCCTACGGTGCGCTCGCCATCGGCGGGGTCATCGCTTTCGTATTGGGATCGGTGATGCTGCTCGAGACGGATGTCCCAGGGTATACCCTGCCGTGGACCCTGATCGGCCTGGTGGCCGGAGCGACTGCGGCGTTCTTCCTGGTCGTGATCGGAATGGCGCTGCGCGCGCGCAGGCGTCCCGTGGTGAGCGGCAGCGAGGAGCTGATCGGCGCTCCCGGTGAGGTGACGGAGCAGTCCGAGGGGCAGTGGTGGGCGCGGGTGCACAGCGAGAGATGGCGAGTGCGCAGTCGCGCGCAACTGCACCAGGGCCAGCGCATCCGTGTCAAATCGATGGACGGTCTGGTGCTCGAGGTCGAGCCCGCCGACGGTCAACCCTAACGAGAGGAGCGAACATGCAAGGCATCGGTGCACTCGTCATCCTGGTGCTCATCGCTGCGCTGTTCTTCTATGCGTTTCGCGTGCTGCGCGAGTACGAGCGCGGTGTGATCTTCCAGTTGGGACGCTTCTGGCGCGTCAAAGGACCGGGACTGGTGATCGTGATCCCGGTGATCCAGCAGATGGTCAAGGTCGAGCTTCGTACCGTGACCATGGACGTGCCCAGCCAGGACGTCATCTCGCGCGACAACGTCTCGGTGAAAGTGAATGCGGTGATCTATTTCCGGGTGGTGGATCCCCAGAAGGCGATCATCCAGGTCGAGAACTACCTGGTCGCGACGAGCCAGCTGGCGCAGACCACGCTGCGGGCCGTGCTGGGCAAGCACCAGCTGGATGAGATGCTCGCGGAGCGCGATAAGCTGAACCTCGACATCCAGCGCAGCCTCGACGAGCAGACCGATCAGTGGGGGATCAAGGTGTCGATGGTCGAGATCAAGGCCATCGACCTGAACGAGACCATGGTGCGCGCCATGGCTCGACAGGCGGAGGCCGAGCGCGAGAGGCGTTCCAAGGTCATTCTGGCCGAGGCCGAGATGCAGGCTGCGCAGAAGCTGCTGGAGGCCGCGCAGACGCTCTCGGCCCAGCCCGAAGCGATGGTGCTGCGCTATCTGCAGACCTTGACCGTGATCGCGGGCGACAAGAGCAACACGATCGTATTCCCGGTTGACTTCGCGCGCTCGCTCGCGGAGACGCTCGGCCGCGGGCCTGGCACATCCGCGACGAGCTGAGCAGCGCGCTTGCTCGGACCGCGCCGACCCGTCGGCGGCTCGGGCGGTATCGACGACAACGCAACGGCGCCGCACTGCTCGGCGCGCGCATTCTGAGCACGAACTGCCGGGCTAGTCCGCGACCGCCAGCGCGCGCTCGCGCGACGCCGGCTGCGCATCGGAGGTCTTCTGGGCGTTCTTGCTCGGCACCACGGTGATGGGCAGCGCCGACTCCGGCTGAAGGTACTTGCGCGCGACCGCGTTCACGTCCTCGACGGTCATCGACTCCAGCTCCTTGACCGCGGTGGTGATTCGCGTCAACCGCTCAGGGTCCTCCTGGGATGCGATGACCAGGGCGGACAGGATGTACTGGTTGTCTGCCAGGCGCTTCTTCAATCCGTTGACTACGGGGTTGCGGGCCCGTTCCAACTCGTCCTGAGTGATGCCGTTGCGCGCGATTTCGGCCGCGATGTCTCGGATCTCCAGCGCCAAGGGGACTGCCTTGCTGGGTGTGGCGTCCACCAGAGCGAACAGCACGCCGTAGCCGGGAAAAGCGAGGCTCGGCGCGTGGCTCGCCTGTGCCGTGTAGGACATGCCCTCGCGCACGCGGATGCGGTCCAGGATTCGCCCTTCGAGCACCTCGGCCAGCACGAACAGCCGCCGGATCTCGCTGATGTGGCTGAAGTCGGTGGTCGGCCAGTAGACCGCCGCATAAGCCTTCGGGTCCTGAGACTGGAACGGGAAGGCCTCCAGGGTGCGCTGGCTGGGGAAGTGGACTTGCCGCTGCTGCGTGTACGGGGGCTTGACGGCCAGCCGGCTCGGCAGCGCACCGAAGGTAGAGGAGACGGCCGCGAGCGCCGCGTTCACATCGAAGTCGCCGACGATCGAGATCTCGAGGTAGCTCGTCGCAAGCGGCTCGGCCAGCCACGACTTCAGGTCCGCCACGCTCTGCTTCGCGACTTCCTCGCGACCGGGAACGCCGAAGCGCGGGTCTCCACCATGTACGAAGCGTGCCACCTGGGATTGCAACACGCCCCTCGGCGTGCGCGTCAGGCTGAGGTACATCGGTCCTAGCCCGTCGCGGAAGCGCTCCAGCGCCTCCGTGCGGTAGCCCGGCGCGGTAATGTAGGCCGCCATGACCTGCAACTGCAGCAGGAGGTCCTCGGGCGTGGTCCGGCCGGTGAACACGAAGGCATCGTCATCCACGCTGAAGTCGAGGCTCACGTTGCGCCCGGCGGTGATGCCGTTCAACTGGTCGAGGTTATGCTTTGCCAGGCCACCCGGCAGGAACGCCCCTTCGGCAACGAGCTTCAAGCCCGGCTTGTCGGGCGCAAGATCGAGGCGGCCTCCACCGAAACGGATGCCCACCAAGACCGTGTTGGCGTCGAATTTGGTCGGCTTGAGATTCAGGCGCACGTTGTTGCCGAACCGGATCTGGATCACATCCAGGGCCGGCGCGACCTTGCGTTCGGCCACCGTACCGGGCTGCCCGAAGTCCGTGTAGGCGAACTTCTGCAGCTCTCCGTCTTGCGGCGGGCTCACCGGCTGCGCCTGGCTCTGGTTGAGCACGGCGAGGATCTCGGCTTCCGGGTGCTGGAGCGTGATCGGCCCGGACACGAACGCCAGTTGGCCGCCGTCGCCCCACAGCTCGCGCAGCTCGGCTTGTGCGCGTTGCGGCGTGATTGCGGGCAAAGTGCGATCCAGCTCAGCGAGGTCGTACTCTGGAGTGGTGAATACGTCGAAGCTGCTGAGGTGCTCGGCGATGTCGCTCGCCAGCTCCGCGGATTCGCGCGTGCTAGCGGATCGCACCTGCTGCTCGATGGTAGAGCGCAGGTTCTTCTTCTGCTCCTCCAGCTCGGCCGCCGTAAAGCCATACTTCAGCGCGCGCCTCAACTCCTGTTCGGCGACCGAGAGCGCAGCCTTCCAGTCCTCGGGTTTGCATTGCATGACGATGGCACCGATGCGCGCGAAGCGCAGCATGTCGTTCACCTGCGCGCTGCCCTGCATGAACGGCGCGTTCCCCTTGAGCGCGAGGCTCGCGAGCCGGCGCGAGATCACACCGTTGGCAAGGTACAACGCAGTGTCGCGTTCGCGGCTGGCGCGCGTCTCCGCTCCTTCGTCCGAAGGAATCACAACCTGCAACATCACCTGCGTGTGCGCGTCGGGATCGCTGTACAGTCGCGCTGCAGGGGCGCGGGGCAGGATGGTCCCGATGTCCGGATTGGGACGCGCCGGAGCGATGGCCCGCATCGAGTCGAAGTGCTTGGCGATTTGACTCTCCAGCTCCTTGGGTTGGATCGCACCCACGACCACCAGCGTCAGGCGCTCCGGGCGGTACCAAGTCTGGTAATAGTCCACCATCCGCTGGCGCGGCGCTCCGCTGATCACCGCGTCCACCCCGATCGGAAAGCGTTGCGGGACTAGCGATTCCGGCAGGAGGAACTCCAGGTTGGCGACGGTCGCGCGGTAATCGGGCGTGTCGCGCAGTCGCTCCTCGCTGAGGATCACGCCGCGCTCCTTCTCCATCTCGGGCGCGAGCAACAGCAGGCGGTCGGCGGTCTCGCGCATGACCATCAAGCTCTTGTCGACCAGTGCGGGATCGTTGGACGGCAGCTCGAGCTGGTACACAGTTTCGTCGAAGCTGGTGTGCGCGTTGGTGTCCGCACCGAAGGACATGCCCAGCCGCTCCAGGTACTGCACCAGGTCGCCAGCGGGCAAGTTGCGCGATCCCTTGAACGCCATGTGCTCCAGGAAGTGCGCGAGGCCGCGCTGGTCGTCCGCCTCCATGAGCGAGCCGGTGGCAACCACCAGGCGCATGCTGACGCGGTCCTTGGGAGTGTGATTGGGCATCAGCAGGTAGCGCACGCCGTTATTCAGCCGTCCCCACACCACCGTCGGATCAGGCAGCAGGTCGCTTTGCTCGTGCGGCCAGGCGGAGGCATCGGGAAGCTGGCGCCCCCATGCCGGAAGCGCTGCGAGAAGGAACAGGAAAAGCCAGCCGATCGCGCGCAGGGCGGCGAGGCTGCGTGAGTGGCGTGTAAGTTTCATTGGATGAGAGCGGGTTGAAGATCGTGCACGCGCGAGTGGAGCCGGGCTCGGCTCACGCGTGGCGGGGGAGGTGGGGGCGACGCAAAGCGTGTCTACATGTTCGGATAGTTCGGTCCGCCGCCGCCCTCCGGCACCACCCAGTCGATGTTCTGCGTCGGGTCCTTGATGTCGCAGGTCTTGCAATGCACGCAGTTCTGAGCGTTGATCTGCAGTCGGGGGCTACGGCCGTCCGCGTCGCGCACGATCTCGTACACGCCGGCCGGGCAGTAGCGCTGCTCAGGGGCATCATAGAGAGCAAGATTCACGCGCACGGGGACTGAAGGGTCTTTGAGCCGCAGATGAGACAGCTGATCCTCCTCATGGTTCGTGTTGGACACGAAGACCGACGACAGCCGGTCGAAGCTGAGCTTGCCGTCCGGCTTGGGGTAGGCGATGGGCGGGCACTCCGATGCGCGCTTGAGCTGCGTGTGATCGGGATGATGGTGCAGGGTCCACGGCGCCTTGCCTCGCAGCAGATAGGTGTCGAGCGCCGAGTAGGCGAGTGCGCCGAACAGACCCCAACGGAACGAGGGCCGGATGTTGCGGACGCGATACAGTTCGTCCCATACCCACGTTCGGCGCAAGCGGTGCGGATAGTCGGTGACTTCCGGACCGGTGCCGGCACGCAGATGATCGAACACGGCTTCCGCCGCGGTCATGCCCGACTTCATCGCTGTGTGCGTCCCCTTGATCTTGGGCACGTTGAGGAAACCTGCGGTGTCGCCAATCAACAGACCGCCGGGGAAGGTGAGCCTGGGGATCGACTGCCACCCGCCCTCGGAGAGCGCACGCGCTCCGTAGCACGTGCGGCGCCCGCCCTCGAGCGTGGTGCGGATCGCCGGATGCGTCTTGAAGCGCTGAAACTCCTCGAACGGGGACAGGTGCGGGTTGCGGTAATCCAGCCCCACGACGAACCCGACGGCGACCTGGTTGTTCTCCAAGTGATACAGGAACGAGCCGCCATAGGTGTCTGCGGACAGTGGCCAGCCGATGGTGTGGACCACGAGGCCGGGCCGGTGCTGCGAGGGATCGACTTCCCACAGCTCCTTCAAGCCGATGCCGTAGGTCTGCGGGTCGGCCGCCTCGCGCAGCCGGAAGCGTTCGACCAACGTCTTCGTGAGCGAGCCGCGGCAGCCCTCGGCGAAGAGGGTCTGAGTCGCATGGAGCTCCATTCCAGGCTGATAGCGGTCGGTGCGCGTTCCGTCGCGGCCGATGCCGAGGTCGCCGGTGGCCACCCCCTTGACGCGGCCATCCGTGTGAAAGAGCACTTCTGCCGCGGCGAAACCCGGATAGATCTCGACGCCGAGCGACTCCGCCTGCTGTGCAAGCCAGCGGCAGACGTTGCCCAAGCTCACGATGTAGTTGCCGCCGTTGTGCATTTGCGGCGGCGTGGGCAGAGACCAGGCCCGGTTGCGAGTCAAGTAGAGGAAACGGTCTTGCTGTGCCGGGGTGTTGAGCGGCGCATTGCGCGCCTGCCAATCGGGAAGCAGCTCGTTCAGCGCGCGCGGCTCGAGCACCGCACCGGACAGGATATGGGCGCCGACCTCGGAGCCCTTCTCCAGCACGCACACCGACACTTCGTGGGCTTGTTCGGCGGCGAGCTGCTTGATGCGTATCGCGGCCGACAGGCCGGATGGTCCGGCGCCCACCACGACGACGTCGTACTGCATCGATTCACGTTCAGCCAACGCCGGCTCCCCGGACCACGTTCGACACCGAGGCCCCTGATAGAATCCCGCTCGGACAGCGCGCCATCATAAACGCTTTTAGACGCTACCGAACAACATGCCGCACCTCGAAGCTCGCCTGGTGCACATCGAGCACATGAAGATGCGTTGGGGCGACATGGATGCCCTGGGGCATATGAACAACACGGTGTATTTCCGCTGCCTCGAGCAGGCTCGCATCTCCTGGTTCGATCGCATGGGCATCGACTATCGCAGCCAGCCAGAGGGTCCCATCCTCGGGAGCATCCGCTGCCGTTTCCGCGTCCCGGTCGTGTACCCCGCCGAGCTCGCGATCTCGCTCTACGCGAGCAGGCCGCGCACCAGCAGCTTCGTTCTGACGAGCGACATCAGCGACGAGCGCGATCCCGCCCGCGTCTACGCCACCGGCGAAGCCGTGATGGTGTGGATCGACCTTGCGAGAGGAAAAGCGTGCCCGCTGCCGGAACATATCCGCAGCCGGATTCAGCAGTAGATCACCTGGCCCGTGACACCACGGCTGTCGGGCCCCATCAGGTAGAGGTAGGTAGGCATGAGCGCTTCCGGCGCCACGCGCGCGGCTCGCGCCTCGCCGGGATGGGTCTGTTGGCGCTGAGGTGAGTCGACCTTGCCCGGCACGACGACGTTGATGCGCAGGTTCGGGAAGCGCTCCCACTCCTGCGCCTGGATTTTGGCGAGCGCGGTGAGGCCGCTCTTGGACACGGCGAACCCCCCCCAGTAAGCGGCCGGCTCCAGTGCATGCGTCTCCGAAGTGAGAACCACTGACGCGTCCGGCGCCGCCCGCAGGAGGTGGGCGCAAGCCCGCGTGAGCGCGAAGGGGGCGACCAGGTTCACGCGCAGCAGCTCGAGCCACTCGTCGAGGCGCTGATGATCCAGTGCACCGAGGTGGGTTAGCCGCGAGGCGTTGTGCAATATCCCGTCCAAGCGCCGCAACTGCGACTCGATGGCTAGCGCGAGGTTATCGTAGTCACGATCCTTGGCCGTGGAAAGGTCCAGCGGCAGGATCGTCGGCTGCGGGCCGGCCGCGCCCTCGATCTCGTCGTACACGGCTTCCAGCCGCGGCATGTCACGCCCGTGCAGGATCACGGTAGCGCCATGGCGCGCATACGTGAGGGCGGCCGCGCGTCCGACGCCCCGGCTCGCACCGGTGACCAGGATCACACGGCCCTTCAGCAGGTCCGGCTGCGGCTGGTAGCTCTTTGGATCGAATGTCATGTCGCCTCTCGCCGCAGGCGGATCACGTGCTCACCCAGGTCCACCACGCGAGCCAGAACTTTCTGAGCGGCGTGAGCGATACGCGTTGGTTCATGGTCCTGCCGCGCAAGGCCGCGATCTCCGCCAGGAGCGCGCGGTGGATCGAAGCCAACACTAGACCGCAGCGTTGTGCGCGCCAGTCAGAAGCGGGCAGCAGCGCGAGCGCTCGGTCATAATAACCGCCTGCGCGCTGAATCTGAAACCGCATCAGACGTTCGAAGCGCTCGTCCTGCCGGAGCGCGATGATGTCGTCCGCCGTGAGCCCGACTTTCTCCAGCTCTTCGAGCGGGAGATAGACGCGGTTGCGACGCGCATCCTGACCCACGTCGCGGATGATCTCGGTGAGGCGCAGAGCCAGGCCCAGCACGTGCGCGTAGTCCCGCGTGGCTGGCTGCGAGCAACCGAGGACCTCCGCCGTGAGCTGGGCGACTGCGCCCGATGCCCGTGCGCAGTAAAGCTCGAGCGTCGCAAAGTCCGGGTAACGGTTGTAGTCGAGATCCATCTGCGCGCCGTCTATGACGGCGTCAAGCCCCGCGTGCGAAATCGCGTACCGCTCGATCGCCGTGACCAGTGCGCGGGCCACGGGGTGCTGGGGACGACCGTCGAACACGGCGCGCACTTCGCCGCGCCACCACTCCAGTCGAGCCCGCGCGACGCCGGGGTCGAGCGACTCGCGCACGGCGCCGTCCAGCTCGCGGCGGAAGGCTTGCAGGGCCGTGACGGCCGCGCGCTGCGCCGGGGGGAGGAACAGCACGCTGTAATAGCAGCTCGAGCCCCGCGGGGTCGCTTTCTGTTGGCAGTACTGATCGGGAGTCATGGGGCCGACAGTCGCGATCGACCCGGTCGGCATGGATCCGGAGGGGCTTGCTCGGAGCGCCGTTGCACCCGCCCAGACTAGGCTCGGCGGTGTGTGTCCTCGCCGCCTGCTGCGCGGATTGTAAAAAGCTCCGGCAGGGCGGTGCAGCCACCGCGAGGCGCTGTGCGAGTGATGACGGCGACTGTCATTATATAATGCTGCATACGCGAAAGTGGCGGAATTGGTAGACGCACCAGATTTAGGTTCTGGCGCCGCAAGGCGTGAGAGTTCGAGTCTCTCCTTTCGCACCAGAGACTCCGGTGATTCCGATCTGCGTGGCGCGGGGCTCGTGGTGCGAGAAGGCTCGGGCCCGCGTGGCCCGCATGTCCGGCGGGCTGCGGCGACAGACGCCCGCATGCCAGGGCTGGAGACCGAGGCCGCGGACCTGGCGACTCGCTCATGAGGGCATCTGCGCCACGTCTTGTCCACCATGATCCGGAGGTCTTGGCGCCCAGTGCGCTGCTCAGGAGCGCGTTCACGAATCATCCAGGCTGAGGATCAGCACCTATGCAGGCGACAATCGAGAAGGTCAGCACGCTCGAGCGCAAACTCAATGCGTCGCTGCCGGCGCAGGAGATCGATGCGGAGATCCAGAGCCGGCTCAAGCGCCTGGCGCGGGACGTGCGCATGCACGGGTTCCGCCCGGGCAAGGTTCCCATGCGCCTGGTGCAGCAGCAGTACGGCGGCCAGGTGCGGCAGGAGGTGCTGAGGGACGCGCTGCAGAAGATTTTCGGGGAGGCGGTGCGCCAGCAGAACCTCCGCGTGGCCGGGTTCCCGCAGTTCGAGGCGAAGCCTTCGGAGGCCGGGGATCAGGTCGAGTTCAGCGCCACATTCGAGGTCTACCCTGAGGTGGAAATCGGAGACCTCTCCGGCGTCACCATCGAGCGGCCGGCGATCACTCCCGGCGACGAGGAGGTGGCGAAGACGATCGAGATCCTGCGTAAGCAGCGCGTGCGCTATCAGCCCGTGGAGCGAGCCGCGCAGGCAGGAGATCGCATCACGATCGACTATCGCGGTCTGCGCGACGGGCAGGAGTTCGAGGGCGGCAGCGCGAGCGACCATGTCGCGGTACTCGGGGAAGGCCGCCTACTCGCCGATTTCGAGCGACAGGTCATCGGGCTGCGGGCGGGCGAGCGGCGCACATTTGAACTGACCTTCCCAGAGGACTATCATGGCAAGGAGATGGCCGGGAAGACCGCGCAGTTCGAGGTCAGCGTCAAGCATGTGGAAGAGCCGGTGGTGCCCGAGGTCGACGGCGAGTTTGCCAAGCAGCTCGGTATCCAGAGCGGCGACCTCGACAAGATGCGCGCCGACATCCGCGCAAACCTGGAACGCGAAGTGCGCCGTCGGGTGCAATCCCGGGTCAAGGACCAGGTGATGCGAGCGTTGCTCGAGAACGCGAAGCTCGAACTGCCCAACTCCCTGGTCGCGGTGGAGATCGAGCGCCTCATGCACGGCATGCGGCAGGACCTGGCGGCACGCGGGCTCAAGACCGAAGAGATCCCGATGCCGCGCGAAGCCTTCGAGCCCGAAGCGCGCAAGCGCGTAACGCTGGGCTTGGTCGTGGCGGAGGTCGTCAAGCAGCATGGCCTGCAGGCCAAGCCCGAGCAGATCAAGGCGGTGGTGCATGACTATGCGGACAGCTATGAGCGGCCGGACGAGGTGGTGCGTTGGTACTACCAGTCGCCGGAGCGGCTGCGTGAAGTGGAGTCGCTCGTGCTGGAGGACAATGTGGTGCAGTGGGCGCTGAGCCGGGCTAAGGTTGCGGACAAAGCTGCCGATTTCGACGAACTGATGGGGCACACGAAATGAAGTGGGAACGACCGGATGACGAGCCCAACGGGCTGGGGCTCATCCCGATGGTTATCGAGCAAAGTGGGCGCGGCGAGCGTGCCTACGATATCTATTCGCGCCTGCTCAAGGAACGCGTCGTGTTCCTGGTCGGGCCGGTGAACGAGATGTCGGCCAACCTCATCGTCGCCCAGCTGCTGTTCCTGGAATCGGAGAACCCGGAGAAAGACATTTCCGTCTACATCAATTCGCCCGGCGGCTCGGTGTCTGCGGGGCTCGCCATCTACGACACGATGCAGTTCGTCAAGCCGGACGTGAGCACCCTGTGCGTGGGCCAGGCGGCGAGCATGGGAGCGCTGCTTCTCGCGGCCGGTGCAAATGGCAAGCGGTACGCCTTGCCCAACTCGCGCGTGATGATCCATCAACCAATGGGCGGCTTCCAGGGCCAGGCCACCGACATCGAGATCCACGCCAAGGAGATTCTGTACCTGCGTCAGCGCCTGAACGAGATCCTTGCGCGCCACACCGGACAAGATATCAAGACGATCGAGCGCGACACGGAGCGCGACAACTTCTTCGGTGCGGAAGAGGCGACCAAGTACGGGCTGGTGGATCGCGTACTGGTGAGCCGCACCGAGGCGGTCGCTGCATGATTCCTGCCCCAGGGTCAGCCTGGATCTGCTTGATTTAGCGCGAGTTCATATGTCGGACAAACCCGGTTCAGAGAAGCTCCTGTACTGCTCGTTCTGCGGCAAGAGCCAGCATGAGGTGCGCAAGCTGATCGCTGGTCCCTCGGTCTTCATCTGCGACGAATGCATCGAGCTGTGCAACGACATCATCCGCGAAGAGAGCCAGGGCGAGCAGGCGGGCCGAGGCGCCAGATCCGATCTGCCGGTGCCGCACGAGATCCGCGGGATCCTGGACCAGTACGTGATCGGGCAGGAGCAAGCGAAGAAGATCCTCTCCGTGGCCGTCTACAACCACTACAAGCGGCTAAAGAACCTCGGGCGGAAGGACGATATCGAGCTAGCCAAGAGCAACATCCTGCTGATCGGGCCGACGGGATCGGGTAAAACGTTGCTCGCACAGACACTGGCGCGGCTGCTCAACGTTCCTTTCGTGATGGCCGACGCTACCACGCTCACGGAGGCCGGCTACGTCGGCGAGGACGTCGAGAACATCATCCAGAAGCTGCTGCAGAAATGCGATTACGACGTCGACAAGGCGCAGCGGGGCATCGTGTACATCGACGAGATCGACAAGATCTCGCGCAAGTCGGACAACCCCTCCATCACGCGCGACGTCTCCGGGGAAGGCGTGCAGCAGGCGCTGCTCAAGCTGATCGAAGGCACCGTCGCCTCGGTCCCGCCGCAGGGCGGGCGCAAGCACCCGAACCAGGAGTTCGTCCAGGTGGACACGACGAACATCCTGTTCGTCTGCGGTGGAGCCTTCGACGGGCTGGACAAGATCATCCGCGGGCGCTCCGAGAAAGGCGGCATCGGCTTCGGAGCCGAAGTGCGCAGCAAGGACAATCGGAAGGATATCGGCCTCGTGCTGAAGGAAGTGGAGCCGGAGGACCTGATCAAGTACGGCCTGATTCCCGAGTTCGTCGGGCGGCTGCCGGTGGTGGCCACGCTCGATGAGCTCGACGAGGCCGCGCTGATCCAGATCCTGACCGAGCCGAAGAATGCGTTGCTCAAGCAGTACCAGAAGATGTTCATGATGGAAGGCGTGGAGCTGGAAGTTCGCCCCGAGGCACTGCGGGCGGTGGCGCGCAAGGCGCTGGCGCGACGCACCGGCGCTCGCGGCCTGAGGTCGATCCTGGAGCACGCTCTTCTCGACACCATGTTCGATTTGCCGTCCATGAGCAATGTCAGGAAGGTCGCCGTCGACGAGAACACGATCACCGGCGACGTCAAACCGCTCCTGATCTACTCGGACCAGCCGAAGGTGGCCGGTTCGGCGCAGTAACAAGGCGCTTCCACGTGCTCGCCGCGGGGCAGCGGCAGGCCGGGAACGCGCGACTGATCATGGATCCGCGCCGGGGTTGAATTCGGCCCCGGCTGCCCCACCTACGGCATAGCCGGTTCAATTTTCAGGTGACCGCTCATGACTGACACAGAATTCGGGGCCGAAGTACTCGGGTTGCCGCTGCTGCCGCTGCGCGATGTGGTGGTTTTCCCGCACATGGTGATTCCGCTGTTTGTTGGACGCCCAAGGTCCATCAAGGCGCTGGAGAGCGCCATGGAAGCCGGGAAGAGCATCCTCCTGGTGGCGCAAAAATCCGCTGCGAAGGACGAACCCTCCTCGGAGGATCTGTACGCCACCGGAACAATCGCCAACATCCTGCAGATGCTCAAGCTGCCGGACGGAACCGTCAAGGTTCTCGTCGAAGGCGTGCAGCGCGCGCGCATCCTGTCGGTGGCCGATCTCAGGAGCCACTACAGCGCAGAAGCGCGCCCGGTTCCGGTCGAGCCGGACGAAAGCACCGAGCTCGAGGCGATGCGCCGCGCGATGATCGCGCAGTTCGATCAGTACGTGAAGCTGAACAAGAAGATTCCCCCCGAGATCCTCACCTCCTTGGCCGGGATCGATGAGCCGGGCCGGCTCGCCGATACCATCGCTGCGCATCTTCCGCTCAAACTGGAGCAGAAGCAGGAAGTGCTCGAGATGGTCGATGTCAAGAAGCGACTCGAGCATCTGCTGTCGTTGATGGAAACCGAGCTCGACATCCTTCAGGTCGAGAAGCGCATCCGCGGCCGCGTCAAGAAGCAGATGGAGAAGAGCCAGCGCGAGTACTACCTCAACGAGCAGGTCAAGGCGATCCAGAAGGAGCTGGGCGACCTGGAAGAGGGCGCGGACCTCGACGAGATGGAAAAGCGCATCAAGTCCGCCCACATGCCCAAGGAAGCGCGCCAGAAAGCCGAGTCCGAGCTCAAGAAGCTGCGCCTGATGTCGCCGATGTCGGCAGAGGCCACGGTGGTGCGCAACTACATCGAGACGCTGCTGGGACTACCCTGGAAGAAGAAGAGCAAGATCAGCACGGATCTCGCGCGAGCCGAGGAGATCCTCGAAGAGGACCACTACGGCCTGGAGAAAGTCAAGGAGCGCATCGTCGAATACCTCGCCGTGCAGCAGCGCGTGGACAAGGTGAAGGCGCCGATCCTGTGCTTGGTGGGCGCACCCGGGGTGGGCAAGACCTCGCTCGGGCAATCGATTGCGCGCGCGACCAACCGCAAGTTCGTTCGCATGTCGCTCGGCGGTGTGCGCGACGAAGCCGAGATACGCGGCCATCGTCGGACCTACATCGGCTCCATGCCGGGCAAGATCCTGCAGAACATGACGAAGGTCGGGGTGCGCAACCCGCTCTTCCTGCTCGACGAGGTGGACAAGATGGGCATGGACTTCCGCGGCGATCCTTCGTCGGCGCTGCTGGAGGTGCTCGATCCGGAGCAGAACCACTCGTTCGCAGACCACTACGTCGAAGTCGAGTATGACCTGTCGGACGTGATGTTCGTGGCCACGGCCAACACGATGAACATCCCGGCGCCGCTGCTCGACCGCATGGAGGTGATCCGGCTGTCCGGCTACACCGAGGACGAGAAGGTCAACATCGCCATGCGCTACCTGATGCCCAAGCAGTTGAAGAATCACGGGCTCAAGCCGGAAGAGATCAACATCTCGGAGAGCGCGATCCGCGACATCATCCGCTACTACACGCGGGAGGCCGGGGTGCGGGCGCTCGAGCGCGAGATCTCGAAGGTGTGCCGCAAAGTGGTCAAGTCGCTCGTGCTCAAGAAGCGCGAAGCGAAAACGTCGATCACGGCGAAGAATCTGGGCAACTACCTGGGCGTGCGGCGCTACACGTTCGGCATCGCCGAGAAGCACAATCAGGTTGGACAAGTGACCGGGCTGGCGTGGACCGAGGTGGGGGGCGAGCTCCTCACGATCGAAAGCGCGGTGATGCCGGGCAAGGGCAAGATGGTCACCACGGGTAAGCTCGGCGAGGTGATGCAAGAGTCCATCCAGGCAGCGCTCACGGTGGTGCGCAGCCGCTCGCAGAAGCTGGGGATTGCCGAGGACTTCTACCAGAAGAACGACATCCACATCCATCTGCCTGAGGGTGCCACCCCCAAGGACGGACCTAGCGCCGGGATCGGCATCGCGACCGCGATGGTATCCGTGCTGACCGGGATTCCCGTCCGGGCGGATGTGGCGATGACCGGAGAGATCACGCTGCGCGGCGAGGTTCTGGCGATCGGCGGGTTGAAGGAGAAGCTGCTCGCCGCTCATCGCGGCACCATCAAGACCGTGTTGATCCCGGAAGAGAACGTCAAGGATCTGCAGGAAATCCCGGACAACATCAAGAATCGCCTCGACATCCATCCGGTCAAGTGGATCGACCAGGTGCTCGAGATGGCGTTGGAGCGCCAACCTCAGCCGTTGCCGGAAAAGGCGGAGCCCGTCGGGCTGCCGCCCGTCGAGCCGCAGGAAGTGGCGCCGGCGATGAAGCACTAGGCACGGCGCAAGCACCTCTGTTCTTTTTGCGTCGCGGCGTGGCAGAGAATCCACGCCGCACTCCTCTCTTCCTTCGCACATCGCCGCAACATCTACGTGGTCAAGCCGCGGGGAAAGCGCTTGACACAGCCTTTTTGCGCTTGCTATAAGGGTCGCCCGGGTCGGCATCACGTCGTCGGGCTGCACGACCGACATCTGCGCTGATCGACGCCACGGGCCGAATCTCTAGCCTGCCCGAACCCTCGAAGGTGGACCTGCGATACGCGGGGCGGCGACGTTCTGTCATCAACTGAATCAACAACGAAAGGGGATGGACGTGAACAAGCAGGAACTCATCGACACCATCGCCAAGTCCGCCGACATCTCCAAGGCGGCGGCGGGTCGTGCCTTGGATAGCGCCGTGACTGCCATCAAGGCCTCGCTCAAGAAGGGACAGATGGTCACCCTGGTCGGCTTTGGCACGTTTTACGTCGGCAAACGGGCGGCGCGCAGCGGACGTAATCCGCAGACCGGCGCTCCGATCAAAATCCGAGCCGCCAAGGTGCCGAAGTTCCGCGCTGGCAAAGCCCTGAAGGATTCTGTAAACTAACGCGTTTTCGGATCGTCCCGCCCGCGGGACGGAGCGCGCGTAGTGGCCCGTGCCAAGCGGTGCGGCGGAAGTCGCCGGCTTTCGTGTGCGTGTGAACACGGGCAGGTGGACTTTCGTGGGTGCTTAGCTCAGTTGGTAGAGCGTCGCCCTTACAAGGCGAAAGTCGGGAGTTCGAACCTCTCAGCACCCACCAGCAGGTTGAGCTGTGGCCGTCGCGGAGCCGATCCGGCGTTGTGGGCGCGGCTAGCAAGCCTCAGCACGCCGTGTGGGTTCGTGGAGTGGTAGTTCAGTCGGTTAGAATACCGGCCTGTCACGCCGGGGGTCGCGGGTTCGAGTCCCGTCCACTCCGCCAGATTTCAGGAGGCGAACTTCGGTTCGCCTCTTTCCATTTTGGCCGTGGGCTGCCACGGCGCGCGGTCATCTGAGGACCAACGGCATCCGCCGAAACGCGAGCACAGCCATGTTCAATTTCGTGTCCAGCAAGCGCATCGTGGTGACCATCATCCTCGCGATCGTGAGCATTCCCTTTGCGCTGTTCGGCATCGACTACTATTTCCGCATCGGTGACCAGGGCGATCAAGTCGCGCGCGTTGCCGGCGTGCGCATCAGTCAGCAGGAGTTCGGCCAGGCAGTGCGCCAGCGCCAGGAGCAGATGCGGCAGATGATGGGCGGCAACGCCGACCCCTCCATCCTGGAAAGCCCGGCGCTCCGGCGCGCGGTGCTCAACCAGCTTGTGGATGAGCGCATCTTGTATGGCGCGGCGCTGAAATCGCACATCGTGATCTCCGATGCGGAGCTGCAGAGCGTCATCACGAGCATTCCCGCGTTCAAGGATGCCAACGGCAAGTTCTCGCCGCAGCGCTACAAGAGCCTGGTGAACGCGCAGGGTATGACGGAAGCAAGTTTCGAAGCCAGCGTGCGGAAGGATCTGGCGCTCAACCGCGCGCGGCAAGCCTTCGCCGCCGCGGCGTTCATGCCCAACGCGGTGGTGGATCGGCTCTACCGCCTGCACAATCAGCAGCGGGAAGTCAGTCAGTACATCGTCCAGCCCACACAGTTCGCTGCCCAGGTCAAGGCCACCCCGGAGGAGGTGAAAGCCTATTACGACAGTCACAAGCAGCAGTTCGAGCTGCCCGAGAAGGTCAAGCTGCAATACGTGATCCTGTCCCTAGAGTGGGTGCAGAAACAGGTCCAGATCACACCCGAGGAACTGCAGGATTACTTCAAGACGAAGGCAGATCAGCTCGCTCAACCCGAGCAGCGTCGCGCCAGCCACATCCTCGTGACGGTCCCACCCAACGCCACGGCGGAGCAACAGGCGAAAGCCAAGCAGAAGGCCGAAGCGCTGCTGGCGGAAGCGAAGAAATCGCCCAACAGCTTCGCGGATCTGGCCAAGAAAAACTCAGAGGATCCAGGCTCGGCGCGAGAGGGCGGGGATCTCGGCTTCTTCGCGCGGGGCAAGATGGTCAAGCCGTTTGACGACGCCGTGTTCAGCATGAAGACCGGCGATATCGTGGGGCCGGTCCAGACCCAGTTCGGCTACCACATCATCAAGCTCGATGCGATCCGAAGGGCCGAGGGACCGAAGTTCGAGGCGATGAAGGGCAAACTGGAAGATGAGCTGCGCAAGTCGAAGGCGGGCCGGCTGTACGCCCAGGACGCCGAGGAGCTGAGCAACCTCGTCTACGACCAGCCGGACTCGCTGCAGCCGGTGGTGGACAAATTCAAGCTCCAGCCCCAGACGAGCGGCTGGATCACGCGCCAAGGCGGGGACTTCCCGCTGCTCAACAACGATAAACTGCTGCGCGCCGTGTTCTCCGACAACGTGCTGAAACGCAAGCAGAACACCGATGCCATCGAGGTCGCGCCGAACATGCTGATCGCAGCTCGCGTCGCGGAGTACGAACCGGCCAAGCAGCGCACTCTGGCCGAGGTGCAAGCAACGATCGCTCAGCTGGTCGTGCAGCAGAAAACCGCGGAACTGGCGAAAAAGGACGGTGAGTCGCTGCTTGCCAAGCTGCGCAAAGGTGAACCGGTGCAGCTCACCTGGTCGGCCTCGCAGCTGGTGACCCGCGAGCGGCCGCAAGGGCTCGACCCGGAGGCGGCGCAGGCCGTGTTCCGCGCCGATGCCGCCAAGCTCCCGGCCTACATCGGGTTCGAGGCCTCGGGCGGACGCTTCGTGCTCTGTCGCATCAGCAACGTGGTCGATCCACAGCAGATCGATGCCCAGCAGCGCAAGTCGATGGCACAGCAACTCACCCCGATGATCGGCCAGGAGACGCTGGAAGCGCGGCTCGCCAACCTCCGGCAGAACGCCGACGTCAAGGTCAACGAGAAGATGCTGGAGCGCAGCGGGGGCTGATCCGCGGCCCGATGGCCGGTCTCTATTCGGGCGAGGGGAAGGCGGTGGTGCTGAACCCGGCGTCGACGTGGAGGATTTCTCCGGTGATGCCGCTCGCCAGGTCGCTGCACAGGAACGCCGCGGCATTCCCGACTTCCTCGGTGGTGACATTGCGGCGTAGCGGCGCGGTCCGCTCGTTGTGAGCGAGGATCTTCCCGAAGCCGCTGATGCCGGAGGCGGCCAGCGTCTTGATCGGTCCGGCCGAGATGGCGTTCACGCGAACCCCTTTGGGGCCGAGGCTGAAAGCGAGATAGCGCGTGTTGGCTTCCAGACTCGCTTTGGCCACTCCCATCACGTTGTAGTTCGGCATCGAGCGCTCCGCGCCCAAGTACGTCAGGGTGAGCAGCGCGGCTTTGCGCCCTAGCATCAGCGGCAGTGCGCGCTTGGCCAGCGCCACGAAGCTGTAGCTGCTGATGTCATGGGCCATGCGGAACGCTTCGCGCGTGGTGTTGTCTAGGTAGTCGCCGGCCAACGACTCGCGTGGGGCGAATGCAATCGAGTGGACGAACCCGTCCAGGGCGTTCCAGCGGCGCCCGAGGTCGCTAAACAGGCGGTCGATCTGCTCGTCGCTCCCCACATCGCAGGGGAAGACGAGGTCGGTGTCGAACTCGCGCGCCAGCGCCTCGACGCGGTCTTTGACGCCCTCTCCCTGGTAGGTAAAGGCGAGAGCGGCGCCCTCACGGTGCATGGCTCGGGCAATGCCGTAGGCGATGGAACGGTTGCTGAGCATGCCGGTGATGAGCATCCTCTTTTCGCTCATGAAGCCCATGCTTTCTCCCTTGCAGAAAACGCGAATTATATTCGACGTGCCGTACCCTGAAGCGAGCATCGCCGCGGGCCGGTGCGGTGAAACGCATACGGCATTTCGGGTAAACTCCCGGGCCATGCCGCGGTTCGTCCGCACCTGCCTGCTGTTCTCGCCCCTGCTGCTCGCTGCGTGCAGCTATCCCTGGAACGACCCGTACCCGGCGTCGCAGCAGCACGCGAATGTCTTCTACAGCTCGTTCATGGAGCGGCCCAAGCACCTCGATCCAGCGCAGTCGTACTCGGAGAACGAATATCAGCTGATCGCGAACATCTACACACCGCCGCTGCAGTACCACTATCTCAAGCGGCCCTATGAGCTGATCCCCTTCACCGCACAGGACCTGCCGCGTCCGGTCTACTACGACCAGAACGACCGGCCGCTGCCCGAGAACGCGGATTCCAAGAGCATCGCGTACAGCGTGTACGAGATCCGCATCAAACCGGGGTTCAAGTATCAGCCGCACCCCGCATTCGCAGTGGATGCGAACGGGCACCCGTTGTATCAGAATCTCGGGGTCGGGGATCTGCGCGATGTGTACGAGCTCCGTGACTTCAAGCGCACCGGTACGCGCGAGCTCATCGCCGACGACTACGTCTATCAGATCAAGCGTCTGGCGCATCCACGCCTGGTCTCGCCGATCTCCGGACTGATGAGCGAGTACATCATCGGTCTGGGCGGATACGCCGAGAAACTGAAGGCGGCGGCCAAGGGGCTGCCACCCGGCGGCTACCTCGACCTCACTCAATACGAGCTCCCCGGCGCGACGGTGGTCGACCGTTATACCTATCGCATCAAGGTGAAGGGGAAGTATCCGCAGTTCCAATATTGGCTGGCGATGCCCTTCTTCGCCCCCGTCCCCGCCGAGGTCGACCGCTTCTACTCGCAGCCTGGAATGGCCGACAAGAACCTCACTCTGGACTGGTATCCGGTCGGCGCCGGCCCGTACATGCTGACCGTCAACAATCCGAATCGCCAGATGGTGCTCGAGCGCAACCCGAACTTCCCTGGCGAGCCCTATCCAAGCGACGGCGAGCCGGGAGACGAGGGCGCCGGCCTGCTCAAGGACGCTGGCAAGCCCATGCCGTTCATCGACAAGGTCGTGCTGAGCCTGGAGAAGGAGCAGATCCCCTACTGGAATAAGTTCCTGCAGGGCTACTACGACGTCTCTGCCATCACCTCCGATAACTTCGACCAGGTGGTCCAGCTCTCCGGCACCGGCGAGCCGCAGCTCACCCCCGCGATGGAGCGGCAGGGCATCCGCCTGCAGACCTCGGTGGCGCCCGCCATCGGCTACATGGGGTTCAACATGATGGACCCCGTGGTCGGGGGCGACTCGGAGCGCGCGCGCAAGCTGCGTCAGGCCATTTCGATCGCCATCGACGAGGAGGAGTCGATCTCCATCTTCCGCAATGGGCGTGGCATCGCGGCGCAGGGTCCGATCGCGCCGGGCATCTTCGGCTACAAGGAGGGCGAGGCAGGGATCAACCCCTACATGTACGACTGGGTGAACGGGGCGCCGCAGCGCAAGTCCATCGACGATGCCAAGAAGCTGCTGGCGGAGGCCGGCTATCCCGATGGCATTGACTCGGCCACGGGCACTCCGCTGATCATCAACTACGACACCGCGGCGGTGGGGCCCGAAGCCAAGGCATCGATGGACTGGCTCACCAAGCAGTTCCAGAAGATCAATCTGCAACTGGTGGTGCGACCCACCGACTACAACCGCTTCCAGGACAAGATGCGCAAGGGTACCGAGCAGATGTATTCCTGGGGCTGGAATGCCGATTACCCGGACCCGGAAAACTTCCTCTTCCTGTTCCAGAGCTCGCAAGGCAAGGTGAAGGCGAGCGGGGAGAACGCCTCCAATTACTCCAATCCTCAGTTCGACCGCCTGTTCGAGCGCATGCGCGAGATGGACAACGGGCCCGAGCGTCAGGCCATCATAGACCAGATGGTCGAGATCCTGCGCCATGACGCGCCCTGGGTGTGGGGCTTGCACCCGAAGGACTACAGCCTGACGCACCAGTGGGTCTACAACCGCAAGCCGGCCAAGATGGCGAACAACGGGCTCAAGTACCTGCGCATCGATCCGCAGGTGCGTGAAACCCTGCAGCGGCGGTGGAATCGCCCGATCCTCTGGCCCGTGCTGGTTGCAGTCGCTGTTCTGGTCGTCGCGATCCTTCCTGCCGTCGCTGTCTATCGCCGCCGGGAGCGCTCGGGCGCGCTCCCTCCGGGGCAACCGGCGACTTGATCGTGGCTGCCTATCTGCTTCGGCGGCTGCTGTACGCGATCCCGATCCTGATCGGAGTGAACCTGATCACCTTCGCGCTATTCTTCTTTGTCAATTCGCCCGACGATATGGCACGCATGCAGCTCGGCCAGAAGCGCGTGACGCCGGAGGCGATCCAGCGCTGGAAGCAGGAGCGGGGCTATGACAAGCCGATGCTGTTCAACGCCGGCGCCAAATGCGAGCGGCCGCTGTTGGGGTGGAGCGCGCTGCCCAAGCTGTGCCAGGAGAAGCTCACCGACACGATCTTCTTCGAGAAGTCGGCCAGCATGTTCTGGTTCGACTTCGGGGTCGCCGAAATCGATGGTCGCGACATCGCACGTGAGATCAAGCTGCGTATGGGCCCCAGCCTCGCGGTGACCATCCCAGTCTTTCTCATCGGCCTGCTCACCTTCATTACCTTCGCTCTGATCCTCGCTTTCTTCCGCGCGACCTACGTCGACTTCGTAGGTGTGGTGCTGTGCGTGACCGCGATGTCCATCTCGTTTCTGTTCTACATCATCGGCGGGCAGTGGCTGATCAGCAAGCTGTGGCACCTCGTTCCAATCTCGGGGTTTGGCTATGGATTCGACGCGTGGCGCTTCGTGGTGCTCCCCGTTGCGATCGCGGTACTCGGGGGAGTCGGCGCCAGTACACGGCTGTACCGGACGTTGTTCCTGGAGGAGATCGGCAAAGACTACGTGCGCACGGCGCGTGCGAAAGGACTCACCGACACACGCGTTCTGTTTCGTCACGTGCTGCACAACGGCCTCATTCCGGTGTTGACCAATGTGGTGGTCGCCATCCCCATGCTCTTCATCGGCAGCTTGGTGTTGGAATCGTTCTTCGGCATCCCGGGGCTTGGCAGCTATACGATCGAAGCGATCCGCTCGCAGGACTTCTCGGTGGTGCGCGCGATGGTTTTCTTGGGTGCCGTGCTCTACATCGTCGGCTTGATGCTCACCGACATCTCCTATACTCTCGCCGACCCGCGCGTGCGGCTGCAGTGATGCCGTTCAAGCCGATTATTCTGTGGACCGACGCGCTGGTCTTCGTGCTGGTGGCGGTGGTCGTCGCGAGCGGCTGGTACATCCGTCGGCAGGAGCATCTGCTTGCGCCCTGGCGTAAAGTGGTGCGCAGCCGCTACGGCATGTGCGCACTGGTGATCCTGAGCGTGTTCGTGGCGATCGGTCTGCTTGATTCGTTTCATTATCGACCGCGCCTGGACGCACGGCCCGGCGAGGGCAAGACGAGCTATGCGGTCGAGGTGCGCAGCGCGTTCGACGCCTTGGTGGAGCCGCTCGGAAGGCGCTTCGAAAAGACCTATTCGGCCCCCTTCGCGGCTTACTCCTATGCCAAGGAGACCGTCGAGCGACCGGACGGCACTCAGGCGCGCGAGTTTCCGCGTCTGAAGTTCGGCGGCGCGCATCTGCAGGATCCGGCGCAGGAGCTGGTGCCGGACGTCGTGCGAAGAACGCTGGGCGCGGTAGGCTTGGCCGCGGTGCTGTGGATCGTGCTCACGATGCTGGTCGCGGCATGGCTGGCCTGGGCGCGGCACGCCGACTTCAGCGCCACGCTGTCCGCCATCATCCACGGGGAGACCAAGGTGCCCTGGCGTGCGGTGCTGCTCACCGCCGGCTTGGTGCTCGCGGTCGCGGTGCCGCTGGCACTGCTGAGCGCGCAGTATCACGTGCTGGGCACGGACAAGGTCGGCCAGGATGTGTTCTACGAGGCGCTCAAGAGCGTTCGGACCGGACTGGTCATCGGCACGCTGACCACGCTGGTCATGCTGCCGCTCGCGCTGCTGCTCGGCGTCATGGCCGGCTACTTCGGCGGTTGGGTCGACGATGTCATCCAGTATGTTTACACGACTCTGAACGCAATCCCGGGTGTGTTGCTGATCGCGGCCGCCATGCTGATCACGCAGGCCTGGATCGACCTGCATCCGAACATCTTCGAGACCGTCAGCCAGCGCGCCGACCTACGGCTCCTGTTTCTGTGCTTGATCTTGGGCATCACCAGCTGGACTGGACTGTGCCGGCTGTTGCGGGGTGAGGCGCTCAAGCTGCGCGAGCTGGAGTACGTCGAAGCCGCCCGCGCCTTCGGAGTATCGAACTGGCGCATCCTCACTCGCCACTTGGCCCCCAACGTCATGCACATCGTGCTGATCACGGTGGTGATGGAGTTCAGCGGACTGGTGCTGGCCGAGGCTGTGCTCTCCTATGTGGGGGTCGGAGTCGATCCATCGATGATCAGTTTCGGCACCATGATCAACAGCGCACGGCTGGAGCTTGCACGCGAACCGATGGTGTGGTGGTCGCTGGCCGCGGCGTTCGTGTTCATGTTCCTGCTTGTGCTCTCGGCAAACTTGTTCTCCGACTCGGTGCGCGACGCCTTCGATCCGCGCATTCGCTCCGCCATGAGCGCGAGGCTGCGCCGCTTGTGGGCGCGTCCGGTGTGAGGCGAGGAGGGCACGTGGCGGAGAGCACAGGCACGACGCTGCTCGAGGTTAAGGACCTGCGTACCTGGCTGGCGAGCGGGGATTCCGTGGTGCGCGCAGTAGACGGCCTGTCGTTTACCATCCAAACGGGCGAGACCTTCGCACTCCTGGGCGAGTCGGGCAGCGGAAAGTCCATCACCGCGCTGTCGATTATGCGGCTGCTGCCCGACGCCGGCCGCGTGGTGTCTGGCGAGATCCGCCTGGACGGCACCGACCTCATGGCTTTGCCCGAGACCGCGATGCGTGCGGTGCGCGGGCGGCGCATCGCGATGATCTTCCAGGAGCCTGGAACGAGCCTCAACCCGGTGATGCCGGTGGGCACGCAGATCGCGGAGGTCCTCGAACGGCACACCGAGCTGCGTGGCGACGCAGCGCGTCGGCGCGCGCTCGAACTGCTCGAGTCAGTCGGTATCCCGGACAGCAGCAGGCGCGCCGAGGAGTTCCCGTTCCAGATGTCCGGCGGGATGAAGCAGCGCGTCATGATCGCGGTTGCGCTCGCGTGCAACCCCGCGTTGCTGATCGCCGACGAGCCGACCACTGCGTTGGATGTCACGATCCAGGCCCAGGTCCTGGAGCTGCTGCGAGAGCTGCAGCGCAGGGCTGGCATGTCCGTCCTGCTGATCACGCACGACTTGGGCGTGGTGGCGCAGATGGCCCACCGGGTCGCCGTGATGTATGCCGGAGAGATCGTAGAGCTAGCGCCCGCCGCGGCCTTCTTCGACGGCCCGGCGCATCCGTACTCCAAGAAGCTGTTCCAGGCGGTGCCGGGTGCCGCCGGGCGCAACCGCAACCTAGCCGTCATCCCCGGCACGGTGCCGCTGCTGTCACAGGAATTCGTCGGCTGCCGATTTGCGGAGCGCTGTGAGTCGGCGTGGGACCGCTGCAGCGCGGAAGTACCAGCGGTTGTGGAGATCCGCGCCGGGCACGCTGTTCGATGTCATCTGTACGGCCCTGCGCGGCAGTCGGGCATCGGGAGCCGTCCACAGGGCGCAGTCGAAACGGCCGCAGGTTCCGGCGGCGTAGCGGAGCCGCAGGCACGGCCCGCGCCACTGCTTGGCGTGAACGACCTGAAGATCTACTTCCCGATCCGCAGAGGCATCCTTCAGCGCGTGGTCGCACAGGTCAGAGCGGTCGACGGTGTGTCGCTGGAAATCCACTCGCACCGCACGCTTGCCTTGGTCGGAGAGTCGGGGTGCGGCAAGACCACCGTCGGGAAGGGCATCCTCCAGCTGGTGCCGGTTACCGAGGGCAGCGTGAGCTTCGACGGGGTAGACCTGAGCCGCCTCACACCCGCTGCGCTGCGGCCGCTGCGCAAGGACTTCCAGATCGTGTTCCAGGATCCCTACAGCTCGCTCAACCCGCGCATGCGCGTCGTGGAGATCGTCGAAGAGGGCATGGAGGCGCTTGGGCTCGACGCCGGTCGGCGCCAAGACCGGGTGGATGAGCTGCTGTTGCAGGTCGGCCTATCGCCGGATATGAAAACCCGCTATCCGCACGAGTTTTCTGGAGGACAGCGGCAGCGCATCGCGATCGCGCGCGCCTTAGCCGTAGAGCCGAAGCTGCTCATCTGCGACGAACCTACCAGCGCGCTCGACGTCTCCGTGCAGGCGCAGATCCTGAACCTGCTGAAGGATCTCCAGCAGCGCCTGGGATTGGCGTATCTGTTCATCACACACAACATCTCGGTGGTGGAGTTCCTCGCCCACGAGGTCGCCGTCATGTACCTGGGCCGCATCGTGGAGAAAGGGCGCGTGGACGAGGTCCTGAACAGTCCGCAGCACCCCTACACCAGGGCGCTGTTGTCCGCGGTTCCGGTCATCGATCCCGCCGCCAGGCGCGAGGTGATCCGGCTCCAGGGCGAGCTGCCATCGCCCGTCAGTCCACCCACCGGCTGTCATTTCCACCCGCGCTGCCCACAGGCCATGCCCGAGTGCAGGAACGCCTATCCTGGGGTGACGGTGCTTACGCCCACTCATACCGTTCGCTGCTTCCTGTACGGACGGAAGTAGGCTCGCTTCGGGCGCAAAACAAAGGGCCCGACACGGCTGTGTCGGGCCCCGACTCCGAGCTCGACTCGACTAATTGCGGTGGCTTACGCGGCGAACGTGGTGGCGGGACGAGGCCGTCCGCCGGCTCGGCCTGTACTCGCCGTAGAGGACCACGCGTTGGCCGACGTGCAGCTGCGTGCCGTTCAGGTCATTGACGGCCTTGATCCGTGCGACGGACATGTGGTTGCGGCGCGCGATGCTGTACAGCGTGTCTCCGGGGCGGACGCGGTAGCTGCGCGATGTGCGATATTCCTCGGGCGAAGCCTGGAAGTCCGGGCTCGCGTACGTCTCGTCCAGATTGGTCGCGGCGCTCTCTGTGTCGAGCGGGACCAGCAGCATTTGTCCGGGCCGCACCCGTCGCTGGCGCGTGATGCCATTCACCTCGTTGAGGCGCTGAACGCTGGTATCGAACTTGGCTGCGACCTTCTGCACCGACTCGCCGGGCTTGAGCGTATACGTCTGCCAGGTGACGAGCGGCCCGGCGTTGTTCTCCAGGTTCGCCTGAAACTGGTCGACCTTATCCACTGGCAACAGGATTTCTCGGGCGGTCGCTTGAATAATGACGGGCCGGTTATATGCAGGATTGAGGGAGCGGAACTCTTCCACCGGCATGTCCGCCAGCGCAGCCGCCTTGACGACGTCCATATGTGCGGGCGCTGTCACCGTGGTGAAGTACGGCTCGTTGGGAATCGGCGCCAGCGAAAACCCCAACAGATCGGGGTCCGACAGGATGTTCTTCACCGCCTGCAGCTTGGGGAGATAGTTCCGCGTCTCTCGCGGCATCTTCAGGCTGGCATAATTGGTCGGCTTGTGTCGAGCGCGGTTCCTTGCCACCGCGCGCTGAACCCCGCCCTCACCCCAGTTGTACGCCGCGAGCGCGAGCTCCCAGTCGCCGAAGGAGTCATGCAGGAATTGCAGATAATCCAGCGCCGCGCGCGTGGCGGCGAGCACGTCGCGGCGGCCGTCGTACCAGAAGTTCTGTTGCAAGCCGTACTTTCTTCCGGTGGAGGGGATGAACTGCCAGATCCCTGCTGCGCGCATGCGCGAATATGCCTGCGGGTTGTAGGCGCTTTCGATCATCGGCAGCAGGGCGATCTCTGTCGGCATACCGCGCTTCTCCAGCTCCTCGACAACGAAGTAGAGGTAGAGGCGGCTGCGCTCGATCATGCGCTGGACATAGTCCGGGCGGTTCAGGTACCAGGCCTCGTGTCGCGCCACCAACGGACTGTCGACCTCGGCGAGCGCGAAGCCGGCGCGGATTCGCTGCCAGAGGTCCGCATATTTGGGCGGTGGCGGCGGCGCGAGCGGTTCCGCTTGCGCCTCGGCCGGCGGGGGCGCCTGGCCTACGATGGGTTGGACCTCTGCCGTATCCGCGCTCGGCTGCCCCGCAGCGACAGCCGGTTGAGTTGCCGCGGTTGGGGGCGTTGCAGCGGTCGGGGGTGTTGCAGCCGTCGAGAGTGTTGCGGCCGTCGGGGGCTGAACCACAACGTCGGCTGGCTGAACGCTCTGAGTGGACGGGACGGGCTGCGGATCGGCCGCGAGTGCAGAGCAAGCGACCAAGCAAACTGCCAGAGCAGCGGGAGTATGGATCGGCCTCATGTCATGGTTCTTTTTTCACGGGGTCGGTCGTATCCTAACCTCGTAAGATTAATGCGGTCAAGAACTTACAGATGAAACTTAATCAGCTTGTGAAATCCCTGTTAGATACCCCTGCAACACTGCAAAAAGCACGCCGTTGCTCCGTACCCGGGTCAGCACGCTGAGGTGCTGCGCCGCACCGCTCGATGTGCAGGGAATATCCGTCGCCTTGAGCGTGGTCGGGGCCACGGACTTCTCGACTGCCATCGTGACCTGACGGCTGCCGATGACTCCCAGTGTTGGTTCACCCAGCCGGCGCGCAATTGTTCCATATCGGCAGCGTGGAGAACATCTCCACTGGAGAGCGGAAACTTTTTTCACCGCCTGGGTGGATACCGTGGCTGCACGTTCGGTGACGAGCACGACCCCGCGTACGAAGGGATCTTCGACAGCACTAGCGGCCTTTTGGATTGGTTCCCGCGGGCAGGTCGCTGCAGCAGGCGCGAAAGCCGTCTCGATCCTGTCGGACACCGGCGGGTCTTGCCACAAAACCAGAGGTTTCCCCCATAATCACAGGTGTGGCCTCTGGCAGGCGGGTAAGCTCACGCACCTGGAATCCAGGGCGCGTCTGGGCACCGCGACCCGATCTCCCGTCGCAGCGGTGCGCACCGTTCTATTGCCCGCGACGCAGAGCACGCGGGACGCTGAGTCAGTCGCTACGACGAGGCGCCGCATTTCGGCCTTCATGATTCGTGCAATCCGTCGCGGAATATCGAGAGCGATGCAAGCGGCCACGATGGCATGACGGAAGCCTTCGGGAAGGGAGCGGGGATGCCAGATGACGCGATGACGCGTGCCGAAGAGACCGGGGCGGACCTCCAGGCGTGGTTCCATACGCCGCTCGGTGCATATCTGCTTGCGTCCGAGCAGAGCTACTTCGACCGCGAGGTCGTCGACGTCTTCGGCTTCAATGCGTTTCAGCTCGGGCTGTGCTGTTTCGATTTCCTGCGCGCCAACCGGATGCCGTCGCACTATCGTATCGGCGGCTGCGGGAAAGAGCACGAGGCGCCGGGCGGGGCGCGGCTGCAGGCCGACTTTCGTGCCTTGCCGGTCTTGAGCAACAGCGCCGACCTGGTCGTGCTCCCTCACGTGCTCGAGTTCAGCGATAACCCGCATCAGGTGTTGCGCGAGGTGTCCCGGATCCTGGTGCCCGAAGGACATGTCATCGTCTCCGGATTCAATCCCTGGAGCCTCTGGGGCGCGCGGCAGATTTTGGACCGTGGGCGCGGCGAGCAGCCATGGTGCAGCCAATTCATCCACCTGCCGCGTTTGAAGGACTGGATGGCGCTGCTCGGCATCGAGATCGCAGGCGGCCGCATGTGCTGCTACGTTCCGCCCGTGACCAACGAGCAATGGCTGTCTCGTCTTTCGTTCCTCGAGGCCGCGGGCGATCGCTGGTGGCCGTTCGCCGGCGGGGTGTACTTCCTGCACGGCGTGAAGAGAGTGCAAGGGATGCGCGTGATCACGCCGCAATGGAAAAGCAAGCTTTCCAAGCGCAAGAGCCTTGCACCCGTGCCACATCGGGTCCAGGACGGCGAGGATCGTCTGGTTGCGCGCGTTCGCAAGCGCGACCGAGAGGACGCGTGACGGATACACCAGCGGGACCCAAGCGGGTCGAGATGTTCGCCGATGGCGCCTGCAAGGGGAACCCGGGCCCGGGCGGCTGGGGTGTGGTGCTGCGCTTCGGGGCGCACGTCAAGGAGCTCTACGGCGGCGCTCCAGCAACGACGAACAACAGGATGGAGCTCACAGCCGTGATCCAGGGACTATCGGCGCTCAACCGCCGCTGCGCGGTCAAGCTGTACACCGACTCGCAGTATGTCCAGAAGGGCATCACTAGCTGGCTCTCCGACTGGAAGAAGCGGGGCTGGCGGACCGCCGACAAGAAGCCGGTGAAGAACGTGGACTTGTGGCAGCAGCTCGACGCGCTGGCAGCTCAGCACGATATCGACTGGATCTGGGTCAAGGGCCATGCAGGCAACCCGGGCAACGAGCGCGCCGATGAGCTCGCCAACCTTGGCGTCGCGAGGCCTGGCATCCATAGCCGGGCGACCGCCCGCAGCACCGCCAAGGCCGGGACATGAAGCGGAGCGCCATGCCTGGTTGGCGTCGGCTGGCGAGGGGATGGCGAGCTCGCGCCCGAGGTCTCTGATGCGTCAAGTTGTACTCGATACCGAGACCACGGGGCTGGAAGTCAATCTCGGCCACCGCGTAATCGAGATCGCAGGGGTCGAGCTCGTCAACCGGCGCCTGTCCGGACGGCGCTTCCACCGCTACCTCAATCCGGGCCGTGAGATCGAGGCCGGCGCGTTGCAGGTGCACGGCATCACGCGTGAGTTTCTGCAGGACAAGCCGCGCTTCCAGGACGTGGCGTCGGAGCTGCTGGACTTTCTTGCCGGGGCCGAGCTGATCATCCACAACGCGCCGTTCGACGTCGCATTCCTCGATGGGGAGCTGACGTTGGCGGGGTTGCGGCCACTCGCTGAGTACTGCACCACGGTCACCGATACGTTGCGCATGGCGCGTGAACTGCACCCGGGCAAGCGCAACAGCCTGGACGCGCTATGCGAGCGGTATCGGATCGACAACTCCACGCGCACGCTGCACGGCGCCCTGCTCGACGCGGAGCTGCTGGCCGAGGTGTACCTGGCCATGACCCGCGGTCAAGAGTCGCTGGTCATGGACATGTTGCCGGAGCGCGAGGCGTCCCAATCCGATCTGCCGGACTCGGTCCAGGATCTGCCCGTGATCCCGGCGAGCGAGGAAGAGCTTCTCGCTCACCGGCTCCAGCTCGATGACATCGACAAGGCGTCCAAAGGTCAATGCCTGTGGAAGCGTTTGGAACAGCCGGCGTGATGGAGCGGGCGACCCCGATGACAGCCGGGTAGACGGAGCTGCGCTCCGGCGCCTTGTCCGCGTCGCGGGCGCTGCGATGGCCCCAGGAACATCACTCCGCGCGCAGCGCTTCGACCGGGTCCAGGTGCGATGCGTGGCTGGCAGGCACGACCCCCGCCGCTAAACCGATCGAGACGGCGGTCAGTTCAGCCAGCACCGCATACAGGCTGGGAGTAGTGACGGGCAAACCCGGGAAGATCGCGTGCAGCAGTCGCGCGAGGCCGAACCCGAGCGCCAGGCCAGCGAGGCCGCCGGCTGCCGCCAATAGCATCGCCTCGGCGAGGAACAGCGCGAGGACCTGACGGCGGCGCGCACCCAGCGCTCGGAGCACGCCGATCTCGGCCGTCCGCTCCGCCACGGCGATGGTCATGATCGTGAGGATCCCCACTCCCCCCACGACCAGTGAGATCGCGCCCAGCGCCCCAACGGCGAACGTCAGCACCTCGAGCACGGAGTTCAGCACGTCGAGCATCTTCTGCTGCGGCGTGATGGTGAAGTCCTCGCGCCCGTGGCGCGCGATCAGCATCTCGCGCAGGCGTTGCACCAGCCGGCCTACATCGGCCTGCGGGTCGTGGATCACGTGGATCTCCATCAACCCTTCGCGGTTGTACAGCTCGAGTCCCCGGGCGGCGGGGACATATACGGCGTCGTCGAGGTCCACTCCCAGGACTTGGCCCTTGGATTCCAGCACGCCGATCACCCGATATCGGCTTCCGCCGATCTCCACGCGCTGCCCGAGAGGAGTCTCGCCGCCGAACAGCTCGGCTCGCACCTTCGAGCCGAGCACCGCAAAAGCGCGCGCCTGAGACGGATCGTCCGGCGGAAGAAACTGGCCCACGGCCACCTCCAGATGGAAGGCGTGCGCGAAATCCGGCCCGACCCCGTAGACCATGACGCGCCTGGTGCGGCCTTGCACGCTCACCTCCGCATTCCCAGACACCGAGGGATCGCTCAGCAGTACGCCCGGCACCCGCCGCAGCGCCTGTGCATCGTCGATGGTGAGCGGGCGCACGGTTCCGAACATCCCGATCGAAACACCTTGTGTGGTAACGCGGCCCGGCGCGATGCCGATGATGTTGGTTCCGAACTGAGTGAACTCGGCGATGACGAATTCATGCAGGCCGGCGCCGATCGACGTGAGCAGAATCACCGCAGCGATGCCCACGCAGATGCCCAACGCCGTGAGCACGCTGCGCAGCCGGTGCGCGGATACGGAGCCCCACACGAAGCTCAGGAAGTCGGCGGTGGACATGTCAAGCGAGCGCTGGCGCCATCAGATTCGGTCCGCATCGGGTCGCGATACGCTTGCAACGCTCATCGCCGCGCCGGCCGTCAGCGCCGGGACAAGGCCGCGACCGGGTCGAGGCGTGCGGCTCGCCGCGCCGGCATGATGCTGAACAAGACCCCGGTGGCCACTGCGGTGACCAGCGCAGCGGCCACAGCCCACGCCGGCGCCGCCGCCGGCAACACCGGATACACGCGCACGATGAGCGAGTTGCCGGCGAAGCCGGCGGCCAGGCCGGCCATCGCTCCCAGGCAGGACAGCAGCACGGCCTCCGCGAAGAACAACAAGCGGATCTGCGCCGGGGTAGCGCCTACCGCCTTCAGCAAGCCGATCTCGCGGGTGCGCTGGGACACCGCGATCAGCATCACGTTCATGATGAGGATGCCGGCCACCGCGAGGCTGATCGCGGCGATACCGGCCACCGCAAGCGTGAGCGCTCCGAGCACCCGGTCGAACGTGGCGAGCACCGCATCCTGGGTCACCACCGTCACGTCGAGCTCGCCTTCGTGCCGCGCCTGGAGAATCGCAGTCACGTCGCGCTTGGCCGCCTCCAGCTCTTCGCGCGACCGCGCTTCGATCAGGATCCGCAACAGCGTGTTGGTGTTGAACATCGCCTGCGCCGCGGCCACCGGCACGATCACCATCTCGTCGGTGTTGAAGCCCAGGTGCTGTCCTTGTGAGACGAGGATGCCGCCGACGCGGAACCGTCGATTGCCGATGCGCACGAACTGGCCAACCGCCGATGCGCTTCCGAACAGCTCGTCGCGAACCGTGGCGCCGATGACGCAGACGGGACTTGCCGCGCGCGGATCGCCGGGAGGCAGGAACGAGCCTTGTGCGATCTGCATGTTGCGGATCGCCAGCCAGTCCGCGGTCGAACCTACGACCGGCGCTTCGCGGCTGCGCCCGCCGAACGACACCTGTGCCGAGCCCACCGAAAGCGGCGCCACTCGGCGCACCGCGCGGCTGCGAGTGAGCGCGAGCGCGTCGTCGAGCGTGAGGTCGCGTGGCGTCTGGCCGATGAACATCCCGGGCGTGGCGCCGGCGGTCTCGCTGCGGCCGGGAAAGACGATCAACAGGTTCGTTCCCAGCGACGAGAACTGCTTGACCACGTAGCGCCGCGCGCCGTCGCCCAAGGCGGTGAGAATTACGACGGCAGCTACACCGATCGCCATCGCCAAACCCATCAGAGCCGTGCGGGCGGGGTAGCCGCGCAGGCTTACCCAGGCGAAGCGCACCACATCGGCCGGTCTCATGTGCCCTTCCGTTCCTCAGCGATGGCGCCGTCCACCATATGCAGTTGACGGTGTGCGCGGCCTCCGAGCTCCGGATCGTGCGTCACGACGATCAAGGTGACGCCGCGCTCGTGCAGCGTCTCGAGCAATTGGACCACCTCCTTCCCGGAGTTGCGGTCGAGGTTGCCGGTCGGCTCATCGGCTAGCAATACCGCCGGCCGCATCGCCGTGGCGCGCGCGATGGCCACGCGCTGGCGCTGGCCGCCGGAAAGCTGGTCCGGGCGATGATCGGCCCGGTCCGCGAGCCCGTACGCGCTCAACAGCTCCAGCGCGCGCGTGTGCCGCTGCGCAGGCGCCACGCCGGCGAGCGCCATCGGAAGCTCGATGTTCTGACCGGCGGTGAGCCGCGCAACGAGGTGAAAGAACTGGAACACGAAGCCGATCTTCTCGCGCCGCACCCGTGCCTGCTCCTCGTCGGAGAGCGAGGTCACATCGGCGCCGTCCAGTCGATACAGGCCACTCGAGGGCCGATCGAGCAGGCCGATGATGTTGAGCAGCGTAGACTTGCCCGACCCCGATGGGCCCATCAGGCTGAGATATTCGCCGGGCTGAACCTGCAGCGACACCTCGCGCAGCGCATGCACCTGCTGATCGCCCACGCGGAACACACGCGAGATTCGCTGCAGATCGATCATTTCCGCGGCGGACTCGCGACCGCGCTCTCCGGCACGATCTTGACGCCTGCCTTCACGCCCGGCTTCTCCAGCGACAGCACGACCCGATCTCCGGGAGCCAGGCCGTCGGTGACCTCCGTGTACTGCCAATTGGAGAGTCCGGTGCCGATCCGGCGCTCCTCCGCGATCCCCTTGTCCGCTCGGTAAACGAGGACGCGGTTGCCCTCCTGGATCGCCGCGGTGGGCACGCGCAACACGTTGTCGCGCGCGTCGAGCACGATCTCGACGTCTGCGCTATAGCCGACCAGCAACGGCTGCGTCTGTGCGCGGTCGCCGAATTCGACCTCGACGTCCACCGTGCGCGCCTGCTTCTCCACCTCCAGCACATAGGGCGCAACGCGGCGGACATAGCCCTTGAACTTGCGGCCGGGGAATGCATCGACGCTGATCCGCGCTGGCATCTTCAAGCGGATTGCCGGCGCGTCCACCTCGTCGATCGGCGCGGTGACGTACAGGCAACTGTCGTCGATGAGGTCTACCGCTGGCGGAGTCGGGATGCCGGGCGGGGAGGGCGTGGTGAACTCTCCCAGCTCGCCGGTGACGTCGGCGACCACACCGTCGAACGGCGCACGCAGCACCGTACGCGTCAGCTCGGCCTCCGCCGCCGCGATGCGAGCCTGTGCTTGCCCGATCTCCGCGTGTGCGGCGTTGCAAGCGGCGCGGCGCGTCTCGGAATCCGACACTGCGCGGTCGACGCGGTCCTCGCTGATGAAGCCCTGCTCTTTGAGGCGCTTGGCACGATCCGCATCGCGCGCCGCGAGATCCGCGGCCAGGCACGCCTCTTCGGAGTGGAGCCGCGCCGCTTCAAGCTGGTCCTCGGCCAGCCGGTGGTTCGCGACGAGGTCCTGGTTCCATAACTCGAGCAGCACTTGGCCGCTCCGCACGCGATCGCCTTTCTTCACCGCCATGCGCGCAATCTGCCCGCCGGTTTTCGGGGCGAGCCTGCTGCGCCGGCAGGCGGTGATGCTGGCCGCGCGCGTGTTGGCCACCGTGCGCTCGACCAGGCCATGGTCCACGCTCCCCAACGCGACCGGGATGGGCTCGGGACGCGTGAGGTACCAAGTGGCGGCAGCGATGGCAGCCGCGATGAACGCGAGGATCAGGTAACTTCGGAGTCGGCGCATTGCTGGTCGACGTCGGGCGGTGACGGCGTTATGGTGACCGATCTCGTGCGCCGGCCGCCTTGCGCTGGATCAAGCCGCGCGCCACGGGACGCGGCGATCACTTCGCCTGCTGCAGCTTGGCCTCTCGCCCGGTCGCGAGCAGAAATTCCACGATCTTCCAGATCTCGTCCGGCCTCAGGCGCTCTCCGAAGGCGACCATGCGCGTGCCGCGGCGGCCTCTGCTGATGGTGCGATAAACCATCGACGGAGGAACATGATCGATCCACGAGTTCTCGATCAGGTTCGGCCCGATCGCGCCTTCGGCATGCGGGCCATGGCAGGGCACGCAGCCACTGCGTGCAAAGAGCTTTTCGCCTTCGAGCGCGGCTGCGGGGTCTGCGGCGTAGGGATTGTTCTCCTCGTCCTGAGCCGGGCAGGGCGCCGCACGCAACGCGAGCGCTAGCAGGGCGAGCGCGAGGTACCACGCAGCGGCCGACACGGCGCGCTCAGGCCATGTCATGGACATTCGAGGTCGGTGCAAGCCGAGCGGGATGCAGTCAAAGTGCGGCTGCGAACCGGATACGCAGCCGCACTGCTACGGATGCCTTATTGCGACAGCGCGAAGACGTGCAGCGAGCCGCCCTTGGGCAGATCCTTCAGATGCGGTGCGCCGCCGCCGCCGATCGTGGCCCAGCCGACCCAGCCGCCGAAGCCCGACGGCACCGCGACGTACTGCTTGCCGTCCACGGCATAGGTCATGATGCCGCCGACGATGCCCGAACCGACGCGGTGTCTATAGAGCTCCTTCCCGGTCTTCGCGTCGAAGGCCACGAACTCGCCTTCGGGTGTGCCCGCGAAGACCACGTACCCCGCCGTCGTGAGCACGCCGCTCATCACCGGCGAGCGCATGCGGACATCCCAAATTGTCTTGCCGGTCTCGATGTCCACGGCCGTCAACTTGCCGTACCCGCGCTTGAACCGGATTTCCTTGACGCCCCAGTAGGGCTCTCCGTCCATCGGTTCCTGCTGCAGGCTCTGCAGGTCGGTGACGCACACCTCCCGCACAGGGATGAAGACCAGCCCTGCCTGCGGGTTGACGGCCATCGGGTTCCATTCCTTCCCGCCGTTCGGACCCGGGCAGACGTCCATGGCCTTCGTCGTCCGCGTGGGCACCTTGCTCGCATCCACCACCGGGCGGCCGTTCGCGTCGAGCTTGCCCCAGTTCACCTCCGAGATCGGGCGAGCGTAAAGGAACTTTCCGTTCGTGCGATCGATGGCGTAGAAGTAGCCGTTCCGATCCGCGTGCACCCATGCTTTCTTCCCGCGGACGTTGACGAGGATGTTCTCGTTCACGCCGTCGTAGTCCCATACGTCATGCGGGGTATACTGGAAGTGGAACTTGATCGCGCCCGTGTCCGGGTCGAGCGCCAGGGCCGAATTGGAATAGAGGTTGTCGCCCGGCCGCGCGTCCGCGTCCCAGTCGGGAGCGGGATTGCCCACGCCCCAATAGATCAGGTTGATCTGCGGGTCGTAGGAGCCGGTCACCCAGGCTGAGCCGCCGCCATACTTCCAGGACTCGCCGCCCCAGGTGTCGTTGCCCGGCTCGCCGGGGCCCGGCACCGTGTACGTGCGCCAGAGCTCCTTGCCGGTTTGCGCATCGAGCGCCGCGATGAAGCCGCGGACCGGGTACTCGCCGTTGGACGTGCCCACGATCACCTTGCCTTTCACGATCAACGGCGCAACGGTGAAGGTGTAGGCCCGCTTGTAGTTGTCCAGCTTGGTGTCCCAGACCACTTTGCCGTTCTTCGCGTCCAACGCGACGACATGCATGTCCAGCGTAGCCAGATACACGTTGTCGCCATACAGGGCAGCGCCGCGATTGACCACGTCGCAGCAGGCATACTTCGCGACGTCGTCGGGTAGCGGGTGATCGTAGCGCCACAGCATCTCTCCGGTCTTCGCGTCGAGTGCGAACAGCTTGCTCCAGGAGCTGGTGACGTACATCACCCCGTCGTTTACCACCGGTGTGGTGGTCTGGCCGTCCAGCACGCCGAAGCTGAAGCTCCACTGGTGCGTCAAGCGGCCGGCATTGCCGCTATTGATCTGCACCAGTGGGCTGTAGCGGGTGTTGGAGTAGTCGCGCCCGTACATCAGCCAGTTGTTCGGGTCCTGGCCGGCATTCAACAGCATCTGGTCCGTCACCGAGGCCGGCGCCGCCGAGACGGCGGCGGGTGCAGCGAGGAAGGGCAGGAATATCGCCGCCAAGGCAGCGGCGCGCAGCGGATGCACAGATGTCATACGTCCTCCTCCGAGGTAATCGTCTTGTGCAGACAGGAAAGGACGCCGTTCCGAGCGCGAACGGAATGCCGCTACATGAACGAGCGTCCGACGAGCCGGTGCGGGCCGGGATCTGCGGTCGGAAGCGCTGAGCGCCGAGGACGATCGGTCGGGCTCACGTTGTCGGCCGGCGCCCGGCCTACACGCGGGTCACACTACCATAGAGGACGTTGCGCTGCCAGGCCGAGACGGCAACGAACCGACAGCGCAGGCGGGTGTCAGGGCTGCTTCGACCGGACGATGTCGCCGGTCACACCCAGACAGGCTCGAATGTTGTCGTTGATCGCGCCGAAGTTGACGCCAAACACCTGGACTGCGGCCTGCGCGCAGGCGCGCTGCGACTTGCTCGGCGTGAACGACGCGATCCCTAGTACATGCCCCGCCAGTGCGTCGGGCAACCGCACGCACATGTTGTCCGCTCGCGTGTACCAGGCGTGGGGATCCTCGTTCACGGGAAAGCGCGCCCCGTTGTTATCGGGCCCGGTGACGAACTGGATCGCGCCGTATCGAATCCGGAATGCGCGCACCCGGTCGTCCCAGCCCAGCGTGCGAAGCTCGGGAGTGGGGTCGCCGATGTCGATGTGCTCGCCGGTGCAGTCTGCGCTGTCGTACAGCGTGACGAGCATCGGAAGAGTTTGCGCGTGCACCGGCCCAAGCCAGCTCAGGAGCGGTGCAGCCAGCAGGACTACCAGCGGATGTCTGCGAGAGCGTTTCATCATCGATATGCGAATGTCACGCCCTCGGAAGCCTGTCTCTGGCCTTGGCCTGGGGCGATGTGCAGCCTCCGTTGATCAGAGCTCGGCGAGTCGACAGCGCACTTGTACGCGGGTCCGGAAGTGTGGGGACCTGATGCATGCGATTAATCTTGGTGGGCGGTACTGGGATCGAACCAGTGGCCCCGCGCGTGTGAAGCGCGTGCTCTACCGCTGAGCTAACCGCCCGCCGCCACGATGCCAAGCGCGCGTGACGCGCCGGGTGAAACCAACGGGACCTGCATTTTAGCCAAATCGGTCGGAGCGCGCCAATGCAGACCGCCCGGCTGAGCGATGGCGGCGAGGCGGTTCCGTCCGATCTGCGAGGCGGATCAGGTGCACTTGGCGGCACGATGTGGCTGCGCGTTGGATTCCTTCACAAGCCCCGAGGCAGCACGCCTCTGCTGCCTCTGCGAGTGGTCGCGCGCATATCCACGCTAGAATACCGGGCCTTCCACCCGATCAGGCCTTGTCAATGGTCCGCACCCGCTTCGCGCCCAGCCCTACGGGCTATCTCCACATCGGTGGGGCGCGCACGGCACTGTTCTCGTGGGCTTACGCCCGCAAACACGGCGGCGCATTCATCCTGCGTATCGAGGATACGGACCGCGAGCGATCCACCGAGCAATCGACGCAAGCGATCCTCGAGGCGATGCAATGGCTGCGGCTCAACTACGACGAAGGCCCGTTCTACCAGATGCAGCGGCTCGACCGCTATCACGCGGTGGCCGAGCAACTGATCGCGGCGGGCAAGGCATATCGCTGCTACGCGAGCAAGGACGAGCTGGACGCCATGCGGGAGGCGCAGCGGGCGCGCGGTGAGAAGCCTCGCTACGACGGCCGCTGGCGACCGGAGAATGCAAAGGGCAAGACGCCGCCAGCCGGTATTGCTCCCGTGGTCCGGTTCATGACCCCGCTCGACGGGGAGGTGGTGCTGGACGACCTGGTCAAGGGGACCGTGATCGTACAGAACAGCGAGTTGGACGACTTGGTCTTGCTCCGCGCCGACGGCGTCCCGACGTATAACTTCGGCGTCGTGGTGGATGACCTGGACATGAATATCACCCACGTCATCCGCGGTGACGACCATGTCAACAACACACCTCGCCAGATCAACATTTTCAAAGCGCTCGGCGCGACGCTGCCCAAGTTCGCGCACGTACCGATGATTCTCGGCGCCGACGGGGAGCGTCTGTCCAAGCGTCACGGCGCCGTGAGCGTGATGCAGTATGCACAAGACGGTTACTTACCAGAGGCCTTGGTCAACTACCTCGCGCGGCTGGGCTGGTCGCATGGCAACGATGAGATCTTCTCCATGGAGCGGTTCGTCGAGTGGTTCGATCTACCGCACATCAGCCGCTCGGCCGCGCAGTTCAACCCGGAGAAGCTGCTCTGGCTGAACGCGCAATACCTGAAGAGCGCGGATCCGGCACGCCTCGCCGCGCTGGTGAAGCCGTTTCTGATCGCGGACGGCTGTGACCCCGACCACGGGCCTCCCCTGGAACGGGTGGTCGGCCTGCTGAAAGAGCGCGTGAGCACGATCGAGGAGCTGGCGGATGCCGCCGTCTACTTCTTCCGCCGACTGGCCCCGAGCGCGGAGCTCCGCGAGCAGCATTACTCTGCCGAGTCCCGCACCGCGATCGAAGCGCTGGTTGCCCGCCTGCAGGAGATCAGCTGGTCGAGAGCTGAGATCAGCGCGGCGCTGAAGTCGGTGGTCGATGCGCATAAGCTCAAGATGCCGAAGCTCGCCATGCCGTTGCGAGTCATGGTCACGGGTGAGACCCAGACCCCGTCCATCGACGCGACTCTGGAGCTCATCGGACGCGAAGAGGTGCTCTCGCGCATCCGGCAGGAACTCACCTCGTTCCCTTCCTAACCCTCTGTCCGCACAGCGTTTGCAGGGGAAACAGGGGTCCCGTATAATGCGCCGTTCTCCGGGTGGGGGTATAGCTCAGCTGGGAGAGCGCTTGCATGGCATGCAAGAGGTCAGCGGTTCGATCCCGCTTACCTCCACCAATCTAGACGCTGGAGCGTGGTGTCTGGAGCGTTGGGCGAGCCGGCCGTTCGGCAGCCTGTCGGTCTCCCGCATCCGGACTCCAGTTTCTAGCGCAGTCCCCATCGTCTAGAGGCCTAGGACATCGCCCTTTCACGGCGGTAACCGGGGTTCGAATCCCCGTGGGGACGCCAAGAACATGACTGGCTTACCCGATAACGAGCGAGCCGACGGCAAGCCATGTCTCGCACGTGTCCCGCGCCCCGTCCGTTGACCCGCAGTGGTTTTCTGGCCTCGGCAACCGCTTGAGCCGGGGCCACATCCTGAATACATGCAAGTACGGTGCGGACGCCGATCTAACACGTCATGCTTCGCTGGCTGCGCCGGGCGCGTTCGAGCGGCCAAGGCGTCTTGGTTTGGCAGAGTTACGTAGCCCGCGTGGCGTTGTCATTCTTCGAGCGCGGCTTCTTGTAAGTTCTGCGGCTTGGCTTCCCCATCCCAGACTTGAACGCGGCAATGACGGCCTGGGGCTGCTTCGCGGCAACTAGCAACAGCGACCGCGCCGGTCCGTGCGGTTCACGACGCTGCTGCTCCCAATTGCGGAGCGTTGCCAAGCTTACGCCCATGAACTGCGCGAATTCCCGCTGCGATAGTCCCAGACTCTTTCGAATTTCCGGGACGTGAGCCGCACGAGGGAGGTCCACTCTGGAAGTTCTCAACTTGATCTCGCCGCGCTTCCATGCCTTGATCTCTTCCAGCCCAGCGATGATCTCCTGTCCGATATCTCGCCTAGTCACCTTTCAACTCCTCAAGTAGCTTCACGACGCGCTTCAGATCCTGCGCGCTCAAGTCTTCCTTCTCACCCTTGCCGTAGAGGGTCAGGAAAAAGATTTGGTGCTCCGCGGTTACCCAGTAATAGATGACGCGCATCCCGCCGGACTTCCCCTTTCCGCCAGCGCCCCAGCGCACCTTGCGCATGCCGCCCGAACCGCGAATAACGGCGCCCGCGTCAGGGTGCGCGATCAAGTAGATCTGCAGCAGACGGTATTCGTCGTCGTGAAGGTCTTGGGGAGCAGCCTGGTGAAAAAGCTGGTCTCAACGAAGACCATCGCAACTGGTACGTCAATGACGCATGTACGTCAATGGCGCATCCAGCGCGGTCGAGCCATGTAGCGCGCTCGGTGGATAGCCGTCACGTGTTTGTCCACCAACCCCCCCCGGAAGCTCGGCAGCCTGGTGACGGCCTGGGCGAGAGTTGTATCGGCCAGGTGTGCGTAATGCCTGCTCGCGATGCGAGTGCCGGCGTAGCTCAGCAGCTTGCTGATGGTGAGCAGGTCGACGCCAGCCTGAGCGAGATGCGAGGCGTAGGTATGCCGCAGCTCGTGGAACGAAATGGCGGGGCGGATCCTCGCGGCCTTGCAGGCCTCGAGGACGGCTCGTGCGTGATGATTGTTCCCCCAGGGCTTCCCGTCCTGCTTGGTAAGGACCAGATCGTCGCTGGTCTTGTCCGCCAGCAGCTCGCAACACAGGGCTGCTCGCTCGGCGTTGAGCGGAACAAAGCGCGGCCGGCCGGACTTCGACTGAGCGACGTAGATCTGGACGTTCGCCGGATGCACATCATGGCATCGTAGGGTGGTCAACTCACTCACGCGTGCGCCAGTGAGCAGCGCAGCTCGGACCAACAGACGAAGATCAGATCGGCAAGCGGCGATCAGACGAATCGCTTCTTCGTCTGTGAGGAAGCGGATGCGCGGCTCATCCACCCGTGTGAACGGCTTGACTTGGCGCCATGCGGTATCGTTGTCGACCAGCCCATCATGGAAGGCCTTCTTGGTTAGGCCCTTCAGGATATTCAGGATGCGGTTGGCTGTGGCGCGGCGCGCGCGCTTCTGCTCGCCAGTCTGCGGCACTCTGCGGTAGCTCTGCTTCTTCGCGAAGCGGCGGGTACGTACCGACCCTTGTGGAACCGAGGAACGTACGCTGCAGTCCTGTCGAGTGCGCCTCTGCGAATTATTTCTGGGTCTTCAGGAAATCGAGTGGGTACTTTTCAGGGTTTTTAGAGCTTTGGCAGCATGCACGTGAGCACCTTAAGACGTAGGCACTCCTCATCGCGCAGTCCGTACGCGCGCCGCTGGATGACGCGGATTTTGTTGTTCAGACCCTCGACGAATCCGAGCGAGACCTTGTTCTCCGGCTTGCAGTAAGCTGCGATCCCATCCCAATGACGATCGATCATCTCGGCGAACTTCTCGTAGGGTTTGAGCCGCTGCCACTTGAGGGCGGAGCGCCAGTTGTCGAAGAAGCGCCGCGCCCAGCCCTCGCGCTCGTAGCTCCACAACTGTCCGAAGGATTCCTTGAGCAGG
>DATJVI010000046.1:0-26316 GCA_035501875.1 Burkholderiales bacterium
GTCGTTGCGCACCTCGTAGAAGAAGTTGGGCCGTTCGCGCCGTAGCGTCGGGCGCAGAACCGGCGGGTAGCGCCGCGGGTTGAGCACGTTTCCGCCGGGATAGTCGAGCGGCAGGCTCAGGCAGAAGCTGAGCCCTTCTCGCGCCTCGGCGAGCCCCTGCCTGATCTTCTCCGGCGTGAGCAGGTTCAGGCGCCCGAGCTGGTCGTCGGGGCCCCAGTCGCCCCAGGTGGATCCTTCGGGTCTGCGCTTCCAGCGCGGCGATGTGCTCATGGCGAGGTCCTCCCAAAGGATGCGTCGTACGGTTCGAATCTCGGGGCTTGCGCCGGCGTCGAGCGCGGCCTGGGTGACCCCGTGCGAGCTCGGCCGAGCGCCCTGTGCGCGAGCGCGCTGTCGTTCAGGCCCGCAACCCGTTTGTCCCGGGAATCTTGGGTGCGCCAACGCTCGCTTGTCAAGCCGCCGCGCTGCGTGCTGCAATAGCGAGCGCGCTCCGCTGAGGGCGCGAATGTGCACCGAAGCATCGATGAAGACAGCTCTCCGCATCGGCGCCGGATCGGCCTGGTGGGGCGACCGGATCGAGCCGGCCGCGCTCAACGCCGAGAAGGGCGACCTCGACTACCTCAGCTTCGAAACCATGGCGGAGGCCACCGTCTCGGCCGCGCAGGTGCGCCGGCGCCGCGATCCGTCCTTCCCCGGCTATGACACGTATCTGGACGACCGCATGCGCGCCGTGCTCCCGGGCTGCCTGCGCCGCGGCACGAAGATCATCACCAACCAGGGCTGGGTAAATCCGCAGGGGGCGGCCGAGCGCATCGTCTATTGGCTGCGGCAGCTTGGCGCGCGGGGCGTGAAAGTGGCTGCGATCACCGGCGGGGACATCACCGGTCGCGTGCTCGAGCTGACCGACACAGTGCTCGAGACCGGGCTACCCACCTCGGCGTTGGCGGAGCATCTGGTCTCGGCCGAGGTGTACCTGGGTGCCGAGCCGATCGTCGCGGCGCTGCAGAACGGCGCGAGCGTCGTCGTGAGCGGCCGCGTTGCGGACCCCTCGATCTTCATGGCACCCATGATGTACGAGTTCGGCTGGAACCCGCTGGACCATGCACGGCTCGGCCCCGGCAACGGCATCGGCCACTTGCTGGAGTGCGGGGCCCAAGTGACAGGCGGCTACTTCGCCGACCCCGGCTTCAAAGACGTCCCGGAGCCCTGGAACCTCGCCTTTCCCATCGCCGAGGTGGCGAGCGACGGCAGCGCGGTCATCACCAAGGTCGCGGGCACCGGCGGCGCGGTGACCTTAGAGACGGTCAAGGAACAGATGCTCTACGAGGTCCACGATCCTTCGAACTACATCACGCCGGATGTCGTCGTCGATTTCAGCACTGCGGTCTTGGAGCAGGTCGGTCCCGACCGCGTGCGTGTGACCGGCATCTCGGGGAAGCCGCGCACACCCACGCTCAAGGTGTCGATCGGCTGCATGGAAGGATTCATCGGCGAGGACATGTTCTTCTACGCCGGTCCCGGTGCGCTGCGGCGGGCTCGCCTGGCTAAGCGCATCCTGGAGGAGCGGTTCCGGATCGTCGATTTGCGAGCGGAGGAACTGCGCGTCGACTTTCTGGGGCTGAACGCGATCCATGGCGCCATGACGCCGGCGGATGCACCCGAGCCCTACGAGGTCGCCGTGCGCGTAGCGGCGCGCTGCCGCACGCGCGAAGAAGCGATCAAGGTCGGCCGCGAGGTGGACGGCATGGCGGTTTCGGGCGTGGGTATGACCGGAAAGCGCGTGCCGTTCCAGGAACGCACTCGCGAGATCATCGGCGTGTGGTCCTCGCTGGTCCCGCGCGAAAAGATCACGCCGATCATTTCCTACTACGAGAGCTGACTTCCCCCTCGCCGGGCGCCTTCACGACTCACGAATTACGAGTCACGAATCACGAGTCACGGAATTCGGTGAGCGCCCGCTGACCGCACGCACGCTCACCGTCTCGCACTCTGGTGTGCCGCTAGGCGACCCGCTTTTGCTCCGACTGCGCGGGTTCAGCGATCTCGAGCTTCACGGCCGTCGGGTTGCGGAACAGGTCCAGCACCGGGCAATGTGCATCGACCACTTCCTTGAGGCGCTTCAGGTCCTCGGGCGAGGCCGTGCTGTCGAACCGGACGCTGCCGCGGATCTCCTTGAAACCGGGACGCACCCCCTCCGCGGCGCGGAAGAAGCCGCACAGGTCGAGATCGCCTTCGAGCCGCACCGACACGTCGTTGAGCGGGATGCCCAGCGCGGCGGCATGCAACCGATAGGTGATCTCCTGGCAGGTCGCGAGCGCCGCCAGTGCGTACTCCACCGGGTTGGCTGCGCGGTCTGTGCCGCCCAGCAGCGGCGGCTCGTCGACGTCGACGGCGAAGTCACGGATCTTGACCCGCCGGTACAACCCTCCCTGCCCGCGGCTTTCCGCCGCGAACGTGACGAGCCCTTGCTCGGGATGCTGGCTGAGGGCGGATTGAGTCTGGACGAAGACCTGCTCGAGGTCGCTGGACATGCGTGCTCTCCTCTATCGAAGTTTCAGGGCCCGCGGAGGCTGTCCGCGGCGCTTTAGCGGAAGGTGACGTGGCCGCAAGCTGCCCGATCAAATCCCACGGGTCGTACGCGTCCGACCAGACGAGTGCAAGCGTGCGCCGGCTGATTTGCGCAGCCAGCGCACGCACCGCCCGCCGCTCACTATGCGCCTCCCGGCCGGGGAAAGGAAGGAACGAAAGCATCTTTGCTAATGCCCTGGGGGCAGATCGAGTGCAGCGCGGTCCCTCCTCACCCGGCGTGGCGAGCCCATCCGCCGCGCCAATCGCCTCATGGACACGCCGGTAAGAGCGCTGTCGCGCCGTGTGGTATGGTGGCACTCCCTATGCGAGTCCTGCTTCAGCATGTGGCGCACGCCCGCTCGGGCGACAAGGGCAACACCTCGAACATCTCGGTGATCGCCTATGCGCCGGAGCTCTATCCGTTTCTCAAGGAGCAGCTCACCGCCGAGCGGTTCAAGTCGCATTACGCCGGCGTGGTGAAAGGCAGGGTCGAGCGCTACGCCCTGGATGGGCTGCATGCGCTCAACTTCGTGGCGCATGACGCGCTGGGCGGTGGAGTATCGCGCAGCCTGTGCCTGGACAACTACGGGAAATCCTTGTCCGCGCGCGTGCTGTCGTTCGAGATCGAGATCCCCGAGTCGCTGCGCGGCCGCTTGCGCGGGGCGTGAGCCCGGCGGCGCAGCACGACCGCTTGCCCCGAGAACTGGGCGCGGACGAAGGAATTTGCAACCTGGAACTTTTCGAGTAGGAGGAGCGATGGCAACGATTCTGGGAAGCGGCCAGTACCGCTACGAAGTCGTCGAAAACTGGGCCAAGGTGCCGGATGGCTGGGAGCTTCTCGACGTGGCCGCGGTCGCAGTGGACCGGAACGACCGGGTCTATGTTTTCAACCGGGGCAAGCACCCGATGATCGTGTTCGATCGCGAAGGAAACTTCCTGCGCTCCTGGGGAGAAGGCGTGTTCCACAGGGCGCACGGCCTGCATCTGGGACCCGACGATGCGCTGTATTGCACCGACGACGGCGATCACACGGTGCGCAAGTGCACGCTCGAGGGCAAGGTGCTGCTGGAGATCGGCATCCCGGGCGAGCCCACGCCGTACATGAGCGGAGAGCCGTTCAACCGCTGCACGCACACGGCGCTCTCACCGCGTGGCGAGATCTACGTTTCGGACGGCTACGGCAACGCGCGCGTGCACAAGTATTCCCCCGACGGCAAGCGGCTCCTGTCGTGGGGCGAGCCTGGGAGCGATCCGGGCCAGTTCAACATCCCCCACAATATCTGCTGCGATCCGGATGGATGGGTGTATGTCGCCGACCGCGAGAACCATCGCGTTCAAGTATTCGACGGCGACGGAAGCTACGAAGCGCAGTGGAATAACCTGCACCGCCCCTGCGGGCTCTACGTCGAGCCGCGCCGGCATCCAGTCTGCTACATCGGGGAGATCGGCCCGACGATGCCCGTGAACCGGCACGTGCCCAATCTCGGCCCGCGGGTGAGCATCGTGACGCACGAGGGAAAGCTGCTCGCGCGCCTTGGCGACGTGCGCGCGGGCCAGCGCCCGGATCAGTTCATCGCCCCGCACGGCATGGCGCTCGACTCGCGCGGCGACATCTACGTGGGAGAGGTCTCCTACACCGCCTGGTCTCAGGTGTATCCCGACACACCCATCCCGCGCGGGTTGCGTAGCCTCCGCAAGCTGGTGCGCGTGTCTTGAGACGGGAGGGATGCGCCGGCCCGGGCCCCTATCCATCCGGGATGGATCGGAGGCACCGGGCTCGCGCCCATCACTTGGGCGCGAAATCGACGTGCTTCATGTAGACGATCTTGCCGTTTTCGTTCCGCACCACGTTGTAGCCGTGCAGGCCGTCGCCGTTGTCGTCGAACACGTAACGGCCTTCGACGCCCGCGTATCCCTTGATGCCGAGGATCGCCTTGCGGACCGCTTCGGGCTCGGTGCTGCCGGCGTTGCGCATGGCGATGGCCAGCACGTTCAACGCGTCATAGGCCCAGCTCGCGAAGGTGTCCGGATTGATGCCGTACCTGTCGCGGTACTTCCTGGTGAACCCCTTGGTGAGATCGTTCGCATCCGTGGTGAAATCGGCGATCGCGTAGGTGCCATGCAGCGCGTCGCCGGCCAGGTTGAGCGCCGTCACCGAGATGATGGACGGCGAGCCCACCCAGGGGATCGTCACGCCGAGCTGGCGCAATTGCTTGGCGAAGATCCCGACGTCGGGGGAGTTGGTCATGTAGGTGGCCAGGATGTCGGCGCCCGACTTCTTGATCGCAAGCACGATGGGAGTGAAGTCCTGGGAATTGTTGGTGTAGCCCTGGACCAACACCGGCTCCACCCCTAGCGACTGCAGCGCGGCCACGAGCGCGTTCTTCCCGCCCGTCCCGAACGCATCCGTGGAGTGGACGATGGCCCACTTTTTCAGCTTGAGTGTGTTCACCCCGAAGTCGGCGATCACGCGCGAGGAATAGCTGTCGTTGGGCCGGGCCCGGAACACCCAGCGGTTGCTCACGTGCGTGAGGCTGGTGTCGGTACCCCCGATCATCGTGGGAATCCCGCCTTTGGCGATCGTGGGCGAAGCGGCCTGGATCTGGGTGCTCCGGATCGGCCCGATGATGCCGGCAAGCCCTCCCTCGGCGAGCAGCTTGGAGAACGCGAGCACCGTCCCGGGGTTGGTGCTCTGATTGTCCTCGATGCGCAGTTCGAGCGGGCGCCCACCCACGCCGCCGGCTTTGTTGATCTCCTCGAGGGCCAGCTTGATCCCGTTGACGGTGAACTGACCCGCTTCCGCCTGGGCGCCGGTGATCTCGTTGACGACCCCGATCCGAATCGGCTCGGCCGCCTGGAGCGCAAGCCCAGGCAGGACCGCCAGCATGATCGAAAGCACTGCAACCGCGACCCGCTGATGCATCTATTCTCCTTTGCGATTGGGTTCGTCTTCGGTCCGCCATGCCTCGGGCTCGCCCGACGGCACGCCTGCGGCGCCGCTCGCCAGGGCCGGCCCACACGCGGCGCAAGCGCGGCGACAACGTGCTCTGCGCTCGCGACGTGCGCGGCCGGGGGTTGAGATCCGTCTGGCGTGTCCGGCCTCGCGTGGGGCTTCGTATCGCTCGCGAAACGCGCTCTGTCTACGCCAGTGGCCCCTTTGTGCCAACAAGACCGCTCACGACCGCACGGTGGTTCCGGCTCGATGCGAGCGGAACCAAAGGCAGCGGTCTCGCACTGGAAGGCTGGGATCGCTAGAGCGGAGGTCGACTATACGGAGGCGGACACTCCACCCTCCGTTGCAGGTGGCCCCGCAGCGGACCTCGGCCGGCTCACGCGCGGCCACTCGAGCGCGACGCCGTTTCGAGCTTCGCCCGTACAGGCTGGCGGCCGGCGGGCGTCGCGCCGGCCGCGGTCATGGGGAACTACTTCAGGTGCGCATTGACCAGCTTGGTCATCTCGAACATCGACACCTGCTTCTTGCCGCCGAAGACGGCTTTGAGCTTCTCGTCGGCGTTGATCATCCGCTTGTTGATGGCGTCCTGCAGCTTGTTCTTCTTGATGTAGTCCCAGATCTTCTTGGTGACCTCAGTCCGGGGGAGCGCCTTCTCGCCGATGACGGCGGCCAGAAGGGGGGTTGGGTTCATCGCCTTCATGAACGCAGCGTTCGGTTTGCGCTTTGCGCCGGTGCTCTTCTTCTTCGGGGCTGCCTTCTTCGCGGCCGGCTTCTTCGCCGGAGCCTTCTTTGCCGGCTTCTTCGCCGGTTTCTTCGCCGCGGACTTCTTCGCCGGAGCCTTCTTCGCTGCGGTCTTCTTCATCGCCATTGTCGATTACCTCCACTCAAGTCGATTTGCTGTGTGCATCGCTGGGGAACTCATTTGCCGTACAGCCTCTGGCGAGACGAAAGCATGCACAGCGGTGAATGGCATGTCAACATCTAAATCGCTCTCACCCCCGAGGGAGATCGCCATGGGAACCGCCCGTGGGCTCTCGATCGCGCTCGGGGGATTCGCCTCGAGCTCGCCCGGAAGGCCCCTGTCGCGCCCCGCGGCGATACCCGAACGGGGTATTCCGAGCGCATAGCGCGCCATGGCCGGACCGTTCCAGCCGATCGAAATCCCGGGTACATTGCCGGGGTGGATGCGCTTCGTGCGATTGCGTTCGGACTCGCCATCGCCGCCCCCGTAGGCCCGATCGCCTTGCTGCTGATCCGCACCGGGCTCACCTGCCCGCTGACAGCGGCTCTCGGCGCAGCGCTGGGCGTGGCGCTGGCCGACCTGGCCTACGCCCTGCTCGCACTCTCGGCCGGCTCGGCCTTGGCGCTGCTGCTGCAAAGCCATCAGCGCCTGTTCCGTGTCGCCTCGTCCGCCCTGCTCCTGATGCTCGGCACGTGGCTCGCGGCTGGTGCTCTGCGCCGCCCCATCAGCAAGGCGGCGGCACTCGACGGCGCGTGGTCGCGCGCCCCCGGGCTCCTCCAGTTCTACCTGCTGACCTTGGCCAATCCGCTCACCGTGCTTCTGTTCGTCGGTTTCTCGGGTCAGATGCCCACCGGCGGCGGGCCCCTCATCGTGCTGCGGAATGCACTCGCCCTGTTCGCGGGCAGCCTGGTCGTGCAGGTGAGCTACGCCGCCTTCGGAGCGGCGCTGCAAAGATTGGTCAAACATGCAGGCCTGGTGCGCAGCCTGAACGTGGCCGGCGCATTGGCTGTGGCGGCATTCGGCGCTTACGGCCTTTGGCAAGCTACGTAGCGCGGACTCCGTCTCCATCGGCAGAGCGCTGTGCCGCGGCGGCCAGTCGCACGCAAGCGACAGCCCGCGGCCTTGACGGGCTCGCGCTCGCTCGAGCGGGCGACGATGGCGCCCCGCCGCGACAGCCAGCGCATCCGTCTCCGGCGATCGACGCCGGCCGCTCTCGTCACTTCTTCAGACGATCGAAATACAGCTTGCGGAACTTCGCCACTTTGGGCGCTACGACGAACTGACAATAAGGCTGATACGGATTGCGCTGGAAGTATTCCTGGTGATACCCCTCGGCCGGATAGAAGGCGCCGGCGGGCGTGACCTGAGTGACGATCGGCCGGTCGAAGAGCTTTTCGGCGCCGAGCTCCGAGATGGTTTCATCGGCCGCGCGCTTCTGCTCGGGCGAATGGTAGAAGATCGCCGAGCGGTACTGCGTTCCGACGTCGCTGCCCTGGCGGTTGAGCGTCGTTGGATCGTGGATCGTGAAGAACACCTTGAGCAGGTCGCGGTACGAAACGACGTTGGGATCGAAGGTGACGCGGACCGCCTCGGCGTGCCCGGTATCGCCGGAGCAGACCTGTTCGTAGCTGGGGTCGGCAGTGCGCCCGCCGATGTATCCGGACTCGACGCCGTTCACGCCCTTGAGCTGATCGAAGACCGCCTCGAGGCACCAGAAGCAGCCGCCCGCAAGCGTGGCCACCTCGCGGCCGGAAGGGGCTTTCGCGTTGTCGCCGTCGTTCATCCTGCCATCCTCCTCGGGATCGGACCCGGTTCAGGCCGTCGGATCGCTACTGCTGTCCGATACAGTATCAAGGCTCGACCCTCTCGGATCAAGCGGCCGTGGTCCCGCCCGGGGCCATCGTCTTGCGCGCGGCTGCTGGAGGGATGGCGCAACACGCCGCCGTCTGCGCCACGGGTAGAATCCGGCCTGGCAGCCTGCCTGCGATTGTCGATTCGACGCATCGGAAACCACCGTGCCCCGGCTTGAACAGCACTCGCTAGTCATTTCCGCGTCCGCCGGGAACCGGGCGTGATCGGCTTGCTCCAGCGCTGCAGCCAGGCCCGTGTGGAGGTCGACGGCGAAACGGTCGGCAGCATCGGCCACGGGCTGCTGGTTCTGGTGTGCGCGGAGCGCGGCGACGACGAGTCCGACGCAGAGCGGCTGCTCGAGCGGCTGCTCAACTACCGGGTGTTCGCGGATGCCGAGGGCAAGATGAACTTGAGCCTGCGCGACATCGGCGGCGGGCTGCTGCTGGTCCCTCAATTCACGCTGGCCGCCGACACGCGCAAAGGGAATCGGCCAAGCTTCACTCCCGCCGCGCCCCCGGAACGCGGCCGCGCGTTGTTCGAGCACATGCTCGCGCGCGCTCGCACGACCCACCCTGGCGTGGCAAGCGGGCGCTTCGGGGCCCACATGCAGGTCACGCTCACCAACGACGGGCCGGTCACGATCTGGCTGCGCGTAGAGCCAGGGATGGCTGGTGACCGTGCCGAGGCCCCTCCCTCACCGAGCCCCTAAGCCCACGCTCGAAATGTCGTCGTGCCTCTTCACGGTCGGCCACTCGACCCGTGAGATCGGTGAGCTGGTCGGGCTGCTGCAGGAAAGCGGCGTGCGCACGCTGGCCGATGTGCGCCGATACCCGGCGTCGCGAAGGCATCCGCAGTTCAACCGCGGCACGATCGCGTCGTCATTGCGGGCTGCAGGGATCGAATATGTCTGGCTGCCGGAGCTGGGAGGCCGGCGCACGCCTGACGAGGACTCCCCCAACACCGCATGGCGCAGCTCCGCGTTCCGCGGCTATGCCGACTACATGCGCACCGGGCCGTTCGAGGTCGCCATCACGAGGCTGGCGCAGATCGCACGCGACCAACCGACCGTGTTGCTCTGCGCCGAGCAGGCTTGGCAACGCTGCCACCGGGGGCTGATCGCCGACTATCTGAAGTCCCGGGGCTGGGAGGTCCGTCATATCCTGGCTCCCGGCCGCACCGAGCTGCACCCGTGGACGGCCGCCGCCCGTATCGTGGATGGAGAGCTCGCCTACGCAGACGACGGCTCGCATCAGCGAGGCTTCGAGTTTTGACGCCAACGTGAGCGGCCGCGCCGGTCACTGGAGAAGCCACTCGAGGATGCGCGGCCAGTGCTCGAGCACGAAGAAGTGTCCAGCGTCCGGCAGCAGCGTCAGCCGGCTCCCCGGGATCTCCTGTGCCAGACGCGCCGAGGCCGAGGCCGGAACCACCCGGTCCCGCTCCCCGTGCCATAGAGCGCACGGAGCACGCACCCGCGACAGCGGGAGGTTCCAGTCTGAACCCAGAAGCGCGAGATCTCGCACCAACCCACCAGCGCCCTGGCGGAACGCCTCTCTGAGGTCGCGCACGAGCATCTGCTGCACGTGCGGACGTGCGAGCACCACCTGGTCCGCCGGTCCCAGCGAGGGCGCCAGCAGCGCGATGAAGTCGTTCGGCCGAGCACGCGCGAGACGCGCCGCCATCGCTAGCGGTGGAGCGACCAGCCAGCGCACCCGCGCCGCCCCGTACAACGCAAACCGTGCGAGCAGATGCATTTGCGCCGGTGGGCCCATCGATGCTGGTGGACCGACGCTGCTGACGAGCGCCACCCGCGAGACGCGGTCGGGGAGGAGCGCCGCACAGGCCGCCGCGAAAGGCCCGCCTCCGGACACGCCGGCGACGGCGAACCGATCCAGGCCGAGGTGCTCGGCCAACTGCTCCACGTCGAGCGCCCAGTCGCGTAGCCGCAGGTGGGGCGCGGGATCCGACCAACCGAAGCCCGGCCGATCCACGTGGATTACGCGCGCCCCCATGCGCTGGGCCAGGCCCTCGTCGGGATAGCGCTGTTCGCGCGACCCCGGCAGCCCATGGCAAGCGACTACCGGCGCGCCGCGCGCGCTGCCCGCCTCGTGCCATGCGAGCCGCCGGCCGTCACGCAGCAGAAGGGTAGGCGGGGAGGATTCCGCCGTCATCGCAAGCCTCCCGCCGCCAGCCGGTGCACCGGGATCCTTGTGAGATGGTCCTTCAGACGTCGTTGTGGGTCCAACGTGCCCACTGTGTGTGTTCCCTCCCCTTCACGGGGAGGGCAGGGTGGGGATGGGGCAAGCGGCCTATCTCCCCCATCCCCCTCCCAAAGCACACAAGGGGGAGGAGAGCTGTGCGATCGCGGGACGGGTCTGCCGTCTGCTCAACGCACACAAGAGCCGGATGCACCTGTGAGAGTTGCCTATGGACAGCGGTGAAGAGACGGCGCAGGGAGGCAGCGGCGCTGGCCGGGACGCTCCGGACGCGGCGCACCGCGCGCTCAGGGCACGGTGCGCACCTTCACCTGGTCCAGGCGCACGAAGTGGAACCCGCGCGCCACCAGGCGCGGCAGGCCGGCCGCCAGACCTTCTCCCGTGTGAGATTGCGGCCGGTTCATGTGGGCGATGATGATGTCGCCGCTCTTGACGGCGCTCAGTCGCTTCACGATCCCGGCGCGGGAGAGCGTTGCACCCTGGTCCGCGTTGACGGAGAACCCCGCGATCTTGTAGCCGAGCGACTCGATGACCTGGATCGCCTCCGGATCGTACTCCGCGGTCGCACCCCGGTACCAGTGCGGCGGCTGACCGAACGCGGCCTCGATCGCCGCGGCTCCACCCTGCACCTCGCGTTTCAAATGTGCGATGTCCCGGTTCCCGTGCAGGCCGTGCACCTGGCGGTCCGCACCGATGATGGCGGGCACGTGCGCCGCACCGTGGTTCTCGACTTCGAAGAGGTCCCGATGCTTCAGGAGCAGCGCGGAGGCCTCGGGGTTGCGACGCAGCCACTTCTTGGTGACGAAGATCGTAGCCGGGATGCCCTGCTCGATCAGAAACTGCGCGAGCGTCACGTCGGTCTGTCCCTCGCACGCGTCGAGCGTGAGCGCCAGGATCTTCTGATCTCCAGGCGGGCCGAGATCGATCACCTGATGCAACTCGACCGGCTGCACCTCCGCTGCCGCCGGGGCCACGATGCACCACGCCAGGAACAAAAACACCGTTTTCATGGACTTCAGTAACGTATCGGGTGCGGGTGCGTTGATCGGCCACCTTGGCGCTCGGACATACGGTGAAGCGACGCCAGGCCGCTTTGAGTGTATACGATGCACGACAAGCAAGGAGAACACCATGACCAGAAGCCATGATCGCAGTCTGCGCCTGTTCGCTTGTGCGGCCCTGCTGGCATGGATGCCAGTCTGCCCCGCGCAAACCGCCAGCAGCGGCGAGCAGGAGCCCTTGGGGATCGGGCTCGAGAGCCTGACCTATCCCTACCCGGTGCAACTGTTGACGCTGCGGATGGAAGGGCGGGACGTAAAGCTCGCCTTCATGGACATCGAGCCCTCGGGGCCCGCCAACGGCAAGACCGTCGTGTTGATGCACGGGCGGAACTTCTTCGGCGCGTACTGGAAGGACACGATCCAGTTCCTGAGCGCGCACGGCTACCGCGTCGTGGTCCCGGACCAGATCGGCTTCGGCAAGTCGTCCAAACCCGACGTGCCGCACAGCCTGCATGTCCATGCCGACAACACGAAGCTGCTGCTCGACTACCTGGGCGTCAAGCGGGCGGTCCTCGTGGGGCACTCTCTTGGCGGCATGATGGCGGCGCGCTTCGCGCTGATGTTCCCCGAGTATGTCGAGCGGCTGGTGCTCGAAGACCCGCTCGGCCTCGAGGACTACCGCGTGAAGGTGCCCTATGCAACCCGCGAGCAGCTCGCGGCCGAAGCGCGCAAGCAGACGCGCGCCGGCATCGACAGCCAGTTCAAGGATTACTTCGTCCAGTGGAAGCCCGAGTTCGAGGTGTACGCCGACGTGCAGTACCGCTGGTCCCTGGGCCCGGAATCCGACTTGATCGCGCGCACCGCCGCACAGACCTACACCATGGCCTACGAGCAGCCGGTGGTGTACGAACTCCCGCAGATCCGGGCACCGACGCTGCTCATCGTCGGAGAGCAGGACCGCGCCGCGCTCGGCCGCAGTCGCGTAGCGCCCGAGGTGCGCGCGACGCTCGGGCTGGTTCCCGAGCTGGCGCGCAAGGCCGTGCAGTCGATACCCGACGCACGTCTCGTGCTGTTTCCCGACATTGGGCACATCCCGCATCTGGAAGCGCAGGACAGATTCGATCAGGAGCTGCTGCGGTTCCTGGAGCAGCCGGCGGGCCGCTGAGTCAACCCTGCGCGAGAACGTAGCCGTCGACGCGATGCGCGAGCTCCGTTCTGTGAAAGCGGAAAGTAAGCTAGCCCCCGCTCGACCAGGGCGCCTAAGCACGCTTGCCCCGGCGTTTCGGGCTGTGGTAAGAATGCCCCTGCCGCCTAGCGAGGCGCCCGCGCGTTGCGGGCATGCGCTCGGCCCAACGCCGTGCGCGCTGCGCGAACCGTGGACCACATGCCATCGTCGAACTGACTTCCCCCACTCGATGCATCACAACGCACAAGGAGAAATGACGCTCGTGCACAACCGCGTCAGGCGCCGGCTGGTGCTGGCGTGCATCGCTTTCGCCGGAGCCGCGATCTCGACATCCGTTCTCGCCGCAGAGCCGAGGTTGGACCCCGCGGCGGCCCCGGTCCGGACCTTCTACGATGCCTTGCTGGACTGCATGAAGCGGGCGAAAGAGCTGGGCATCCAAGGCCGTTACGACACCCTGGCTCCGGTGATCCGCGCTAGCTTCGATCTGGCGGCGATGACTCGCATCGCCGTGGGGCCGAGCTGGACCTCGATTCCGCCGGACCAACAGAAGGCGCTGATGGAGAACTTTGCGCGCATGACGATCGCGACCTACGCCAACCGCTTCGACGGCTATTCCGGTGAGCGCTTCGACGTGGATCCGACGGCTGAAGTGCGCAACGCGGACCGCATCGTGCGAACGAAGCTGGTACCCACCGACGGCGAGCCGGTCACGTTGAATTACCTGATGCGCGGATCGGGGGAGAGCTGGAAGATCATCGACGTCTATCTGAGCGGGACGATCAGCGAGCTCGCTACGCGGCGCGCGGAGTTCGGCGCGATCCTCAAGTCCGGCGGGCCGAAAGCGCTGATCGACAGCCTGCGCCAGCGCGGCAACAAGCTGCTTGAGCCTAGTTCTTAGGAGCGCTCGGATCGAGGCGTTCGGCCGACGCGGCGCCCGGATCGAGCAACTCGGGCGACGTGGCGCCTGGATCGAGCAGTTCGGGCGGGGGCTGGTTGGTGATTCCCATCGCTTCCTGCAGCTCCGCCTGTCGCCGCTGACGGGTGATGCTGCGCATTTGCGAGTAGAGGTCGAGCGAGCTGGCTTGCAGCTCGTCGAACGATTCGATGTTCCGGGACCGTGTGTCGACGCCGCTGGTTACGGCGCGGCCCCAGTCGAACGACGTGCCTGCCGCGCCCGTCACGAGATAGCCGGCCGGGTCGACGAAGAAGTCGAGATACAGATCGCCGCTCAACCCGACCGTGTCGCGCAGGTTGGTCGGCCCGAACAGCGGCAGTACCATGTAGGGGCCTTCAGGAAATCCCCATTTGTGCAGCGTCTGTCCGAAATCGCCCGATTGCCTGGGCAGCCCGTTCTTGGTCGCCACGTCGAACAGCCCCCCGAGGCCTGCTGTTGTGTTCATCAGAAAACGCGCGAATGTCGTCCCCGCCGCATTGGGGCGAACCTGCAAAAAATTATGGATGAACACGCGCGGTTCGGTGAGATTGTCGAAGAAATTGCGCAGGCGGTCCCGTATCCACTGCGGCAGAGTCTCCCGGTAGGCTTTCGCGACCGGTTTGACCACCTGCCGATCCAGCGCCATGTTGTCGTTGAACACGGCGCGATTGAATGGCTCGAGCGGGTCGTTGGCCTCGGCGCCGCTGCCTGGCGGCGCGGTTGCGCAGCCAGTCAGCGCGGCGGCCAGACCAAGTGCCGCGAGCCCGCGGAGGAAACGGTGGCCGCACGCTGCCATGCCAAACCCCCGACCGAAGCGATCGCTGGCGTGCAATGGCACGCGCTGCGACGCGTCGCGTGCAGCGGGTTCCGAAACCATGGCTGAGTCGATCGCCGGCTGGCTGTCTCTCGCCTGTCTGGCCCTGGCGATGCTGGGCTGTGCGTACACGCTGGCGGCGGCGGTGCTCTTTCGAGAATTCCTCGGCCGTCGCGCTCTGGTCGCTCGGGCATACCCGGGTGTCACTATACTCAAGCCGCTCTCCGGTGCCGAGCCTGGCCTACGCGACAATCTCACCTCGTTCTGCGCTCAGGACTATCCCGGGTCGGTTCAGATCCTGTTCGGCGTGCAGGACCCCGGCGATGCCGCGATCCCCGTCGTGCGCGCGATCCTCGCCGACTCGCCGGGGCGGGACCTCGAGCTGGTCGTTGACCCGCGGCGCCACGGGGCCAACGGCAAAGTCTCGAATCTCATCAACCTGGCCGCGCAGATCAAGCACGAAATCGTCCTGCTCGCCGACAGCGACATCCGCGTCGAGCCGGATCACCTCTCGTCGGTCATCGGCGCGCTATCGCAGCCCGGAGTGGGGCTGGTGACGTGCCTGTACCGCGGGGCGCGGACAGCCGGATGGCTGGCACGACTCAACGCGATGGCGATCGATTACCACTTCCTGCCGAGCGTCGTGCTGGGGCTGAAGCTGGGCCTGGCGCGGCCTTGCTTCGGCTCGACCATCGCGCTGCGCAGAGACACGCTGGCGGCGATCGGCGGGTTCGAGGCGTTCGCGGACCGGCTGGCCGACGACAACGCGATGGGCGAAGCGGTCCGCGGTGCGGGAATGCAGGTGGCAATTCCGAGCTTCTGCGTCGAGCACACCTGCACGGATACCCGTCTCGCCGGTCTGATCCGTCACGAGCTGCGCTGGTCGCGGACCATCCGCGCTGTCGACCCGTGGGGGTTCGCCGGCTCGGCGGTGACGCATCCGCTGCCGTTCGCGCTGCTAGGAGCGGCATTCGCGGGCTTCGGCGCAGTAGCGTTGTGGACGCTCGCAGCCGCAATTGGCTGCCGCCTTGTCCTCCAGGTCCAAGTCGACCATACTTTGCGGCTCGATTCGGGCCGCTGGTGGCTCGGCCCGGTACGCGATGTGCTGTCCTTCGGGATCTTCGTCGCGAGCTTCTTCGTCGGTGTGGTGAGCTGGCGCGGGCAGCGGTACAGAGTGCACTCCGACGGAACGCTCATCAAAGAGGCTGGATCATGATGCGAACGCTGTTTCTGCAGGCCCCCTCGTTCGACGGCTTCGACGGCGGCGCCGGCTCCCGGTTCCAGGCGCGGCGGGAGGTTCGTTCCTTCTGGTACCCGACCTGGCTGGCGCAGCCCGCAGCCTTGGTCCAAGGCAGCAAGCTGATCGACGCGCCCTCGCATCGCATCAAGCTCGGCGACATCACGCCGCTGGCGCGCGACTTCGATCTGGTGGTGGTGCACACCTCGACGCCGTCCTTTGCCTCCGACGTGAGGACGATCAAGGCGCTGAAGGAGGTCAATCCGACCCTGAAGGCCGGGTTGGTCGGCGCCAAGGTCGCGGTCGACCCGGCCGGCAGCCTCAAGGGGTCGGAAGCCATCGACTTCGTGGCGCGCAAAGAGTTCGACTTCACCGTCAAAGAAGTGGCCGAGGGACGCGACTGGAGCGGCATCCTCGGACTGTCTTACCGCAACGCCGACGGCACCATCGTGCACAACGAGGAGCGCCCGATCCTCGAAGACATGGACCAGCTGCCGTTCGTGACACCCGTGTACAAGCGCGACTTGCAGATCGAGAACTACTTCAACGGCTACCTCCGGCACCCCTACATGTCCTTCTACACCGGGCGCGGCTGCAAGTCGCGCTGCACGTTCTGCCTGTGGCCGCAGACCGTCGGGGGTTATCGCTACCGCACACGCAGCATCGGGAATGTCGTGGAGGAAGTCGCCTGGGCGCGCAAGGCGTTCCCGCAGGTGAAAGAATTCTTCTTCGACGATGACACGCTCACGGACAATCTGCCGCGGGTTCAGGCACTGGCCCGCGAGCTGGGCAAACTCGGGATCGTCTGGGCGTGCAATGCCAAGGCGAACGTGCCCCGCGAAACGCTGAAGATCATGCGCGACAACGGCCTTCGCCTGTTCCTCGTGGGCTACGAGACCGGCAACCAGCAGATCCTCTACAACATCAAGAAAGGCATGCGCATCGAGTTCGCGCGCAGGTTCACCCGGGACTGCCACGACCTGGGGATCAAGATTCACGGCACCTTCATCCTCGGGCTGCCGGGCGAGACCAAAGAGACGATCGAAGAGACGATCCGGTTTGCCACGGAGATCAACCCGCACACCATCCAGGTCTCGCTCGCGGCGCCCTATCCGGGCACCTACCTGCACCGCCAAGCGCTGGAGAATGGCTGGCTGGACCACTCCAATGCCGAGCTGGTGGACGAGTACGGCGTGCAGCTTGCGCCTTTGCACTATCCGCACCTCAGCCACTCCGAGATCTTCGATTCGGTGGAGACGTTCTACCGCCGCTTCTACTTCCGCGCCGGCAAGATCGCTTCGATCGTCGGCGAGATGCTCTCCAGTCCGCAGATGATGAAGCGCCGCCTGCGCGAAGGCGTGGAGTTCTTCCACTTCCTGCGCGAGCGGCGGGAGCTGGCGCACTGAAGGCGCTCATCGTCACGGCCGACGATTTCGGACTGGCGCGCGAGGTCAACGAGGCGGTAGAGGCAGCTCACAGAGACGGCATCGTCACGGCGGCGAGCTTGATGGTCGGTGCTCCCGCAGCAGCAGACGCGGTCGCTCGCGCGCGCCGGCTGCCTTCGCTGCGTGTGGGGCTGCATCTCGTGCTGGTCGAGGGTCGTCCGGTTCTGCCGGCCGCCAGCCTGCCCGACCTGGTCGACCGGACGGGCCGGTTTCGCACAGACATGGTCGCGATGGGCGTAGAGATCTTTCTGCGCCCCGGCGTGCGCCGCCAGCTCGCATCTGAGATTGCCGCGCAATTCGAAGCGTTCCAGGCAACCGGACTGGCGCTCGATCATGTCAACGCGCACAAGCACTTCCACCTCCATCCGACGATCGCGGGGCAGATCCTCGACATCGGCGCCCGCTACGGGATGAAGGCGGTACGCGTTCCCGCCGAGCCGACCGACGTGCTGGGCCGCGTAGAGCCGCGGACGGCTGTCGGGTCGGCGCTGCTCACAGCGCCCTGGACCGCTCTTCTCCGAGCACGAGTTCGCCGGCGCGGGTTGGTGGCGCCCGATCGGGTATTCGGGCTCGCCTGGTCCGGCGCCATGACGGAGGACCGCATCGCCGGCCTCCTGTCGGATCTCTCCGCCGGGATCACCGAGATCTACGCGCATCCGGCAACCTCCGGTGGATTCGAAGGCGCCAATCCCGGTTACCGCTATGCCGATGAGCTGGCGGCCCTGACCGCCCCGGCAATCCGCGCCGCAGCCTTGGCGAGTGGCGCAAGGTTGGGCGGGTTCACCGGCCTTGGCGTCGCGTGAAGCACCTCGGTCGCCTGCTCGCACTCGCCGGCCTCGCGCTGGCGGTCGGGCTGTTCGCGCGCGAGAATCCCGGTGCGATCTTCAGCCTCGTGGCCGCGGCCGGGACAGGCTTGGTGCTGGCCGCGCTGTTCCATGTCGTGCCCATGACGCTCAATGCGCGTGCGTGGCAACTGCTGCTGCCCGGCGCGAAGCGGCCGGGATTGCTCACGATGACCTGGGCAGTATGGGTTCGAGAGTCGGTCAACGGGCTGCTGCCCGTCGCGCGCATCGGCGGCGAGATCGTCTCGTATCGGCTCCTGCGGCAGCAAGGTGTGCGCGCGGCGCCGGCGGCCGCCGGGCTGGTCGTCGACATGACGCTGTCGGTACTGAGTCAGCTCGTGTTCTCTTTGCTGGGCGTGGGCCTGCTCGTCGCGCTGGGACGGCCGGCCGGCCTGGCGACCGACCTGCTGCTCGGTCTGCTCGTCATGGTGCCGCTCTGTATCGCGTTCATCCTCGTGCAGCGGGCAGGCGCTTTCCGCGCTGTGACCGGCGCGCTGAACAAGCTCGTATCCGGGCGTCTGCAGGGCGCGTTGAGCCATTCTGCCCGTATCGACCGGGCGGTGCGGATCATGTACCTGCGCCGCGATGCGCTGCTCGGGTGCTTCACTTGGCAGCTTGCCGGGTGGCTCTCCGGTGCCGGTGAGATCTGGCTGGCGCTGTATTTTCTTGGCTATCCCTCTAGCATAGGCAGAGCGGTGGCCATCGAAGCGCTGATCCAGGCCGTCAGCAGCGCGGCGTTCGTGGTGCCGGGCGCGCTCGGAGTGCAGGAAGGCGCATTCTTGCTGGTGGGCGCCGCGCTGGGCCTGAATGCAACCACTGCGCTCGCGCTCGCCACTGCACGCCGCCTACGCGACGTCGTGGTGTTCTTCCCCGGTTTGCTCGCCTGGCACTGGTTCGAGGCCCGTGGTACGGATGCCGCGCGGTGGGCCAAGCAAACCCGGTAGGAACACCAGCGCGGAGGCCAGGGTGCAGGCCAGCGCCAATGCCAGCAGCTCGCCCATGCTCGCCGTGCCGGGATGCCGGGAGAACCACAGGCTCCCGAAGGCGGTCGTCGTAGCGAGCGCGCTGAACAGCACGGCCCGCGTGAGGCTGGATTGCAGCAGCTTCGCCGTCCCCGAGCGCCACGCCATGACGAAGTAGATGTTGAACGCGACGCCGATGCCGAACAGCAGCGGCAACGCGATGATGTTGGCGAAGTTGAGCGGCAAGTCGATCACGACGCAAAACCCGAGCGTTGCCAGCCCGGCCAGCAACAGGGGCGCCAGCGTCAACGCGACGTCCGCGATCCGGCGCAAGGCGAGCCACAGCAGGATCGTGATCGACGACACCGCCCACAGCCCTGCGTGCGCGAACGCCCGCACGATGGTTCGGCTCGACTGCTGGATCGACACGGGCGTGCCGCCTGCGTCGGGCGCCACCTGGAGCACCGCCGCCACGAAACGGCGCAGGGTCTCGTTGTCGTTGGAGTTGCCCGCCGGGAACACCTCGACGCGAGCGCGGCCGTCCGGCGCGACCCAATCGCGCACGAGATCGCTGGGCAAGCTCTCCAAGCTCACCGGCTCGGCATGCAGCGCAGCGCGCAACTGACCCAACGTGGCGCGCAATCCTGGAATCAAGGCTGCTTGGGCGCGCGCGCGTGCGGCCGGATCGCCCTGGGTGAGCGCCGAGAGCGCATCGGCGAGCCGCCTGGCATCGTTCGCGACAGGGCCTGGCTGACCGGCGAGCGTTTCCCGGAGCGCCTGCGCCGTGCGGGCCATGGCCCGCACCGTGTCCCGATCCGTGGGTTGCGGTTTGACCTCCACCGGCTCGAGGGTAGGGCCGAGCAAGAACGCGGCGTCTGCGATCAGAGCGAGCTTCTTCTGCTGCTCCTGCGGCACATAGCTCGCCAGCGTGACCGCTTGTGCAACTTGCGGCAGCGCTGAGAGCCGCTCGGCCAGCGACTGCGCCTCGCGGAGCGACGGCGCCAGCACGTCGATCGTATTCGGCGTGGTCGCGGGGTCTTGCATCAGATCGAGCAAAGTGGCGACCGATTCCGTCTTCGGACTGCGCAAGTCGAGAGGGTTGAAGTCGAACCTCAGCCGCGGCAGCAAGGCCGCGCATCCGACCGCAACGAGTCCGGTCGCGATCAAAATTGCGCGTCGATGCGCGGTGAGGAAGCGCTCGAGCGGAGCAAGCGCGGCGTAGCCCACCGCGTCCGGCTCGCCCGGCGGACGCAGCACACGCAGCAGTGCCGGCAGCACGGTGATGCAGACGAGGAAGCCGACGAGCATGCCAGTGCCGGCGATGAGCCCGAGCTGAGATGCGCCTCGATACGCGGTCGGCACGAAAGAGTAGAAACCGGCCGCCGTGGACGCTGCCGCGAGCGCGAGCGGGCCACCTACGCCCGCTCCCGCGGCACGCAGCGCCGTGCGCAGATCGTCCTGGACATGCCGCTCGGCCCGGTAGCGAACGCAGAACTGGATCGCGAAGTCGACCCCCAAACCCACGTACAGCACGGCGAAGGCCACTGAGATCAGGTTGTATCTGCCGAACGCCAGCAGCCCGAAGGCGGCAGTCACCGCGAGACCCACGACGAGATTCAACGCGACCGCGAGGACGATGCGGCCGGAGCGCAGGGCGAGCCACAGCAGCGCAAGCACGGCCACCACGGTGAGTGCCGCGTTCAAGGCCGCACCCTGCTCGATGGTCGAGAACTCTTCGTCGCCAAGCGGTACGGAGCCAGTGAGGCGCACGCGGACGCCCTGCTCGGGCGTGAGCTCGAGCTGCTCCACGGACTGCCTGATCGCGGCAGAGGCGGCGCTGCCTGGCTGCAGCGCGCTGAAGTCGAGGACCGGCTGCACGAGGATAAAGCGCCGCAGCTCGCGCCGGTCCGCGGCCTCGCCGGTGATGAGTGTGCGCCACGACAACGGCGCGGGATGCCCAGCGATAACCCGCTCCAGCGTGCCGGCCAAGGCCGCAAGCGGGCGCGCCAGGTCGTCGAGCTTGGCTTCGTGTCGGCGCACGCCTTCCAATGCCAACGACAGCGAATCCATCAGCCCCCGCATGCTGGGGTCCGCCGCCAGCGACCCAAGTAAAGGCTGCGCTGCGATCAACTGCTCCGTGGTGCGAGCCAGCGCATCGGTAGAGAGAAACAGCATGCCGTTGCGGTCGAAGAAAGGACCCCCGTCCGGGCGGCGCACTGTGCGGAACAGCTCGGGCCGCTCGGAGAGCCGCCGGGCCAGGGCCGCAGTGGCCTGCTCGGCAAGCTCCGGGGTCGCGCCGTCCACGACGACCGCGATCAGGTCCACACGCTGCGGGAATGCCGCGTCGAAAACCACCTCGCGCTGACGCCACGGCAGATCCGCCGGGAACAGGCTGACGACATCGGTGTCGATGGCCATGTGCCGCGCGGTATAGATCGACGCCGCGCCGGCCAGCAGCGCCGCCGCGGCGAGGACAGGCCAGGCGCGCCGAGCGCACAGGTCGACCACGCGGCCGATCGCCGAACTCAGCATGTCGGCGGAGTTCCCGCGGACGGAGCATGGGGGACAACATCCCCGCGGCAGGTGGCCGAGTCTGTACGCGGCAGATGAATACGCGTCGTCATCGCGCGAGCCGGGGCTGCGCCTGTGCGCGCCCCTTCCACATCCCTCCCCGGCCACGCCAGTGCTGGTAGGCGGAGTCGAGCGTAAACACGAGGTATGCCGCGGCGATCGCCGGCAATGCGAGGCCCCACAGCGGCGACACCCGGTAGTAGCGCAGGACCGGCTGTAACGCGAATGTCATCGCGGCCCAGGCGGCCGCCCCGAGGATGCGCGCGGCGCCGGTGCCGCACAGGGTCAGCACCGGCGGGGCCAGGTAGGTCGCCGTCATGGCCAGCGTTGTGCCGCCGAGACGCCATGGTGAGAAGCGCAGTTGAGCGAAGGCGGTGCGGGCAACCATCCGGCGCACATCGCGCAAGCGCGGATACGGCCGTACACTGCGCACCCGCTGGCTCAATCCGAGCCAGATCGGGCCGCGTTGTTTCAACCGCCGCGCGAGGGCGCAATCGTCGATCAGCGCGTCGCGTATGGCCTCGAGCCCCCCGCCAGCCGCGAGCGCATCGCGCCGCACCAGCATACATCCGCCCGCTGCGGCCGCCGTTGGCCGGTCGGCACGATTCACCCAGGCGAAGGGATACAGCATCTGGAAGAAGAAGACGAACGCCGGGACCAAGGCCCGCTCGGCCGCACTCTCGCAGCGCAGCTTGGCCATCACCGAGGTGAGCGTCAACCCGGACCCTTGCGCGCGCGCGACCAGCCAGGCCAGCACATCCGGGCCGCAGACGATATCGGCGTCCGTGAACAGCAAGTACTCGGGCCACTCACTCCAGGTGTCCGCGTGGGCGACGCCCTGCGCCATCGCCCAGAGTTTGCCGGTCCAACCCTCGGGAACAGGCGCACCGGGCAAGACCGTCACCCGCTCCGTCGCTCCGTTCGCGGCCGCGGCGCGCCGGGCGGCGCCGGCCGTATCGTCATCGCTCTGATCGTCGACCAGCACAATGCTGAATGCGCCCGGGTAGCGCTGCCGCAGCAGGGAGCCGACACTGTGCGCGACCAGATCCGCCTCGTTGCGCGCCGGGACGATCGCGACCACCGATGGCCACGCAGCGCCTGGATACGGCGGGGTCTGTTCGTCGTCGCGCTCGGCCGCACGCCAAAAGCCGCCACGCGCCCCCAACAAGTAGATCCAGCTGGCGAAGGCAAGCGCTGCGACGACGAGCGCCAACGTCACCGCAGGTATCCCGCGTGGCGGAACCAATCGATCGCGTCCTTCAGTCCTTCCACGTACGGCCGCGCTCGGTAGCCGAGCTCGCGCTCCGCCTTGGCGGAGGTGAAGAACATGCGGTGGCGTGCCAGGCGCAACCCGTCGAGCGTCACGAACGGTTCCCGTCGTGTCACGGCGGCGATCGCCTCGGCGGCCAGCGCGACCGGGTAGATCAACGGCAGCGGGAACCGCAGCCGCGGAGGGGGACGCCCCACGAGTCGGGCGATCTCTTTCAGCATGTCGGCCAGCGGCACGTTCTGTCCGCCCAGAATGTAGCGCTCACCGATCCGGCCCCGGCGCAGTGCGGCAACATGTCCGGCGGAAACGTCGTCCACATGCACCAGGTTGAGCCCGGTGTCGACGTAGCCGGGCATGCTCCCCCGCGCCGCCTCGACGATGATTCTGCCGGTAGGCGTCGGTCTCACGTCGCGCGGCCCGATGGGCGTGGACGGGTTGACGATCACGACCGGCAGGCGATCGCTCGCGACCATGGCCTCGACCACCCGCTCGGCCGCCACCTTGCTGCGCTTATAGGCCCCTACCGCGGCCGACTCCTGCAGAGGGCTCGTCTCGTCGGCGGCTTCGCCGCTGGGCCCCAGCGCGAGGGTGGCGACGCTGCTCGTGTAGACGATGCGCTCGGTCTGCGCACGCCGCGCGGCTTCCATCACGATGCGGGTACCGTCGACGTTCGTGCGCCGAATCTGCTCGGGGTCGGGCGCCCACAGCCGGTAGTCGGCGGCGACATGAAACAGGAATCGGACATCCGCCAGGGCACGCTGCATCGACTCTGCGTCGCAAATATCGCCCTCGACGATGTCCAGGTTCAGTCCGGCGAGATTCGTCCGCCGAGTCGTCGGGCGGACGAGCGCTCTCACTTCGTATCCAGCTTGGAGCAGGGTCCGGACGACCGCGGAGCCGACGAACCCGGCCGCACCGGTGACCAATGCCCGCCCGCTATGCGCTTGAGCTTCCATATGCTCGGATTCGACTGCTTCCAGGAAGGCCGGGCTCTCTACCCGAGGCGATCGGACAAACGCGCACGCGCGCAACGCCCGGGTCAAGGCGACGCAGGCTCACGGCACGGGCTCCCTGGTCGGATAAAGGGTGGGCCGCGAGGCCTCGCCCGCGGTTGGCCGGCCCGTGGGTGCAACCCGGGCAACCCGACAGCGTGCGCGCGGATCAGCCGCGCGAGGATTCCGGCAGGCCGACCTTGCGCGTCTCGGCAACCCGCACGGGAGGCGGGTCGTCCACCACCATGGGGCCGTGTGTGCGCGGCCCCAGCAATGATACCTTCAAGGCCTTGAGGGGATGAGCCAGCGCGTCGTTCACGGCTGTCGGTTCATAGCCGCAATGGGCCATGCATTGCGTGCACTTGGGATTGGCGCCAAAGCCGTAGCGCTCCCAGTCCGTCTGCTCCATGAGCGCTCGAAACGTAGGTGCGTAGCCCTCTCCGACCAGAAGGTAGCAGGGCTTCTGCCATCCGAAGACGTTGCGTGTGGGGTTGCCCCAAGGCGTGCACTGATAGCTCTGGTTGCCCGCCAGGTAGTCCAGATACAAGCTGGAGTGGTTGAACCTCCAGCCGCGGCCTTTACCCAGCCGCAGGATCGCACGGTGCAGCTGTCGCGTCGCGTCGCGCTGCAGGAACAGGTCCTGGCGTGGGGCCCGCTCGTAGCTGAAGCCGGGTGACACTGTAATCGCTTCCACACCGAGGTCGGTGACGAAGTCGAAGAACTTCGCCACACGCTCGGGCGCCTCCCCGTGAAACAGCGTGCAGTTGATCGTCACGCGGAAGCCCCTCTGGAGCGCGAGCTGGATCGCCTCTACGGCGCGGTCGAATACACCCTCCTGGCACACCATCTGGTCGTGACGTTCCCGGTCGCCGTCCAGGTGCACGGAAAAGGTGAGGTAGGGCGACGGGCTGTAATCGTCGATGCGCTTCTTCAGCAGCAGGGCGTTGGTGCAGAGGTAGACGAACTTCTTGCGCCGGACGATCTGCTCGACGATCTGCGGCATCTCCTTGTGCAACAGCGGCTCGCCACCGGGGATCGAGACGATGGGGGCGCCGCACTCGTCCACGGCGGCGAGGCAGTCCGCGACGCTCAGGCGCCGGTTGAGCACTTCCTCCGGATAGTCGATCTTGCCGCAACCCGCGCATGCCAGGTTGCAGCGAAACAAGGGCTCCAACATCAGCACCAGCGGGTAGCGGTCGATGCCGAGCAGCTTCTGCTTCAGCACGTACAGTCCCACTTTCAGCTTCTGGCGCAGCGGAATGCTCATGCCGATGTCGCTCGCGTTCCCGAGGGTCTCGATTCGGTCGGGCTCGGTGGTGTCCGCGCGAGCGCCGGGGGCAGCCGGAAGGTCGTCGTCTCGACTTCGCCCTCGACCTCCGAAACCCCCGCGACACCGAGCCGGGCGAGCTTGGACAGGACCTCCTCCACCAGCACCTCCGGAGTGGATGCACCCGCCGTGACGCCCACCCGCATGCCCGGCTGCAGCCAGGCCTCGTCCACTTCGGCCGCGTCCTGGACCAGATAGGCGGGAAAGCCCATCTGCCTCCCCACCTCGCGCAAGCGGTTGGAGTTCGAGCTGTTGTGCGCTCCCACGACCAGCAGCAGGTCGACTCGGCCGGCGAGGCGCCGCACGGCGTTCTGGCGGTTCTGCGTCGCGTAGCAGATGTCGGCCTGACGCGGCTCCAAGAGCGTGGGAAAGCGTTCGCGCAGCGCTGCGATGATACGGCGCGTGTCGTCGACCGACAGAGTCGTCTGCGTCACGACGGCAATCTCACGCGGGTTGCGGACGCGTAGCTTCCAAACGTCATCGACGGTCTCGATCAGGTACACCTCTCCGCCCGCGCTTCGATCATACCGTCCCAGCGTTCCAATGACTTCGGGGTGACCGGCATGCCCGACCAGGACCACTTCCCTGCCGGCGCGCGCGTGACGAGCCACCTCCAGGTGCACCTTGGTCACCAGCGGGCAGGTCGCGTCGATGACGTTCAGTCGCTTGCGCTTGGCCTGCTCGGCGATCGAAGCAGGTACTCCGTGCGCGCTGAAGATCGTGACCGCGCCGCTCGGGATCTCGTCCAGCGCCTGCACGAACACCGCTCCTCGCGCCTGTAGGTCTCTCACCACCCGCTGATTGTGCACGATCTCGTGCAACACATAGATCGGCGGGCCGTGCAGATCCAGCGCGAGCTCGACGATCTCGATGGCGCGCACCACTCCGGCGCAGAATCCTCGCGGACTGGCCAACAGGACCTGCATTCCAATTCTGCCTTCAGCAGCTGCTGGGTCGCGCACGCCGATGATCCGATGGGTTGGGAAGGGGCACGCTGCTGCCGCGCATCGAGCCGGCGCCGAACGCGTGATGAACCGGAACCACGTTCTCCGCATTGAGTGCGTTCACATAGCGTAACATATGGGAGTGCACTCACAGCGAGCATTGATCGATGCGGGCATCGAGCGTAAGCGTCGCGAAAGACAAGTGCGTGCAATGATCGCTGCAGGTTTAACTATATCGACATACGCCGCGTTGCATTGACCAATTGAATTCCAAAGTGCTGGCACAGACGACGCTGAACCCCGCTGGTGCCGCAGAGGGAACAACAAGCGAACTGCCCGACGATGAGTTCCAGGCGCGAATGCTCGCGGGTGTGTCACGCACCTTCGCGCTGACGATCCCGCAGTTGCCGCAGGAGCTCGCGCGCGTGGTCACCAACGCTTATCTGCTCTGCCGGATCGTCGACACG
>DATJVI010000047.1:0-16794 GCA_035501875.1 Burkholderiales bacterium
GTCGCGGGCAGCTTGTCCGGAGTGAAGTTGCGGCCGGATGCTTCGAGCAGCGCGAGGGGGCAGTAGTTGAGCACGAACCAATCGGTGAAGAAGCGCTCGGCGGTACCGAAGCGGTGCGCTGCCCAGCCCCACAGACGCCGCCCGCTCACTTCCGAGCGCGGACAATCGAAACCCTGAATGGAGCGCTTGGCATGCTCGTCCGCAGGCGCTGCGACCTTCGCGCGAATCCCCATCCAGTCGCGCACCGCCGCCACTTCGCCAAACGGTACGCCGGTCTGCATCATCCCGAACGGGCCGGGGTTCATCCCGAGCAGTACCACCCGCTTCGGCGGCTGGCCGTAGCGCGTGATGTACTGCTCATACGGAGCCCACGCGTAGCGGTGCGGGTCGTAGACATGGGCGATCGGCGGCGGAAACTCGAGCTCGGCAAGCTCGTCCGACAGCGTGCGTGCGGCATCGAGCAGCACACTCGTCGCCGCGCTCGCTGGATGGGATGCGGATGGCATCGCAATGTAAGCAGGTGAAGAGGTGAAAAGGTGAAGAGGTGAAGAGGTGAAGAGGTGAAGAGGTGAAGGAAGTGAACGGCTGCTAACGCAGCCGCTGGGCACGCACCCTGGTGCGCGAAGCGAAGGGGTCACGGCGCCGGGATCGTGCGGCGGCGCAGCATGGTTGCTGCGCATGGTTGTTGCGGACGCAGTTGCGTAGCAGTAGCATGGTCGAGCAGAACACCGTGGCCGTCGTCATCACATCGGTCGAGAGGAGGTGTGCCATGTGTTTTGAGTTCGAGTATCTGTATTGGGCCAAGCTCGAAGAAGAAGCACGCCAGCGCAAGGAGCAGGAGGAGGCCCGCAAGCGGGCCCAGAGCGCGCCGCCATCCCAGCAGCCGCAGCCTGCGCAGCAGGAGCCCGTTCCGGTCTGACCGCGACGATAGACTGCTGCCAACCCCGCCCCCTCGGCCGAGGGTGCGGGGTTTTTGTTTGTGGCATGTCGTCTGACCGCAGCCCGCGGCTTGCAGTAAAGAGCGCCGCCCGCTGCTGCTCACCGGGAATGAGCTTCGCGCCGGGGACTACGCAGAGGCCCGGGGAAGGCGCGCTCCGCCTCCTCCTGCAGCCGCTTCGCGTTCCGCCGCAGCACGGCGAACATCGCGATCGCGGCCACGATCGCGAGCAGCAGGATGGCGATGCCTAGAGGGTCGTGCACGAGGTGGAATTTTTCTCCGATGAGATAGGCGCCGAGTCCGTAGACGCTCGCCCACACCATCCCCCCAGCCGCGTTGGCTACCAGAAACCGATTCCAGTCCATGCGGTTGATGCCGGCGAGCAAAGCGGCGAAGGCACGAACCTCGGCGACAAAGCGCCCGAAGAAAACAATCCTTCCGCCATAGCGAAGGAACAGGTACTGGCCGAGCTTGATCCGAGGCTCGGTGAGGTGAATGAATCGGCCATACCGAAGCAGCAACCGGTACCCGACCTCCCGCCCGATCGCATAGCCCAGGCTGTCGCCGAGAATCGCTCCCGCGATCGCGGCCACGATGATCCAGCCGATCTCGAGCTGATGCGTCTTCGCCGCATAGACCGCGGCGCCGATGACAACGGTCTCGCCTGGAAGCGGCACACCCATGCTTTCCAAAGCGACGACCGCCGCCACGCCCCAATAGCCGTAGATGGAAATCCAATGCGCTGCGTCGGCAGAGAACAATTAGCCGCGATCCGAGACAATCGTTCCAGTCACGCAAGCGGCGGCATGGTGCCGCGCGTGTAACGGGATCTTCGCCGAAGCCGACCCGCCACTGCGGAGCGCCTTACAGGCTGCCGGCCTTCGGAGTCCGTCGTGCGGCATGGGCCCCCGGCGCTACGTCTTCGGCTCAGTCTTTGTCTCTGCATGCGCATCCCGATCGGGCGCGGGCGCCCCTGGACCTTGGTTCTCGAGTGCAAGCAGCCGTGCATCGATGTCGGCCAATAACCGCGCATGGGCCTCGCGTCCGACCTCGCCCTGCCGGAACGCTCGCATCACGCGGTCCTTCTCCACGGTCAGCAGGTAGCGCCGGAGCCGAGACAGCTCTTCGTCCGCGAAACGTTGCCGGTCGGCATCCAGCTTCTGCAGCTCGCTTGCCGTGTCGTCGACCACCCGCTGGTACTCCTCGCGCAAAGGCGCAAGGATCTCGGGTGCAACCAGATGGGAGCGCGACATGCGCGCGATCTCCTCGAGGGCACCGTCCGCCGCCTGCAGCTTCCCACGCTCCAGCTCATACGCCGCCCGCTTCGTCGGGCCGGCGACGAGGCCCAGGCGCGTCAGCAGCGTCGACATGGTCACTCCCTGGATCAGGATCGACAGCACAACGACCCCGAACGTCATGGACACGATGAGCTCCCGATACGCAAAGTCGTGCGGCAGACTCAGCGCGAGCACCATGGGCAGCGCGCCGCGCAGGCCGCCCCAGGTCAGCACGGGGGTCCAGCGCCACGGAAAGCGCTCGGGAGTAAAGGTGGCGAGACCGCATCCTGCGAGGATCACCAGCGCGCGGCCCGCCGTGACCACCAAGTATGCCGCCAGAATCGGCAACCAGTAGGAGAGCAGCGTCGAGAGCCTGACCTCTAGTCCGATCAGCAGAAAGACGATCGAGTTGAGCGCGAAAGTCACGTACTCCCAGAACGTCTCTGCAGCCACGCGCGTCGAGGGGGACATCCCGGTGCGCGCGCCGACATTTCCGCACACCATCCCAGCCGCCACGGTGGCGATCACTCCCGAGTAGTGAAACGTCTCGGCCGTGACGAAGGACCCGTACGCGGCGATGGTGGTCAATGTGATTTCGATCATTGGATCGTCGACTTGGCGCATGACGAGGGAGGCGGCGCCGCCGATGGCCGTTCCGACGATCGCACCCATGCCCACGACGGACAGGAACTCGAGCGCGAGCTGGCTGGGAGTCGTCGCGATCCCGGCCAGCAGAGACAGGCTGAGCGTGAAGAAGACGATGCCGGTGCCGTCGTTGAGCAGGCTCTCGCCGTCGAGCAGCATGGTGAGGCGCTGCGGAGCCCTCAAGGTCCGGAACAGACCGATCACGGCGATCGGGTCGGTCGCGGAGATCAGAGCCCCGAACACGAGCGCATGACGCCAAGTGAATCCGTGCACGAACGCCAGCGCGTTGGCGATCGGGGCCAAGATGAGTGCAATGAGTGCGGTCGAGGCCACCACTCCGGGAACCGCGAGCGAGACGATCGTGACGCGATTGCGCCAAAACTCGCGAAAGTCGATGTGGAAGGCCGCCTCGAAGACGAGCCCGGGGAGGAAGACGAAGAAGAGCAGATTCTTGGTGAGGCTCGGCGCCGGGAACAAATTCAGCCCCTCGAGCACGAGACCGGCGAGCACCAGCGCCACCGTGTAGGGGAGGTACAGGCGGCGCGCGGCGATGGCAACCGCCGTCGCTATGACGAAGAGCAGAATGAACGCCGTCTCGATGTCCATGGAGCAACTCGGGAGCCGGACGCGACGGGTTACCGCTCGCGGCTCACACCAGCGGTAACTGGAGCCCCTCCTTCAATTCGCCCGGCGCCGGCCGCGACTCATTGCTCTGCCAGCTTGAGCCCGATGAATAGGGAGTCTCCTTCGCGCTCGATCAGCAGCGCGACGGTCTTGCGCGCCTGTTGCAGCGCGGCCCGGAATGCCTTCACGGTACTCACGCGAGTGTTGTTGACCGCGAGCACGATGTCGCCCGGCTGGATGCCGGCCGCCGCGGCTTCTCCGGCCGCGTCCTCGACCACCAGCGATCCCTGCGTGTGCAGCTCCCGCCGCTCGCTTGCAGTCAGCTCCCGCAGCGTGAGCCCCAGACGATCCGGCGCCGTGGGCCTGGCGCGCGGCGGCTGCGGCGTCGGCTCCACCGCCACCTCTCCCAGGGAGATGTCGAATTCGTTGACTGCGTTGCGATGCCAGACTTCGAGCTTGACCCGTTTGCCCGGTTCCGTGCCGGCGATCGATTGCGACAGCTCGGACGAGCTCGCGATGTCCTTCCCGTCGAGCTTCAGAATGATGTCGCCAGACTCGATACCGGCGCGCGCGGCGGGGCCTCCGGGGTCGACCGAGGTGACGAGCGCGCCCGCCGGCTTGCTCAAGCCGAAAGCCTCCGCCAAGCGCTCGTCCACGTCCTGTGCGCTTACGCCCAGACGCCCGCGCCGGATCCGGCCGTGCTTGAGCAGCTCGTCTTTGACCTTCATCGCCAGGTCGATGGGGATGGCAAACGACAGCCCCATGTACCCGCCCGTGCGCGAGAAGATCAAGGAGTTGATGCCCACCACTTCCCCTTTCAGGTTGAACAGGGGGCCGCCCGAGTTGCCGGGGTTGACCGGGACGTCGGTCTGTATGAACGGGACATAGCCGCCGTCGGGCAGCGCTCGGCCCTTCGCGCTCACGATCCCTTGGGTCACGCTGTTGGTGAAGCCGAAGGGGGCGCCGATCGCGACCACCCAATCTCCGACCTCCAGCGTCTCGGGGTCGCCGATCACCGCCACCGGAAGATCGGTGGCCTCCACCTTGAGCAGCGCGATGTCGGTGCGCGTATCCACTCCGACGACCTTGGCCTTGAACTGGCGCTTATCGGTCAGATACACGACGATGTCCTGAGCGTTTTCCACCACGTGCGCGTTGGTGAGGATATAGCCGTCGCGGCTGACGATGAAGCCCGAGCCCAGCGTGCGTACATGGAACTCGCGCGCGCCCCACTCCGGAGGCGCGAAGCGCCGAAAGAACTCGTAGAACGGGTCTCCGGGTTCGGGCGCCGGCGAACTCGGCGTGCCTCGCACCGTCTGCGTGCCGCTGACGTTCACGACGGTGGCGCCCTCGCGCTTGACCAGCGCAGAGAAGCTCGGCAGCTCCAAACCCCGCTGCGAGCGCTCCGTCCCGCCCGCCTCCGCCGGGGCGCTGCGTTGGGCACAGACGGTAAGCGGCACGGCAAGCCCCAGGCAAAGCAGTAGCGCCAGGAACGGCTGTCGCTGGATGGATCGCGATCCCCGAATCCCTGCTCCGCAAGACAAACGCATAGGACGGCTCCTGGCTGATCTGGCTAGGTTCCCAGCTCCCGCAGTGCACCGAGGAAGCTGATGACGTCGTCACGGCTCAACATGCCGACGACCCGGCCGCCGACCATGACCACGAGCTGGTTGACCCCGTCGCGATCCATCGACTGCAGGGCCGGCCATAGCCCGGTGTCGGGACTCACCCGCTTCGCCTGTTCGAGCGGCAGCATCGCCTGTTCGACGGTCACGCTCCCCCACTCGGCGCGCGGCACCTCCTTGACCCGGCCCAACGTCATGAGCCCGACGGGCACCCCGCCGCGATCGACCAGAAAACACCGCTGCCCTGCGCCCAGGATGTGCTGGTCGACCAGCTGTTGCAGCGTCAGGTCTGCGGGGACGGCGGCGCAGCCGCGGCCCATCGCATGTGCGACCGTGTGCCCGGCCAGAAGATCGCGCAACACCACCTGCTGTACTTGCGCGGTCGCGGCGCTGTCGAGGAACCACCCGATGAATGCGATCCACAGTCCGCCGAAGAAGTTGCCGGAGAAGATCTGCCACACACCGATGAGGATGAAGAGAAAGCCGAAGCCTCGGCCTACCGTTGCGGCGAGGCGCGTGGCGCGCCGCATATCGTGGGTGATGGCCCACACCACCGCGCGAAACACCCGTCCGCCGTCCAGCGGGTAGCCCGGAATGAGGTTGAACAGCGCCACGGCCAGGTTGATGTAGGACAGGTACTTGGCAAGCCCGAGCAATGGCTGCACGCCGCCCGCGGCCAGCTCCAGCGCATAGAACGCGCCGGCCAGGGCGAGGCTCACGAGCGGGCCCGCGATCGCGATCCGGAACTCGGCGGTTGCGCTGGGCGCTTCGGTGCCGATCTGAGCCACGCCTCCGAAGATGAACAAGGTGATACTGCGCACCGGGATCCCATAGCGCAACGCGACGACCGAGTGCCCCAGCTCGTGGAGCAGGATGCTCGCGAAGAACAACACCGCCGTCAGCGCACCCATGACCCAGTACAGCAGCGGCGGCCAGTCGTGGAATTCGGCGGGATAGTAGCTGACGGCGAGCGTCGAGGTGAGCAGCGCGAAGACCAGGAACCAGGAAAAGTCCAACCCGATGGGGATCCCCAGGATCCTGCCCAGCGGAACATTCTGTCGAGCCATCCCTCCCCTTTCTCAGCCCGCAGGCTACAGCATCCGGCTTCGGATGAACTGCATGACCTCGTCGCGGCGTGGGATCGAGGTCTGGGCGCCGAGCTTTGTGACTTTGAGCGCTGCGGCAGCCTGAGCAGTTTGGATCGCCTCGCGGATGGGCCTCGCGCTCGCAAGCTCTACGGCCAGGGTCCCGACGAAGGTGTCGCCGGCGCCGGTGGTGTCGACAACCGGCACCCGGATCGCGGGGGCAGACGACACCACGCCGTCCTCAAGCGCGTACATCACGCCTCTGTCTCCCAACGTGATCAGCACCTCCTCGACGCCATCGTCGATGAGGCGGTGCGCCGCCACGCCAGCCGTTTCTGCGTCGACGACCTGCACGCCGCTCAGCAGCGATGCCTCCGTCTCGTTGGGAATCAGGTAGCTGATCTTCGCCAGCAGGCTCCGATCGAGCGGCACCGCGGGAGCGGGGTTCAGGATCACGGGAACCCGCTTGTCGTATGCAATATCGACTGCGCGTGTGACAGCGGGGATGGGTGTCTCCAATTGGCAGACGAGCATGCGCGCACGGGCGATCGTGTCGCCGCAAGCTTCGATCTGCTCCGGGGTGACTCGGCCGTTGGCGCCAGGAGAAAGCACGATGCTGTTCTGGCCCGCGGCGTCCAAGATGATCATCGCCACGCCGGTCGACTCGTCCTCCACCACGGCGAGGTGCGTAAGGTCGATGCCGTCGGCAGCGAGCCCCTCCCGCAGCCGGCGTCCGAAATCGTCGCTTCCGACCGAGCCGATGAAATGCACCTCGGCGCCCATCCGCGCAGCGGCAACCGCTTGGTTGGCACCCTTGCCGCCTGGGATCGTTTGAAACCCACTGCCCGCGATGGTCTCACCAGGCGCCGGCATGCGCGGCGCACGGATCACCAGATCCATGTTCACGCTGCCGACGACGACGATGCTCGGTTTCATCGCCTTGCCTTCGATGGAGTCCACATTCCGGTTATGAGCCAGCTCCGCGCGCGAGCGCAGCAGGGACATCAGATCCGCAGGATCGACCTGGCAGGGGCTCGGTTGATCTAGGTCAAGGCGACTTGCCCCTGCGGACATTATAAAGGCCGAACGTGCCTGCGCCAGTCGAGCAGCCAAGAAGAGATCGCGCCCCGCACCGGCTCCGCGTGCACACACTCCATCGGCGCAGGGCCAGCGCCGGCGGCGAAGGCCGCCGACACGCGCGATACGCGATCGGTTGCCGTACGCGGCCCCTCCGAGCGCGTAGGTTACGTGCCACCAACACAGACGAGGAGCGACTCGAGATGAGATCGGCAGATAGGACGAACCTAGTACGCAGGCATCTGGCCGCAGTGATCACGGGCGTGCTGGTCCTGGGCTTCGGCGCCCAGCCGGCTGCGCGCGCAGCCGAAAAACCCGTAATCGGGCTGGTGATGAAGTCGTTGGCCAACGAGTTCTTCAAGGACATGGAAGAAGGCGCGATCAAGCACGCCAAGCAGCGCGGCGACCTCACCCTCATTCCGGTCGGCATGCACTCCGAGACTGACATCGACACGCAGATCAATGCGGTCGAGAACTTCATCACTCAGAAGGTGAGCGCCATCGTCATCGCACCCGCAGATTCGCGGGCGTTGGTGCCGCCGCTCGCGCGGGCGCTGAAGGCCGGGATCGTGGTCATCAACATCGACGTGGCCCTGGACAAGGACGCGATGAAGCAGGCCGGCATCCAGCTCGCGTTCGTCGGACCGGACAACCGTGAAGGCGCGAGGATGTCCGGAGAGGTGCTGGCCAAGGCGCTCGGTCCGGGCGGCAAGGTCGTCATCATCGAGGGCAATCCTGGCGCGGACAATGCCCGGCAACGCAAGCTCGGCTTCGACGATGCCGTCAAGCAGGGCAAGCTCAACCTGATCGAGTCCCGGACCGCGCACTGGGAAACGGAAGAGGCCAACACCGTTTTCAGCAACATCCTGACGGCGCACCCGGACGTCCAGGGCGTCATGTGTGCCAACGATTCGATGGCGCTGGGCGTTGTCAAGGCGATCGATGCCGCAGGCAAGGGTGGCAAGATCAAGGTCGTCGGATTCGACAACATTCCCGCGATCCGGCCTCTCGTGAAGGAGGGCAAGGTCATCGCGACGATCGACCAGTTCGGCAGCGACATGGCATCCAACGGTGTCGACTATGCGATGAAGGCGCTCAAGGGAGAGAAGCTGAGCGGGTGGATCAAGACGCCGATCAAGCTGATCACGGCGAAGAATCTGAAATAGCGCCGCGCCAACGCTCGTAGGCGGGCGGCGTCCAGCTCTTGGGAGTGTGAGCCCCAGTCCTGGCGCCGCCTGGCGTGGGGCCCGGCGCCACGTGGCCGACCGGGCTCCGGTTCTCCGGGGGACAGCCACGCGCCTGCGCGCGGTCTCGCGATGCCGCATACTCCGGTGCATGTGCTCTCGTCGCACGCGTCTCGATGAACCTCGCGGGCTGGCTCAGCGCTTGCCATGACAGCTGACACGCAGCTCGCTGGCGTAACCATGGCCCTCCCGATCCTGCAGATGCGGGGGGTGACGAAACGCTTCCCCGGCACGATCGCGTTGGACCATGTCGATCTCACGGTCGAGCGAGGCGAGGTTCACGCCCTCGTGGGAGAAAACGGCGCGGGGAAGTCGAGCCTCATCAAAGTGGTTTGCGGCGTGTACCAGGCCGACGAGGGAGACATGCAGTACGAAGGTGCGCCCTACGAGCCGCTGGGTCCGCTCGATGCCTTGCGCGCCGGTATCCGGGTCGTCTATCAAGACTTCAATCTGCTGACCTCGTTGTCGGTGGCCGAGAATCTGCTTTTCGAGCGCCTGCCCTCGCGGCTGGGCGTGCTCGACCGCGCAACGCTCCACCGGCGCGCGCTGGAACTGCTCGAACAAGTCGGCCTGGATGTCTCGCCGAGCGAGCCGGTCGAACGGCTCGGAGTCGCGCAACGCCAGCTTCTCGAAATTGCGAAGTCGCTGGCGGTCAAGAGCAAGGTGATCATCATGGACGAGCCGACGGCGACGCTGACTTCGCGGGAGACGGCGCGTCTATTCGAGATCATCGGGCGCTTGCGTGCCTCGGGTGTGACGATCATCTTCATCTCGCACCATCTCCAGGAGATCTTCGAGATCGGGGACCGCGTTACCGTCCTGCGCAACGGCCGCAAAGTCGAGACGAAGGACGTGCGTCAGACCAGCCCCGCCGAGCTCGTCCATTTGATGGTAGGACGCAGGGTCGGCTCCAAGTATCCCTTCCATGACGAAGTCCAGGTCGGCGGCGAGGCGTTGCGAGTCGAGAGTTTGCGCTACCACGGCAATCCCAATCCGATCTCGTTCTCGGTCCACTACGGCGAGATCCTGGGAATCGCCGGCCTGGTCGGTTCGGGTCGGACCGAGACGGTGCGCGCCATCTTCGGCGCGGACCGAAGGCAATCCGGGGAATTCTTCCGGGATGGCAAGCAGATCAAGATCTCCGGCCCGCAGGATGCGATCCGGCACGGCATCTGCCTGCTGACCGAAAACCGCAAGGACGAAGGACTGGTGCTCCCCATGGAGGTGCGCGTGAACATCACGTTGACCGATCTTGCGCGCATCTCCACCGCCGGGGTGTTGCAGCCCGAGGCCGAGCGATCGGAAGCCCGGCATCTCACGCACGACCTGGATATCCGGCTTGCGTCTCTGGATCAGTTCGCGCGCGATCTCTCCGGTGGCAACCAGCAGAAGCTGGTGCTTGCCAAGTGGGTGTTCCGCAAAGCGCAGATCATGATCCTGGACGAGCCGACTCGCGGCATCGATGTCGGCGCCAAGGCCGAAATCTACGATCTGCTCTGGCGTCTGGCCGCGGAAGGCAAGGCGATCATCGTCGTGTCCTCGGACCTGCCCGAGCTGCTCGGGATCTGTCACCGGCTCCTGGTGCTCTCGAAGGGCCATCTCACCGGTGTGCTCCAGCGCCGCGAGTTCGACCAAGAGAAGGTCCTGTCGCTCGCCTATCAGGAGTACATGAAACCGTATCTGCAGGCCGGCACCGCGGCCGTCCAATGAGCGAACCGAAGCTCCGGGAGGCAGCCTCCACATCCACGGCGAGTCCCGTCGATGCCGGGATTCGAGCGCCCCGCGAGGACCGCCCCTCCGGGCTATGGGCCAGAGCCCGACTGCTGTTTCTCCGACTGCTGCGCGAGGCCGGAATCAGCGTGGCGCTGGTGTTGATGATCGCGGCGTTTTCCGTCATTGCGCCGCATTTCACGGACCGCGAGAACATCACGAACATCTTCACGCAGATCAGCATCAACGTGATCATCGCGACCGGCGAGACTTTCGTCATCCTGATCGCGCAGATCGACCTGTCGGTGGGCTCGGTGCTGGCCCTGTGCGCGATGGTCGCCGGGATCGTGATCAAAAGCCAGTCGTTGCCGGTCGAGCTGGCGATCCTATGCGCGGTGCTTACCAGCGCGGCGGTGGGAATGGCATGCGGGTTCGTCAATGGCTTCATCACCAGCTTCTGGCGAGTGCCCTCTTTCATCGTAACGCTCGGCATGCTCAACATCGCCCGCGGCGCCGCCCTGCAGGTCACCAACGCCCGTACCCTGTTCGAGTTTCCCAACCAGTTCAACAATTTCGGCACCGCGACGGTACTGGGCCTCCCCGCCATCTTCGTGCTGGCGTTGGTGCTCGTCGCGCTAGGCTGGCTCGTGCTCACCAAGACCGTGTTCGGGCGCATGGTGTATGCCATAGGCAACAATGAAGAGGCGGTGCGGCTTTCCGGCCACAACACGTTCGGATACAAGATCGCGGTGTTCACGATCGCCGGGCTGATGGTCGGGATTGCCGCGATCGCTTACATGGCGCGGCTCACCATCTCCAGCCCCATACTCGGCGGCGGTTTCGAGCTCAACGCCATCGCAGCAGTGATCATCGGCGGCACGAGCCTATTCGGCGGCCGCGGTTCGCTGATCGGCACTTTGCTCGGCGCGGCCGTCATCGGCGTACTCTCGGACGGGCTGATCCTGATGGGCGTAGGAGACTTCATCCGCCAGATGGTCACCGGCGGCGTCATCATCATTGCGGTGTTGCTCGACACGTATCGTGCGAGGCTAGTCGAGCGTTCGCGGTGACGGCACTTGGCGAGGGTGCCGTAGGCCTCTTCAGTCGGATCCAATCCTGGTGCTCGGGCGCAATCTGGGGTCTGCGAGGCGATGTCATCGGTACATTGAAGACATCGGAGTCATTCCAAGAGCCGTAGTTGATCGTTCTCAATGACCGCGGATAAGAAGGCGAGCTACAGGGCGACCCTGATCCGCTCCACCACAGCAGGTCACAGTGGGGTCAGGTCTTGAATCTTGAATCACAGGTCAGAGTAGGGTCAGATCTTGAATCTTGAATCGCGCCTGTCAGACAGAGATCCGGAATGCCGGATGGGTAGCGAATCTCGAGAGATACAATTAGGGCAGCCTGACCAGCAGTAGGCGCGACCTGGTCTCGCGCCCTGCGGCGGATCGTGCGGGTGGGAGAGGGAACAGACAAGACTTGACCGCGTTACTTGCCTCTGTTCCTGCTGCTACCCAGTGACCGTCGTCCTACAAGCTGCAAAGGATCGAGTGAGCCTCGCAGTCCCAGATCCGCCGGTCGAGCGGGTCACCAATCTTCCGCTCGGCTACTTGCGCGGCTTCATCGTCTTGCTCGTTGTCGCTTACCACTCGGCGTTGGCCTACATCGGGATCCTGGCCCAAGTCTCGTTTTTCGAAGCTCCCCCGCTGCTCTGGCGCGCGTTCCCGATCGTCGATCGCCACAGCAGCCCTCTGTCTCCCGCCTTCATCGGTTTCAACGATGCATTCTTCATGTCGTTGATGTTCCTGCTCTCCGGGCTCTTCGTCGCCCCGAGCATCTCACGCAAGGGGCCCCTGCCCTTCCTCCGTGATCGGGCGTTACGGCTCGGCATCCCGTATCTCTTCGCGGCCGGTCTGCTGGGACCGCTCGCTTACTTTCCCGCCTTCATGCAGATCACCGGGACACACGATGTCGGGCGATTCTTGCGCGAGTGGCTGTCCTTGGGCGTGTGGCCGAGTGGGCCTGCATGGTTCATCGCGCTGCTGCTGGTGTTCGATCTGCTCGCGACCGTCTTGTTCGCAACCGTACCGCGCTCGGCGACGACGCTAGGCAGACTGGCCACGATAGGCGGCACACGACCGTTCCGATTTTTTCTCGTAGTGGTTCTGCTGTCGCTATCGGCCTATGTGCCACTGTCGATTGCTTATGGTCCTTGGAGCTGGATGGAGCTTGGCCCCTTCACCGTCCAGACCAGCCGGGTCGCGCACTACACGCTCTATTTCCTGCTTGGCGTGGGCTTAGGCAGGGCCGGCGCGGACCAGGGGCTTCTGGATCCTGCCGGAACATTGGCTGGAACCTGGTGGATCTGGGTTCTGGTCGCGCTCGTCGCATTCGTGCTCGCCCACACGATCGCGATCGGCGCTCTCGCCGCAGGGGGACAGCCGCCAATCCAGTGGAACGTCCTGGGCGGGATCGGCTTCTCGCTCTCCTGCGGGGCTGCCTGCTTTGCCTGTCTTGCCGTATCCCTCAGATTCGTGAAGCGCCAAAGCCACCCGCTGAACAGTCTGCTGCGGAATTCCTATGGCATCTATCTGGTCCACTATCCGTTCGTGAACTGGCTGCTGTTCGCGATGTTGGCTGCACCGCTTCCCGCCGTCGTGAAGTTTCTGATCGTCTTTTCCAGCGCGGTGCTTCTCAGCGGGCTCACCGCCTCGCTCCTCACGCGAAACCGAGCAATCGCGCGGATCCTATGAGTGACACGGCTGCCGGCGACGTTCCACCGGTACTGCCTACTGACTGAATCGCCGCAGGATCTCGCGCGCGGAAAAGCGGAGACTGCTTGGGCAGGCTAGGTCAACCCCGCGGCGATGTTGACCAGAAGCGCGAGTAGCGTTGCGTTGAAGAAGAACGCGATCACCCCATGCGTGAGCGCGAGGCGGCGCATCTTGTGACTGTTGATCGCCACGTCCGACGTCTGCGACGTCGTGCCCAGCACGAAGGCGAAATACAGGAAGTCGACGTAGTTCGGCGCACCGCCTCCCGGGAACTGCAGACAGGGCGCATCGGTTCGGCTGCCACGCATGTAGTACTCGTGGGCATAGTGCAACGCGAACGAGGTGTGCACGACGAACCACGAGCAAAGGATCGTCAGCGCCGCCAGCGCAACGCGTAGCGTCTGCTCACCGCCGGGATGGTCCCGGATCCCGATCAGCTCGAGCAGGATCGCCGCCAGGCTGGCGATGGCCGCGGTCACCGTGAGGATCAGGACCGCCACGGCGCCATCGTCCTGCATGCGCGCGCGCTTCGCCATGCCCTCGATGCTAGCGCGCAGCATCATCGTCCACGCCAGCACGAGGTAGAGCACAGCGCCCATATCCCATGCGATGAGCGCTTGCGTGGGACCCGACACCGTCGACGGCAGAAGGACCAGCACCGTGAACCCGAGCACGACCGCCGTGGTCAGCCGCGGCCGTGCCCGGACCTGCCGCAGGACGCGCTTGAGCGGGCCGGGTGAGTGCGGCGCCTCCGGGCTATCCGGCTTCCGATCCATGCGCGCTCGCCGCAGCGGCGCGCGCCGACTCCGCCGCCGAGCCCAAGCCGTGGAAGTAGACGTTCAGCAGCACGGCCGCGATCGATGCCAGCAGGATGCCGGAGTGCAGCAGCGGAGAGAGCGCCTTGGGCAGATGGTCGAAGAACTTATCCGCCACGAGCGGGATCATGCCGAAGCCGATGCTGATCGCGACGATGTAGGGCGCCGCCTTCTGCCGCGCGTAGTCGACCCCGGCGAGGATCTTGATGCCGGTGGCCGCGACCATGCCGAACATGACGATGCCCGCTCCGCCCAGCACGAACTGCGGCACCGAGGCGACCACGTGCCCCATCTTCGGGAAAAGCCCGAAGGCGATCAGGATCGCACCGCCCACGGCGGTGACCCAGCGGCTGCGCACGCCCGTGACGCCCACCAAGCCGACGTTCTGCGAGAAGGACGTATACGGGAAGGTGTTGAACACGCCGCCGATCAGCGTGCCCACGCCGTCGGCGCGCAGGCCCCGCGCCAGGTCTTCTTGCGTGAGCGATTTCCCGGTCAGCTCGCCGAGCGCCAGGAACATCCCGGTAGACTCGATCATCACGACCAGCATCACCAGCGTCATGCTGGCGATCGCCCACAGGTCGAACTTCGGCATCCCGAACTGGAACGGGTAGATAAGGTCGACCCAACGCGCTGCCTCCAATCCGGCGAAGCTCACCTTGCCGAACGCAAGCGCGACGAGGAACCCGAGCACGATCCCGAGCAGCACCGCGATGTTGCCGAAGAAGCCCTTGACGTACTTGGTCACCAACAGGATCGCCACCAGCACCAGCAGCGCTACGGTGAGGTTGAAGGGATCCCCGTACTGCGGCGCCGTGGGCGGGCCGCCTGCCGCCCAGTTGATGCCCACGCGCATCAGCGAGATACCGATCACGGCGATGATCGTCCCGGTCACCACCGGGGGGAACAGCGGCAGCAGGCGGCTCACCACCGGGGCGATCAGGATGGCGATGATGCCAGCGACGATAACTGCGCCATAGATGCCGAGCAGCCCCAACTCCGGGTTCGCGCCCATCGCCAGCATCGGGCCCACCGACGCGAACGTCACGCCCATCATCACCGGCATGCGGATGCCGAACTTCCAGACGCCGATCGACTGCAGAATCGTCGCCACCCCGCAGGCGAAAAGGTCGGCGTTGATCAGCATCGCGACCTGTTCCTTCGGCAGCTTCAGCGCCGAGCCGAGGATCAGCGGCACCGCCACGGCCCCCGCGTACATCACCAGAACATGCTGCAGACCGAGCACGAACAGCTCCGCCGGCGGCAGCACCTCGTCGACCGCGGCCTTCTGGCTTGCCTCCACTTGGTCCCCTTTCTTTCCGGCTCTAGGAAGTGCGCGCGGGGAGTCCCGGCGGAGCTCCCGCGTGCGCCACGCGCACCGCGCCATCGTACCCGCGGGCGGGCGCGCGATCCAGCCTCAAGCTACTTGGCTTGCGTGGAAGCCTGCACCGTCGCGGCGCTCGAGTCCTGCCCGTAGCGGATGCCGAGCGCATTGTCGTCGGGGAGCTGCTCCGCATCCCAGCCTCCGCCGACCGCCTTCACCAGCAACACGGCGGCGTTCATGCGGTTGCCGAGGATGGTGACGGCCGTGCTCTGGTTGCTCAGCAGCGCGGCCTGGACCACCACCACGCTCAGATAGCTGATCGTCCCGGCTTTGTACTGATTGGTGTAGAGCTGGACCGACTGCTCGGCGGCGGACACCGCAGCGGCTTGCACTGTCGCCTCCTGCTCCAGGATGCGCAATGCGGCGAGGTTATTCTCGACCTCCTGGAAGCCGGTGAGCACGGTCTGGCGGTAGGTCGCCACGGTTCCGTCGTACGCCGCCCGGGCGGCGTCCGTCTGCGCTTGGAACAGGCCGCCATTGAACAGAGTACCGGCCAGCGATGCCCCGACCGACCACGCGCGGCTCGGATAGGTAAACCACTCCGCGAGGTTCGCGGTAGAGAACCCGCCGATAGCGTTCAGCGTCAACGTGGGGTAATAGGCGGCGATCGCTACGCCGATTTCGGCGTTGGCCGCCGCCACGCGCCGCTCCGCCGAGGCGATGTCCGGCCGGCGCTCGAGCAGCGCGGAGGGCACGCCCACGGGAATCGGGGGCGGCGTCGCGGTGAGCGGCGAGGCGGGCAGCGAGAATGTCGCGGGAGGCTTGCCGATAAGGATGGCGATGGCATTTTCCATCTGGGCGCGCTGCACTCCCAGATCGATCGCCTGGGCCTGCGTCGAGCGCAGTTGCGTCTCCGCCGCGGCGACATCCGCCTTCGAGGCCACGCCGCTGGCATAGCGGTTCTTGGTGAGATCGAACGACTTTTGATACGCGAGGACGGTATCGTCGAGCAGCGCCTTCTGAGCGTCGAGTGTCCGCAATTGAAAATAATCCTGCGCCACCTCCGAGGTCGCCGTGAGGCGCGCCGTCTCGAGGTCCGCGGCGCTCGCCTGCGCGTTGGCCTCGGTGGCCTGGTAGGCGCGCCGGGCCTGGCCCCAGAGGTCCACCACCCAGGAAGCCTCGATCGGCAGCGTATAGTAGTTGTACGCACCGTGCGCGACCGGGGCCGGTCCGAGTGTCGACGACGGTTTCTGGCGGGTCACCGAGGCGGACGCGGTCACTGTCGGAAACATCGCGGAACGCGCTTCCTGCACGATCGCGCGCGCCTGCTGGAACTGGGCGAGCGCGAACGCGACGTTCTGGTTGGAGATGTAGACCTGATCCTCCAGCGCGTTGAGCTGCGGATCGTTGAAGATCTCCCACCACTTGCCGCGCGGGAACTGGTCCTGCGGCTGGGCCTGCTTCCAGCCGGGCTGCTCCTTGTATGCCGCCGTGGTTGCCGCCTTCGGCTTGACATAGTCGGGGCCGACCATGCATGCGCTCAGCACGCACAGCGCACCCCACGCGAGCACGAAGCGCAGCCGCACTAGGCTTTCCTGGGAGAAGGCGTCGCGATTGCCCATTGCATCTTCCGTGGCGAGTGGCGGGACTGACC
>DATJVI010000048.1:0-9190 GCA_035501875.1 Burkholderiales bacterium
GGCGCTCCTGCCCGTCGTGGCCCGCAGCCAGCTCGGCGGCGGCCCGACGCTCTACGGGGTGCTGCTCGGTGCCATCGGCGCGGGCGCCGTCGGCGGCGCCTTCGTCCTGCCGCGGCTCACGGGCAATTCCGGCGCCAATCGCGTCGTGAATCTCGGCGAGGCGGGCACCGCCGCGGCGCTCGTTCTCTTCGGGCTCGCCCACGAGCCGTGGGTCGCAGCCCTCGCCTGCCTGATCGCGGGCATCGGCTGGATTGCGGTACTCGCAAGCCTCAGCGTGTCGGCACAGGTGGCGTTGCCCGATTGGGTGCGCGGCCGGGGGCTCGCGGCGTACGTAACGGTGTTCTTCGGCACCATGACAGTGGGCAGTGCCCTCTGGGGCTTCATCGCCGATCGCGTCGGCTTGCCCGCGGCGCACTACCTCGCCGCGGGCGGCGCATTGCTCGCCCTCTTGCTGACACGCCGCTGGCGGCTGCAGTCCGGGCCCGAGGGCGACCTCACGCCCTCGATGCACTGGCCCGAGCCGGTAGTCGCCGGAGCCGTCGAAGAGGACGCGGGCCCGGTGCTCGTCACGGTCGAATACCATGTCAGCCCGGAGAACCGCGAGGCCTTTCTCGCCGCGCTCGCGCGGCTTGCCCGCGAGCGGCGACGCGACGGCGCGTACGCCTGGGACGTCTACCAGGACGCCGCCCATCCCGAGCGCATCCTCGAGACGTTCCTGGTGGATTCATGGCTCGAGCACCTGCGACAACACCGCCGCGTGACCAAGGCGGACCGCATCGTGGAAGAGCACGTGCACCGTCTCGCGCGTGACACGCCGCGCGTCACCCACTACATCGGTGCGGAAGCACGACCGCAGGTGCGCGCCGGCGCCGCGGCCGGCCCGCGCTGACGGTGCGGCAAGCTCGCGGTTTGGGGACGCCTAGCGGAGACGGTTCAGGACTTGCGGTGAGCCGCGTGCGGCTCGTCGTCGCGGCAGCGGTCGCGGGCATCGAGCACCAGGTCCCGCAGGAACCCCTTCTCGTAGACCCGCAGCAGGTGCGGCTGGCTGCGCTCGATGTAGGCGCTCACGCAGTCCCGCTCGCCCGCCACATCGAGCAGCTCGCGGAACGTTGCCGCATCCCAGTGCCAGGGGAGCTCGAGCTCGCAGAACGCGCGGTTGTAGGCCTCGAGCTCCGCCGCCAGGGGATCGTTCGCCGCTTTGCGGCCGCTGATCGTGTGGTGCATGGCTGAGCGTCCCCGAACTGTTCCTGACTGATGGTTTCACGATACGCCCGGGTTTACCAAAGGAAAAGTTAAAGCTTTCTATCGCGATCATATGATTTTCAGAATGGTTCGGCGTATGCTCGGGCGCCATGAAGAACGTGACGCTGCGGCAGCTGCGGGTGTTTGCCACCGCCGCCCGGCACATGAATTTCTCGCGCGCCGCCGAGGAGCTGCACATGTCGCAGCCGGCAGTGTCCACGCAGATCAAGGAATTCGCCGACTTCGTCGGGCTGCCGCTGTTCGAGCGCATCGGGCGCAAGACCTACCTCACCCCGGCCGGCGCCGAGATGCTCGAATGCGCCAACGCCATCGCGCAGCGCATGAAGGAAGCCGAGGATGCGCTCGCGCAGCTGAAGGGGGTGACCGGCGGGCGTCTCAATGTCGCGGTGATCAGCGCCGGCGACTACTTCTTCCCGCGGCTGCTGGCGGCATTCGGCGCCTCGCACCCCGGCATCGTCTTCAATCTCACGGTGCACAACCGCGAAGGGCTGCTGCGGCAACTCGCCGACAACCTCACCGATCTTGCGGTAATGGTGCGCCCACCCGCGGAGCTGGATGTCGTGGCGCTGCCCTTTGCGCCCCACCCCTACGTGATCGTCGCCGCGCCCGATCACCCGCTCGTTGGCGTCAAGCAGATCCCGCGCGCTGCGCTCAACCGCGAGCGCTTCGTGCTGCGCGAGCACGGCTCGGATACCTGGAACTCGGCGCGCGAGGTGTTCGGACGGCAGTTTTCGCGCCTGAACATCGCCATGCAGATCCACAGCACCGAGACCATCAAGCAGGCGGTGGTGGCCGGGATGGGCATCGCGTTTCTTTCCGCGCACACCATCGGGCTCGACCTCAAGGCCGGAAACCTCGTGGTGCTCGACGTCCAGGGCTTCCCCGCCATGCTCAACTGGTATCTGGTGCACAACCGCACCAAGCGGCTGCCGCCGGTTGCAGCGGCCTTCAAGGATTTCCTGCTCCGCGAGGGAGCAGCGCTCCTCGAGCGGCTCGTGCCGGTTGATGTCGGTCACGCGTGGCGCACGCCGCCCGCGACAACGCCAGCGCGCTGCGTACCGTCACGGGCGGCGCCGCGCCGCGTGCCTCGCGGGCGCGGCACCTAGTCGAGAAAGTCGCAGTAGCGCTCGACGTGGACGGCGAGATCGAGCGTGTGCTGCCGCGTGAGCCGCTCGGCGAGCTCGGTGTCGCGCCGCTCGAGCGCCTCGATGATCTTCAGATGTTCGATGATCGAGCGCGCCGCGCGGTTGTCCTGGGAGATCGTGGCCTTGCGGATCGCGCGCACGTGGATGAAGAGGTTCTTGGTCGCATCCGCGATCAGCTGCGACCCGCCGAGGCGGATGATCATCTGATGAAACGCGATGTTGGCGTCGGAGTACTCACCGATGTGCTCCGAAGGCGGTGAGTTCTGGAACTCATCGAAGAGGTGGCGCAGCTTGCCGATCTCCGTATCGGAGGCGTGCAACGTCGCGAGGCGCGCCGACATGCTCTCGAGCGCCGCCCACATCTGGATCATCTCGATGATCTCGCGCTTGGACTTGCGCACGATGAAGATGCCGCGCCGCGGAACGGTGCGCACGAAACCTTCCTGCTCGAGGATCGAGAGCGCTTCGCGGATCGGTGTTCGGCTGACCCCGAGCGCCTGCATCAGCTCGCGTTCATCGAGGCGCAGCGGATGGCGCCGACTGTAGATGTCGGTGCTCGCGATCGCATCCTTGAGCAGCGCATAAGCCTGGTCACGCAGGCTCATCGCGTTCAGCGGTGCGAGCGCAAGTTGCCCCACCGTGCGAGTGCTGTCACCGGGCGTGAAAGTCGCAGCCATTCGTCCCCCAAACATCGTGAAGTGTCGCGCATCGCAGGTACTCAGCTTCCCTGCGCACGAAACCCGATTGCTCACGCCGGCGCGTCCGGAAACAGGACTCTTCCCCCACGGAGCGGAGGTGCCGATATGTAAAAAAGTTACGGTGCTGTCAAGCCACCATGACTATACGGGCCCGAGCACCCATGATTTGTAACGCATTGCATATCTACTGCAACGCATCCGCTCAAGATATATCAAATAAAAAACATCACATCGCACCGACCGGCTCCCCCATACGGTACAGAAGCCAGCCAACCTCCTTCCTTGATCGCTGCTTGATACCGCTTTCCTGCCTCAACGGCTGGCACCTGCACCTTCTGAGTGCACCATGCACCGGATTGACAAGCTGGAGATATATCACATATGGTCGGCTGAAGTTCAAGTCAGTATTAAGACGTACATATCATAGAAGTCGAGGGGTCACCCGGAGCAATCGATTCCCAGGCTGACGCGCAACGACCTCGCGGATCGAATCGCCTTGCTGCACGTTCCCGGGGCGCGCGTGCTCGCCAACCGCCGAAGTTCCTTGCAACCGGCTGACACGCTGTCACGCATGAGTCGCTTTTGAGGGGGAGCATCGATGGTTACCGATACTGCTTCTGAGACCACTTCCATGTTCGCCCGTCCTTGGGCGCAACTGATCATCGGCATCATCTGCATGGTGATGGTCGCCAATCTGCAATACGGCTGGACGCTGTTCGTCGGGCCGATTGGCGACAAATATCATTGGACCAAGGCGGCCATCCAGGTCACCTTCACCTTATTCGTTCTGTTCGAGACGTGGCTGGTACCCGCGGAGGGGTACCTGGTCGACAAGTTTGGTCCCCGCTGGATGATCGTCGCCGGCGGCATCCTGTGCGGGATCGCCTGGACGATCAATTCCTTCGCGAGCTCCCTCGGGATGTTCTATTTCGCCGGCATCATCGGTGGCATCGGCGCAGGCGCCGTGTACGGCACCTGTATCGGCAATGCGGTGAAGTGGTTCCCCGGACGGCGCGGACTGGCCGCGGGCCTCACCGCGGCCGGCTTCGGCATGGGTTCGGCGGCCACCATCATCCCGATCGCCAACATGATCAAGAACTCCGGCTACGAGCAGACTTTCCTCACGTTCGGGCTGTTTCAAGGCATCGTGGTCGTGATCGTCGGCATGCTGATCATGGCGCCGACGGCGAGCTTCATGACGTCAGCCCCGAAAATTGCTCCAGGCGCGAGCCGCTACCAGGCGGCGCCAATGCAGATGCTCAAGGCGCCGGTCTTCTGGGTGATGTATCTCATGTTCGTCATGATGGCGGCAGGCGGACTCATGGCGACCGCGCAGCTCGCACCGATCGCCAAGGACTTCCATGTCGACAAGATCCCGGTGAGCCTGATCGGCATTACGCTTCCGGCGCTGACCTTCGCCCTCAGCATCGATCGCATCCTGAACGGCCTGACCCGGCCGTTTTTCGGCTGGGTGTCCGACCGCATCGGGCGTGAACAGACCATGTTCATCGCCTTTCTGATCGAGGGCATTGGCATCATCGCGCTGGCCAATCTGGGGACCAACCCGGTGGCGTTCGTGCTGCTGTCGGGCCTGGTGTTCTTCGCCTGGGGCGAGATTTACAGTCTCTTCCCAGCGACCGTGACGGACACTTTCGGCTCGGTCTTCGCGACGACCAACACCGGACTCATGTATACGGCAAAGGGCACGGCCTCACTGCTGGTACCTTTGACGAGCATCATCGCAGCCAAAGGCAACTGGCATCCGGTGTTCATGATGGCCGCGACTCTCAACATCATCGCCGCGCTCATGGCGATCGTGATCCTGAAACCGATGCGCAGCGCCTACACCAATCGCCCGTCGGGCGTTGCGCCGCCGGCGGCCAACCTGGCGACGCGGTGAGACTCACTGAGCGCACGCGCTTCCGGCTCAACCGGAAGCGCGTGCGCTTGGGGACGCGCCGTGCATCCAGTGATGACGAATGGAGGCAACTATGCAAGAGACGGTGACCAAACCTGCGGAGAGCAAAGGCACCACCACTGCGGAAGACACGCTCAAGCGCAAGAGCCGTGACGCCAGTGTGGTCTCTGGCGGACACCTGGTCGCCAAGGCTCTGAAGAACGAGGGTGTCGACACCATCTTCACGCTCTGCGGCGGGCACATCATCGACATCTACGACGGCTGCATCGACGAGGGCATCCGCATCATCGATGTGAGGCACGAACAAGTCGCCGCGCACGCCGCCGACGGCTACGCGCGGCAGACCGGCAAGCTCGGCTGTGTCGTCACTACCGCAGGTCCCGGCTGCACCAACGCCGTGACCGGGATCGCCACCGCGTTTCGCTCCGAGAGCCCGGTGCTGCACATCGGCGGCCAGGGCGCGCTCACCCAGCACAAGATGGGCTCGCTCCAGGACCTGCCGCACGTCGACATGATGTCACCCATCACCAAGTTCGCCGCCACCGTGCCAAGCACCGAGCGCGTCGCCGACATGATCTCGATGGCGGCGCGTGAGGCCTTCAGCGGCGCCCCGGGGCCGGTGTACCTCGAGATCCCGCGCGACGTTCTCGACCGCGAGGTCGATGCCACTAAGGCCATCGTGCCCAAGCCCGGCCACTACCGCGCCTCGACGCGCTCGCTCGGCGATCCGCGCGATATCGAAAAGCTCGCCGACATCCTCGTGAACTCCGAGCGCCCGGCGATTCTCTACGGTCAGCAGGTGTGGACCACCCGCGGCCACGAGGAAGCGATCGCGCTGCTGCGCGGGCTCGACATCCCGGGTTATTTCAACGGCGGCAGCCGCGGGCTCCTGCCCCCGGGGGATCCGCATCATTTCGATCGCACCCGCGGCAACGCTTTTGCGGACGCCGACGTCATCGTCATCGTCGGGACGCCGTTTGATTTTCGCATGGGCTACGGGCGGCGCATCAGCACTAAGCTGAAGCTCGTGCAGATCGACATGGACTATCGCACCGTCGGCAAGAACCGCGACATCGATCTCGGGATCGTCGGTCACCCGGGCGCGATCCTCGGCGCCGTGCTGCAGGCGGCCAGCGGGCGTCTCAAGCAGGACAAGCGCCAGGCCCGTCAACAGTGGATGCGGAAGCTCCAGGACGCGGAAGCGGCGGCGACCGAGAAGCTCATGCCGCTCTTCAAATCGAATAACCAGCCGATCCATCCGTATCGCGTGGCTTACGAGCTCAACGAGTTTCTCGCCGACAACACCATCTACATCGGCGACGGCGGCGATGTGGTGACGATCTCCGCGCAGGCGGTGCGGCCGCGCCGGCCCGGACAGTGGATGGATCCGGGCGCGCTCGGATCGCTCGGCGTCGGCACCGGGTTCGCTATCGCCGCGGGACTCGCGAATCCCAACAAAGAAGTGCTCTGTTACTACGGCGACGGCTCCTTCGGCATGACGGCGTTCGACATGGAAACCGCGAACCGCTTCGGCGTGCCCTATATCGCCGTCGTCGGCAACAATTCTGCGATGAATCAGATCCGCTACGGACAGCTCGCCAAGTACGGTGAGGAGCGCGGCAACGTCGGCAACCTGCTCGGCGACGTGCCGTTCGGCAGGTTCGCCGAGATGCTCGGCGGTTACGGCGAGGAAGTGCGCGATCCCGCGCACATCGCCCCCGCCTTGCAGCGTGCGCGCGAGTCGGTGCGGCGACTGAAGCGCTCGGCGGTCATCAACATTTGGGTCGATCCGCGCGAGTACGCGCCCGGGACCAAGAATCAGACCATGTACAAATGAGTTGCGGGGGGAGACTCACATGGGGAAGGCCCTAGACGGCGTCCGCATCCTCGACTTCACGCACGTGCAGTCGGGTCCGACGTGCACGCAGCTGCTGGCGTGGCTCGGCGCGGACGTGATCAAGGTCGAGCGTGCCGGCGCGGGCGACATTACGCGCGAGCAACTGCGCGACATTCCGGACGTGGACAGCCTGTACTTCACCATGCTGAACAGCAACAAGCGCTCGATCACGCTCGACACCAAGAACCCCAAGGGCAAGGCCGTGCTCGAGCGGCTGGTCAGGCACTGCGACGTGCTGGTGGAGAACTTCGCCCCGGGCGCGCTCGATCGCATGGGCTTCACCTGGGAGCGCATCCAGGCGCTCAACCCGAGGATGATCGTCGCCTCGGTGAAGGGCTTCGGACCCGGGCCGTACGAGGAGTGCAAGGTCTACGAGAACGTCGCGCAATGCGCCGGGGGCTCCGCCTCGACCACCGGCTTCGACGACGGGCCACCGCTCGTCACGGGTGCGCAGATCGGCGACAGCGGCACGGGACTGCACGTGGCGCTCGGCATCGTCGCCGCGCTCTATCAACGCAAGACCACCGGCCGCGGCCAGCGGGTGCTGTGCGCCATGCAGGACGGGGTGCTCAACCTCTGCCGCGTGAAGCTGCGCGACCAGCAGCGCCTCGCCCGCACCGGCGTCATGAAGGAGTACCCGCAGTATCCCGACGGCAAGTTCGGCAGTGCGGTGCCGCGCGCCGGCAATGCCTCGGGCGGCGGGCAGCCCGGCTGGATCATCAAGTGCAAGGGCTGGGAGACCGACCCCAACGCGTATCTCTATTTCATCACGCAGGCGCCGGTGTGGAAGGAGATTTGCCAGGTCATCGGCAAGGAGGAGTGGATCACGCATCCCGACTACGCGACACCCAACGCCCGCCTGCCGCGACTCAAGCAGATCTTCGCCACGATCGAGCAGTGGACCATGACGAAGACCAAGTTCGAGGCCATGGAGGAGTTCAACAAGTACGACATTCCCTGCGGCCCGATCCTCTCGATGGAGGAGCTCGCGGCCGAGCCGTCACTGCGCGCCACCGGCACGGTGGTCGAAGTCGATCACCCGACGCGTGGCAAGTACCTCACCGTGGGCAATCCCATCAAGATGTCGGACAGCCCGACCGACGTCAAACGCTCGCCGCTCCTCGGCGAGCACACGCACGAAGTGCTGGCCGAGCTCGGCCTGAGCCGCTCGGAAATCGCTGAGCTCAGGGCCGAGAAAGTCATCTGAGCGCGCCCTGCCGCGCCGCCCATCAGGAAAGTTCATGGCACACGACAAGACGACGGTTCGCAAAGTCCTGGATGAGGCGCGCGCTCAGGGCCGCGACGCACTCACCGCGCCGCAAGCCAAGGCGCTCTGCGAGGCCTACGGCATCGCGGTGCCGAAGGAAGGCGTGGCGACGAGCGCGGCGGATGCGGCGCAGCTCGCGACCCGCATCGGCTATCCGGTCGTGATGAAGATCGTGTCGCCGCAGATCCTGCACAAGACCGAAGCGGGTGGCGTAGTGGTGGGCGTGAACAGCACGCAGGCGGCCGAGGAGGCTTTCAAGTCGATCATCGCCAACGCGCGGCGCTACAAGGCCGATGCGACCATCGACGGCGTACAGGTGCAGCAGATGCTCACCGGCGGGCAGGAGGTCATCATCGGCGCGGTGACCGATCCGGCCTTCGGCAAGCTGGTCGCGTTCGGCCTCGGTGGGATCCTGGTCGAGGTGCTCAAGGACATCACCTTCCGCTTGGCTCCCGCGAGCCGCGAGGATGCACTCTCGATGCTCGATGGCATCGCCGCTGCGGAAATCCTGCGCGGGGTGCGCGGCGCACCAGGGGTGGACCGCGAGGCCCTCGCGACCATGATCGTCAACGTCTCTGAGCTGGTCGCCGACTTCCCGGAGGTCTCCGAGCTCGACCTGAATCCGGTGTTTGCGACGCCTGCGACCGCGACGGCGGCCGACGTGCGCGTGGTGCTCGACTTCAAGCCGCCCGTTGCACGCTATCGCCCGAGCCAGGAGGTGATCGTCCGGCAGATGAACCGCATCATGAAGCCAGATGCGGTCGCGGTGATCGGTGCCTCGGCCGAGAACGGCAAGATCGGCAACTCGATCATGAAGAACCTGATCAACGGCGGCTACCAGGGCGAGATCTACCCGATCCACCCGAGCGCCACGGAGATCCTCGGCAAGAAAGCCTACAAGAGCGTCAAGGACGTCCCCGGGACCATCGACGTCGCGGTGTTCGCCATTCCCGCCAAGTTCGTCGCGCCGGCGCTCATCGAGGTCGGGGAGAAGAAGATCCC
>DATJVI010000049.1:0-2128 GCA_035501875.1 Burkholderiales bacterium
CGACCATTCCTCGCAGCGTGCCCACATGCTCGATCGCTGGATCCATCACTACAATTGGCACCGCCCTCATCAAGGCATCGGAGGTCTCGCACCCATGACAAGACTCAGGCGATCCAGAAACAACCTCTTGACGCTTCACACCTAGGCATGCACCTGCCGTTGCGGCTCGCGCTTCACCTGTTCCTTGAATTGCTGAAACAGGCCGTGCATGCGGCGAAACAGTGGCCCGGGCCGCCCGTCGCCGACCACCTTGCCATCCAGACGCGTGATGGCCAGAACTTCGCGCGTGGACGAGGTGAGCCATACCTCTTGCGCGGAGCGCAATTCCACTTCCGATACCGGACGCACCTCGCAGCGCATGCTGTGGGCCGCCGCGAGCTCCAGGATCACATCGTAGGTGATGCCCGGCAGCATCAGATTGCTCTTGGGCGGGGTCAGCAGCACGCCATCCACGACCACGAAAATGTTGCTTGCCGCGCCTTCGGTGAGCCAACCATCGCGCAACAGCACCGCCTCCACCGCTCCGGCGTCGATCGCCTCCTGGCGCAGCAGCACGTTGGGCAGCAGCGCGATCGTCTTCAAGTCGCAGCGCAGCCAGCGATTGTCGGGCATGGTAGCGGCCACGACCCCGGCATCGACCGCCTCCGGTGTGGGCACGCTCAGGGCGCCGGTCATCAGGAACACCGTCGGTGTAACCCCGATGGGAAACGCGTGGTCGCGCTTGGCGGCGCCGCGCGTGATCTGCAGGTACACGCTCTGATCCTCGTGCGGGCTGCGGCGCACGAGCTCGCTGATGATCTCGCCCCACTGCGGCCGGCTGTACGGGTTGGTGAGCCGGATCCCTTCGAGGCTGCGCTCGAGCCTGCTCAGATGATCGTCGAGGCGGAAGACCCGTCGGGCATAGACCGGAATCACCTCGTAGACGCCGTCACCGAAGATGAAGCCGCGATCGAGCGGTGAGATGCGCGCGCGCGACAGCGGCAGAAACTCTCCGTTCAGGTAGACGATGCTGTCATCGGGGGGTGTAGTGCGGTTCATCGAGCGGTTCCTGGTAACGACTGGCAACGCTGCGGCGTGCAGTGCGATCTCACTGGAACATGAGGCGCAGGCTGTCCCACGTCCGGACGAAGATGTTGGCGACGCCGACGCGTTCCAGCGCGACGACCGGGTATTCCCCGTACGGCTTGTCGCCGAGCGTCACGCGCACCACCCCGACCTGCTGCTGCGGGCTTACGGGCGCGATCAGCGGCTGCAGACTCTCGATCTCGGCTTTGAGCAAGGAGCGCTGGCCTCTCGGGAGAGATACGAACACGTCTTCGGTGAAGCCGGCGTTGAGCAATTTCTCGCTGCCTTTCCACACCGGGATCTGCGCCACGGTGGCGCCGCCTGCGTAAAGCCTGAATGTTTCGTAATACTGGAAGCCGTAGTTAAGCAGCTTTTGCGCCTCCATGGCGCGGCCGCCCTCGGACGCCGCCCCGGTGACGATGGCCAGCAGCCGCCGGCCGTCGCGCTGAGCCGTCGCCACCAGGCAGTAGCCGGCGCTTTCGGTATAGCCGGTCTTCAGCCCGTCTACGAAAGGATCGCGAAACAGCAGCTCGTTGCGGTTGCGTTGCGTGATGCCGTTATACGTGTACTCCTTGATCGAGTACAGCGGAAGATAATCGGGAAAGTCCTGGATCAATGCGGCAGCGAGGCGCGACAAATCGCGGGCAGTCGAGTAGTGACGAGGATCGGCCAGCCCGGTTGCGTTCGCGAAGCGCGTGTCGCCCAGCCCGAGGCGCGCGGCTTGCTCGTTCATCCCCTGCACGAAGGATTCTTCGCTGCCCGCCACGCCTTCCGTCAGAGCGATGGTGGCGTCATTGCCGGACTGGACGATCATGCCGCGCAGCAGCTCGTCCACGCTCACCATCTTGCCCGACTCGATGAACATGCGTGAGCCGGGCATCTTCGCCGCCTTCGCCGAGACAGGCAGGAGCTGCGAGGCGGTCAGCGCGTTCTGCTTGAGCGCGCCGAAAACCAGGTAGGCCGTCATCAGCTTGGTGAGCGAAGCTGGTTCGATGCGCTCGTCCGCGTTGCGGCTCACGATCACCCGGCGCGTGCGGTAATCCAGCAGCAGCCAGGCTTTGGC
>DATJVI010000050.1:0-10360 GCA_035501875.1 Burkholderiales bacterium
GACATTGGCCACAAAGAAATCAGCCTCGTCATCCGTTACATCTGCCACACCAAACAACTCTTCGAGCACCTCGGCAGGCATGTCACTGTCGTAGATGACCTTGGCAACCGCCACGGGATCGACTGAGCGCTGTTCGCGACCATGGTCGAAGGCTGCCAAACGGCGGCGTTGCTCGGTGGTTGCCTCGTAAGCAAAGCGCAGCGCCGCCAGGCGGATCTTGTGTAAGCGAATCACGGCGACGTTGCCGTCGTCCGACCCCTCGGCAAGACGGGCTGCGATCGATCTCTCGATGCGCAACCGATCATCGCATGGGGATTCATTGTGTTTCTGGCCTTGGTTCATCTGTGCTCCTCTCCTTGGCACCGTTGCTTTCGCTGCAGATCCTGCAGGGGCAAAGCGAGCAACCGCAGGACTCGACTGACCAACTCTCGAGTCTAATGCAAAGGCTGGAAAAGCGGAGGGCGGCGAAGTGTGGCAGATAGGCGACGTGTCTGGCCGTGGCGACGGTGTGGGAGCCTGACGACCCGAAATCGAAGGCGCTGGCCATCAGGACCGTCGCGTTCTCTATCGAGGCTGGCAACGCCTCACGACGCGCAACCAGTCCACGTCGAGGAAAATCACCGGGCCCGCCACCGCCCATTTGACGAGCAGACCGCCGATGTAACGTTGTCTGTAGATCATGGCGGGGAGCGTACCGCGCCGGGCGGTTCGCCATGAATAGACGAAGGTCACAGAGCATGGCAGCGACGCTCGTGGCCGGCTCAGTGGCCGGCTCAGCGCCCGGCGTCAAGAGTGTTAGCAACTCGATCCAGCTCGTCAGCGGCCAGGTACGCTGACCAGCGTGGGCATGTTCGAGCGGACAGGCGGCGCAGCTCAGCGAGCCCGCCTGCATTCTGGCAGCTCGCCCGGTCCGATGTGCACGCTGTCGCCGGCGCGCCCGCGCCAAGCGGTCCGCGGCCGGGCGTGCGCTCCGAGCGGCCGGTCTTGAGAATCGGATATACCGGCAAGATCGGCACTCGCACCGTTTCAGCGCACGCCGTCTTATACTCCGACCACATGAGCGACCTGATCACGTCAATTTCTCAATCCCTGGCGCTCGCGACTCGTCTGCGCTCCATGAGCGAAAGGTTAAAGGATGGGGAGTTCAAGCGCGTCCTCGATGCCCTATTGCTGGAGCTCGCAGAGGTGCAGCTCAAGCTGGATGAGCTCATGACTGAGCACGCGGCTGTGAAAGCGCAGCTCCAGGCGCTAGCCAACCCGCAGGGGGAGTGCTGTCCCAGGTGCGGGGAGCTTGGTTGGCGCGTGACCGGTTCCCGGCCACACAAGAACCCCGGCGTGGTCGTGCAGATCTACGGCTGTAGCAAGTGTGGGCTAAAGGAAGAGGCGTTGATCAAACCCAAATAGGCACTGACCGCCGCACGTGGAGCGCCCAGCAGACCTCACGGACGTGCAGCGTCAATTCGGCGGCGTCAACGTGAAGAATTCCCACATGGCCGGTGCGCTCGCCGCGGCCCCTGGCAGGGAATTGACCCCCAGACCCTGCAGCATGAGCCGCAGGGCGCTCGGGTGCTGGTACAGGACCGTCGATTGGTAGCCGGACTTGGAGAACGCCGGACTGACGAGGACCGTGGCGATGCGGCCGCCGCCGTAAGTGTCGTCGTTGGCCGATTCGTCGAAGGTGATGATCAGCAGGCCGTCGTTCCTGAACGGCGTGCTGCTCAGCAGCGGCGCGATATTCGTCGCCAGCCAGCTGTCGGCAACGCTCAGCGCACAGTTGTGCGCGTCATCGCACAGGTTCGGCGTGATGAAGGACAGGGTGGGGAGCTGTCCGGCGGCCAGATCCTGGGAAAACTGCGTGAACGGCACCAGCTTCTGTCGGCCGGCGGCACTGTCCTGTATGTCGGTAAGGTAAGCGAACGGCACATGTCGGACCGCATAGTTGCCGGTGTCGCCGCCGATATAGCCCACGTACGGCAAGTCCTCGGCATACGCCTTGGAAGTCTGGCCGTTGGCGGACAGCTCACGCACGACGTTGTCCACCGCCACCGGGAAGGTCGCCGGTGTCTGGTTGTCGTTGCTGGTGAGGGTCTGACCGGTTACCAGCATGAAGTAGTCGCTGATGGAGGGGTGCGCGCTCGCGTAGTACTGCGTCGGGAGGCCATATTGCACGATCAGTGAATTCAGGTACGGCATCGAGGCGGTATTGCCGACGACGCTCGAGTAGTCGGCATTTTCCTCAAGCACGATGACGACGTGTCCGAACGGAGTCACGGTGAGGAGCGCCAGGTCGCTGGTCACCCGCCCCGCCGGGTTGCGGACCGTGACGGTGAAGCTCGCCCCGTTGTCGTTCCCGGTCACCGGACCGGTGGCGTAACTGCTGGCAGTGGCGCCGGCAATCGCCGCACCATTACGGCTCCACTGATAGCTGAGCGGCCCGCTCCCGGAAGCGCTTACCGTGAAGCTTGCGGACTCGCCCGTCGCCACGGTCTGACTCGCCGGTTGAAGCGTGATCGAAGGTGCGGTCGGTGCCGGCGCCGGCACAGGAGCGGCGCCGGGCGGCGGGTTCGGCGAGTTTGGGTTGACGTCGGAGCTGCGGCCGCATGCCGCGACCCACAGCACGCCGGCGGCGGCGATCAGCGCGCCGCCGCGCCACAACGACCGTGCGGAGCTGAAGCGGCGCGCCGCTACGCGCTCGCCGTCAGGCGGCGAGCATACCGAGGGCGATTCCGCCGCGATCATGGCTCATAGCGGCCGCAGCAGCGTCTTGCTGCGGATCAGCCGCGCCCGTGTCTCGCCGGCGAGCATGCGCATCATGCGCAACCGCTCCCGCAACAGAAAGTATGGCGCCCCGGCTGCAAAGCCCGCGCGCCCGCCCCGCAAGGCCGGCAGCGCCTGATGACGGAGGACGATGCGCGCAGTGATACGCTCCATTTTGCCGGGAACCCACAGCAGCATCGCGCTGACCAACATGCAGAATAACCTGTGCCTGAAGGGACGCGGCAGCGGATAGCCCCAGGCGAGGAAGTTACCCCGCAGCACCGCGAACATCAGCCAGCAGTCGAGCCGGGTGAGATTGCGCGAACGCCGCTGCGCGTTCGCGGGGTTGGCACCGACCCATGAGACCTTATCGCTCTTCCACACGAACGGCACGCCATTGAAGGTGCTCTCCAGCATGCAGGGGCGGAACGGGACGCCGAGCCACTCAGCCACGCGCTGCATGGCGGCGGCCGGTGCCAGGTGCAGATCCTCGAAGCGCAGCGCGCAGGTGCGCCCCGACATTCCCGCGTGCGGTTGATCCCAGCGCACGAGCGAGCGGAAAGTCTCGGTCGCTGGATGCACATAGCTCGCTGCCAGGTCGAGGCGGCCGTCGCGGCGGGCGGTCTGCATCTCGATCTGCCGCTCGAACCAGGAGTCGAGCGCCGAGATCGGATCACGGATGGTGTGCAGGAAGCGTCCCTCGGGAAAATCGCTGATGAACTCCTGCGCGCGATGCTCGCTCGTCCAGTGCTGCGCATAAATGATCAGCGGCCGCGGGTTCGCCGGGCGCTGCCCCGTCGCCACCGCATAGGCAACGTGCGCAAACTGCAGGAATCGCTGGCGCGCGTCGAGCCACTGCGCGGGCCGGTCGCCGTACGCGGCAAAAAGGCCGTGCACTGCGGCGTAGTAGTGCGCGGCCGAGATCGCGTAGTCACCGGTGAAGAACTCGGCCCCCGGCCCCCACTTCTTCGATCCCACGAAGGTCGGATAGACGACCAGCCGCTCCCACAAGGTCAGGTCGGGATACTTCTGGCAGAACTCGTAAAGCGCCTCGCCGCGGTTCTCCGGCATCAGCACCAACTCGTCGTGGCCGTCGAGATAGCTGCTCAACAGGTGCGAGCCGCTGCGCCCCCAGAAACAAATGGCGACGGCGCGCTGCATGCCCGCGACATCGTAGTGCTGCAGCAGCTCGGATTTCCTCGCCACCAGGTGGGGCATGACCCGCATCTCATGCTTATATGAGCTCAACGCCTGCTGCACGATCGGATCGGCGCGGCCCGTAAGCCCGAGCGGCATCTGCAGCGGATCGGGGCCGCGCGGGATCTTCGGCTGTGAGCTCACGGGCGCCGCGCCACCCACGCGCGGGTGAGGTAGGTCGTCTCTATCGCCTCGAGGTCGGCGGTGCGACGCGCGACGAAGTCGAGGAACCTGGCGAACAATTCGACACCGAGCTGTACCTGCAGGTCGTTCACGGAGCGCCAGGCGCCGAGGTACTGCGCCGGGGTCTGGCGCACGCTGTGTCGGCCCTCGAGGTACAGCACCTCGGCGAAGCGCGGCTGCGCACTCAACATCTCGGTCAACCGCTCGGTCAGCCCGGAGCGGCCCGACGACACTCGTCGTACATCGGGCTTGAGCTGCGTGATGTGCGCCTCGATCTCGACCAGCAGCGGATTGATCTCGATCAGACGCGGGTTCCACAGTGCCGCGAATACGCCGCCGGGCCGCAGAATGCGGTGAAACTCGGCGCACGCCCGCTCGAAGTCCGCCCAGTGGAACGACGAGGCCATGGTGACGAGGTCGACACTTCCCGCGTCGAGTCCGGTGGCCTCGGCCGAACCCTTGCGCCAATGGATGGCCGTTCCCGCAGAAGTCGCGGTTCCCTGAGCGCGCATGTCATCGTTGGGCTCGACGGCAACCACCGAGCGGAGGCCCCGCTCGGCGAGCATGCGCGTCCAGATCCCGGTGCCAGCGCCGACGTCGGCGGCATCGGCGTCGGCCGGCGCCCGCGGCACGAGAGCGAGGATCCCGCCCGCGACCTGCGGCGCGTAGCCCGGGCGAAACTTGGCGTAGTCCGCCGCGAGCCCGGTGAAGTCCCCGTGTCTCATGAGGCATCGCTCCGCAAGCCGGTGGCCGGCTCCAGCCGCAGCTCACCGCGCGCCAGCATGGCCTCGTAGAGTGCAACGTCGCCGGGATTGTCGACCTCTCCCCATTGCCCGTCGGTGCCGAGGGTATGGATGCCAACGGTCCTGGCCGCGAGCAGCCGGCGCAGCAAGCCGGTCATGTCGAGCCGATCGCGCAGCGTCGCTTCGAGACTGGCCCGCAGCGCTTCGACGGCACGCCAGGCGACCGGCGTGAACTTCAGCAGCCCCATGTACTGGCCCTGGATCTCGTCGATACTGCGAGTGCGGCCACCGATCTCGAGCAGCTCGCCCGCGTCGTTGGTGCGGAACGTCTCGGCATCCGCGAGCGGATCGGCAAAGCGCTGCGTCCACAACCTCCGCCACGCTCTGTCGTAGGTGATGACCAGATCGCCAGCGACACCGCCAAGGCTGCGCACCAGTGCGGAGCGATAGAAAATATCCGCGTAGCTGACGATGACGGGTCCCGTTCGCAGCCATTCGCTGGCGGCGGCGAGCGAGGCCACCATGTTGGTCTCGGCCCAACGCGCATTGTCGAAGTAGGAGAGTCCGGGGAAGGCGAGCATCTCGGCGCGATAGCCGCGCACCACGCCGATCTCCCCGATCCCGGCACCGCGCAGCGCCGCCACCTGGCGCTCGAGCAACGGCCGGCCGGCGAGCTCCACCAGGCACTTGGGCCGCTCATCACTGAGGTGCTGCATGCGACTGCCGCGGCCGGCCGCGAGGATCAACGCCCGCATCAGCTCACCCGGAACACGCGCCGAAAGAGCGCCACGTCCTGCGCGGCAAACGGGCTGTTGCGCTCCGGGTGCCACATGATCCCGGTCAGCGGCAGAGCCTCGTGACGGACCGCCTTGACGACACCATCCCCGGCCACGGCCCAGCTGGTGAGCGGCGCGCGTGATTCGGAGGCGGCGAAGCGATGGTAGGCATTGACCTGCTGCGGCTCGCCGTTGATATGGATGGTCTGTCGCGGCGTCACGTGACCATCGACCCGGCGCAGGGTAATGCCGCAGCGCTGTTGGATGATCTGCATTCCGCGACAGACGCCCAGCACGGGAAGTCCGCGGTGTTCCGCCATGTCGAGGAGCGCGTTCTCCACCGCGTCGCGCTCCGGGGCGTCGCCGCCGAGCGCCGCGAGGTCGTTGCCGCCGGTCAGCACCAGCCCGACGATGTCGGCGGCGTCGCACAGGGCGAGCGCCACGTCGCTGACGTTGGGAAGCGGTAGCGGCAGCAGCCCGCAGGTCGCGAGAAAGCGCGGCCAGGCCTGATCGAGGCAGTCGCGGCGCTCGCGATGCTCTCGGACGACCGTGACCCGCTGCGTGATGGCGACGGTCTTCACGCGATCAGCAGGACCTGCTGGTTGGTGCAATCCAGGCACAGCTTGCGCGCGTTCTGCCAGCGCTGGTACAGCGTCTCGCCGGCGCCAATCACGGCCGGAAGATCGAGTTCGCTGGCGCGGATCGCCATGTGCGAATTGGCACCGCCGAATTGCGTGACGAAACCGGCGATCCCGCGGGTGAATATCCAGTCGAAACCGGGATCGGCGCTCGGCACGAAGAGAATCTTGCCGGCGAAACTCTCCGCTGGATCGCCGATCGCGGCGACCGGTGCGGTAATACTGCGGCGCGTGATGAAGTTCGGCTCGCTGCGCGGCAGGTGGAAGGCGAACACGTCATCGGGTGAAGCGATCAGCGGCGGCAGCACCAGGTTGCGCGTGAGCGCATAGCGCTCACGGCCATGCGCCACGCTCTCCAGCAGGGTGTGGCGCACCGAGCCGCTCTCGCTGTAGAGCGCGCGGATGGCGTCGTAGTCGAGGAAGGCACAATCCTCCGCCGAGAGCCCGTAGTCACGACCGAGCTCGCGTATCAGCGACAACGCGTCACTCAGGCTGCGCGTGAACACGAATTTGGCGTACTCGCGCCCCTCGATGCCGGCCTTGATGAACTCCATCAGGCTGAGCACGTCGATTGCAAGCTCATGCTCCCGGATCAGCCGCTCGATATGCCGTAGCTGCTCGATCGACAGTGCAAAGCGCGGCGGCTCGGGGGTGGCTGACCGACTGCCGGACCAGTCGAAATACAGATCCGGCGTCTCGTCGTAGCGCGGCGAGAGGATGTCGTAGGTGCCGGGACGCAGGTGCCCGTAGCGAGCCAGGAACTCCGCCTTCGGCAGCTGTGCGAAATCACGTCCGATGCGCGCGCCGACCGTATCGACGCTGCCCATGAAACGTGCGTGCTCCGCGGCATCGAGGACACCGACGTCCACGAACGACTGCAGCAGCTGTACGGCGATGAAGCCGGCCCGCGCCAGTCCGGCGAACGGCAGCGTACCGTAGCGCTTGCAATCCTCGAGTAACCAATAGATGCGGCTGATCTTGTCGATGCGCGCCGCGTTGATCGTCGGCAGGCGCCGCGCCAGCACGTCGATCTTGGCGCGATCACGTCGCCACAGCGCCGTTTCCGGCTGGATGATGCGGTTGGTGAGGCGGCGCAATGCGGCCGACAGCTCGGCGAGATCGGCCGCCGAGAATCCCCTGTCGCTGAGCGCGCGCAGCCGCTGAGGCAGATCGAGTGTGTAGCAGGAGAAGATGATCTCGAACTCGACCTTGTCGTGCAGCTGCGGCTGCGAGAGCAGGCTGTCGATGTAGTAGTTCACCAGCCGCCCGGGCAGATCTCCCGAGAGATCACCGGGAACGAAGGAATTGAAACTCACCCGTACGTCGATGTACGGCAGGCCATGGAAGCTCACCAGCAGCGGGAAGCTGCGCAGGTTCTGATAACCGTAGTTGTCACGCTGATAGGCCCAGACAGTGTCGGTGATCAGCTCGCGGTACAGCGACAGTGACAGTGGCCGCGGTCGCAGGCCGACGATCTCGGCCGGGTTCCAGTCCGGCATGACGCCGAAGATCGCCCGGCTGCCGTGCAGGTACGGATGCGGTCGGCCGAGCAGCTCGACCTTGCGCGCGACGTCGGCGAGCGCGGCATCGATGCGGGCGTCCGGCACAGCTCGCTGTCGCTCGACCGCCAGCCGGCGCACCTGCAGCAGGTAGAGTTGCGCGTCGCTGCCAATGGCGAACTCAACATCGAGCGCGTCGTAAGCGAGCAGCGCCTCGAGCTCGGACAGCAAAGCGATGACCGGAGCCACGCTGGGGGGGCAGGCGTTGCTGCGCGACCTGAGGCAGAAGAAGGTCTCGAGGTTGTCGCCCGCTCCGCCCGTCACCCGATCGGTGCGGCCGGAGCTGGCATCGTAATTGACGATGTAGTAAGGGTCGCCGCTGCCGGGGCGCCGCGAGAAGGCCACGCCGGCCATCGCCACTTCCTCGAGCATCGGCTGCACGAAAACCTGCTCATCACCAGCGGCGTCCGTGCCGAAGGAGGCAATCACCGCCTCGATTGCATGAACGAGTGCTTCGCTGCCGCGCACCCCGGGTACCGAGGTGTAGCGTCCGGCCTGCGAGCTCGTCATGCCGTCCTCGCTGCGGGCGCTGCTGCGTACGATGAGGGTCCCCGAAGCCCAAGCCTCGCGAAGAATGCTCGCCAGCACGGCGGCCGAAGCGGAACGCCACTGCGCCACCGCGAATCGCACCTGCGGCAGGACGCGGGCGGTGCGCAGTCGCGGCGCCACGGCTGCAAGCGTCTCGGCTTTGGTCGAAAACGCGACCCCACCGCAAGCACGTCGCGCCAGACCCGACTCGCGCAGCACGCATTCCGCCCAGATCCGCTCCACGGCCGCCGCACCGTCGAGCGTCCCGTGGTTCTCGAGGGTCAGGTCTGGTGACTCGGGCTCCTCGGCGGGCAGGTCGATGCCGACGACATGCGGCGCTTCCGTGCTCGAGGCGGCGGCGTAAATGCCCTTGCGGTCACGGCGCCGCAGCTCCTCCAGCGGCACGTGCAGGTAGATCTCGCAATAACCCGGTATGTTGGCGCGATTCCAGCGCTGCACCTCATGGAACAGCGAAATCGTGGCGCACACCACGTCCGTGCCCTGGCTGGCGAGCAGACGGCACAGCCGCGCGTTGCGCATGGCGGACTGCCGCCGGTTGGCGGCGTCGTGCGTGAGGTCCTGCGCGATGGCCGTGCGCAGCGCGTCACCGTCGAGGAATACCGCCGCGCGGCCGTGGGCGCGCAGTCGTCGCCACAGCTCGATGCCTACGGTGGTCTTGCCGGCGCCGGACAGGCCGGTAATCCAGAAGACGCGGCCAGCTTCGACATCCGCTGTCAGGCTTTCATCGGGCAGACCCCGTGCCAGAACGTCCAGCTTCTGCACTCCCCTTTGGCCCTGAGCAATTCCCAGTGTCTCAGGTGAACTGTCATCATCGCTTAAAAAGACTGTAACACTTTGAGCGTACTGGTTAACGGTTTGCCTGCGCCTAGCGTCTCATGTGACATAACATTTCACCGGGACCTCTTTTTGCCGGGCGACAGAGCGATCGCCGCTACGGCGGCTGACGCTGCGGGCAGCGCTCACGCTGCGCGGGAGATACTGCGGAACGCGCCTGTAAGCTGCCGGCTGCGTGGCCTGAGTCGCCCGGGCCGCACCGTCCGGACCGGCGCTGGATCAAGAGGTTACGTGCGGCGATGCTTCAGCGGCGGGCTGCGCGAGACTCCCCCCAGCGGCTCGCCGCGCAGCCCCCCTCTTCGACGCTCGTATAATGGCGCAGGCATCGCTGCCGGCAGAGGATGGCTCAGTTCATCCCGCGAACGCGCCGGGCGGCCCGCTGCTTCGGCCCGGCGCATACGCCGGGAAGAGAGAATGCTGTGAACGCAATCATCTCTCTGACCGTTCTGAGTTTCCTCGTCGCCCTCCCCGTGCCTGCAGCTCAAGGTCCCGCCTCGGCTCCGACCTCGGCGCCGGAAGCGCCCGCAGGCCTTGACAATCGCAGCAATGGTCTCACCGACGAGGCCATGCATCAGACCGATCTGGCGATATTCGATGAAGTGGAGCAGATCTCGTCGGGCCTCGGACCCCTCTACAACGCGCAGTCCTGCCGCGAGTGTCACCAAAACCCGGTGTCGGGAGGCGCCAGCCAGGTCACCGTGTTACGCGTGGGTCACCTCGACCACGAGGGGCATTTCCAGAACCCCGAGATTCCAATCGCATCCGGCACCGAGGTCATCACCGGCCGCTCGCTGGTCAACGACCGTGCCATCTGTCCCAACGCCACATTCCCGAACGGGGAGTTCCAGGAGCATGTGCCGGACAGCGAAACAGTCCGTGCAACCCGCATCTCGTTGAGCCTGCTCGGTGATGGATTCGTTGAGGCCGTGGCTGATCAGACGCTCGTCGATCTCGCTCAGCGGCAATGCAAATCCACGCGCGGGAGGATCTGTGGCCAGGTGGTGCAGGTGCCGATCGTCGAAGCGCCCGGACAGATGGCAGTCGGTCGTTTCGGGTGGAAGGACCAGCATGCCAGCCTCTTGTCCTTTGTAGCCGATTCCTATCTCAATGAAATCGGGATCACC
>DATJVI010000051.1:0-109653 GCA_035501875.1 Burkholderiales bacterium
TGCCGTCGTCTTGCACCTGGAAGGTGAAGGCGGCGTAGTTGCTGCCCCAGCCGTTGGCGCCCGGGGTGAACACGAGCTTGCCACCGCTGATGTCGCTGGCGCTGACAAACTGTCCGGCGGTGACCGTTACGCCGTTGTCGGTGAGGCTGCCTGCACCCGGGAGCGTGGTGATCTTCACCGCCAGCAGGTTGTTGGCCGGGTTGTCGTTGGCATCGCTGAAGCCGAAGTCCGCAGTGGCGAAGGTATAGACGCCGTTCTCCGTGGTGGTCACCGTGTTGTTGGTGCCCTGCGGAGCGTGGTCGACTTGAGTCACATCCACCGTCATGCTGCGCGCGGTCGGATCGAGGTTGGTGCCCCCAGTGCCGTCGTCTTGCACCTGGAAGGTGAAGGCGGCGTAGTTGCTGCCCCAGCCATTAGCGCCCGGGGTGAACACGAGCTTGCCGCCGCTGATGTCGCTGGCGCTGACGAACTGTCCGGCGGTGACCGTTACGCCGTTGTCGGTGAGAGAACCTGCGCCCGGCACTGTGGTGATCTTCACCGCCAGCAGGTTGTTGGCCGGGCTGTCGTTGGGATCGGAGAAGCCGAAGTCCGCAGTGGCGAAGGTGTAGACGCCGTTCTCCGTGGTGGTCACCGTGTTGTTGGTGCCCTGCGGAGCGTGGTCGACTTGAGTCACATCGACCGCCATGCTGCGCGCGCTCGGATCGAGGCTGGTGCCCCCAGTGCCGTCGTCTTGCACCTGGAAGGTGAAGGCGGCGTAGCCGTTGCCCCAGTCATTGGCGCCCGGCGTGAATACGAGCTTGCCGCTGCTGATGTCGGTGGCCGACACGAACTGTCCGGCGGTGACCGCCACGCCGTTGTCAGTCAAGCTTCCCGCACCTGGCACTGTGGTGATCTTCACCGCCAGCAGGTTGTTGGCCGGGCTGTCGTTGGGATCGCTGAAGCCGAAGTCCGCAGTGGCGAAGGTATAGACGCCGTTCTCCGTGGTGGTCACCGTGTTGTTGGTGCCCTGCGGAGCGTGATCGACCTCGTTCACATTGACCGTCATGCTGCGCGCGGTGGCGTCGAGGTTGGTCCCCCCAGTGCCGTCGTCTTGCACCTGGAAGGTGAAGCTCGCGTAGCTGTTGCCCCAGGCGTTGGCCCCGGGAGTAAATTTGAGCTTGCCCCCCGTGATGTCAGCTACCGCGATGAACTGACCGGCGGTGACCGCAACGCCGTTATCGGTGAGGCTACCCGCAGAAGGGATGGTTGCGATCTTGACCGCCAGCAGGCTGTTCGCTGGGCTGTCGTTGGGATCGCTGAAGCCGAAGTCGGCTGTCGCGAAAGTGTAGACGCCGTTCTCCGAAGTGGTGACCGAGTTGTTGGTGCCCTGCGGAGCGTGGTCGACTTGAGTCACGTTGACCGTCATGCTGCGCGCGCTCGGATCGAGGTTGGTGCCCCCAGTGCCGTCGTCTTGCACCTGGAAGGTGAAGGCGGCGTAGTTGCTGCCCCAGCCGTTGGCGCCCGGAGTGAATACGAGCTTGCCGCCGCTGATGTCGCTGGCGCTGACGAACTGTCCGGCGGTGACCGTTACGCCGTTGTCGGTGAGAGAACCTGCGCCCGGCACTGTGGTGATCTTCACCGCCAGCAGGTTGTTGGCCGGGTTGTCGTTGGGATCGCTGAAGCCAAAGTCCGTTGTGGCGAAGGTATAGACGCCGTTCTCCGTGGTGGTCACCGTGGTGTTGGTGCCCTGCGGAGCGTGATCGACTTGCGTCACATCGACCGTCATGCTGCGCGCGCTCGGATCGAGGTTGGTGCCCCCAGTGCCGTCGTCTTGCACCTGGAAGGTGAAGGCGGCGTAGTTGCTGCCCCAGCCATTAGCGCCCGGGGTGAACACGAGCTTGCCGCCGCTGATGTCGCTGGCGCTGACAAACTGTCCGGCCGTCACCGCCACGCCGTTGTCGGTGAGAGAACCTGCGCCCGGCACTGTGGTGATCTTCACCGCCAGCAGGTTGTTGGCCGGGCTGTCGTTGGGATCGCTGAAGCCGAAGTCCGCAGTGGCGAAAGTATAGGCGCCGTTCTCCGTGGTGGTCACCGTGTTGTTGGTGCCCTGCGGAGCGTGATCGACCTCGCTCACATTGACCGTCATGCTGCGCGCGGTCGGATCGGTGTCGACTCCTCCGTTGGCCGTGCCCCCGTCGTCTTGCACCTGGAAGGTGAAGGCGGCGTAGTTGTTGCCCCAGCCATTGGCGCTCGGAGCGAACACGAGCTTGCCGCCGCTGATGTCGCTGGCGCTGACGAACTGTCCGGCGGTGACCGCCACGCCGTTGTCGGTCAAGCTTCCCGCACCCGGCACTGTGGTAATCTTCACCGCCAGCAGGTTGTTGGCCGGGCTGTCGTTGGGATCGCTGAAGCCAAAGTCGGCAGTGGCAAACGTGTACGCACCATTCTCCAGCGTAGTCACCGTGTTGTTGGTGCCTTGGGGCGCCTGGTTGACATAGTTGACCGTGATGCCGGCGCTTGCGGTTGCGACGCTGAACGCCGTGCTCCCGCCGCTGACGGTGGTGTCTGCCGTGCTGCCCGCACTGCCCGCGGTTTGATCCCAAGCGCAGAAGGTAATGCCCGCAGCCACGCTGCCCGACCAATTGGCATTGGGCGCAAAGCGTACATAGGTGTTGGCGTCAGCGGCGAGCAGCCGCGCGCTCGCTGCGCTCGGTGCGCCGAAGTTATTCCAGCTCGCGCCGCCATTCGTGCTGTATTGCCAGGTGCCGTTGCTGTTGTCCACCGCGGTCACCGCAATGCCCTGCAGCGCCCCGGGGTCGGGATCGCTCACCTGCCCGGCTACGAGCGCTGAGACAAGCGTACCGCTGTTGCTGCTGGGGTTCTCATTGATGGCGGCAAGGTTGTTGGCTCCGCTCAGCGTTGGAGCGGTATTGGTGGCAAGTACATTGAAGGTGAGCGTATTCGGAGTTGGATCTAGATCCACGCCCCCGTTGCTCGTGCCGCCGTTGTCCTGCACCTGGAAGCTGAAGCTGTCATAAGGGCTGCCCCAAGTGAACGCCGCCGGGGTGAAGACAAGCTTCCCTGCGCTGATGTCGGTGGCGCTGACAAATTGCCCAGCCGTAACCGCCGCACCGTTGTCGGTCAAGCTGCCCGCACCCGGAAGCGTGGTGACCTTTACCGCCAGCAGGCTGTCCGCCGGAGTCTCGTTGTCGCTGTAACCGAAATCTCCCGCCTGCAGCACGTAAGTGCCATTCTCGATCATGCTGATCGCATTGCTGGTGCCCGAGGGGGCGACGTTCACATGCGTTACGTTGACCGTCATGCTGCGCGCGGTCGGATCGAGGTTGGTGCCCCCAGTGCCATCGTCTTGCACCTGGAAGGTAAACGCCGCGTAGTTGTTACCCCAGGCGTTGGCGCCCGGGTTGAACACGAGCTTGCCGCTGCCGATATCGCTGGCGCTTACAAACTGTCCCGCGGTCACCGCCACGCCGTTGTCGGTCAAGCTTCCCGCTCCGGGCAGCGTGGTGATCTTGACGGCCAGCAGATTGTTGGCCGGGCTGTCGTTGGGATCGCTGAAGCCGAAATCTGCCGTGGCAAAGGTGTAACCGCTGTTCTCCAGCGTGCTCACCGTATTACTGGCGCCCTGTGGGGCGTGGTCGACCTCGTTCACATTGACCGTCATCGTGCGCGCGGTCGGATCGAGGTTGGTGCCCCCGGTACCGTCGTCTTGCACCTGGAAGGTGAAGCTCGCGGAGTTGTTACCCCAGGCATTGGTACCCGGAGTGAACTTCAACTTACCGCCGGTGATGTCGGCCACCGCGATGAACTGGCCGGCGGTGACTGCCACACCGTTGTCGGTGAGGCTCCCAGCAGAAGGCACGGTCGTGATCTTGACCGCCAGCAGACTGTTGGCGGGGCTATCGTTGGGATCGCTAAATCCAAAGTCTCCAGAGGCAAAGGTGTACGCACTGTTCTCCGAAGTGGTCACCGTGTTGTTGGTGCCCTGCGGAGCGTGATCGACCTCGGTGACGTTGACCGTCATACTGCGTGCGGTCGGGTCGAGGTTCGTGCCCCCGCTTCCGTCGTCTTGCACCTGGAAGGTGAAGCTCGCGTAGTTGTTACCCCAGGCATTGGTACCCGGAGTGAACTTCAACTTACCGCCGGTGATGTCTGCCACCGCGATGAACTGTCCGGCAGTGATTGCCACACCGTTGTCCGTGAGGCTCCCAGCTGAGGGTACGGTCGTGATCTTGACGGCCAGCAGGTTGTTGGCCGGGCTGTCGTTAGCATCGCTGAACCCGAAATCTGCAGAGGCGAAGGTGTACGCGCTGTTCTCCGCAGTGGTCACCGTGTTGCTCGTGCCCTGCGGAGCGTGGTCGACCTCGTTCACATTGACCGTCATGCTGCGTGCGGTCGGGTCGAGGTTGGTGCCTCCCGTACCGTCGTCTTGCACCTGGAACGTAAAGCTTGCGTAGTTGTTGCCCCAGGCGTTGGTGCCCGCAGCGAACACGAGCTTGCCGCTGCTGATGTCGCTGGCGCTGACAAACTGGCCGGCGGTGACTGCCACGCCGTTGTCGGTGAGACTCCCCGCAGAAGGGATGGTCGTGATCTTGACCGCCAGCAGATTGTTGGCCGGGGTGTCGTTGGGATCGCTGAAGCCAAAGTCCGCAGTGGCGAACGTGTAGACGCTGTTCTCTGAAGTGCTAACCGTGTTGTTGGTGCCCTGCGGAGCGTGATCCACCTGAGTCACGTTGACCGTCATGCTGCGCGCGGTCGGGTCGAGGTTGCTGCCCCCAGTGCCGTCGTCTTGCACCTGGAAGGTGAAGCTCGCGTAGTTGTTGCCCCAGCCATTGGCACCTGGAGTGAACACGAGCTTGCCGCTTGTGATGTCGCTGGCGCTGACGAACTGCCCGGCAGTCACCGCGACGCCGTTGTCGGTGAGGCTCCCCGCGGACGGCACGGTAGTGATCTTCACCGCCAGCAGATTGTTGGCCGGGCTGTCGTTCGGATCGCTAAATCCAAAGTCCGCGGAGGCAAAGGTGTAGGCACTGTTCTCCGAAGTGGTCACCGTGTTGTTGGTGCCCTGCGGGGCGTGGTCGACCTCGTTCACATTCACCGTCGTGCTGCGCGCGGTCGGATCGAGGTTGGTGCCCCCAGTCCCATCGTCTTGCACCTGGAAGGTGAAGCTTGCGTAGTTGTTGCCCCAGGCGTTGGTCCCGGGGGTGAACTTGAGCTTGCCCCCCGTGATGTCGGCCACGGCAACGAACTGTCCCGCGGTGACCGCCACGCCATTGTCGGTGAGCGAACCCGCGCCCGGCACTGTGGTGATCTTCACCGCCAGCAGATTGTTGCCTGGGCTGTCGTTGGGATCGCTGAAGCCGAAGTCGGCTGTGGCGAACGTATAGACACCGTTCTCCGAAGTGGTGACCGTGTTGTTCGTGCCTTGCGGGGCGTGGTCGACCTCATTCACATTGACCGTCATGCTGCGCGCCGTCGGGTCGAGGTTGGTGCCCCCACTGCCGTCGTCTTGCACCTGGAACGTGAAGGCAGCGTAGTTGTTCCCCCAGCCATTCGCGCCTGGTGTGAACACGAGCTTGCCGCTGCTGATGTCGGTAGCGCTGACAAACTGCCCTGCGGTGACCGCCACACCGTTGTCGGTGAGGCTTCCTGCCCCTGGCACTGTGGTGATCTTAACGGCCAGGAGATTGTTGGCCGGACTGTCGTTGGGATCGGAGAAGCCGAAGTCCGCGGTGGCGAACGTATAGGCGCCGTTCTCCGTAGTGGTAACCGTGTTGCTGCTGCCTTGCGGGGTATGGTCGACCTGGGTCACATTAACCGTCATGCTGCGCGCGGTCGGGTCCAGGTTAGTGCCTCCGCTGCCGTCGTCTTGCACCTGGAAGGTGAAGGCGGCGTAGTTGTTCCCCCAGCCATTCGCGCCTGGAGTGAACACGAGCTTGCCGCTGCTGATGTCGGTGGCCGACACAAACTGTCCGGCGGTGACCGCCACGCCATTGTCGGTGAGCGAGCCTGCGCCCGGCACCGTGGTGATTTTCACCGCCAGCAGGTTGTTGGCGGGGCTATCGTTGGGATCACTGAAGCCGAAATCTGCGGTGGCAAAGGTGTAGACGCTGTTCTCCGCGGTGGTCACCGTGTTGTTTGTGCCTTGCGGGGCGTGGTCGACCTGGTTCACATTGACCGACATGCTGCGTGGAGTCGGATCGGTATCCGCGCCCCCGTTGCCCGTGCCCCCATCGTCTTGTACCTCGAAGGTGAAGCTCGCGTAGTTGTTGCCCCAGGCGTGCGTCCCCGGGGTGAATACGAGCTTGCCCCCGCTGATGTCGGTGGCGCTTACAAACTGCCCAGCGGTCACTGCGACGCCGTTATCCTTAAGGCTGCCCGCACCAGGAAGCGTGGTGATCTTCACCGCCAGCAGGTTGTTGGCCGGACTGTCGTTGGGATCGGAGAAACCGAAATCGGCGGTGGCAAACGCATACGCAGTGTCCTCCAGCGTGGTCACCGTCTTGTTGGTGCCCTGCGGAGCATCGTTGACCGAGGTCACGTTCACCGTCATGGTGCGTGCAGTGGGATCGGTGTCCACGCCACCATTCGTCGTCCCGCCGTCGTCTTGCACCTGGAAGGTGAAGCTGGCGTAGCCTGCCCCGTTGGCATTCGCCCCCGGAGTGAACTTGAGCTTGCCGCCGGTGATGTCGGCCACCGCGATGAACTGTCCGGCGGTCACCGCCACCCCGTTGTCGGTGAGCGAGCCTGCGCCCGGCACCGTGGTGACCTTCACCGCCAGCAGGTTGTTGGCGGGGCTGTCGTTGGGATCGGAGAAACCGAAGTCGGCCGTGGCAAACGTGTACGCGGTGTCCTCCAGCGTGGTCACCGTCTTGTTGGTCCCCTGCGGAGCATCGTTGACCGAGGTCACGTTCACCGTCATGGTGTTCGCGGTGGGATCGGTGTCCACGCCGCCGTTGGCGGTGCCCCCATTGTCCTGCACCTGGAAGGTGAAGCTGGCGTAGCCTGCCCCGTTGGCATTCGCCGCCGGAGTGAACACGAGCTTGCCCCCGCTGATGTCGGTGGCCGACACAAACTGCCCAGCGGTCACGGCAACCCCGTTGTCCTTGAGGCTGCCCGCACCCGGGAGCGTGGTGATTTTCACCGCCAGCAGGCTGTTGGCCGGACTGTCGTTGGAGTCGGAGAAACCGAAGTCCGCAGTGGCAAACGTATATGCGGTGTCCTCCAGCGTGGTCACCGTGGTATTGGTGCCCTGCGGGGCGTCGTTGACGGAGTTGACGGTGATGTTGGCGGTCGCCGTAGCGCTAGAGAAAGCGGTGGTGCCGCCGTTGGACGTCGTGTCATAGGTCGAGCCGGCGGTGCCGCTGGTCTGGTCCCAGGCGCGGAAGGTCAAGCCGCTGACCGTCCCGTTCCAGTTGGCGTTGGGCACAAAGCGGACATAGGTGTTGGCGTCGGCAGCGAGCAGTAGCGCAGCGCTGTTGCTCGGGGTCCCAAAAGCGGTCCAAGTGCTCCCCCCGTTCGTCGAGTACTGCCATGTGCCGTTCGTGTTGTCTACCAGAGTGACGGCGATGCCAGAAAGCGCTCCCGTGTCCGGGTCGCTCACTTTGCCGCTGATCAACGACGAGACCAGCGTCCCGGGGTTGGAGCTGGGGTCTTCGTTGATGGCGGTAAGGTTGTTAGCTCCGGACAGCACCGGAGCCTGGTTGTGGGCATAGCGCTGGAAGAACACCCCGCCGCCGGAGGCGGTAATGGTCACGGTCGTGCCGCCGCTACCCGACGAAGTGCTCGTGCTGTAGCTCGCGGAGTCGCCTGCCCCGTCGCCGCTCCAGCCGACGACGAAGTCCCCGGCCCCGTCCATCGCAATGCTGGCGTACACCTGGTCGCCGGCGGTAGTGGTGTTGACGCGTGTCTCGCCGCCGTCGGTCGTGCCATCCGAGTTGTACTCCTGCTTGTACACGCCCCAAGTGTTGGCCGCGTCCTGGCCGTAGCTGCTCCAGATGACGACGAAGTTGCCGCTATCGTCGATATCGGCCACGCCCTCGTGCTGCTCGCCGGTCGTGGTGGTGTTGACGCGGAATTCCGATCCCAGTTTCGTCCCGGTCGAGTCGTAGCGCTGCGCGTAGATCCCGTCGCTACTGCCGTCGCTGCTCTCCCATGTGATCACGAATGCACCGGTGGCATTCATGATGACGCTGGAGTAGTTCTGGTCCCCGGCAGTGGTGGTATTGACCCGCACCTCGCCCGTCAGCGCAGTCCCGGAGGAGTTGTAGCGCCGCATGTAGACGTCTTGGCTCGTGCCGCCGCTGTTCTCATCGCCGATGCTAAAGGTGATGATGAAGTTGCCGCTTGCGTCCATTGCAGCGCTGTCTAGCCACTGATCGCCCGCTGTGGTGACATTGACCTGAAACTCGCTGCCCTGCTTTGTGCCCGAGGAGTTATAGCGCTGTGCGAACACCCCATTGCCGCTGCCGTCGGCGGCAGAGTCGTTCCAGGCGATCACGAAGCCATTGGTGCTCATGGCGATGACGGGCGCCTGCTGGGCGTTCGCGGTGGTGGTATTGACTTTGAACTCACTGCCCACCTTCGCCCCTGTAGCGTCGTAGCGCTGAGCGTAGATTCCGTCGCCGCTACCATCCTGGTTGGCGCTAGTCCAGGTGACCACGAAGTTGCCGTTGCTGTCCATCGCCACGGCGGGCCAGTGCTGGACATCCGTGGTCGTCGTGTTGACCCGAGTTTCCGAGCCTTGCGCCACGCCACTTGCGTTGTAGCGCTGGAAGAAGATGCCCTGGCTATCCGTCTGCCCGGTCTGAGTGCCGTTGCCGTCCCACACCACTACATAGTTACCATTCGCATCCATCGCGATGTTGCGCGGTGGGTTGTTGCTTCCGAGCTCCTGAGTACCGCTTGTAGTGGTGTTGGCGCGCGTTTCGCTGCCCTGCGCCGAGGACAGCAGCACCCCATCGTAGCTCTTCTCCTCCGCAGCCGAGAGCGCAAGCCCGGTCTGGATCGCCCCGGTGTGGTACTCCAGCGTCCAGTCCCCGCCCTTGGCAACAGCACCAGTCGGGTTCTCACTCGCCGCTACATCCGCGCCAGTCAGCCGCGACAGCGCATTCACCAGCGCCTTCCCGTCCGCGTACTCGGCCACATCGCAGCCGTACAACAGCAGATCCGCTCCCGGAGCCAGCGCCTGGCTCCAGCTCTTGATCTGAGAGGCGTTCTTCAGCAGGGAGTCGAAGTTGAGCGTGTCCGCCCCCAGCTGAATCTCACCGTCCGCACCGTGCGAAATGATGTGCACTGCGCTTACATCGTGCATACCCGCCAGGGTCTGCGTGATCTTGGCAATGCCGTCGCTGCCTTGACCGATCAGCACTACATCGATCTGGCGCGTCTGCCCCGCATTGGCCTTGATGTCGTCGACCAGCTTCTGATACTCGGGGACTGCGGTGTCGACGAAGACCACCTCATGCGGGCGCGTCACGGGCGCGGTCGTAGTGCCCTGCGCCGCAGCGGTGGCCGTGAACTCCCCGCCCGCATCCAGCGTGCGATGCTCGGCGGCAGATGCAACCGGGGCCGCCTGAAGCAGCGCCGGGCTCAGATCCGCGGAATACAGAATTCGCGGCTCGACCTCCTCAACCGTCGGCCGACGCCGGTTCGGCGCGCTCTTCTTCGTGGTCAGCTTCTTGCCCATTGCCATCTCCTGAGACTCAGCGTGACGCTGCCCTCGTCACCTCGCCATCGCAGCCGCCGCGCACGTTACCGCACGCCGTACACCCGATGAATGCTGCTGCGGGACCGTGTCGGACTCCAAGGCGACCTCGCAGCGCAGACGAGATCGAAGCTGCTCGTTAGCGTTGGGCCGCTCGAGCCGCACTCGGAACCTCTTGCTCGCCGGATCGATGACACGATCGTCGACAATCACCTTAGCCGGACGCGACGCTGCATCGGTCAAGTCAGGCTTCAGTGTCCCGACCATGCCGCGCTTGCGGTTGCTGAACTGATTCGCCAGCGCGATCATCATTACTTCGAGCGGATCAACCGCAGCCACGCTCGGCGCCAGCTTGTCTTCCACCTGCTCGCCTGCGCGCAAATTCCGCCCCAGGTCAACGCCGCTGAGCGCACGTTCGATCATGCGCTGAGCAGAGTGCGAGTGCGCCAGCGCATCTGCGTTTGCGTCACTGTCGTGCGTATATGCCATTGTGATTGACAGATTTTTCTCAATACGCATTGTCAGCATCCTGTAACGCTTCGGAGCCCGCGACGAGCTGTGGGCGACGCGCTTAGGCGTGCGTATGCCCGCCTCATCCGGCTTTGTCTGTTAGGGAATGCAAAGAGCCTGCCCAAGAGGCGGAGGGGACAGACGAGCGGTCAGGAGCGAGGGATTATCCGTACGCGCTGTACCCAAACTGCGCGAAGAGGTCACCAACCGGGTTGCAGTGTGATGCGCGCACACACTTTTCGGACGTGGGAGCGTCCGCTACGCAGTTAAACCAATGTCAAATGCATTGATCTCCGCCGACAAGTCGTCGCCGGAACATCGTGATTCGATGCACGTGAAGGGCAGGCTGCGCCCGCCATTACGGCGCAGCAGACGCGGGGCCAGGTGTTAGCGTGGCCGCAGGCGGCCGCTCACTCGCCCCGCCCGGCGAACGAGAGACGACTCTCGGTATTGTTGTCGTGCTCGAGCAGAGCTCTGCGCTCGCGCCGCTGCCGGAGCTCCTCCAAGGTCTGTGGTACGACTGCAATGAGCTTCCCCAACCATGTCCACATCGGACGCCCAGGGCGTGTGGCCTTACGTAGAGCTGTCCGCACCCACGCCGGCCAATACCGCGAGATCAAGGGGTCCTCCAACGAGAGAATGGTCTCGACACTGCCCGGATCTCCTTGACGTGCGCAGCGCCCCTGAAGCTGGCGATCTATTCGACCCGATGCGTTATGCTGGCAGCAGACGACGTGCAGGCCTCCAAGAGACTCCACTCCCTGCTCGAGAACGATGTCGGTCCCGCGCCCCGCCATGTTGGTTGTGACCGTCACATGGCCGAGCTCGCCGGCGTGCGCGACGATGCGCGCTTCCTCGGAATCGTCGCGTGCATTCAACACATCGTGCCGCATGTTGAGCGCTGTCATCCGCCGGCTCAGGTGTTCCGAGTCCGCGACCGAGTCTGTCCCCACCAGCACAGGCCTGCGCGATCCCGCGAGCTCGCTCACGCGTGTCACCACCGCTTCCCACTTGTCGTCAGCGTTGCCGTACACCCGGATCGGCAGATAGGTCCTGCGGCTGGGCTTGCGCAACGGGACCGTGGCCACGCTAAGGCCATAGACCGAGTGCAGCTCGCCGGCTGCCTCACGCAGCGTTCCACTCATGCCTCCGAGCCGAAGGTAGCGGGGAAAGAAGCGCTGATAAGTGATTTGCGCGATGGTTTCCATCTCACCGGTCGGTGTGCAGGCCTCTTTCACTTCGAGAAGCTGGTGCAGGCCGCGTGACCACTGGCGCCCTGGGGCAAGCCGCCCGGTGGTTTGGTCGACCATGACCACTTTGTCGTCGCGCACCACGTACTGTCGATCACGGTGATACAGGTGATGCGCCGCTAACGCCTGGCTGACGATCTCGTCGCGTACGCGTCGATCCTGCCACAACCCGCCGGCCCGCTGCGCCAGAACGGCCAGAGCCTCTCGCCCCGCGTCTGTCAGCTCCGCCGTCTGCAGCGCATGCTCGATACGGAAATCGATGCGCGGTGTCAGGCGCAGCGCGATATCGAGCGCCTCGCGGAACCAACGCTGTTGCTGGGCGTTCACCCGCGGCTGAGACAGGATGAACGGCGTGCGCGCCTCATCGATGAGGATGCTGTCCGCCTCGTCGATCAAGGCCATCCAAAGGCCCCTGAGCAGAAGCTGCTGGCGCGCCGACTTGCCCGTGTCGAGCTGCCGAACACGCTCCTGCAGGTCGCCGGCGATCGAACGCCGCGTCAGCCGGTCGCGCAGGTAGTCGAACACGAGTTCCTTGGCCGTGCAGTAGGTGATGTCGTTGGCATAGGATGAGCGGCGCTGATCCTGGTTCATGTCGCGCGTGACCGCTCCCACGCTCAGACCCAAGGCACGGTACACGGGTCCAAGCAGGGTGGAGTCGCGGGTGACGAGATACTCGTTCGCCGTCACCACATGGACCGGCATCCCGGCAAGCGCCACGGTCGCGGCTGTCAGCGCCGCGGCAAGCGTCTTGCCTTCGCCGGTGGCCATCTCGGCAAGCCGGTTGTCGAGCATGATCCGTCCGGCGATGAGCTGCGTATCGAAATGCGCGAGGCCCAAGTGCCTGCGCGTGGCCTCCCGAACGAGGGCGAAGGCTTCCGCCACCGGTTCCCCGCCCAGCCCCGACGCGCCCAAGTGTGCGCGCACCTGCGCCAGTCGGGCACGGAACGCAGGCTCGGTCAATCCGGACAGGCCGGCGTCCTGAGCGTGCACTTGGTCGAGAAACCACTGCTGACGCCGCTGGTCGAGACGAGTCGATGCAGCCGCCCACAACCGCTGGGCGCGGCTGTGGCGCCCTCGGCGCGTCGGATCTTTGCGCTCCGGGTAGGCGCCGGCCGCGACCCCGGGCGTTGGAAGAGCCACTGTCCTCATCTAGGCGCCGCCGTGTCTTGGGATGCAGAAGTCATTTCAGCCGGAGCGCGGAAGGCTAGACTACCCGGAACGGTCGAGCGAGCGCCCAGACCGCGCCGGTGCGCTCTTGAAGGGGGCCGCTATCCTTCCGGGTTGAACTGCTTGAGGAAGAGCTGGTACAGCCGATGCTGCCACTGCACGACGAGCGGCCGCGCGCCATGGTCGAAGCGCACCCACGCCCTGCCGCCTACGACCTCCAGTGTTCTGGCGTTAAGGCGTAGGTCGTAGAGGATCACCGGATCCAGCGTCTTGAGTCCGTCCTTGTCCTGAGGGTCGGTGACCAACGGACCTCCGGTCCGATCGCCGAGTGCGGCGGTCGGGAGATATGCGGTAGCAGCTGGCATCTCGCCGGTGAGTGCGGCCGGGAGCGTCGTGCCCGCGTCATCCACCAGACGCACGGCCACGCTCTGCGTCCCGGCGCGGATCAAACCGGCATCCTCCTGGGGCACAGCGACCTTGACGCTGATCTGTTCAGGATGCAGCACATGGGCCAGCACGGCGCCCTTCGCGACGAAGGTGCCCGGCAGGTCCTGCGCACGGGGCATCACCAACCGACCGTCATCCGTGCTGACGATCCGCAGGCTGGTAATTCGCTTCTCAACCTGCTCCAACTCAGCACGCTTGGTGGCGGTATCCTCGGCGATGGAAGCAGCCCGTGCGGCGTTCTTGCCGGCCTCCCGCGTGGATTCCACGTCCAGGGCCGCGATCTCGGCGTTCAACCGATCGCGATCGGCCATCAAGTCGAGGTCTTTGAGCACCATGATCGGGTCTCCGACCTTGACCATCTGCCCATCCTTGGCCAGCACCTCGGCCACAAAGCCCTCTGTGCCGGCCCGGATACGGGCCTTTTCTGGCAGCCACACCACTCCCTGCGCGCTGGTGGAGAAGGGAAACGGCATCACGAACAGGAGTAGGATCACCGCCAGTGCGGTACCGCCCGCGACGCTCAGCCCGCGAGTACGCGTACGGCTCATTTGCGGGGAGCGCGTGAGGTAACGCCAGATGCCGAGCACCGGCTTGACCACCATGGTGAGCACCACGAGCGCGCCCATCAAGAGTCCCGCCCACGCGGAAAACCGGCCGGCCCAAAGGATCAGCAGTCCGGCGACGAACCACCGATACAGGAAGGAGAGCACGGCGTAGGCAAGCAGCACGGGCGCCTCGCCCTTGCCCGTCACCGGAGAGGTGGCAGACGGCACGCCCAGCAGATGACGCTGGAATAGGTAGCCGACATAAGCGTTACTGCGCGGCCCGAGGTTGGGGACGTCCAGCAGATCGGACATCACGTAATAGCCGTCGAAACGCATCAGCGGATTACCGTTGAACACCACGGTGGACACGCCGCCGACGAACATGACCACGAAGGCGATGTCACGCACGGTGCCGTCCGCGACGCGGGTCCAGACAAAAACGGCGAGCGCGGCTAGGAACAGTTCGACCAGGATCCCCGCCGCTCCGACCATGACCCGCCGGTGCTTCTCAGGGAATGCGGAAGCGGCCGAGGCGTCGACGAAAGGAACGGGAACCAGCACCAGCATGCTGAGCCCCAACTCGCGGACCTCCCCGCCCCATGCCTTCACGGCGAGGCCGTGCCCCAACTCATGGATTGCCTTGATGACGGGATAGCATGCCCAGGTCAACAGCAGGAACCGGGGCGTCAGCATGTGTATCGCCGCGAAGGATCGGATCTGTGCCCAGTCGCTAAAGGCGGTAAGCATTCCCGATAGGACGACGATCGCCCAGACGACACCGACGGCGGGAATGAACAGCAGGCGCGCCAAAGGCGCCAAGCGGTCAAGCAAGGGGTCGGGGTCGAACAGAGGGACCCGGAACGAGAACGGGTTGAGGGAGGAAATCCGGCGCTTCCGGCTGCGCTCGAGGCTGCGTCGGAACAGCTCCGCCACATCCGGCGTGATCTCGCATTGGAGCAGACCGTTGTCGCTCAGCTGGCAGAGCAGCTCGATGGTTTCGTCTTGTGTGGGAGCCTGATCTCTGAGGAAGTTGAGCAACGCGTGCCAGATCTCGTCGACCGTGCGCTGGCCATCCATGCGGCCGATGAAGTGGAAGGCATTCTCGTCCACCCGATGATGCCGCCCGGTGCTCGAGTCCTGCAGCAGGTACCAGACCTGCCCGCGATAGACATGGCGAGACACGCGAACATGACTGCGCAAACGTGCGTGCAATCCGGCAACCCGATACCACCGGGAACTGAACAGGGATTCCATAGGTGCGGTAGAAGGTAGAGACCGAGGAGCGTCGGTTCGGGATGCGCAGCTACGCTCACCCGACCCAGGACCAGAGCGTGAGGCGCACCCAGTCGGCGACGCGGTGGGTCCAGATCCACAGCAGAGAACGCGCTCCGGATTCGATCTTGGCCACGCCCAGCATGCCGGGACGCAGCTCCTTCGCTTCGCCCTTTAGCTGCGCCTCGACCTCGAAGTAATTGCGCCCTTGCCCTGCAGTCGCCACTGGTGTAATCCGCAGCACGTGTACCGGGAACGTGTCGATCGGCAATGCAGACAACGCGAGATATCCGGGCTGTCCCAGACGTATATCGCCGATGTCGCGCTCGTCGACCTCGACGATCACCCTAAAATCGTGCTCGGGAGCGAGCGTCATCAGGGTCTCGCCCTTCTTGACCGGGGCGCCCAACGACTGCGTCAGATCTCCGCTGATGACGACGCCGTCGAACGGCGCGTGGATCTGGGTGCGCTCCAACCGGGCCTGGATCAACTCGAGTTGCGAGCGCGCCGCGTCCAGCTTGGCAAACGCGATCCCGACCTCGGCGCGGTCCTGCTTGATCAGTGCAGTGCCGTAGGAATTCTCGAGCTGCGCGAGCTCCCCTTGTGCCTTCCGCTGCTCCAGCCGCAGATCTTCGTCTGCCAGCTCGGCGAGCAGTTGGCCTTCCTTGACGCGGTCGCCAGGCCGCACGTGGACCTTCTTGACGTAACCCTCCATCGGCGCCGCCATGACGCGCTGCACCGCGCCTTCGATCTTGGCGGGTGAACTCACCCGATACTCGCCGTCGACGAACGAGGCGGCCGCCACCACCGCGAGCACAGTGGCCGCGACGGCCTTGACCGCCAGGTGGCCCGGACCAAACAGGGGCGCCGCGGCTTCCCGCAAGGCCACGCCGATCTTGAACGGCCACGGCTTGTCTAGAGCGCGTTTTACCTCCAGGAGTGGGCCAAGGAGCGCACCGATGTTCTCGCACATGGCGAGGTCTCCGCGGCCCAACGACTGCGGACCGTTGCGCTCGAGCACGATAGCCCCGAATGCCTTGCCGGACTTCACCAAGGGGATCGTTCCGATCCACGCGGAGCCCTGGCGTTGGGCGAGGTCCGCGTGCGCGCGATCCACGCGCGGCTGGCCGCCTTCCGGCAGCGGATAGACCATCGTGGCCCCTTGCCAGATCGCCTCCTCCATCGCCGCACCGATGTCGCGCAACAACCTCTGATTGGAGCGGAACTCGGCGGCGTGGGATAACGCCTCAACCCTCACATGGCGGCGCCCCGAGAAACCGATGCTTACGCGATCGCACGCGAACATGGTCGCTAGTTCCGTGACGAATGCCGTGGCGGCTTCCCGAAACCGGTCGTGAGCTTCGATGGTCGCCAGCAGATGCAGAATGCGCTGCGAGTTCGGCGTCGGCAACTCCATCGTGTGCACCCCGACTTCGTTGCGCAAGGTCGGGATGACTGGCGGTGAAGCGATCGCCCCAGCGGGAACTGCGGGCGGCGGCGGCGCGATCGCGATCGGTCCGGGCGACGAGCGCGTCGGATCAATCGGGGCTGATGCGGATCGCACTAGTGGCTGCGTTCGGGTCGGATCTTCGACGCTCATCGGGAGAATGGGACCGGGCTGGGTAAGCGTCAGGCTACTGGGTGCGAAGCCGTTTGCCAGAGCCGACGCGTTGGGATTTGCAGGATGGGGCGACTGCCGGCTTTCCCGCATGTACGCCTCGAAGCTTTCCGCACCGTGCGTCACGGTTTCCACCGTGGTTTGCGAGAGGGCAGACAGTTCGGAGCCAAAGCCGATGGCAATCGCACCGATCGCGCGCCCCTTCATGAGGATCGGGCAGGAGACTACCGGACCCAGTGGAACCAACCGCTGCGCGCCATTGACCCGGGGCTGCGTGATCGCTTGCTGGCTCTCGTAGGCGCTTCGGGCCGCCGCCTCGAGCTCGCTACTGACGTCGTTGCCCGAAGGCCAGTGAGCGGCAGCGACAAGCTCTTTGCCGCCCTTCGGAACGACCAGCACGACGCCGGTGGCGGCGCCTGCAGTGCGCCTGCACTGCCCGTCGAGCCAAGATTGGATGATGGCCTGCACGGACCGCGCCTCAAGCATCCATGGACGAGGCGGGCCAACTGCCACAGCCGTGCCCTGCTGCGCGCGCGACGCCTACAGCGCTCGCTCTCGGACGCGCGTGGTTTCTGCCCGTGACTCTCGTCCACAGTTCCATGCTCAGTCGCCTGCCAGTTCGGTGCCGCTCGGGCCAGGTGCAGCCCACCTTCGTCTGCGGCTCGGAGAACCCGCCGCGACAGCGCGGCGCGATTTCGTGGGCGACCGGCGTCCAACGCCCGGTCGGGTTCGGGTTGACAAACTGCAAGCTTTGTGCCGGCGATGCGCGCTTTGCTTCGCGCGTCCGCAGACCGGGGCAAGGCTCCGGTCCCCGGAAGCCGGATTGCCGTCTGAGGGTCAGGAACGGGCGGGGAACGTCAGCGCACGCCCAACGCGCCCAGAGGACCAGAGCGGAGGTCCTGCCAGCTGAGGTTGACCTGTGCCGGCAGCGACGAAGAGAACTTCCTACCCGATCAAGAAGCGTGCCCGCCGTCTAGCGACGCGCGAAATAGGATGCGCCGGGCCGCGGAGCGACTCGGTTCGGGACAGCCTTCTGCACCCGCAGGCCCGCTCACTGCGCGCACCATCCGCCGTCGATGAGAATGTCATTGCCGGTCATGAAGGCTGCGGCATCGGAGCAAATGTACAGGGCCAGCGCTGCGATCTCTTTCGGATCGCCCCAACGCCGCATCGGGGTCTGGGCCATCAGGGCCGCGTTCTTCGCTGGGTCGGCGCGCAGGGGCGCAGTCAGATCGGTAGCGACAAACCCCGGACTGATGGCAACACATGTGATGCCCTCGCCAACCAACTCCAGCGCGAGCGCTTTCGTGAGCCCCGCGACCGCATGCTTGGTTGCGGAGTACACGCCACGTCCTCCGCTGGAGACATGCGCCATGATCGAAGCCAAGTTGATGATGCGCCCGTAGCCGCGACCCTTCATGTGGGGTACGAAGTACTTGCACGCCAAAAACACGCCGGTGATGTTGGTGTCGATCACTGCGCGCCACTCGTCCAGCGAGAAGTCGATGACGTTCTTGCGGATTGCGGTGCCGGCGTTATTCACCAGGATGTGGACGGCTCCGAAACTGGACATCACATCGTCGGCCAGCGTCCGCACCTGGGCCTCCTCGCGCACATCGCAGACGAAGGTACGCGCCTCCGTTCCCGCTTCCCGCGCCAGCTTCTCGCTCTCGGCGAGCATGGCTCGATCGCGTCCGACCAGAGCGAGGCGGGCTCCGGCCGCGCCCAGCGTTAGGGCGATTGCCCGCCCGATGCCGCGGCTGGCGCCGGTGATCACCGCAACACGGCCTGTGAGCGATGCGTCAGGCATTGAGTCTCCCGTTGGTTCGTCATCCCTGGTCGCCCGCCGTAGCGTGCGATCCACTGCGCGCCCCCAAGGCGGCGTTCTGCGCCACGCTCAGCGGCTCAGCACGTCGCCGAACAGGACCCATCGCTTGCCATCGAAGCGTGCAAGGTGGTACTGCTTGATGGGGAAGTAATCGGTGGGGCTCGTGTTGATCTTGATGCCCGGCAGGGCCATCGGCAGCTCGAGGTCCTTCAGGTTTGCCGCTTGGCGCATCACGTTCTCCCGCGTGAGGTCGTCTCCACATTGCTTGAGCACCTGAACCAAGGTCTGCGCAACGCCGTAGCCATAGGCGTTATTGATGTCGTGCGGGTCTCCCTGAGGGTACCACTTCTTCATGAAGGAGAGCCAGTCCTGGAACCCTTTGTCCTTGGCCCACTGCGGGTCCGTGGGGTCCTTGCCGTACATCGCAGTGATCAGCCCGACGGACTTCTCCAGCCCGGCAGGCTGCAGGACACTGGCCACCGAGATCGAGACGTTGTTGAGGAAGGTCAAGGGATGCCAGCCGATGTCATACGCCTTGCGAATGGCCTGGGCCGCGAACTTCGGAGTGGCGAAAATGAAAAACGTATCCGCACCGGAGGCCTGCAAACTCACGACCTGGGACTCCACGGTTGGATCGGTCACTTCGTAGCTCGCTTCGCGCACGATCATCGAAACGCGGTCGCCAAGCCGATCCTTCAAGCCTTTGAGATAGTCCTTGCCGTAATCGTCGTTCTGATACAACACGCCGATCTTGGCATCAGGCTTGGTCGTCAGCAGATACTTCGCGTAGATGTGCGCCTCGGTCTGATAGTTGGGCTGCCAGCCCATGGTCCACGGGTAGTGCTCGGGGTCGCCCCACTTGGTGGCGCCGGTGGCCACAAACAGCTGCGGCACCTTCTTCGCATTGAGATACTTGTGGATGGATGTGTTCGTCGGCGTCCCCAGGCTCTGGAAGATGAACAGTACCTGCTCCTCCTCCACGAGCTTGCGGACCTGTTCGACGGTGCGCGGCGGACTGTAGCCGTCGTCCAGGCTGATCAGCCGGATCTTGCGACCGTTCACGCCGCCCTGTGCGTTGATCATGTCAAAGTAGGCAGCTTCGGCTCGACCGATGGTGCCGTAAGCGGAGGCCGGACCGCTGTACGGCATCGTCTGGCCGATCTTGATCTCCTCGTCTGATGCTCCGGGATCGTAATTCTTCGCCCCGCTTGCGCCTGTAGCGACGGCGAAAGCGATGCAAGCAAGTAACGCTGAGAGAGCGTGTTGGGTGCGCATGTGACTCCTCCTGTGTCGCTGCGCCGCGGCCGCGGCGATTGTAATCGGTTGGGGTAACACCTACGAGGGCGGCATGAGCCGGCGCAGCAGCTTCGCCGCGGCCATGCGCACGAACCCGGCCACGCCCATGGGCATCGCGTAGACGAACACCAGCAGGAACAGGCCATAGATGGCCCAAGGCGCGGCTTTGGAGATCTCGTCGGCGAAATTGGGCACAAACTGGATGAACAGCGCACCGTATATTGCACCCGAAATCGATGCGATGCCGCCTATCACGATGCCGACCAGGAAGCTGATCGACAGGCCCGCGGTAAAGCTGTCCGGGGCCACGAACTGTACGACGACTGCACCCAGAGCGCCTGCCACCCCGGTGTATGCCGCGCTCACACCGAAAGTCAACGTCTTGTAGAGCGCGCTGTCTACGCCCATGGCTTCGGCCGCGATGGGATGGTCGCGAATGGCGACCATGGCACGGCCTACGCGGCCACGCAGCAGATTCCATCCCAAGACGAACAGCACGATCAGGATCGCCAGCGTAAATAGATACAGCCAGTGGTCCGGCGTGAGCGTCCAGCCGAACGGGGGGTCGGGTTTGACGATCACGATACCCTGGACTCCTCCGGTCCATTGCTCGATGTGCTTGTACTTGAGGAGTTGCGGCATCGCCACTGCGAGCGCGAAGGTGGCGAGCGCCAGATAGTGTCCGCGTAGCCGCAACGCCGGCAGCCCGAACAGGAATCCTGACACGAAGCACGCCGCACCGGCAACCGGGATCGTCGCCCAGTACGGCCAGCCGAACCGATCCATGAGAACCGCTGCCACGTAGGCGCCGATCGCGTAGAACGCGCCGTGGCCAAGCGAGATCTGGCCGTTGTATCCCGTCAGCATGTTCAGACCCAGCAACACGATCGCATACACCAGCACCATGTTGAGCTGGAACACGCGGTAGCTGCTCACCGCGAACGGCAGCGCTACCGCACATGCGAGCAACACGGTAAGCCCTACCATCTTCCACGCCCGGGCCGGCAGGCCCGCGTAGCGAGGCAGGGTGACTGGCGGTGCTGTCACGGCATCATGCATTCGGTCTCACCGGTTCACTCGCTTTCACTGAGGCGGGCTACACGCGCGTCACGAATACTTTCCCGAACAACCCCGTCGGCTTCACCAGCAGCACGCCGACGATCAGCAGCAGCGCGACCGTGAGCTTGAGCTCGGTCCCGATCACATACGCGCCCACTAGGTTCTCCAGCACGCCGACCAGGAATCCACCGAATACTGCGCCGAACGGATTATCCACCCCGCCCAGCAGCGCGCCCGCGAACGCGTACAGCAGAACACCGGACATCATGTTGGGCTCGAGGTAGATGATCGGTGCCACGAGCATTCCCGCGACCGCCCCCACGGCCGCCGCGAGCCCCCAACCCAGCGCCAGCATCCAGCCGACGCGGATCCCGACCAAACGACTGGACACAGGGTTCTGCGCCGCGGCGCGCATGGCGAGACCCAACGGAGTGAAGCGGAAGAACACGTACAGGACCACCAACACGACCAAGGTCACGCCGATCGCGCCCAACTCGTGCGAGGAGACGTACTTGTTACCGAACAGCGGATGCTCCGGGAAGGGGCTGGGGAAAGTCTTGATCGTGTACGTGAAGATCCACCCCGCCACGCTGTTGAAGATCACCAGCAGCGCAACGAACACGGCGATCACGGACAGGACAGGTGCGTTCTCCACGGGCCGGATCACCACTCGCTCGATGACGACGCCCGCTACGAAGGAGATGCAGATCGTCAGCGCAAAAGCCCAGCCATAGGCCACTCCGCCATTGATCAGAGCCCACGCAAGATAGGTCGAGAACATCGCCATCTCGCCCTGAGCAAAATTGATGTGGTGGGTGGACTGGTAGATCATCACCAGCGCCAGGGCCAGGCTCGCATAAATCCCGCCGCTGGCCAGCCCGGAGAGCACTTGATGCAGGAATGCTTCCATGGTTTGCGGCCTCGCGTGCTACGCGCTCACCGACATTGCCGGCCGGCGATCGAACCAAGGCCGGGCTTGCTCTAGCTGGGCGGCGACCCGAAACAGCGACGCTTCGTCGCCGTAGCGGCCCGCGATCTGGACTCCGATCGGCAACCCTTCCGCATCCCAGTGCAGCGGTACGGACATGGCTGGGTTGCCACTGGCATTGAACGGAACGGTGAACGCAGTAAACAGCGCTACGGCGCGACCGTAGGCGTCGAAGTCTTCGGGGTTCATGTGGAGCACGCCCAGCTTCTCCGGCGGGCGTGGCAGCGTGGGTGTCAGCAGGAGGTCGTAGCGCTCGAAAAACTGCCCCATGAGGCGTCCAGTGCGGTGGATCACCTGCACCGCGCGCGCGTAGTCGGCGGCGCTGGCCTTGGCGCCCGCCTCATAGTACATCCAGGTTACGCGCTCAAACTCGTGCGGGCCGGGCGCGCGCGCCACCTTCGCCGCATGAGTCTCGATCGCCGCGCGCGTGTTTCCCCCGATCACGGTTCGAAAGGCAGGTCCCAGCTCCGTTGGGACAAAGTCGAGGGTCACCTCCTCCAACCGGTGGCCCAGGTGTTCCAGCAACCGCGCAGTGTCGAGGGCTGCGCGCTCGCACTCCGGCGCGGACTTTTCACCGGCTGGAGTGCGCGTTGCGACCGCAATGCGCAAGGACCCCGGCGGCGTAGTGACCTCGCTCACAAATGGCCGCTGTGGCGGCGGCGCGAAGTAGGGCGCGCCGGTGTCAGGACCGGAGGTCAGTCCGAGCAGCGCAGCACTGTCGCGCACGCTGCGTGACAAGACGTGCTCTGTGCTCATTCCCGACCACCCCTCGCCTCGATCGGGTCCGTGTGGGTTACGACCGCGGGTGGGCTTGAGCCCGAACACTCCGCAGCATGACGAAGGAATTCGTATCGACCCACCGCCATCCGAGGCGTGCGCCGCGGGCACGAGCCCGACCGCTACGGCCGCAGCCGCGCCACCGCTGGAGCCGCCTGCCGAGCGTTGCGGGTCCCAGGGGTTACGCGTCGGACCGAACAGCACCGGCTCGGTCGTGATGGACAGACCGAGCTCGGGGGTATTTGTCTTGCCGAAGATGACCAACCCTCCCCGCTTGTAGCGGGCCACCAGCTCCGTATCGTGGTCCGCTGCGTTGTCGCGGAAGAAGCGGCATCCGTTGCTGGTTACCACGCCCTCGCACAGCGCGTGGAGATCCTTGAGCAGGAACGGCACGCCGCGAAATGCGCCATCGGACAGGGTATGGCGGATCGTTTCGCGTGCTCGGTCGAAGCAGCGGGTCACCACGGCGTTCACCCCGGGATCGAGCCGTTCAACGCGCGCGATGGCCGCCTCCAGCACCTCCTCCGCGCTCACCTGCCGGCGTCGAATCAGGTCCGCGAGCCCCGTCGCGTCGTATCGATCGTATTCCTTGAACATGCTGTATGCAGCGCAAATGAGCGACCTGACAAGGCTCCACGCGGCGTTGCCGCGGTCCCGGAAGAGCAGGCAAGAAGCCTCGAGTCCTCTGGCGCCTCCCTGAACTCAGTACCCTAGATAGGATCGCCGTACGGCCTCGTCGTTGCGGATCACCGACGAGGGCCCGGAGACGACCACCCGGCCGGTCTCCAGCAGATACACTTGATCCGCCAGATCCAGTGCCAGCGTAGCATTCTGTTCCACGAGCAGCATGCTCACATCCTGTTCGTCGTTGATGCGGCGCATGATGCGAAAGATGTCCTGCACCACCAGAGGTGCGAGCCCGAAGGATGGCTCATCCAGCAGCAGCAATCGCGGCCGCAGCATCAGCGCTCGCGAGATCGCCAGCATCTGCTGCTCGCCTCCGGAGAGAGTGCCGGCCTGCTGATGCCGGCGTTCTCGCAAGCGCGGAAAGTACGTGAAGATACGCTCGAAATCCTCCAGCACGCGCTCCCTGTCCCGGCGCACGTAGGCCCCCAGACGCAGGTTCTCTTCGGTGGTAAGGTCCAAAAACGTTCCGCGCCCGTCGGGTACGTGCGCGACACCGCGCCGCACGATGTCTTCGGTAGCACGTCCGGTGATCTGCTCTCCGTGCAACAGGATTTGACCGGTCGCCGGGATCATCCCGCACAGCGCGCGCAGCAGCGTAGTCTTGCCCGCCCCGTTCGCTCCCAGGACGGTTGTGATCCCGCCCTCGGCCACGGCGAGATCGATGCCGTGCAGCACACGCGTCAGGCCGTAACCGGCGCTTAAGCCCTGGACCTCGAGCAGCCCCGCCATCAGCCGGCCACTCCCAGATAGGCGCGGATCACCTCCGGATCGTTCTGCACGTGAGAGGGAGCACCCTCCGCGATCTTGCGGCCGAAATCGAGCGCGACGACGCGATCGGACACGCGCATCACGAGGCTCATGTGATGCTCCACGAGTAGCACGGTAACCTCCAGCTCGTCACGCACGCGCCGGATGAGGCCCATCAACCCCTCTACCTCCTCATGGTTCAGACCGGCGGCCGGCTCGTCCAGCAGAAGCAACTTGGGGCGGCTCGCCAGAGCGCGTGCCAGCTCGACCCGCTTCTGGAACCCGAAGGGCAGGTCCGACCCTCGCCGTTGCGCCACTGCGCCGAGGTCGAGCAGCTCGATGAGCCGCCGCGTCTGCTCTTCGAGTCGTCGCTCCTCGCGTGCGGCGATCGGCAGCCTGAACGCGTTGACCAGAAAACCGCCACGCGTGCGGCAGTGCCCTCCCATCAGCACGTTCTCCCGCACCGTCATGGTCCGGAACAAGGCCAGATTCTGGAACGTCCGGCCGATTCCGAGCTGGGCGATCCGATGCCGCGGGAGATCCTTCAGCGAACGCCCGGCGAACCGGATCGTGCCGGGCTCGTAGTCGTACAGGCGCGAAAGGCAGTTGAACAGCGTGGTCTTCCCGGCGCCGTTGGGCCCGATCAGACCGACGATCTCACCCGAAAGCACGTCGAAGGAGACGCCGTCGAGCGCGATGATGCCGCCGAAGCGCACCGTGACGTCGCGCACGCTCAATAGCACATCGGCGGCGTCCGGTTCTCGACGCATGGACTGCGGTGCGGCGGTGGCTCGCGGGTTGGTCTCGGCGAGTGGCACATCACCCCTTGGATCTGTTGTTCGCTGCGCCGCCGCTGCGGATAGCCTCGGCTCCCGGACAGCGGTTTTGCGCGGATACTGACACAAACACCGAGTGGGGTAAAGCAACCCCTCGCACCGCGCCGACTGCGCACGCCGGGATTTCAAGATTGGGGATTCCAGACTTAAACTGTCGGACCCAAGCCACGCCCGTCGACGAGGACGGAGGAGAAACATGGAACCGCGTCACCACCAATTCTGGCCGAGAGGTCTACCCAAGAGCCTCACCTATCCGAAGACGAGCCTGTACTACAACCTGGAGGTCTCCGCGGCACGGTATCCCGACAAGCCGGCGCTGATCTACTACGACTCGGCGGTGACCTTCCGGGAGGCAAAGCGCGAGGTGGACGCGCTCGCCGGGTTCCTGCAGCAGCGGTGCGGCGTGCAGCGCGGCGACCGTGTGCTGCTGTTCATGCAAAACAGCCCGCAGTTCGTAATCGGCTATTACGCCATCCTGCGCGCAGACGCCATGGTCGTGCCGGTCAATCCCATGAACCTCACCGAAGAGCTACGCCATTACGTTGCGGACAGCGAGGCCGCCGTGGCGGTGTCGGGGCAAGAGCTGTATCCACAACTGCGTCCTCTCCTGGGGGAGACCTGTCTGCGCCAGATCGTTGTCGCGGCTTACGCCGATTACGTCGCCCGGCCAACCGACCTCACTCTGCCCGAAGCGGTCCAGCTGAAGCGCGAAGCGGTCTCGGAGCCGAACGTGGTCCTGTGGGCCGACGCGATCGCGGCGGGGATCGCTCCCGCACCGCATCTCGCCGGGCCAGAGGATCTCTGCGTCATGCCCTACACGTCGGGGACAACCGGCAGGCCCAAGGGCTGTGTCCATACCCATGCCACCGTGATGAGCACGATCGTCTCCGGCGCCTACTGGTTCGGCGTGACTCCAGATACAACGGTGCTCGGCACTCTCCCGCTGTTCCACGTCACCGGCATGCAAGGCAGCCTGAATCAGCCCATCTTCACCGGCGCGACGGTTGTGCTCATGACGAGATGGGACCGCGATACGGCAGCGCGGCTGATCGAGCGCTACCGTGTCACGGGCTGGACCAACATCTCGACGATGGCGATCGACTTCCTGGCCAACCCGAACCTGAATCGCTACGACCTCTCCAGCCTGTCGCGCATCGGCGGCGGCGGCGCGGCAATGCCGGAAGCGGTGGCACGCCGGCTCAGGGAGTTGACGGGGCTGGAGTACATCGAGGGCTACGGCTTGTCCGAGACCATCGCGCCAACTCACATCAACCCTCCCGAACGTCCCAAGCAGCAGTGTCTGGGCATCCCGATCTGCGACACCGATGCCCGGGTCGTTCATCCCGACACGTTGCAGCAGCTCGCAGCGGGCGAGGTCGGCGAAATCGTTTGCAGCGGTCCGCAGATCTTCAAGGGCTACTGGAAGAACCCCGACGCCACCGCGGCCTGCTTTGTCGAGATCGACGGCAAGCGCTTTTTCCGGACCGGGGACCTGGGCCGCTATGACGAAGACGGCTACTTCTTCATCGTCGACCGCCTCAAACGCATGATCAACGCATCCGGCTACAAGGTCTGGCCGGCGGAGGTCGAGGCGATCATGTACTCTCATCCCGATATCCAGGAGGCCTGCGTCATTGCCGCCCAGGATGCACACCGCGGAGAGTCGGTAAAGGCCATCGTCGTGCTCAAGCCTGACCGGCGCGGCTACGTAGCCCCGGAGGAGATCGTGCAGTGGTGCCGCAGCCACATGGCGGCCTTCAAAGTCCCGCGCGTGGTGGAGTTCGCGGTCAGCCTGCCCAAGTCAGCTACGGGTAAGGTGCAGTGGCGCTTGCTGCAGGAGCGCGAACGGCAACAGGCAACTGCGTGAGCCAAGCGGACGCACGCTCTTCGCCCCCAGGTGAGTGCGCGGTTGACGCGTCGCAAAGATGAAACCCGAAGACTACGGCAACGTCTGGCCGAAGCAGCACCCCAAGCGCCTCACCTACCCGAAGACCACGCTCTGGTACAACCAGGAGGTGGCGGCCGCGCGCTATCCCGACAAGCCGATCACGATCTACTACGACTCGCGCCTGACCTACCGCGAGTTTCACCACCAGGCCGAGCGCCTGGCGGGCTTTCTTCAGCAGCGGTGCGGCATACGCAAAGGCGACCGCGTCCTGCTGGACATGCAGAACTGCCCGCAGTTCATCCTCGCCTACTATGCGATCCTGCGCGCGGATGCGGTCGTCGTGCCGGTCAGCCCGATGAATGTCACCGAGGAGCTGGAGCATTACCTGGTGGACAGCGGAGCTACCACTGCAGTGATCGCACAGGACCTGTACCCACGGTTCAAACCGCTGATGGGGCGGGTGCTGGTGCATGCCATCATGGCCACTTACTCCGACTACCTCACGCAGCCCACCACGCTCAAAGTCCCCGAAGCGGTCGCGGCAGCGCGCCGGCAGGTGCTGGATCCCGGCGTGGTTGGTTGGAACGACGCGCTGGCCGCCGCCTACGTTCCCGAAGCGCCGCTGGCCGGTCACGACGATCTGTGCGCGCTCCTCTACACGTCCGGAACCACAGGTAGACCCAAAGGCTGCATGCATAGCCACTCCACGGTCATGGCGACCACCGTGGGCGGCGCGCGCTGGGAAGGAATGAACGCGGACTCGGTGGTGCTCGCCACCGCACCCATGTTCCACGTCACGGGCATGCAACACAGCATGAACGCCCCGATCTTCGAGGGCGCAACGATCGCCCTGTTGCCGAGGTGGGACCCGGAAGCAGCCGCGTACATGATCGAGCGCTATCGCTGTACCCACTGGGCCAACGTGCCGACGATGGTGGTCGACTTGCTGGCCCATCCCGCTACGGCAACCCATGACCTGTCGTCTCTCCAAAACGTCTTCGGCGGGGGCTCGTCCATGCCGCGCGCAGTCGCCCAGAGGCTGTTCGAGCTGTGCGGGATCGAATACATGGAAGCCTACGGCATGACCGAGACCATCTCCCAGACGCACATGAACCCGCCCGGACATCTACGCCAGCAATGCCTGGGCATTCCGACTTTCGACACGGAGGCGCTGGTGGTCGACCCCGATACGCTGCATCCGCTCGGCCCGAACGAGCAGGGCGAGATCGTGGTGCGCGGCCCGCAGGTGTTCAAGGGTTACTGGGCCAATCGGGACGCCACCGAAGCGGCGTTCGGCGAGATCGAGGGGCGTCGGTTCCTGCGCACCGGAGACCTCGGGTATTACGACGAGGACCGCTTCTTCTACATCACCGATCGCCTGAAGCGGATGATCAACGCCGCCGGCTACAAGGTGTGGCCGGCAGAGGTGGAGATGACCTTGTACCGGCATCCCGATATCGCGGAGGTGGCGGTTGTGTCGGCGCCGGACGCGCGGCGCGGCGAGACGGTCAAGGCCTTCGTGGTGCTCAGGCCCGAGGCGCGCGGCAACGTCACCGTCGAGCAGATCCTGGAGTGGGCGCGCGCCCACATGTCCGCCTACAAGGTGCCGAGGCAGGTCGAGCTCATGGAGGCGCTGCCGCGATCGAGCACCGGCAAGATCCAATGGCGGACACTCCAAGAGCGGGAGTGGAATCGCTGATGCGGCCGCGTTCCCGAGCTATCCAGTCGCACGTACGGGCGACACGCCCAGGCGCGCTGGGTTCGACTCGCGCGTGCTCGTCACGACCTGAGCACGATGCCGAACACCGAGTCGCCTCGCACCACGCTGAGCACCATTTCCCCGCGCTCGCCGAGCGCCGCGATGAGTTCACGGGTCGTGCGGACCTTTTTGCGGTTGACCGCCACGATCAGGTCGCCCTCGCGCAGGCCGCGAGACCAGGCGGGGCTGCCGCGCACCACACCGAGCACCGCGACGGCCTCGGGCTTGCCGTCTCGTTGGGCGTTGCCGACCGTGGCTCCAGCGAGCTCCGGAATCGACTCGCCTGCGGCCGCCTCCAAGGGACGCACGCTTTCCACACGGATGCGGAACGTCCGTTCGGCGCCCTCGCGCAGCGCCTTGAACTCCACTTCGTCGCCGACCGGGATCAGCCCGATTTGATTTCGCAGGTCCGACGAGCTGCGGACACGGCGCGCGTTGACTGCCACGATGACATCGCCCACGCGTAGGCCAGCCCGGTCGGCGGGCGACCCGCGTGCGATTTCCACCACGACCGCGCCCTGATTGGCCGGCAATTTCAACGTCCTCGCCAGCTCAGGCGACACGTCGCGGGTTGACAAACCGACACGACCGCGATGCATCTCGCCATATCTGACGAGCTGAGCCATGACGGCCTGCGCCATGTTGCTGGGCACCGCAAACCCGACGCCGACGTTGCCGCCGCTCGGCCCGATGATGGCGGTATTGATCCCGATGAGTTCCCCCTTGAGATCGATCAGTGCACCGCCTGAGTTGCCCGGGTTGATCGAGGCGTCGGTCTGGATGAAATACTCGTAACCTTCGATGTTGAGGCCCGTGCGCCCCAGCGCGCTCACGATGCCCGACGTCACCGTCTGCCCGAGCCCGAAGGGATTACCGATCGCGAGGACGTAGTCGCCCACGCGCAGCGCGTCGGAGTCGCCAAATGGCAGGGCTTTGAGGTTGACAGGCTCGACTTTGAGCAGCGCGACATCCGTGCCGGCGTCGCTGCCCACGAGCTTGGCCTGCAACTGACGTCCGTCGGTAAGCGTGACCACGATCTGCTGCGCATCGCGCACCACATGATGGTTGGTCAGCACATACCCCTGGCGGGCGTCGACGATCACGCCCGAGCCGGCCGAGATCTGTGGGCCCGATCGCTCGGGCAGGCCGAAGAAGCGCCGGAAGAACGGATCCTGCAGCATCGGATTGTCCTGCTCCGGAGTGCGCTGCAAGACCGCGATGTTCACCACGCCCGGCATGACCCGCTCGATCAGCGGAGCGAGCGAGGCGGGCTTGCCATCGGACGTGAGCGCAGGGATCCCCCCGTCGGCCATGGATGCCGCGAGCAACGGCAGTACACAGACGAGCACGCGGACGGTTCTGGCAATCAGCAGCTTCATGTCATTTTCACGCGGAGGCTCGCGAGTCGGGAACGGGGCCGATGACCTCCGCATTCGCTGATGCGGCCATCGTCACGACGAACAGCAGACCGGATCTGCTATTCTACGCGGCGCACTCACTCCCTCGGCGGTGGCGCGCAGAACCGCACCAGAGATCCCGAACGCGGGGTCGGACAGCGATATCCTGGCCGCATTCCGCGTCTGCCGCGATGGGCTGTGCTCGGTGTGTTGCATGCCCGCTCGCGGCGCTCGTGTAGTCGAGCGGCAGTGGACAGGCTCAGGACCGACGCAACGCCTGCTTCGGGCCATGGGCTTGGTTCTTGCTGCCGCACTGCGCCTCAGGAGGAGCTCGGCGATGCGTTCGAGATCGTTGTTTCTGCTCGGAGGTGTGCTGCTGCTGAGTGCTTGCGCATCAGCGCCTGAAGTTCGCGCCCCCAGTTCTGTAACCGCTACTGACACCGTCGCAGCCAAGGCCGCCGACAACGCTCTGGCTATGGTCGGAAAACCGTATCGCTATGGAGGCACTACGCCGGCGGGTTTCGACTGCAGTGGGCTAGTCCAATATAGCTACCGGCTGGTCGGTGTGTCCCTGCCGCGCGAAACCCACGCGCTGCGCGATCGCACGCGGCCGGTACAGGCTCGCGATCTCCGGCGCGGCGATCTGCTCTTCTTCGACGAAGAGGGCAAGAAGTCCTCGCACGTGGCGATCTATATCGGTACCAGCCGGTTCGTACACGCACCTTCCAGCGGCGGACGGGTGCGTACAGACAGCCTGGATCTGGGTCACTGGCGTCTGCACTTTGTGGAAGGACGCAGGGTCTGATGGTGTTGCGAGCACCGCTGCGCTCAGATGCGGGCGCGCTCGCGGCTCCGTCAGGGCGAACCGAGCTCTTGCTGTGCGGACATTTGCTGCACGGCGCCGATCCCCTCGTTCTTGGGCCGGGACGAGCTAGCGTGCTGGCCGTTGAAGCCCGCGCGTGTACGCCAGCCGGCGTTGTAAGCGAGATCCCCCGAGGGGCCGAGGGAGTTCAGAGCACGTGGCGGCGCGCAGTTGGACCATGAGCTTGCCGCGGCGCCGTTTCCAAGTTGGGACCACATCACAGGGGAGAACCTCATGAGCTTCACGTCGGAATTCAAGCAATTTGCGATGAAAGGCAACGTCGTGGACCTCGCCGTGGGCGTGATCATCGGCGCAGCTTTCGGCAAGATCGTGGATTCCGTAGTCAATGACCTCGTCATGCCCATTGTCGGCCGCGTACTGGGCAAGGTCGACTTCACCAACTTCTTCATACCGCTGACGCAGGTCCCGCCAGGCACCCCGGAAACGCTGGACGCTCTACGCAAGGCTGGCGTGCCGGTATTCGCCTACGGCAGCTTCATCACGATCCTCATCAATTTCTTGATCCTCGCACTGATCATCTTCGTGATGGTGAAACAGATCAACCGCCTCAGGAGAGCACCGGAAGCTCCCGCTGCGCCGCCCGAGGATATCGTTCTGCTGCGTGAAATCCGGGACGCATTGAAGAAGCCGTGACTCGCGCATCATCGACTCGAGGGGGTGCTGCGCGGCCACGTCGCGCTGAGTAGCTGCGCTGCAAGACTTGCGACGCGCAGCGCAGTCGCCCCCCGCCGACATCGTGCAGTCGGCAGAGTCATCGGATCGGCGCCCGAAGCGCTGCAACGCTTCCGAGCTGATTCGACGCCCCCCTGCCCGCAACATCGGACCCAGCTCGACGTTGCGTGAACCCAGAGCTGCCGCATTTCGAGAACGATCGAGCCGAGAGGCCTCGTCGATGGCTGGGGGGCTAGCCATGCCGAATCTGCGAGGTTTCCAGAGGAATTATCTTTATAGAATAGCGTCTTATCTAGTTTTGACAATCAGATTTTCGCATCTGAGGTGGAACCACCTATACTGTTCGCGGGGACAAAGCCGCGTGGCGCCTCGAGCATGCTTCAAGCAGGGAGACCTCCCCTCTTAACAACACTACATAATCCTGCAGGGGCTGGAGAACCTCACGAGGGGCGAATCGATCCGGTTGGTGTGCACACTGGAACAACGGCTCGAACAACCAGAAGAACGGCATCGCCGCGCTGCGGCGGGCTTAAATCGAGTCGGATTTCGTCGGTGCCGAGGCACTGTAGTAGTTGGACAACAGCGGCGTCCCCGCTTTTGTTTCCATATTAGCCGGCGAGGGCGAGCCGCTCGCCGCCGACGCGTGGGCGCGCGCTGAAGCCCGCTTGTTCGACTGGATTGGAGAGAATCGGCGCGCACACACAGTGCGCACCGACCCCCGCTCGCCGCGCGACTCGAGCGGTCGCAGGGACGTTCTCCCGTTAGGTGGTCGGCGGCGCCGATGAAAGACGCGGACGAGCCCTTGATCGAGAGCGCCTCGATCCAGTGCGAAATCGTGTGCAGACATCGCACCGAGGCGACGCACAGGTTGCCGGCGGCAGCAATCGAACGGTGCGCAGACGCAGTCTAAGCTTGCGTTCACGATCGCAAGATCCTTTCGTGGAATCACACCGCGTTGCAAACCTTCGGCTACACGGCAAAGCGAGCTAGCGCCCGAGCCCGACCGCTGCCCGTGCCCGAGGCACCGGGGCAGATCGCCGAGCGGCAGGGCATCAGGGGAAGTGCATCGCGGTATCGACCCGGTCGCCTACATGCTCGTCGCTGCGACATTGCAGCCTGTTCGGATCGGCAGTCAGGAGTTGGTTATCTAGTCCCGCCCCCCTGGGAATCGGCATCTGCCCGCACGAAGCTACGGGCGCAACCGCGCTGGCGCACCGCAGGGAAACCACGATGTAGCATGGCAAGGCGAACGGCAGGGACCGATCCGAGCGTGCCGAGGCGATGACAGTCTGGACTGCGCCTCGTTCGCGGTGTGTGGGAATACGTGGCGCCTTGACCCGATTAGCGTGCATCTCTATCCTCGCCGCCAACCGAAGTTCACAAGACACGATCCAGGCCCATGGGCGAAGCGCTCCTCTACCTCGCATCAAGCTTTTGGAACGGCGCGGTCCACGCGGCCACTCCAGGCCATGGGAAGACGATCGCAGCGGCTTACATCGTCGGGGTGCGCGGGAAACCCACCGACGCATGGATTCTGGGCGTATTCGTTACGCTTTCGCACACGAGCGGGATCGTGCTGGTAGGGGTGCTCGCGGCACTCGGGTTGCCCGGGATGATGCCGCAGCGCATAGAGGCATGGATGGCGCTGGCAACCGGCCTGCTCGTGATCGTCATCGGATTCTGGTCAGCCTGGAGCCAGCGTGGGATGCTGCCAAATGCTCTCGGGCGGGTCCGTCACTCCGCCGATCCCGAGGTTGGCGACCCGGCCCGACCTATGAGTTATCAGCCGATCGATCCTACGCGTGCGCACGACCATGTCCATCTGCACGATCACACGCACGACGGCGAGCATGGACATCACCATGGCCTCGCGCACACGCACGCCCACGCCCATCTCCACGAAGAAGTGGGCTACCACACGCACGGGTTGGGCTTCCGTCACACCCACGACATGAGCTTGCTCACCACCCGGCGCCCGAGCCTTTGGATCCTTTTGGGCCTGGGGGTCGCAGGGGGATTGGTGCCCGATCCGATCGCGCTCGGCATCCTGCTCAGCCTTCTCGCTCAGGGCAAGGTCATGCTGGGGCTGGGCACGGTCCTCATCTTCAGCTTGGGATTCGCCTCGGTGCTGGTCCTGGTCGGCGTCATCGCAGCCAAGGTCGGCCCCAAGATCCTCGACTGGCTGTCCGGACCCTGGGCCGCGCGGCTTCAGCTTGCGACTTCGATCCTGATCTTACTGGTAGGCGTCGTGCTGAGCATCAATGCCTGGCGCATGCTCGCTCGCCTGTCCTGAGCGTCGCCTGAAACGACTGGATCCTCGAGCTGCGATGATCGAGATTGCTCCGTGCGTGACGCGAACCTCGGTCAGCGTCTCGGGGCCGACATCATTCCGACGTAGCCGGTGATGTCGGCGTACCACACGTTGCCCTGCTGATCGACGGCGACGCTGTAAGGCCGGGCGTTGTCGCGCGGTAACGCGAAAAAGCGCATCTTATCGTCGCGCAGGCGTCCCAGAGCCGCTCCGCGCAGCACGCCGAACCAGATCGAACCGTCCGGCGCGGCGGCAAGACCGGAAGGTGCGGCCTTGCCTTCGGGGAGCGGATATTCGGTGAACTTTCCATCCTTGAACCGAGCCAGCTTGTTACCGCGAAACTCCACCACCCACACACTGCCGTCGCGGCCGACCGCTACATCGGTAGGCGATGAGGCCCGGGTGGGTAACTCGTAGTCGGTCATGTCGCCCGCCGTTCCGATCCGCGTAAGCTGATTGCCTGCCTGCAAAGTACCCCACACCGTTCCATCGCCAGCGACGGCTACGCCGTAAGGTCCGCCGCGCAACGACTCGACCGTATGCCGAGTCAGGGTGCCATCCTTGAGACGGGTGAAGCTGTAGCCGGTGGCCTCGGCGAACCAGATCGCGCCATCTGGCGCAGCGGCAAGGCGGGCTAACCTTGCGATCGGCGTGCCGAGCGGGACCGACGACAGCTTGCCGTCCGGTCCGATCCGTCCGATGGCGATCGCGGCCGGGTCCGTGAACCAGGCCGCGCCGCTGGCATCGACCGCCAAGCCGATCGGTTCCACGTTGCGTCCGGACTTCGCGATGCGGTCGAGCTTGCCGTCGCGAATGACGCCCATCGCATCGCCGAAATCGATCGTGAACCACACTTCTCCGCTGGGCCCGACAGCCACTGCTGTGGGGATGTCGGTCGCCACCGCCATCGGATACTCGATGCACCTCTCATCCTGGCGCCAGAGGAACCACCCGAGGACGAACGCTCCCAGTAGCGCAACCGCCGCAGCGGCCGAGATATAGATTCCCTTCTTGCTCATGTCAGGATGTCTTGGTCGTCGCCTGCCCCGGGGCCGAGCTGGAAAGCCTCATCAGTTTGCGCACGAGCAGCAAGCCCGCTGCCAAGAGGAGCGCTAAGAACGCAGCACCACCGGCAAGGCTGACCGGATCGACAAGTGCCAGCAGACTGGTGCCCTGCTCAGCCCGGCGCCAGATTTCGCCGTAGGGCGTGAGCGAGAACCCGGCATAGAGCGTATCCGGGTCGGTCGGATCGCGCACCAGCGGACCTGCTTCCAGATGCACCGGTAGGTTGCTCTCGATCAGACCCCAGTGGTGCCCCGCGTCCGTGCTGCGGTAAAGCCCCCGGTGAGTCGCCAGTACGATGCGGTCTCCGTCACCCGAGACGCCGATGCCCCGGATACTGATCCCGGCCTCCGGCAACGGTTCTCCCTGCGGCGTCCAGGTCTGACCCTGGTCACCACTTACATAAAGTCTTCCGGCAGCCGCGCTCCACAGACCCTCTCCTCGCGGGCCGAGCGCAACCACTTCGACCTCGCCCAGCGGCAAGCCTACGCTACGTGCGGACCAGTCGACACCACCCGCGGCAGCGGCCCACACCGTGCCTTGGATAACTGCATACACGGTTTCGGACGGACGCATCTGTACGATCAAGGCGCTGGCTGGTGTCTCGGGCAACGTTTCTCCGATGCGCTGCCAGCTGGCACCCGCGTCCAGCGAGCGGTACAGACCCTGTGCGCCGGCGACGTAGTACGACCCCGCTTCTGCTCCTGCCGCAACATAGCGCGCCGGACTGGCCGAAGCGGGGATCGGCACCGGCGTCCACTCGCGCGCCCCGCTCTCATTTCGATACAGCCCAGCGGAGGTGGCGACGATGGCGCTCGTGCCACGCGCGTCGAACGCCGCCGCCAGTGCAGGTCCGAAGAATACGGAGGGCTGCTCTGGTACCCAGTCCCTCCCCCCGTTCCGCGAGCGCAGCAGACGCGTGTCCGTCGCATACAGGAGGTGGTTCGGATCCCTGGGGTCCACCGCGAGGCTGATGGCTCCACCGATGAACAATCCACCGTCGACGGGCAGCCAAGTAGCGCCTGCGTCACGCGTGCGAAACATCCCGCCCCAGGCACTGGGGTCATGGGCCAGAGCGGGACATGCCAACAGCAGGCACCCCACGAGCAGCCAGAACGCGCGCTCAAGCAACGCAAATATCATAGACGGCAAAAAAAGCGAGGAGCCCGGCACTCCGGACTCCTCGCCTCAGAACGGTACGGGCTACTTGCGAGAACGATCAGGGATGGCGCGATCTCTCGCCCGCCGCGAGCGCGATCTCCGCCATACGCGACCCGTTGATCCCGATCCAAGAGTTCTTGGTCAGCGGATACTTGTCCGTATAGGACAGCGGCTCGTGCGCAGACACGCAGTTCTGGTAGCCACCGGTGATCTTGTAGCACTTCTCGTAGGCCAGGAACTGCTGCACGGTATCCGTCTGCTGCGGATTTGCGATCATCCAATCACGCAGGCCTTCCCAGGACGAGTAGGCGTCGGAGCCGAACACCAATTTGCCGATGCTGGTCGGCACCTCAAGCAGCTGCGAGCCCGCGGTGTGGGCGCGGAAGGCCGGATGGATCTTCACACCGGGCGCGATTTCCGCTTCGCCATCCACGATCATCGCCTTGCCCGCCAGGACCTTGCCGTAGATCTCGTCCAAGGTCTTGGGCGGGTAGCCGCAGGCAGGCGTGCGCATGCAGCCACCGGGCGAAGTATTGACCGCACTGATCCTAGGATTCGGATAGTTCAGCGCCCACTCGATGCCCTTGAGCTCCTCACGCTGCACATACAGCACGGCATTGGGGAAGTCCATGAGCTGACCAGCGTGGTCCCAGTGCCCGTGGCCGATGACGATCTTGGTCACGTCGGTGGCGTTAAAGCCGAGCATCTTGAGCTGGTCGGGAAGCGGCGCCCAGTGGTCGCTGCCCGTCATCTTCAGATAGTCCTGCTGTTTCCAGCCGGAGTCGTACAGGATCAGCTCCTTCCCGCACTTGATCACGCCGACGTTGACCGGCAGATCGACCGTGTTGATATTGTTGTTCGGGCTGTTGCTCCCCGGGACATAAGCGCGATCAGGCATGAAAGCGCCAAACGGCACGTTCATGAAGCGGCTGCTCTCCACGAGCCACACCGAGCAGTTTTGCGCCTGCGCGGCGGCCGCGCCGAACAGCCCGACGGCCGCCAGCCCGAGCGAGGCGAATGTTCCGATCACTTTCTTCATACGCATACCCCCCATCAGTTGTTGTACGACCTATAACGCCAGTGCTGCTGCTCCTGCAGACTTCCGCCTCGGCGGCGAGAGCCGTCAGTTCTTGCGATTCAGTTCGGCCGGTGTTCCCCCGGCCAGAGCACGTCTCCGACGCGCAGCAGGTTCTCGGATGCGCTGTAGCTCATCGCCTGCGCCTTGACCAGATGCTCGTCCTTGCCGTCCTGAGCCACCTTGACCATCTCCGTCGAGGCGTTCCGGTACAGGCGGAGTGCCTCAGCGTACTGCTCATGCTGCGTCTGCATCGAGTCGGGCACCGACAGCGCGTCGAACTTCTCCTGCGCCTGTTCGAACTCCTTACTGAGCGGCACGACGCGCTTTTTCACCTCTGCTTTGTCGATCTCTCCCATCTTGTACGACAGACCCGCGAAGGTCATGCGCACAGCGGACGCCTGGACGATCTCGTGGATCGGCCAAAGACCAGCGGCATAACGCTCCTCGGCGGCCGTACGCGCCGGACGTGGGACGATACCGGCATACGCATTCCCGACGGTTGCGGCGGACCCGGAGCCGCTAGGTGCGCGCGTCACCTCACGCAGCACCGCAACCGCGGCGATCACACCCAGTGCAATCAGCGCGACCCCGGTCAGGAGCTGCTTCGGTCCGAAAGTGCGTTTGGATCCAGGCGATTGGGCAGGCGCGGACATCCATTGAAATCTAAGCCTTCTGCGCACCGCAGTCAACGCTGCGCCGCGCAAGAAAGTGCTTGAGATTCGGCCGTCTATCTTATGGTTTTAGAAAAGGTAATACTCGCCCGCACCCGGATTCAGGTGGGCGTCCATCGAGGACTGCCGGTGAAGAGCCCGCTCACCACGCCGATGTGATACGCGAGGTACAGTCCGAGGCTAAGGCTGATCAGGCCGGCGGCCAACCGCAACCAGATGTTGAGATGCGGCAGGCGCTTCAGGCTGTATGCGAAGGGTACCGCGATCGCGGAAGTGATTAGCATCATCCCGGCAATCGTGCCCACACCGAACAGCAGCAGGTACAGCAGTGCCCAGGCTGGCTGCGGAATCTGGGCCAAGATGAGCAACGCGATCGCCGCCGAACCGGCCAGGCCGTGCACCACGCCGATCGCGAGCGGCCGCACGGACCGATAGAATCCCAGGCGGCCCAGCCGTCGATCCAGCCAAGCCGGGGGGGTGGCCGATTCGCTGTGTCCATGCTCGTCGGCACCATGGCCGTGGACATGACTGTGCACGTAGTCGCCATGCACGTGTAGGTGTAAATGGGCCCCGCTTCCCGGTGCATGCGAGTGTGTGACGAAGCTCCCGTTCGCCGCCGGCAACAGACGCGCACGGGCCCATCGACTGACGCCGCTCAGAGTCAGCACGCCGAGCAGGATCAACATGAGCGACACGCCAAACTCCATCGCCAGGCCCACCCGCGGCGGAATCACCAAGCGGAAGAGGATGATTGCTCCCCCAACCAAGAAGACCGTGAAGGTATGGCCGAGTCCCCAGAGCACCCCGATGGAGGCGGCGCTCTTGATGCTCTGCTCGCGGGACACGATCGTCGTGATGGCAACGACGTGGTCCGCATCGGTAGCGTGGACCATGCCCAGGAGAAAGCCCACGATGACCACCGGCAGGGAGTTCACGCAACGGTCTCCAGATTTGATTGGGGATTCGTACGTTTTTTGATTTCGTGTGACGCTACCGCGGAGATACGGCTGGCGTCAAGTCGCGCTGCCCGCCAAGCGGTCAGCCGGCGTCGAGCCAGCGCCGGATCCCGGGCGCCCGTCTCGCCGAGATGTCCAGCAGGTAGACCAGCAGCGCCAAGGCCGCGACCCAAGGCCATAGCGCGCTTCGGACGCGACCGCGGTCGTTGCCGGCCGCGAATACTTCCTCGGTCGTCGGCGTGAGCTTCCCTCCGGTTTGTTCGGTGAGCATTTGCAACAGCGGCAGGTCTGGCGCGCGGCTGCGATACTCGTCCGCATACGGGTAATACAGCTTCCGCACCCCTACGCGGCGCGCCGTGGCCGCATCGATTCCGCCGCCCACCTCCAGCCGGAAGACGTACGGGGCCGCAGCAACACCATCGAGCGCGAGTACGGCGCTGTACGCGCCAGGCGCGTGCTGCTGCAAGCGCAGGGCTTCCTCCCCGCCTCCGGGGCGTGACACCCGCACCACCGGCACCAGGTGGTTCTGCCACAAGCCCTCGTGCGTAGGCGCTTCCAGTTCCACCCGCGCCCGATCGCCGTCACGGGTGAGTTGCATGCGCATCTCCTCGCCGGTATCGCGCCGCATGACGTCACGCACCACCTGGCTCCAGAATTTCCCGTAGCCATGCCACGTCAGCCAATCCGCCGCCCAACGATTCTTGACGTCAGATGCGAACACCAGCGTGCGCCCCAGACCGTACTGCCACCGTGACAGGATCGGCGCGCCCGAATCGGACTCCAGAAACACCTCCGCTCCGTCGCGTGGTTTCATACTGGCAAAGCCCCGCAACAGCGGCGCGGTGCCGAAGTCGATGCCGCGCAGCGCCTCGATCCTGCGCTTGACCACCGGCCGAAACGGCTCCTCGACTAGGGTAGTGCGCGAGACATTCTGTGTATCTTCCACGAAGATCTGCGGCACCATGGCCACGTCCTCCGCGAAGTAGGACCGTCCCCTGCCCCAGCGCGCGATGTTGCTCATCAGCTCGCGCTCGGCCGACGGTCCAATCGCGACCGTCGACACCGTGATGTGCGCGTCACCCAAGCGCTTTACTAGGCGTTCGAAATCGGCGGGCGCGGTGTCCCCGTCGGAGAGCAGGATCACGTGCCGACGCTTGGGCTGCGCGTTCTGCAGCCAGCGGAAGGCGGTGGCGAGCGCGGGATAGATATTGGTCTGGCCGCTGGCCTGAATTCGGTCGATCAGGTCCTCGGCTTTGCGTTTGCTGCGCAGTTGCTGCAACGGCACTGTATCGTGCGGCTGCGAGTCGAACGCGATGACGCCGAAATAATGCTGCTCTTCGAGCAGGTCGAGCGCTGCGCGCGTAGCCGCCTTGGCCAGCTCGATCGGACGTCCCTTCATGCTGTAGGAGCGGTCCAGACACACTACCAGCGCGAGGTCCCGGCGCTTTTCCTGCGCCTTGAACTCGACCGGGAGCACCCGTTCCAGGTCGCTGCCGGAGAAACCGGACTCCCCGTACGTGGTCTCGCCGCCCGCGTACACCAGGCCGCCTCCGGCATCGCGCACGTACGCGGCGAGAGCCTGCATGCGCGGCTCGTCCAACACTGCACGCGACACGTCGCTCACGATCACAGCGTCATAGGACGCGAGCGCGCTCGCCGAGGTCGGCAGCTCCGGTCCGCGGATGCCGGTCACGTCGATGCCGTCGCGCCGCAACGCATCGCGTAGATAAGCGCCCGCATCGGTCTGCCCTTCCGCATACAGCACCCGGGGCCGCGGGCCGACCCAGACCGACTGCTGCAAGCGATCGTTCTCGGGCACCGTGTCGCCTTGCGCCTTGACCTCCGCTGCAAGCTCGACCACTCCACTCTGGCGCAGGCGCGTACGGAACTCGACGGTGTTCACGCCCGGCACAAGCCGCACCTGCCGGTGCCCCAACTCCCAATCGGGGGTGGCCAGACGCACCAGTGCCGGCGCGGCCGCCTCGCTCACCACGCGGACCACGATCCTAGTGGGCTCGTCGCGCCGCACAGCCGGCGCGGTCTCGATCCCCTCCACCCAGGCATCTTGCACGGCGCGCTCCCGAGCGGGAAACGCGAACACGCGTGCGGACTCAGCCTGCAGCCGTGGCAGCACGCGCCAAAGGTCGCCGCGCGTCTGGTTGCCATCGCTGAACAAGACCAGACGCTTGATCTGACCCGGGCGGAACGCGAGCAGCGCCGCGTCGAGTGCGAGCTCGATGTTGGTGGCGCCCTGTGCCACCGCACCCACTTCGCCGTTGCCTTCGCTGGTCACGCCGATGCGCTGGACGTGTTCCAGGTCGGGAGCGACTACTGGCCGCTCCCCGAACACCACGTAGGCCGAAGAGGCCGGCGTCCGTTCGCGCTCGGCGGCACGAATCCACTCGAGCGCCGACCGCACGAACCCCGGTGCCACGCTGCGTGAGACGTCGATCACATACACCACGGACACCGCGCGCGAAGCGGCATGCCAGACCGGCCGCATCAACGCCAGCGCGAGCAACAGCAGGGCCGCGGCCCGCAACGCGGTGGCGGCCGCCATGTGACGCCGCCCAAGGTTCGTTGCGGAGCGGCGCCCCCACCACCAGATCAGCGGGATGGCGAGCAACAGGACCAGCGGCCAGAGCGCCTCAAACGTCAGCATGAGATGGTGAAGCGTGAAGAGTGAAGGGTGCAGGGAAACCAGTGAAAGAAGTGAATGAGGTGAAGGGTGCCGCGTACGCGGCCCGATTTTCTCCTTCACATCTTCACCTTTTCACCTTTTCACCTCCTCCACTCTTCACCCTTCACTCTTCACCCCTTACACCGTGAGCCGCCGGTTGAATGTCCACCACTCCAGCACGAGCAGCAAAGCAGCGGCGAGCAGCAGCGCCGCCCACACCTCAACGCGCCAGCGGGGCTCGCTCACGAACGTGGGTGCCGCAGGCGTGTCCGCAAACCGGCTCGCGTTGATGTTGGTCGCCGCGGGGTCCAGAACGCTCACCGCAACTCGTACCCGGCGGTCGATCGCGGTCGCCGTCAAGAAGCCGGGCTCCCATGCTTCGATCAACGTCGCGCCCGGCAGCGGACGAGTCGGCACCGCATGGCCTTGTAGATCGAGTACTTTCGCCGCAGGCACCGGCACCTCGATCAGCCCAACTCTCGCCTGCACCGACCGCGATTCGCCGGCCAGCCACTCGAGCGCGTTGCTCAGCAACACCGGAAAGCCCGCCTGTTGCGGCAAGTTGGAATCGTCGAGCGCAAAAGTCGCATCTACGCGGCGCGGGCCGTGGAGCGACGCGAGGATCAGCGGGCGGCGCTGGGCATCGGCGCAGATCACTTCGAACCGGTTGACGTCGCGCGCGACGAGTGCATTCGAGACGATCACATCCTGCAACGACAGCCCTTCGGTGAGAGGATGCCCGCGCACCCACGCTGAGACGGAGGTCTCGCCTGTGTCGCCCCGGGCTGCAGGCAGCCAGTCGACCCGGGACGGTCGAAACGCGAGGGCCGGCGCGGCCGGTGGCTGCGGCGGCGCGTAGCGGTCGAACACCCAGACATCGACGCCTCCTCGGTCGGTGTAGCGGCCAGGCGCGATCACAGTGAGCTGGACGCGGGGGAGCAGCCGCAGCGACCGCTCGAGTGTGGGGTTGCCGGAGGTCACCAGTATCACCCGCCGCATGTGGTGTCCACGCGCGAACGAGAATGCGACGTCGTCGGCCGACAGCGCATCGCCCGCCATCGACACGGCAGCACGCAGCGGTCCGGCGTCGAACGTCGAGACGTCGAACAGCTCGCGGGCGCTGGCGCCGGCCGCAAGCTGGAGCACGCGCGTCAACGGCGGATGGCCGGCACCCGTCACGCTCACCTCCATCGCGCGTGGGGCCGGTGAGGCGTTCAGCACCTCGACATAGGCCTGTTGGTGCGTGGAATCGGCCGGCAGAGCACGCACGTCGAACGCGGTGATACCGGCGTTGTCCGCCACTTGGAAGACGGGCAGCGATTCCACACCGCCGGGAACCTCCAGTCGCGCCACGCCGTCGCTGATCAGCACCGCTCGCAGATCCGGATCCCCGGGCGGGACCACCTGCGGAAAGACCGGTTCGCCGCCCGCCGTCACGCGCAGGCGCTCCAGCGTGGCGAGCGCGGCATCCGCCTCCTCGAAGTGTGGGGAACCGATCTGACGCTGAGTGTCCGCGATGAGGTAGCGAGCGCTGGCTGGACCGGTGCGGATCAGCCCGCGCGCACGCTCAACGGCATGGTCCCAGCGTGTGCGCCCGTCCGAGGTGCGTGCGGACAGCGTGATCGAGTTGTCGAGGACCAGCACGAGCCCATGGAGAGCCGTGCTCGAACTCCCCATTCGCGGGCGCGTGAGCGCCAGCGCTACGCACAGTGCGACGAGCGTCGCCAAGAGCAGCGACATCCACCAGCGCAGTCGGTCCGGGGCGCGCCTACGGCTGCGCAGGACACGCCGCCAGATCAGCGTGGACGACACCGTAATCCGCCGTGGCGACGGCTTGAGCAAATACAGCAGCACCACTGCACCGACCACAGCGGCAAGCAGCAGGACAGCGGACCCTGTCGACAACGCCGCGAACCTCACCGCAGCAGCCCCTGCTCTCGCAATACTCTGAGCATCAGCGATTCGATCGGCACCTCGGTGGCGGCCTGCACGTAGCCCCATCCGTATTTGCGGCAGTACGCCTCGATATCGCGCACATGGCGGGCGAAGGTTTCGCGATAGGCCTCGAGCAGGCTCGGTGTCACCTCCAGCTCATTCGCACTACCGTCCTCGGCGTCGATCAGCACGACCTCCTCGGGCAGAGGCGGATCGCGCTCCTCCTTGGCGACCACGTGCACGGCGGCGACTTCGTGCCGGAAACGGCGCAACACCGCGAACGCCGGCTCGATGCCGTCGGGATCGAGGAAGTCGGAGATGACGATGGCGATTCCACGCGTACGCGGAGTGCTGAAGAACTCTCGCAGCGTGGCATGCAGGCTGGTCTGCCCGCTGGCGCGGATGTTCTCCAGGAAGCGAAACGCCTGCGGGGCCTGGTTCTTGCCGCGCCGTGTCGGTAACGCCTGCACGATCCCGTCGGCGAACGCCACCAAGCTGATCCGGTCGTGATTGAGCAACGCCACGTAGGCCAGCGCAGCAGCAGCCCTGCGCGCATAGTCGAGCTTGGTCGGCGTGCCGAAGTCCATCGACAGGCTGGCATCCAGGAAGAGGTAAATCGGCACGTCCGCCTCCTCCTCGAACAGCTTGAGGACGAGGCGGTCGAGGCGAAGATAGATGCTCCAGTCGATCCGGCGGATGTCGTCGCCCGCGCTGTACGGCCGAAAGTCGGTGAACACCAACCCCGAGCCGGTACGCCGAGAGCGGTGCATGCCCCGCAGCTGCCCGTACGCCGGACGGCGTGTGGCTAGCGAGAGGACTTCGAGCTTGCGCAGCAGGCTCTCGTCCAGCAGCGCGCTGGAGGCGGCCAAGTAAGGGCTCTTCGGTGAGAAGGGGTGACGGCCCCCGGCGCTACTCGGAGGGCGGAGGGATCCGCTGCAGGATATCCTCGACGATGGCATCCCCATCGATGCCTTCGGCCTCCGCGTCGAAGTTGAGCAGCAGACGATGGCGTAGCGCATTGCGCGCCACGGCGCGGAGGTCGTCGGAGGCGACGTACAGGCGATCGGATACCAGCGCGTTCACCTTCCCGCCCAGGATCAGCGCCTGTGTACCGCGCGGGCTCGACCCGAAGCGCACGAAGCGCTTGGTCAGCTCGGTGGCAAGCTCGCTCTCCGGGTGTGTCGCCAGCGTGAGCCGAATCGCGTACTCTTGCACTGGCCGCGCCACCGGCACCGAGCGTACGGTTTCCCGCATGTCCAGGATCTGCCCCTGGCCCAGCACGCGCTCGACCTGCGGTTCGCGCTGGCGCGTGGTGCGATCGAGGATCTCGCTCAGCCCCTCCGCGCTCGGGAACCCAAGCCGCAGCTTGAAGAAGAAGCGATCGAGCTGGGCCTCGGGCAACAGATAGGTGCCCTCCATCTCCAGCGGGTTCATGGTCGCGAGCACGAAGAACGGCTGCTGCAGCGGATGGGTCTGCCCGCCGGCGGAGACGCTGTTCTCCTGCATCGCCTCCAGCAGCGCCGACTGGGTCTTGGGCGTGGCGCGGTTGATCTCATCCGCAAGCACGAGGTTGGCGAAGATCGGGCCCGGCTGAAACTCCAGGAACTTGCGCCCCGCTTCCGTCTCGCGCACGACAGTGGTGCCGATGATGTCGCCGGGCATCAGATCGGGGGTGAACTGGATGCGCGAGAACTTGAGGTGCAGCACATCAGCCAACGTCTGTACCAGCTTCGTCTTGCCGATGCCCGGGATCCCTTCGAGCAGCACATGACCGCGCGCCAGCAGGCAGGTCATGATGCCGACGATGTTTTCCTCGTTGCCGACGATCACGCGCGAGACCTCGTCGCGCACGATGCGAAAGTTGTCGCGGAAGGTTTCGACTTGGTTGTCGACGGTCACGGTGCTCATCGCGCGTCCTCGCGCAGGGTCATGAAGTAGTCCTTTACGATCTGACGATGCCGGATGGAGATGCCTTCGGTAGCGCTCGCCTCGGCTTGTGCGAAGCTCGCTCGTGCAGGCGCTTTCTGCAGCTCGAGCACCGAGGCTTGCTGCTTGCTCTGCGTGTAATACCAGCTCGTTTCAGTTTCGGCGCGCTTGTCCGCCGCCTCGCCCGCCACACCTTCCTGCCTGAGCTGCACGGCGAGCGGCGTGATCTTGTTGCCCAGAACGGGTTCCGCCTCCGAATCGCCGATTGCGCTCCCCACCTTGCTGCCCTCCTGCTGTGCCGACGCCTTGCTCTCTCGCGCAACCGCGGCGGACCGGTACATCGTGCCGCCCGGCATCACCGTCTGACCGGTGTCCGGTGAAGAGGTGCTGTTGTGTGCCGCCTCCTGGCCGAAGCGGCCAGCGGAAAGCTGCGAGCGCTGCGCCACCGCAAGCTGCAGCTCTCGCAGCGCCTGCTCCGCTTGGCTCAGACGAGCTTGTGTATCGAGCTGCTCGGCGATCTTGTCCAGCCGATCCACTGCCTGCTTCGCCGCCGCACTCGCGATCTCCCGCTCCGGCCCCCGCGCATCATCCTTACCGGCTTCGTGCAACAGGTGCTCGAGGTCCTTTTCGCTCTCCCGTTGCGCGGTCGAAGGCTCACGGCCGCCCGCGGTGGCTCCTGCGTCAGCGATGCGTCGCAGCGCCTGGCTTGCTTTCCTCGCATCCCCGTCCGCGAGCGCATCGGCTACCTGCTCCAGCGATTGGTTACCGCGCACTTTTTCGGAGAGCTGGTACAGGCCTTCCCGCGCAGACGCGGCTTGCAGCGTTTGCTGCTCGACCGCCTCTTGCACGGCGGCCACTGCTCGCCGCCGTTGCTCCTCTCGGGCATCGGTGCGCTCCAGTGTCCTCAGAGCCGTCTCGAGCTTCGCGGCTGCGTCCGGGTCGCCGGCCTGCGCCAACAGTTCGCGAATCCGACGCAGCTGCTGCGCCTCTGCCGGGGACAGTGCGCTCGCAGGCTGAGCGATCGCCGGCGAGGACGGTGCGAGCGGTGGGAGCAGGCACGCCGCGATCAGAACCGAGACCGTGACCGCTCCGCCCACCAACACATGCCGCTCGAGCCGAACCGGCAGCAGCGCGGCCGAGTTCAACCGTTGGGCCGAACGGGCCGCACGGGCGAGCTGCGCGGCGACCCAAGGAGAGGCACGAGACTGGCGCAGGAACCAGTAGGCGGTCTTCAGCTCGTCCTTCAACCGAGCACGCTCGTCGGCTGTCGCGGCCGCCGCGCCCAGGCTGACTCCGGATCGAAACCGACTGCGCGCGAGCAGGAATGCGCCTACGACCCAGGCCAGAATTGCGGCAAGCACGACGGCGGCGCTGGCTGCCGGCAAGCGTCCCGCCAAGACGTGCAACGCTCTCCACACGAACACTCCCACCGCAACCATCCCCAGCAGGAGGGCGGATTCGTGCAGCGTGCGGTTCAGGCGGAGGCGGCGCTGGACTTCTCCAAGCGCCCCGAGGATGACTTCCCGATCGGACATGTGCGAATAGATTCTAGCTTAGCCCAAGCTGCGAGGCGACTCGCTGCTGTTGGTCGCTCACCGGAGCGGAATGGTCGGTTATTCTCTGCGCCTCCGAGGCTACGGTAACATGGCGCGCAAACTGAGAACGACACCCCGCCAGACCCATGTCCCCGCTCCACGCTTTGCGCACGTTTCTGATCGTCGTCGCCGTGGTCGCGTGGCCGGCCTTGGCCGCGGAGCATCCGCATATCCTCTACGTGACGGTCGACGATCTAGGTTGGAAGGATGTCGGGTATCACGGCGGGCCTGTACAGACCGCCACCCTCGACCGCCTGGCGGCTGCGGGCGCGCGCCTCGAGGGCTTCTACGTGCAACCCTTTTCGTCGCAGACGCGGGCGGCAGTGATCACCGGCCGCTACCCGATGCGGTACGGGTTTCAGACCATGCAGATCCAGTGGTACAGCCAGTTCGGGCTGCCCGCGGACGAGCGCCTGCTTCCCAAGGCGCTGAAGGAGGTGGGGTACCGCACGGTGCTGATCGGCAAGTGGCAGCTGGGCCAAGCTCGCAAGGAGCTGTGGCCGACGCATCGTGGCTTCGATTCCTTCTACGGCCATCTTTCCGGCGAGGTGGACTACTTCGAGAAGAGCAACCGGGGCGGCCAGCACGACTGGTGGCAAGACGAGAAGCCGCTGAAGGAGCCGGGATACGTGACCTCGCTGCTCGGGAAGCGGGCGGCCAGCCTCATTGCACGCCACGATCCCAAGGTCCCGCTGTTCCTCTGGCTCGCCTTCGCGGCTCCACAGGCACCCCATCAGGCGCCTCCCGCGTTTCTGGACCGCTACCGGGATCTGCGTGACGCAGACCAGCGCGCCTATCGCGCGATGATCTCGGCAGTGGACGCGGCCACTGCGGAAGCGATCACCGCGCTGGAAAGCCGCGGCATGCTCGAGCAAACGCTCGTAGTCTTCCACAGCACAACCGGAGGCGCGCTGCCCACCAAATTCCCCAACGGCGAGGGAGACTCCAAGACGGTCGCGGCCAGCAATGGACCGTTTCGCGCCGGCAAGGGCAGCCTGTATGAGGGAGGACTGCGGGCGGTCGCCTTCGCGTTCTGGCCTCGGCGCATTCAAGCCGGCGTCGTGAGCGAACTGATCCATGCCGTCGATCTGTATCCCACCTTCTTGCGCGTGGCGGGTGCTCGCGCGGAGCAGCCGAAGCCGATCGACGGCGTCGACCAGTGGGACACCATCAGCGAAGGAAAGCCGACCCCGCGCAAGGAGGTCTTGCTCGACGTGGAGGATTTCCGAGGAGCGATCCGCATCGGCGACTGGAAGCTGGTGCGCATCGCGACGCTCCCCAGCCGCAGCGAGCTCTACAACCTGCGCGCCGACCCTTCAGAGGAAGACAACCAAGCCGACCGCGAACCTGACCGCGTCCAGACCATGCTCCGGCGGCTCACCGATTTTGCCTGGGAGATGACGCCCAGCCGGTATCTCGAGGACATGGCGCACGCGCATCGCGTGGACATGCCGATATCCTGGGGGGATAACCCGATTCGGCCTTGAGGTGCCGGTCCGCGGTGGGATCCGCCCCTTTCCGCGCTGGCCTGAAACCTGCTGCGCCCCAGCGGATAGGCCTCCGAGGAGGTGGAGCTGGGATTAAGGTTCGAGTCGCACCCGAACGGGGACCCCCGCGGTGTCCGCGCCGGGAATCTGGGTCGCGACGGGAGTCGTTCTCCTGGGGCCTTCATCCTCCCCCGCCTCGATCGCCATGAGCTGCTTGCCGATCGGACATGCCAGCCAGGCACGCGCGGCTTTGGACAGCGCCGACATGCCACCAGTGGATCCCAACTGCAGGGCGCCGAGTGCGATCGATCTGGCGGCGGCTGGCCTTCCCGAGCCCGCGTCCTTGACCATTTGACCTGTTTCTAACATTCCGTCGGGACCTCCATGCCGCTGCCCTGGAGCACGCCAGCGAGCAGCTCCGGTTCGTCCGCTAGCGTATCTGGCCGGACATGGAGCGCGGGACCACCACTGGTGTTGGCGGCGTGCGCGGTGCTGATCCTCGCGTGGCCGCGAGGCACAGCCGCCGCGATCTATTCGTGCGCGGATCCTTCCGGCAGCGTAGTGCTGCGGGATGTCCCGTGCAAACAGAGCGAGACCGCGCAAGGCGGAGTGGTCGGAGAATCGGTGTGGGAGCCGAAGCGGAAGCGCCCCGCCGAGCACGCGGCCCCGTCTTCGCGTCCCGTCACGCGCCAGCAAGTAGCACAGTTCATCGAAAGCCTAGACCAGGTGTTCGCACAGCGCGACACCGCCGCGGTTCTGGCCTATTTCGCTCCCGATGTCGCGTTCGAGTTGGAGTACCGAGTGCCGCAGGGCTTGTACATGGCAAACTTCGACAAGTCGCGCTATGCAGAGATGCTGCGCGAGCTGTTCCAACCGGGGACGCCTTACACCCACCAGCGCGAGAACATGCGGATCATGCTGTCGGCGGATCAAACCCAAGCCGAAGTCGTCGGCACGATACACGAGACGGTGCTGCTGGATGGAAGAAGATTGCAGGGAACCACCCGCTCACGGCTGACGGTCGAGTGGCGCGGCGCGAGGTTGCAGGTCATCTTCGTGCGCGGTCCTACCGGTTTCGACGTCGACCGCGGACCCGGTAGCCTGCCGTAGCCTGTCTTTGCGGCCGCAGGCCGTGACCCGCAGCCTCAACCGCGCAGGAAATCGAAGTCGCAACCCAGATCCGCCTGGGTGATGTGATCGGCATACAGCCGAGCATAGCCGCGCGCGGGGCGCTGCAGCGGCGGCAGAGCCCGGCGCCTCCGCGCCAACTCGTCCTCGTCGACCAGAAGCTCGAGGTTCCTGCGTCGGACCGACAGCCGGATCCGGTCGCCCGAGCGCACAAGCGCGAGGGTTCCGCCGGATGCCGCATCCGGCGTGACGTGCAAGACCACGGTACCGTACGCCGTGCCGCTCATGCGGGCATCCGAGATGCGCACCATGTCTTTCACACCTGCCCGCGCGAGCTGCTTCGGGATCGGCAGATAACCGGACTCGGGCATCGCCGCCTCGCTGCACGGTCCTGCATTCTTGAGCACGAGAAAGTCTTCTCGAGTCACGTCGAGCGCCGGGTCGTCGATGCGCCGCGCGAGGTCTTCGAGGGAGTCGAATGCGACCACGCGCCCCTCGCGCTCAAACAAGTTCATGTCCGCCGCCGAGCGCTTGAGGATCGCCCCGCGCGGCGCGACGTTGCCGAACAGCGCGACCAGACCGCCGGCTTCCGATATCGGATCGTCGCGCGAGCGGATGACGCTGCGATCCACGAACGGCGGCGGCGACTGCAGCCGCTCCCCTAGCCGCTCGCCGGTCACGGTCATGCAATCCAGATGCAGCAGGTCGCGCAGCTCCCACAGCACCGCGCGCAGCCCGCCGGCCGCATGCAGGTCCTGGAGATAGTGCTGCCCCGTGGGTTTGAGGTCCACGAGCACTGGAGTCTCATCCGACAAGGTGTTCAATCGCTCGAGCGAGATCGCGATGCCACGCCGGCCCGCGATGGCGGTCAGGTGGATGATGGCGTTGGTCGATCCGCCGATCGCGAGCAGCACCCGCAGTGCGTTGTCCACCGACTCGGGCGTGAGGATCTCGCTGGGCCGCCGCCCGCCCGATTTCGCCATCGCCGCTGCGCGTGCGCCGCTCGCCTCAGCGACCCGCAGCCGGTCTGCGTGCACCGCCGGGATCGCCGCGCTGTCGGGTAGCGCCATGCCGAGGGTCTCGGCGAGGCAGGCCATGGTGCTCGCGGTACCCATCACTGCGCAGGTCCCTGCGGTGGTGGCCAGCTTACCCTCGATCTCGTGGATTGCCTCGGCAGCGATCCCTCCCGCGCGGTATTCGGCCCAAAACCGCCGGCAGTCGGTGCACGCGCCCAACCGCTCACCGCGGTAGGGCATTGCCAGCATCGGGCCCGTGACGAGCTGCACCGCAGGCAAATCCGCCGAGGCCGCTCCCATCAGCTGCGCCGGCACCGTCTTGTCACAGCCGCCCACCAGCACCACCGCATCCATGGGCTGCGCGCGGATCATCTCCTCCACGTCCATCGACATCAAATTGCGGAACATCAGACTGGTCGGGCTCAGAAAGATCTCACCCAGAGAGATGGTGGGGAACTCGACCGGCAGGGCGCCTGCCGCCAGCACTCCGCGCTTCACCGCCTCGACCAGCTCCGGCATCGTGCGGTGACAGTTATTGAAGCCGCTGGCCGATTGCGCGATGCCCACGATGGGCCGCTCCAGCATGTCCCGCGAGTAGCCCATCGAGCGGGCGAACGACCGCCGCAGATACAGCGCGAAGTCGCGGTCTCCGTAGCTGGTGAGATTACGGCGCAGGCCGTGCGGCGCATCGTCTGCCATAGGACGCAGATTCTAGCGAAAACGGTCTAAGAGCAACGGGACGCGTAGGAGGAGTTCAGGGCGATCCGCGCCGTCGAGGCGGTGCGCGGCTATCTGATCCAGTTGATCTCGCGGGCCGTCTTGGTGCCGATCAAGACCTCGGGCAGGCCCGAAGGGATCTCCGCCTCGGATTCGCCGATCGCAATCCGCCCGGCCATGATCTCGGCGTACTCCTGCGGATAAAGCGGCTGCCGATCGGGCTCGGCATAGCCGTCGGGGAACGACGGCTGATTGGAACGCGGGTCGTACTTGTCGGTTGCCCCCACGGTGTGCAACAACTCATGTGCGATCACGACGTTGTTCTGTGCCGCCTGCGCTTCCGCTGCGAATGCGTTCACCACACCGATCAGGCCCTTTTGCAGGCCCAGCGAGTGCGCCACACGGGCGACCCGTTGCGGGTCGTGGTAGAGCACGAACATGCGCACATGCGGCTTGGGATCGAGCGTCGCATGCATCCATGCCCAGAACCGCATCTGCAGGCTCCACAGCATGACCCGCGGCACGCTGCCGCCAAACGGCGGGGGCGGCGGCACCCTCGGGATCTGTGGCCCGAGATACATCTGGACGGGTGTCGCGAGAGCCAACCCGTAGCGGCTCGCTTCCTGGTGCAGGAAATCGGCGATGGGTTGAAACGTCTCCACCCGAAGCGATCGGATGTAGCGCTGCGTTCCCGGACTGCCGTCCGCATCGATCGGGAACACCGCTACGCGCAATGGATACTGCCAGGAAGTCGTGTGCTGCCGCGTGGACCACGTAGCCCAGGCCACTCCAGCGAGGACGACCAGGAGAACGAAAATGCGGAAGAGCTTGAACACCGGTGACGGGAAGAGCGGTGAATAGTGAATGGTGAATCGTGAATAACGGCGGGAAATGGTGAATCGTGAATGGTGATTAGTGACTCACGTCGGCGGTATGCAAGTGGGCTCCTCTCCGCTCCGGGATCGGGACCCGCGCGCCGTTAGGGCCGCCTATCGCCATTCACGATTCACCATTCACTATTCACCGCTTTCCCATTCACCATTCACGATTCAGGGGATCCGCTCCACGATCGTCGCCGTCGCCTGACCGTGGCCGATGCACATCACTTGCAGGCCGAACTGCCCGCCGGTCGCCTCGAGGCCGGCGAGCATCTTCGCCATCAGGCCGGCGCCGGTGGCCCCGAGCGGATGCCCGTGAGCGATTGCGCCGCCCCACGGGTTGACCTTGGAGAGGTCTGCTTTCGTCTCGTGTGCCCAGGCGAGCACGACGGAAGCGAAGGCCTCGTTGATCTCGATCCAGTCGAGATCGGCCATGGACAAGCCGGCCCGCTTGAGTGCCAGATGCGTCGCGGGGATTACGCCGGTGAGCTGCATCGTGGGATCGGAGCCGACGACCACACGAGCACGGAAACGAGCCTTCGCCCGCAAGCCATCGGCCTTCGCGCAGTCTGCGTTCGCCACGAGCACCGCGGAGGCGCCATCCGAGATCTGGCTCGAATTCGCGGCGGTGACCACCCCGTTGCCATCGGGACGGAATGCAGGTTTGAGGCCCGTCATCTTCTGCTCGTCGATCACGCCGCGCACACCCTCGTCGCGCGTGAGCCGGATCTTCTGCGCCTCGGGGCTCACGCCCTCGACCGGCAGGATCTCTCGGTTCCTCCCTGCCTGCTGAGCCGCAAACGCGCGGCGATGGCTCTCCTTCGCAAAGTCGTCAAGAGCGCTGCGCGAGAGGCCCCATCTCTCCGCGACGCGCTCCGCGCTTTCACCCTGGTGTATCAGCTCGTGCCGCTTGAACAGCTCGGGATTGAGGACCTCAAACCCACGCACACCCTCCCGGCCTAGGCTGATGTCCAGAAACATCGGTACGCGCGTCATGTTCTCCACACCCGAAGCGATCACGTAATTCGCGTCCCCGGCTGCGACCGCTTGGGCCGCGAAGTGCAGTGCCTGCTGGCTCGATCCGCACATCCGGTTGAGCGCCACGCCTGGAACCTGCACCGGGAGACCCGATAGCAGCACGCCCAGTCGCGCTGGGTTGGCCCCCTGTTCCCCCGCCAACGTGACCGTCCCGTCGATCACGTCCTCGATCTTCTCCGGAGCGATCCCGGCACGCTGCACGACACCGTCGAGCACGTGTGCGAGTAGGCCGTCCGGCCGCTGCTCGCGCAGAGCACCGCCACGCCTGCCAAATGGCGTGCGCACCGCTTCGACAATCACCGCTTCTGCCATGTTCGCCTCCCGACGCTGGAAAACTTCCCACCCCTCAGTTACGCATTGTTTGCGAGCACCGAACGCGCCCGCTACCGCCTCGACAACTCGCGCGCGATGATGTTGCGCTGAATCTCGCTCGTCCCTTCGTAGATCTGCAGCACCTTGGCGTCGCGGAACAGCTTCTCCACCGGGTACTCGGTACTGTAGCCCATGCCGCCGAAGATCTGCACCGCCTCGCTCGCCGCCCACATGGCGTTGTCGGCGGCGAACGTCTTGGCGAAAGCCGCTTGCAGCGTGTTGGGCCCGCCGGAATCGAGCAGCCACGCGGCCTGATGCGTCAGCAGCCGCGCGGCCTCCAGGCGCATCGCCATCTCGGCCAGTTTGTGCGCCACCGCCTGATGCTCGATGATGGGCCGGCCCATCGTGTGTCGCGTCCTGGCGTACTCCAGGCTCTCGTCCAGGCAGCGCTGCATGAGGCCCAGGCCGAGCGAGGCGATCATCGGCCGCGAGCGATCGAATACCTTCATCGCGATCAGGAAGCCCTGCCCCTCGCCGTCGATGAGCCGCGACGCAGGAACCTCGACTTCATTCAGAAAGACTTCGGCGGCTGGGGCCGCACGCTGACCGAGCTTGCCCAAGGGCCGCCCGACAGTGAGCCCGGCCGTGTCCCGATCCACGAGGAACGCGCTGATCCCGCGATGGCCTGCCTCCGGTTCGGTCTTGGCGAAGATCACGAACATGGTCGCCAGCGGCGCGTTGGAGATCCACACCTTGCTGCCGTTGAGCACGTAGCGGTCGCCCTTCTTCCCGGCTCGCGTCTTGATCCCGGCGACGTCGGATCCTGCCGCCGGCTCTGTCACTGCATAGGCCCCGAACTCTCCGGCCAGCAGCCGCCCGAACGTGGTGCGTCGCTGCTCCTGCGAGCCGGCAACGTGGAAGACGTCGCCGAAGATCGCATTCAGCCCCAGCGCCCCGGTGATGCCGGTACAAGCCCAGGCTAACTCCTCGGTGACCACGGCCTGATCGAGCGCGCCCCAGCCGCTGCCGCCAAACTCGGTGGGAATCGTCATATTCACCAATCCGAACTCGCGCGCCTGGTGAAACACCTCCATGGGAAAGTGCGCCTCGCGGTCGCACCGCGCCGCCACCGGCTGGATCTGGCCGCGCGCGAACTCGCGCGCAGTGTGTCGGATCAGCTTCTGCTCGTCGTTCAGCTCGAAGTTCATGCAAGCCTCAGATGGAAATCGCGCAGGACGCCGGCAAGCCGCGGATCGCGGCGGCGCAGCGGACAAGCTCGTCGCCGCCACCCGTCGAACGAGCGCTTGCCGCTGAGCTTTGCGAGCCGGGTTGCGCTCCTTGCCGCGCTTGGCCTAAGCGGGATCAACTCGACGTGTCGGGCCACTGCCACTGCCGGTACTGCTCGCGGAGCTTGGTCTTTAGAAACTTGCCGGTGGAAGTGCGGGGGATGGCATCGACGAACACGAAGGCATCCGGCACCATCCACTTCACGAACTGCTTCGACAGGTGCGCTCGGATGTCCGCCTCCGTCGCCTGCATGCCAGGCTTGAGCACGATCACCGCGAGGGGTCGCTCCGACCATTTGGGATGCGGCACGGCCACCACCGCGGCTTCCTGCACGCAAGGATGCCCCATGATCGCGTTCTCCAGATCGACCGAGCTGATCCATTCGCCGCCGGACTTGATCAAGTCCTTCGTGCGATCGGTGATGCGGATGAAGCCGAGCGGGTCGATGGAGGCGACATCACCCGTGCGCAGCCATCCGTCCGCGGCGAAGTTCTCGGGCGTGGCCTGATTGTGATAGCTGCCTGTGATCCAGGGGCCGTGGACCTGAATCTCCCCCACGGTCTTGCCGTCCCAGGCCGTCTCGCCCTCGTCGCCCACCGCACGCACATCCACCAGCGGCAACGGATATCCCTGCGTCGCCATCACCGCAAACTTCTCGTCCTCCGACAGGCCGTGCTGTTGCGCCGTGAGGCGGGACAAGCTGGCGAGCGGCGAGGTCTCGGTCATGCCCCAACCCTGCAGGACCTGGATGCCTAGCTTGGCATAGCTGCGGATCATCGCCTCGGGTACAGCCGAGCCGCCGACCGTCAGCCGCAGGCGTGCGTGCAGCCTGAACTTCCCGCGGTTCTGCTCCAGGATCTGCGCCATGGGCAGCCAAATGGTGGGGACGCCACACGAGATCGTCACCTGTTCGCCCTCGAGCAGCGGGAGCAGATCCTGCGGATGCAGGTGCGGCCCCGGGAAGACCATCTTCGTACCCAGCATCGCGGCCGTATACGGAATGCCCCAGGCATTGGCGTGGAACATCGGCACGACCGGCAGGACGACATCCGTGCCGGACATGCCCAGCGCGTCGGGCATCGCCTGCGCCAGCGAATGCAACACCTGCGAGCGATGCGAGTAGACCACGCCTTTGGGCCTGCCCGTGGTTCCGGAGGTGTAGCACATGGCGCAAGGCTCGTTCTCGTCCATCTGCGGGTAAGCGAAGGTTCCGCTCGCCGTGTCGAGGAACGCTTCGTACTCGTCGAGCCCGGTAGGCACGGGCTGGCGCGTGAGCGGCACCACGATCACGCGCTCCAAGTTCACTCGCGGGCGAAGCTGCTCGAACAGCGGCAGGAGCACATCGTCGACGATGAGGAAGCGGTCTTCGGCGTGATTGGCGATCCACGCGATCTCCTCGGGCGCGAGGCGCAGGTTCAACGTGTGCAACACACCACCTGCGGCGATGATGCCGAAGTAGCTCTCGTAGTGCGCATAGTGGTTCCACATCAGTGTGGCCACGCGGTCGCCTCGCTTCAGCCCGGCTCGGGTCAGCGCCTCTGCCAATCGCCGCGCGCGCCGGTAGAAATCCAGATACGTATAGCGATGCAAAGATTTGTCCGGCAGGCGCGACACGATCTGCTGGCCGCCGAAGAGCCTCCCTGCGCGCTCGAGAAAGTGCGACAGGTTGAGCGGCACCTGCATCATCGTCGCTCGCATCTTTTTTCCCCTCACCCGGCCAATCCGCTCAAGCCCTCGGCGTCCGCGCAGCTCAAGTGACCAACACGACTTTGCCGCTCACGCGTTTGTACACCACCTCGTTGAGCGCCTCGGCAGCCCGCTCTAGCGGATACGTGGCATGGATGTGGGGCTTCACCCGGCCCGCTGTGTACAAACGCAGCAGCTCCTCGTTGTTGCGCCGGTTGCGCTCCGGCTCGTTGCGCGTGAATGCGCCCCAGAAGACACCGACGATGGAACAGCCCTTGAGTAGCGGCAGGTTGAGTGCGACCTTCGGGATCTCCCCGGCGGCAAAGCCCACCACCAGAAAACGCCCGTTCCACGCCATTTCCCGCAGCGCCGGCTCGGAGTAAGGGCCCCCGACCGGGTCGTACACTACGTCCACTCCGTGTCCGCCGGTGATCGCCTTGACCCGTGCCCGCAGATCGTCCGAAGCGTAATTGACCAGCTCGTCCGCTCCATTCTCTTTGCACACACGCAGCTTCTCGTCGCTCGATGCGGCGGCGATCACCTTGGCTCCGATCGCCTTGCCGAGCTGGATCGCGGCGAGGCCCACACCGCCCGCGGCGCCCAGCACGAGCAGCGTCTCAGCCGGACGTAGCTGCGCCCGGTCATTGAGCGCGTGGTATGACGTACCGTAAGTGAGCATGAACGCGGAAGCCGGGACGAAGTCCATGCCATCGGGCATGGGGATGACCCTGTCCGCGTCGAGCGCGATCTCCTCCGCGAAACCACCGAAGGTACTGGCGCCGATCACCCGCGCGCCGACGCGGATACCACTGACGCCCTCGCCCACCTGCTTCACCACCCCGGCGACCTCGCCGCCCGGTGAGAACGGCGGCTCTGGCTTGAACTGGTACTTACCTTGAATGATCAGCGTATCGGGAAAGTTCACGCCGGCCGCCTTGACGCTGACGACGACCTGACCCTTGCTCGGCCTGGGCGACGGCACGTCTTCGACCACCAGCTTCTCCGGCGGACCCAGCTCTTTGCATAGCACTGCTTTCAAGCTTTACCTCCTCAGCGTGGGCCGCGCGATCTCAGGAACAAGACCGGAGCTCCGGCGGGAACGACCGCGATTGCGGTGAAGTCCCGCGCGTCTGCGCTCTGCGCGCCACCGCGATCAACTCGTCTTCGCAAGAATCCTCTCGACTTGACGCCAGCCGGCTTCGGCCATGGGACGCGCGCGCTTGCCGGACTCCAGGGCGTTGGGATTGGCAGCGGTGCCGTCTACCACCCGGCCCATGATCCCCTGAAGGATCCCCGCCAGCCGGAACATGTTGTACGCCATGTAATAGTCCCAATGCTGGATGCCGATGCGCCCGGTCCGGCGGCAGTATGCGGCGACATATTCCTCTTCGCTGGGAATGCCGAGCGCCGGCAGATCCAGTCCGGCCATGCCCCGGAACTCGCCCGGCGCCAGCCGCCAAGACATGCAGTGATAGGAGAAGTCGGCCAGCGGATGGCCGAGCGTGGACAGCTCCCAGTCGAGCACGGCGAGGATGCGCGGCTCGCTGGGATGGAAGATGACGTTGTCAAGGCGATAGTCCCCGTGCACGATGCTGGTCTCGTCCTGCGGCGGGATATGCTCGGGCAGCCATTCGATCAGCTTCTCCATCGCCTCGATCCTCTGCGTCTCCGAGGCGCGGTACTGCTTGGTCCAGCGCCCGATCTGGCGCTGCAGGTAGCTGCCCGGCTTGCCATAGTCGGCAAGCCCGGCCTTGACATAGTCCACTCCGTGCAGCGCCGCGATCACTCGGTTCATCTCGTCGTAGATCGCCGCGCGCTCTTCGCGGCTCATGCCCGGCAGTGACGGATCCCAAAGAACCCGGCCCGCGACATAGTCCATGAGATAGAAAGCGGTGCCGATCACCGTCTCGTCCTCGCACAGCACGAAGGGGCGAGCCACGGGAATGCCGGCCTGGCGCAGCGCCGAGATGATGCGGTACTCGCGGTCCACGGCATGCGCAGACGGCAAGAGCTTACCCGGCGGCTTGCGCCGCAACACGTAGCGCTTATCGGGTGTCGTCAGCAGAAAGGTGGGATTTGACTGACCGCCGCGGAATTGCTCCACCTGCACCGGAGGGGAGAATCCATCGACATGGGCGAGCATGTACTGCGTGAGACGCTCGACGTCGAAGCGGTGCTTTTCCTGCACCGGCATTGTGCCCGCGAACTGTTCTTGCATCTGAGCTTGCCCCGGTTTGGAGCATTCGAGCATACCATCGAGAAATCCGTGCCGGCAACGAGGCCGTGCGTGAATGCGGGGTCGATCCACGCCTCCATCCAGGCTACAATCGCCACTGGTTCATCGATCTGGGTGCGGCGGCATGCAGGAGTTCAAGGACAAGGTGGCGGTGATCACGGGCGGCGCCAGTGGACTGGGGCTGGCGATGGCCAAACGCTTCGCCAGGGAGGGGATGAAGCTGGTGCTGGCCGACATCGAGGAGGACGCGCTGCGCCGGGTGGATCAGGAGTTCCGCAAGTCGGGCGTGCCGGTGTTGTCCATCCGCACGGACGTGTCTCGCGGCCATGACATCGAGAGGCTGGCGGAAAAGACGCTTGCCACCTTCGGCGCCGTGCATGTCGTCTGCAACAACGCCGGCGTCGCTCCCGGTGGGCCGGTGTGGGAGAGCACGCCCGCCGACTGGGAATGGGTGCTGGGGGTGAACGTCTGGGGCGTAATTCACGGCGTGCGCGTGTTCGTCCCCATCATGCTGCGCCAGGACGTGCCATGCCACGTCGTCAACACCGCTTCGGTGGCGGGTCTGCTATCGGTTCCGGGCATGGGGATCTACTGCGTCTCCAAGCATGCTGTGGTCACGCTCACCGAGTGCCTGTACCACGACCTCGCGCAGCGCGCCTCGAAGATCGGCGTGTCCGTGCTATGCCCCGCCTATGTGCCGACCGGGATCTCCGACTCCGAGCGCAACCGGCCCGCCGCGCTGCGGAACTCATCTCGCCCGCGCACCCCGGAGGACCTCGCCCGCGAGGAGCAGATGCGGCATGCCGTGGCTTCCGGCAAGGTCTCGCCGGATATGGTCGCCGAATCGGTGTTCGAGGCCATCCGGCAGGAGCAGTTCTACATCCTCACCCATCCTCGCATCAAGGGTGCGATCGAGACCCGGATGCAGGATATCCTCAATCAGCGCAACCCCACCGACACGTCCAAGCCCGCGTGAGGTTGGCGACCCGGCGACAGACACAGCGCGCAGTTGCGGCCTGACGCGCCGATCAGTTCACCACGCTGACCTTTGCGCGAACCGTGTTCTTGCGGATGAAATCGGCCATGCGCTCGACGCCGCGTTGGATCGCCTCGCTCGAGGCAGCGTAGCTGAAGCGTATATGCTGCCCCTCGTTGGGCACGCGCGGCCCGAAGTGGATGTCGGCCAGCACCGCCACGCCGGTCTCGTGCAGCAGGCGTGAGCGCAGCTCCTCGGAATCGCGCGCGCCGATCATGGCGCATGCCTCCGTGACGTTCGGCCATACATAGAACGCCCCTCCAGGCGACAGGCAGCTCACGCCTGGGACCTGGTTGAGCAGCCGCACAATCAAGTTACGCCGTTCCAGGAAGATGTCGCGCATGCGTCTGGCATCGTCCTGCGGACCGTTCAGCGCTTCGACGGCCGCCCACTGGCTGATCTGCGAGGCGCACGACTCGGTGTTGGTGACCCAGTTGGTGAAGTACGGCGCGAGCTTGCGGTTGGCAGCGAAGCCCAGGCGCCACCCGGTCATCGCCCAAGTCTTGGAAGCGCCGTCGGATATGATGCTGCGCTCGAGCATGCCCGGCAACGAAGCGATGGAGACAAACTCGCCGTCATACACCAGCCGTCCGTAGATCTCGTCCGCGAACACCCACACCTGGGGGTGACGGCGCAGCACCTCGGCGATCGCTTCCATGTCGTGCCGTGGGATGATGCCGCCGGTAGGATTATGCGGTGAGTTGAGGATCAGCAGCTTCGTCCTCGGCGTGATCTTGTCGGCGAGCTCCTGCGGGTCAAAGCTGAAGCTGCGCGCTTCGCGCAGGTGCAGCGGGACCCCGACCGCGCCGTTCGCCTTGATCTGCGACTCGTAGATCGGGAATCCGGGGTTGGGGTAGATCACCTCGTCGCCGGCGCCGTGATCGGTCACCGAGAGGATGGTGTAGCCGATGAAGGGCTTCGCGCCGGCGCCGATGACTACGTCATCGGCTTGCACGTCTACCCCGCGCGACGCGCTCATGTTCTTGGCCACCGCCTGGCGCAGCTCGAGGATCCCCGCCGACGGCGTGTAGCCGTGTTTTCCATCGCGGATGGCTCTCACCGCAGCGTCCTGGATGTTGACGGGCGTGTGAAAGTCCGGCTGGCCGATGCAGAAGGAGATGATGTCGCGACCCTCGCGGATCAGCTTGTTGACGTCCGCCAGCACCACGAACGCATTCTCGGTGCCGAGCTCCCGCGCCCGGCGGCTCACGTCTGCCATGATAGTCCCTGGAATCGAGTTGGCGGATCCTGGTTCGGCCTTGCGGTCGGCCGTTGCAAGCGCTTGCACCCCCGCTGTGCCCAGGTCTCCGATCGGAGAGCGAGTTTGCACGCTGGCGCTGGGCCGGTCAAGCCGCGTACGCGCCGGATGAAGACGCGGGCGTGTTCTCGAGCCAACCCCGCAGCGCGGCGTTGACTTCTACCGGCCGCTCTACGGTAGACAGGTGCCCGCAGTCCTCGACGAGCGCCAGGCTGGCAGTCGGGATCAGGCGCACCAATTCTTCATGCATCTCGAGCGGCGTGAGCATGTCCTGCCGCCCGCACAGGACCAGCGTCGGACAAGTGATCTGGGACACCTCGCGCCGGAAGTCGGCCCGGGACATGATGGCTGTCTGCTGACGCACGTAGCCATCGACGCCGGTTCGCTCGGCCATGTTTCGGATGATGCCGACGAGGCGGTTGTCCTTGGCGTGCTCAGGGTGGACCAGCAGCGGCAGCATGCGGCTGGTGATCGGCGTAAAGCCACGCTCGCGGCGAGCGATGTCGATCAGATCCCGGCGCCGCTCCGTCTCTTCCGCAGTGTCCAGCCGCGCGCGGGTGTCGAGCAAGGCGAGCTGTGTCACGCGTTGCGGGGCCTGGCGCATGATCTCCATCGCGACATAGCCACCCATCGACAGGCCGGCCAGCGCGAAGCGTTCGGCAGGAGCCTCGGACAGCACTCGTCGTGCCATGCCGGCGATGGAGTCGTCGAGGGCGAGATCAGCCACCCACAAACGGTATGCATCCGACAGCGCTTCCACCTGCGGTGCCCACAACGCGGCATCGCACAGCAAGCCCGGCAGCAAAATGAGCACTGGCATCGCGCTGGCCAGTTCGCGATCGGCGGCGCGCGATTCGGGGCCGCGCGATCCGCGACTCGCTCGCACCCAGGCACGCATATCCCACGGGGCGAACAGCGTCCAGACGTAATCCGTCGTAGCCTCTTCGCGCAGCGCGTGCAGGTCGTGCCGCTGCGCTTCATCGAGAAACCTCTGGAACACCGCCTCGCTCGGGAACTCGACCACGATCATCTGGCGCCGTTCTACCTCACCGCGCATGTGGCGGACCGGCGCCCGCCCTGCGGCGATCACATGTCCCCCCAAGGCGTAGATGATCTTCCCCGCTTTTACGCTGTACTCGCGGTACCGATCTTCGTTGCCGGGAACGAAGTTGAACAGGTTCAGTGCGTAGACCATCCGCGTAGCGCTTAGGACCTAACGCGCGGGCGCTGCTCCGAGCAACCGCCTGCGCCGGCGGCCCTTCGTCTGATTCGTCTCTCCAGCTGCTCCGCTCTAGGTTATCATCCCCGCGCAGCCGCACACCACGTCAGGAGGCCCAGATGGCCACGAATGTCCAAATCCTGCTCGCCAGCCGACCCACTGGCTGGGTCGAGGAGTCCAACTTCAGCATCGTCGAGAGGCCGATCCCCGAGCCGGGACCCGGCGAGCTGCTGGTGCGCAACCATTGGCTGTCTCTCGACCCGTATATGCGCGGCCGCATGAACGAAGGCAAGTCCTATGCTGCGCCGGTCGAGATCGGGCAGGTGATGGTCGGCGGCGCGGTCGGCGAGGTGGTCGAGTCGGCCAACCCCAGATTCAAGCAAGGGGAATTCGTCGTGGGCCCGCTCGGCTGGCAGCTCTACTCGCTGTCTACGGGGGACGGACTGATGAAGGTGGATTCCAAGCTCATCCCGCTGTCGTGCTACCTCGGCGTGGCGGGCATGCCCGGCGCCACCGCTTGGGTCGGCCTGCTCGAGCATTGCCAACCCAAAGCTGGCGAGACCGTGGTGGTTTCCGCCGCCTCCGGTGCGGTCGGCAGCGTGGTGGGACAGCTGGCGAAGCTGCAGGGCTGCCGTGCGGTCGGCATTGCCGGCGGCAGCGCGAAGTGCGACTTCGTCGTGAAACAGCTGGGATTCGACGCGGCCGTCGACTACAAGACGGGCGACCTAAACGAGAATCTCAGAGCAGCCACGCCCGAGGGCATCGACTGCTACTTCGAGAACGTCGGCGGCGAAGTGCTGGACGCGGTGCTGCGCCGCCTGAACCCTTTCTCGCGCATCGCGCTGTGCGGATTGATCGCGGAGTACAACCTCCCCGAGCCGCTGGGCGCGAAGATGATCCGATCGCTGCTGGTCAATCGTGCAAAGCTGCAAGGCTTCATCGTCTCCGACCGGCAAGACCTGTACATGCGCGCTGTGACTCAGCTCGCCCGTTGGGTTGCACAGGGCAAGATCAAGTACCACGAGACCGTCGCGGAAGGCCTGCGTAGCGCGCCGGCTGCTTTCATCGGCATGCTCAAGGGCAAGAACCTGGGCAAGCAGCTCGTGAAGCTGGTCTGAAGCGGGCGTTCGTCCCCGCGCCAGCCGGCACGTGCCGCCTACCTCTTCCTCGGATCGTCGGCGGGATTGACGTAGGTGGTTCCGGTGGGCCCGATCGCAAACAGCTGCACGATCACGTCCTCGCCTCGGGTCTGGGCGAAGTGGGGGATGCCTTTGGGCTCGGTCATGAAGGTTCCGGGCGTGACGGGCTTGAGCTTGCGCTCATCGAACTCGTCGCCGAAGGAGTAATAGAGCGTCCCCGACAACACGGTCACCATCCGGATCTCGTCCGGATGCGAGTGCGGCATGATCGTCAGGTGGGCGGGGATGCGCACGCGCACGGAGTACGGCCCCGGCCGGCCGGGATCTCCCGCCATCACGGCCGTTTGTGGCCCTGCGGGCCACGCCGGGTTCGAGCTGAATGTCACCTCGTCGGGCGCGATCTGGATGATCTGCGTTGCATCCTGCGCCGCTACCACGGGCATCAAGGGTAACAGCGCGACCAGCGCTGCCAGGAACCGCTCCGTCGTCCTCATCTTCCCTCCCCTCTCGACCAGACTCAAAGGCGCCGCGAACCGCCGGTGTCCCGGCCCACGCACAGTGTAAGCACCTTGCCGGCCGCCAGCCAGGTCTCAGCGGTGCTCAGCTTCAAGGCGATTGAGATAGCCGCCGTAGTCGGGCACCTGGCGATCGTAAGACGATGACATCAAACCCGACGAGATCATGAAGTCGGCAGAGGAGCGATTGCAGGCCACCGGAATATTCCAGACGACCGCCACACGGAGCAGCGCCTTCACGTCCGGGTCGTGCGGTTGGGGCTCGAGGGGATCCCAGAAGAAGATCACGAAGTCGACCTCCTGCTCGGCGATCTTGGCGCCGATCTGCTGGTCCCCGCCCAGCGGTCCACTCAGCAGCTTCTCGATCGGCAGCCCAAGCGCATCCTGGAGCAAGCTGCCGGTCGTGCCGGTGGCGCACAGCTCGTGCTGCGTCAGCGTGCCGCGGTTGAACTCCGCCCATTCGAGCAGATCCTGCTTGCGGTTATCGTGCGCCACGAGCGCGATGCGCTTGCGGGGCTGCATGCGGATGGTCTGGTGCGCTGCGGGCATGGTCGGTCCCCCTGCGATGTGCGGCCGCCGCGCTGAACGCGGTCGCTTGAGTGGACGGCAACTGTACCAGAGCTTACCAGCGCGGCGGCCGACTCGGCTCCGGCAGGTCGCCCGCGGCGATTGGGATCAGGCGGCCTTGGAAGCCGCAGTGGCAGGAATGACGGCCCCGCGAGCCGCAGCCATGCGCTCGTACACGAAAGTGAGTACGAAGAGCTTGTCTTTCTCGGCGATCTCGTGGAACTCGGTACCAAAGCGGCGCGTCGGCTCGGTCGCGGGATCGGTCGGTTCGGAGTTGAGATTGCGGATGACGACCGGCAGCACGAGGCTGCGAGTCCACTGCGCGAACGCGAGGGCAAAGCGCAGCGTAAGCGTTTCACCCACATTGCCCAGGTTCTCGACGGCAGCCAGCAGCGCCCCTTCGGCGCTGATATCTCGGATTTCCACCGACAGCGTCTCGCCCGCAGCATTCGTGACTGTGGCGGGAATCCCGACATCGACGCGCTCGCCCTGCCGGATCCTCGTCTGCTCGGCAGTCTGCGGATACGAGAGGTGAAAGTAGCGGTACGGTTTCGTGCACGCGCACACGACCTCGCACCGGAAGCCGAACGCGCTGTTCCCGACCAGGTAGCGTACGTTGACCTCGTCGCCCACCGTCAAGTCGATGGGGGAGAACGCCGGCCCGGCAACGTCGACCATGAGGCTCTCGCCGCGCTTGAATCCGAGCACCTTGGCCTGGATCCGAGGCGCATCGCGATCCCGCAACAATTGCAGGGTGAGCGCTGTGCCGACGCTAAAGTGAAAATCTGTCATGTGCTGGACCCCCTCGATGGGGAGTGAGCAACCAAGTCATTGGCAGGATCCGTGCCAACTACACCTGCATGGCTGAGCGACCGCCGCGGCCTGGGGGAAAGCAGCGACGATCACGCCGTTGGCTCCCCCGAGCTCACCTACGGTCGTGGACAGGGTCTGTTCAAGCTGGCGACCGTGTCAGCGTTACCCCAATACATTCAGCTCGTTATACCGCCGCTCCTGTGCGCGTCGGAAACGCGGAGGATCGGTGATGCGGGGCTGGTTGAGGTTGCCCCGGGGATCTGGCCGTCCAAGCCGCGTGGGTCGAAATCGAACTCACGGTCCTCGGCGGGACGCAACTGCATGTCATGCCGTACGCTGCCTCTGGTACACGGACTGGTCCGTGCGCCCAGCGCTGGTAACAACCAGACCAACAAGGCCTACGCTGCTTTCTGTCCGGCCGAGCTGTCACGGGACTGAACGACACCGATCGTCGCGGCAACATTCGCCAGCAGTAGCGCGGCGCGGACGTGCCGGCCTACACGCTAAGGCAGGCTTTGCGACATACCTCCTGCAATGCGGTTGGCATCTGCACAGTCGACGAGCTTCTCGGACGCAAGGCCGGTTCGGCCACCACTCGGGGCGACGGGCGGTGCCGAGCCCGATAGACAGCTGCGAGCGCACGGGCGCTTGCGGGCAATGACTCGCGCGTGACCGCGCACAAGGGTGAGTGGGATGCGCGGGCGGTTCGGGCGCCCGCGGCTACGGGCGCCGCCGAGCCGCGAGCCATCCGCCGAACAACGCCAGCGGAAAGTGCAGCGTATAGGCGAGCAGCGAGAGCAGGCCCGAGTAGGGACTCTCCTCGGAGCCGGACAGCACGATGCCGACTACGAACGAGATCGCGCCGGCGGCGAACGCATGCTTGAGGAAGGAATGACGCGCAATGCGCCCTGCAACGTATCCGCCCAGCACGGTAAAACCGCTGCCGACGATCATCGAGGTCATGAGGAAGGGCCAGGATTGTTGGAGCTGTGCGCCGATCTGCTCGGCCGACCCCTCGCTCGCCCCAAGAAGCACCGAGAAGGCCACAAACAGCACGATACTGGCGATCATCGTGCCCCCCAGATCGGCGACCGCACCGAGAAACACAGCCTTCCAGCGAAAGCGCTGGTCAACGGGATCGGGGTGGTCGTCGACACGCGCGCTGGGCGCGCCGTACGGGTTTGGCTCGCTCATCGGTTCTCAGCGGTCCGGTTTTCCGCTACCTTGGCGCGGACACGGGACATCATCTCTGGCATGTTCAAGCTCTCCAAGGCGGGACTTTGCATGGCGGGCGCGCACGTCGCGCTCATCGCAGCTGCGGTCGCGCTCACCCTCGCCGGACACGAGCGCGATTGGCACATACACTGGCTGATTTTCCTCGCCCTCGACTTCCCCGTGAGCCTGGGGGTGATGCCGCTCGCCTGGATGTTTCCGCCCTCTGTCGCCGGCCCGCTGTCGGACTTCCCGAACTTTTGGTGGCCGCTGCTGTTCCACGGTGTGGTGGGCACCGCATGGTGGTATATCGTGGGCTGGGCCATCGGGCGCAGGCTAGCACGGTTTCGCGCGGGCGGCGACACCCTGGCGCGGGATGAGGGCACGTCAGCCGAGCGTTAGCTTCGCACAGCGCCGGGCAGGGTTCAGAAGCGCTGCCGCGTCCCGCACCGAACCTGGCGGCTCTGCTTGTCTCGCCTACGGCCAGCGTGCACTCGGCCTAAAAAAACGCCCGCTGACGCGGGCGCTTTGGGAGAGATCGACCATCGCTCAGGCGGTCTGCCTGCGCGCGGCCTGCTCGATCTGCGGCTGCTTGTGGAACTGCCCGTCCTTCATGATCGCCAGCAGCTTCCCCGCGTCTTGCAGGAGCTTGATGTTGGCGAGCGGGTTGCCGTCGACCAGCAGGACGTCTGCGAGATAACCGGGTTTGATCTGGCCCAGCTCATTGCCCATCATCATGATCTCGCCGCCCAGCTTGGTCGCGGAAAGGATCGCGTCCATGGGCGAGAAGCCCAGCAGGTTGACGAAGTGCTCGATGTCGCGCGCATTGGTGCCGTTGGGGTTCCACGCGAAGCCGTAGTCCCCGCCCGGCAGCACTCGCACGCCGCGCCTCTTGAGCTCCTTCATGTTGTTGATCGCGACCTCCAGCTCGCGACGCATGCCCATGCTCTCCGCCACTTGGGTGCTGATTCCCCACTTGGCCGCTTCGTTGAGCGTGGTGTAGGTGATGCCGAGCGTGGGCGCGACGAACACCCGATCCTTGGCCGCTTCCAGGGCGGCGCAGGCTTCGTCGTCCACCAGCGTGGCGTGATAGATCACCTCCACCCCGTGCTTGAGCGAGAGCTTCACCGATTCGGCGCTGCGCGCGTGCGCAGCTACGCGCTTGTCATGCATGCGCGCCACTTCGCACACGGCGTCGATCTCCGCCTCCGTCATCACGGTGTGGTGCGCTCGGCAATGCGGGATGAACTCGTCTCCGGACGGGTTGATCTTGAGCGTATCCACGCCTTCACGCACCATTTCGCGCGCCACCTTGCGGAACTCGTCCGCGCCGTCGCAGATGATGGCGAAGGTTTCCCGATGCATGTGCATCAGCCGCACATCGCCCAGCCCGGCGGTGGTGGCCAGCTCAGGGCTCGCGGCCAACGTGCGCGGACCGGGAATGTCGCCGGCATTGATCGCATTGCGGATCACCACATCCAGCCGAGCCTTCGCGGAAGCGGCGCTGTTGCACGCGGTGAAGCCTTGATCGAGAAGCTTCTTCGCGTTCTTGGCCGTGCGCAGCGTGTGCTCCTCGGGGGGCACGAAGCCCAGGCTTTCCAGGTCCGAGGTGTCGAGGAACGTCAGATGCGCGTGGGCTTCGACGAGCCCCGGCATCAGCGTTGCGCCGGCGCCATCGACCACCTGCGCCCCGTCGGAGGCCATCGCCGTGCCCTGCGGCGCCACGGCCTTGATCCGGTTGCCCTCCACCAGAACCTGACCCGCGAACGGGGGCGCTCCGGTGCAGTCCAGCACGTTGACATTCTTGAAAAGTACCTTAGCCATTCGCTGTCTCCTCCTTGCCTGGGTTGAGGTTGACCCCGGTCTTCGCGTCGAAGAACTGGAGCTTCCTCGGATTGAGTGCAAACGCCACACGCTTGCCGACCTCGACATCCGCGCGCGCCGGCACGGTCGCCTTCACCATGTGCTCGTTCACCCGCAGCGTGACGATCTGCTCCACGCCATGATTCTCCACCCCGTACACCTCTCCTTCAAGCCCCCCGGCGCCCAGCTGGATGTCCTCGGAGCGCACGCCGAGCGTCACCGGCTCAGCGTGTGCCGCGAGCGACGCACCGGGTGCGCCCTCCAGCGGCACCTCCAGCCGGCCCGGCACGACCACCAGCTTGGCGTCGCGCACCGAGCCGCTCAACAGGTTCATGGTCGGGGAGCCCACGAAGGTGGCCACGAAGGTGTCCCGCGGGCGGTTGTAGATCTCCTGCGGCGTGCCGACCTGGACGATGCGGCCGTGGTTGAGCACGCCGATCTTGTCGCCCATGCTCATCGCCTCCACCTGGTCGTGGGTCACGTACAGGAACGTGGCGCCGAGCTTCATCTGCAGGTCCTTTAGCTCGGCGCGCAGGATCTCGCGCAGCTTCGCGTCCAGGTTGGAGAGCGGCTCGTCCATGAGGAACACCCGAGGCTGACGCACGATGGCGCGCCCGATGGACACCCGCTGCATCTCGCCGCCAGAGAGCCGATCGGTGGTCCGCTCGAGCAGGTGCTCGATGCGCAGCGTGCGCGCAGCACGCAGCACGCGCTCCTCGATCTCGGCCGGAGTGATGCGGCGGTGCTTGGACTTGAGCGGGAACTCGAGGTTCTGGCGCACGGTGTAATGCGGATACAACGAGTAGTACTGGAACACCAGCGCGACGTCGCGCTCGGCCGCACTCCAGTTCGCCACGTCGTTGTCTCCGATTCGAATCGCACCGGTGTTCGGGGTCTCCAGCCCCGCGATCAGCCTCAACGTGGTGGTCTTCCCGGCGCCGGTGGGACCGAGCAGCACGAAGAACTCGCCATCCCCGACCTGCAGGCTGAGGCTGTTCACCGCCGCGTGGCGGCCGAACTTCTTGCTGATGTTCTCGAGTACGACGCGCGCCATATCAGAGGCGGATATGCAGAGACTCGCCGGTTCGCGTGCTGAAGAAGTGCGTTTGCTTCTCGTCCAGGCGCGCCCATACCACGTCGCCGGCCTTGCGGACGAAGCCGCTCGCGGTGCGCGCACGCACCATTTGCCGGCCGAACTTGAGGTCGACGATGTCATACGGACCGAGCGGCTCGATGATGTGGGCCTCCACCGGGATGTGCCCGTCGGCGGGCTGGAGCGATACCTGGACGGCCTCGGGCCGCACCCCTACCGCGAGCTCGTCTTCCGCGTGTCGATGCTCGACGACCTTGTGGTACAGCTCCTGCGGGAAGCGCAGCGTGGCATCGTCCTCCCCCAGGATCACGACTGTGTGTCCGTCACCCGGCCGCACCGCGCCGTTCATGACGTTCATGATCGGGCTGCCGATGAACTGAGCGACGAACAGGTTGGCGGGATGCTGGTAGACCTCGGTCGACGTGCCAACCTGCTGGAGCACCCCCTCGTTCATGATCGCGATCCTGTCGGCCATGGACATCGCCTCTACCTGGTCGTGCGTCACGTATACGGTGGTGGCTTCGTTCTGCAGATGGATGTGCTTCAGCTCGGCGCGCATCTCCTCGCGCAGCTTGGCATCCAGCGCCCCGATCGGTTCGTCCATCAGCAGCGCCTTGGGGCGCCGCACCAGCGCACGCCCGATGGCCACGCGCTGCATGTCGCCGCCGGAAAGCGCGGAGGGGCGTTTGTCCAGCAGGTGCTCGATGCGCAGCGCACGCGCCACTTCGCGCACCCGCTGGCCCACGACGGCCTTGGCCTCGCGCATCGCGCGCAACGGGAATGCGATGTTCTCGTAGGCTGTCAGATGCGGGTACAGCGCGAACAGCTGGAACACGAAAGCGATGTCGCGATCGCCTGCCTGCTGCTTCTGGACCGGAACGCCGTCGATGAGGATCTCGCCGCTGTCGATCTCCTCCAGCCCGGCGATGGACCGCAGCGTCGTGGTCTTGCCGCAGCCCGAGGGCCCGAGCAAGACCACGAACTCGCGATGCTGGATCTCGAGATTCAGCTTGCGGATGATGTAGTTCTCGCCGAAGTATTTCTCGACGTCTCTGAGCAGGATGGCTGCCATCGGGAGAGGCCGTGATCCGTGACTCGTGATTCGATTCGTCAGGCCAGATAGGGCGCGAGTGGCGTCCACTTGGCTTCGCCGGCATCGCTGTCCACGACCGCTTCGACGAACGCCATTCCACGTAGTCCGTCGCGCGCCGTCGGGAAATCCATCTCCAGTTCCGTGGGTGTGCGACCCTCGCGCCGCGCACGGATCGTGTCGCCTACGTTGGCGTAGAGGTTGGCAAAGGCCTCGTTGAACGCCTCCGGGTGACCGGCCGGCAGCCGCGTGGCGCGCTTCGCGGCCGCGCACAGATACGGCTCGCCTCGACGATAGATTCGTGCCGGCGTGCCGTTACATCCTAGCAGCAGCGTCTCCGGCTCTTCCTGGGCCCACGCGAGCGAGGCAAGAGTCCCGAAGACGGACAGCGTCAGACCGTTACCCTTGCCATGCAGGACCTGGGATGCGGTGAGGACGCCCCGCGCGCCACCCGTGAGGCGCAAGAGCACGCTTCCGTCGTCGTCGAGCACGCGCCCATGGTGCCGGGAGAGATCGGCGCACAGCGACTCGATCTCGAGGCCGGTGACGTAGTGCACCAGGTTCTCCGCATGGGTTCCGATGTCGCCCATCGCGCAGGAGCGTCCCGATCGCGCCGGATCCGTGCGCCAGCTGGCGCCCTTGTGCCCTTCGCGCTCCAGGCTGTCGAGAAGCCACCCCTGCTCGTACTGAACGACGACCTTGAGGATCTCCCCCAGCTCGCCGGCGGCGACCATGTGACGCGCCTGCTTGACCGTCGGGTAGCCGGTGTAGTTGTGGCTCAACGCAAACACGGTGCGGCGCGTCTCGACCAGCGAAGCCAAGCTTCGTGCCTCGGCGAGAGTGCGCGTCATGGGCTTGTCGCAGATGACGTCGAAGCCGGATTCGATGAAGGCTTTGGCCACCGGATAGTGGAGATCGTTGGGCGTGACCACTGTGACGAAATCGATCCGCTCGCCGGCAGACAGACTGGATTCGCGCTCCAGCATCTCCTGCCACGTTCCATAACCGCGCGGCAGACCCCAAGCCTGAGCCGCCGCCAAGGCACGCTCCGGATTCGATGCCAGCGCACCGGCCACCAGCTCGATCGCGCCGTCGACAGCGGCGGCGCGCCGGTGCCATGTGCCTACCAGCGCGTCGAGCCCCCCGCCGACCATGCCCATCCGCAGCCTGCGCATCAGTCCTCCTCCGGCAGCGGCTTGATCTTGGAAAAGATCGAGAAGCCGACCAGCCCGAGGAACGTGATGGACACGCCCCAAGCGTGCAACCATCCGACCCACGGCTGGCACAGGGCGATGATGCCGAACACCATCAACCACATGAAACCGGGCTCGAGGTATTTGGCGCTGAGTCGGCGGAAAGTCATTTCGAAAGGCGGTGAATAGTGAATGGTGAATCGTGACTCGTGAACAGCACAGGCGTGAAAGAGGTGAGTGAAGTGAGCCATGCAAGCGTCCCTCGGCAGTTTGCGCGGGCGAGGGACGGCAACCAGGTTTTCACCTCCTTCACCTCTTTGACCTCTTTCACCTGCTTCACCTCCTTCACCTCCTTCACCTCTTTCACCTCCTTCACTTCATTCAGCTCTCTGTCACTTGCGTATGGCCCCGAACGTCACACCCCGCAGCAGGTGCTTGCGCAGCAAGAACGTGAAGATCGCCACCGGCAGCAGGAACAGCAATGTGCCGGCCGCGATTGCGGTCCAGTCGGTGATGCCAGAGCCGAGCTGCGCAGGAATGAACGGCGGCGCGGTCTGGGCGCGGCGATTGGTCATCATCAGCGCAAAGGCATACTCGTTCCACGCGGTGATGAAACAGAACACCGCAGTGGCGGCGATCCCGGTGGCTGCCTGCGGCAGCACGATCTTGAAGAACGCTTCCATCCGGGTGTAGCCGTCCACCAGGGCCGCCTCTTCGTACTCCTTGGGGATCTCGTCGATGAAGCCCTTCATCAGCCATACCGAGAACGAGAGATTGAACGCGGTGTACAGAATGATCAGCCCAAGGTGCGTGTCGACCAGACCGACAGTCCGGTACATGAGGAACATCGGGATGGCCACCACCACGGGCGGCAGCATGCGCGTGCTCAGGATGAAGAACAGCCAATCCTGCTCGCCCGGCATTCGAAAGCGCGAGAAGCCGTAGGCGGTGACCGTGCCCATGGCCACTGCAAGCAGAGTGCTCACGATGGCGATGATCAGGCTGTTCAGGAAGCGGCTGGGGTAAGCAGACAGCTCGATGTTGCCGTTGGCATCCTTGATGATGCGCTCGCCCTCGTCGTAGATGCGCTTCTCCCACCACGGAGCCTTGGCGTAGACGTCCGAGTCGACCTGGCCGATCATCTGCACGCGCTTGGTGAACAGCTTGACGAACGCCGTCACCTCCGGCTTGAAGATCACGGTCGGCGGGACCGTGGTGGCCAAGCTGCGCGGCTTGAAAGCGGTGGAGCTGATCCAGTAGATCGGGATGAGATAGATCAGCGTGGCGATCACCACCAAACCGATGGCGACCCGGTTGAGCGCGCGCTGCGTCTTGGAATGAACGGCGGCCACGTCGTTACCGCTCTTTCACCCGGTTGAGGTATTTCACGTAGATGTTGGTGATCGCCAGCACCATGATCAGCACCATGTAGGCGAGTGCGCAAGACTGCCCGGTTTGCCACTCCTGGAACGCCAAGCGGTACAGCTTGATGGCGATCAGCTCGGTCGTCTCCTGGCTGCTCATGATAAAGGCCAGGTCGAAGGTCTTGAACGCCTCCATGGTGCGGAAGATGAGCGCGATGAGCAGCAGCGGCGCCACCAGCGGCAGCGTGATGCGCGTGAAGGTGTACCACCGGCCGGCGCGATCGATGGCGGCCGCCTCGTACAGGTGCTGCGGGATGGCGGAAAGGCCTGCCAGGCACAGCAGCATCACGAACGGCGACCACATCCAGATGTCGGTGATGGCGACCGCATAGAGCGCCACGTCCGCGTCGGACAGCCAAGCGAAATCGCCCAACCCCAGCACGTAGTTGACGATGCCCCAGGAAGGGCTGTACAGCAGCTCCCAGAACAGCCCCACCACCGCCATCGACATCATCATCGGCAGCAGCAGGAGCGTGGTGATGAGCCCTTTGAAGGGGATGTCACGGTTGAGCAGCAGCGCGACTCCGAAGCCCAGCAACACCTGGCCTCCGACGGACACCAGCACGTACTTGGCGGTGACGGTGAAGTTGTTCCAGACATGCTCGTCCGCGAGCAGATCGCGGTAGTTCTGCAACCCGACGAAGCTCGCCGGCGTGCTGGAGGAGGCGCGGAAATCCGTAAACGAATAGCCGAGCGAATAGATGAGCGGAAAGATATTGAACACGATCAGAAACGCAATCGTCGGGATGATGAACAGATTGCGGATCGTCAGATCGCTGAGCCCGCGTCTTGCCGCTGGCGAGCCGGGATCGAGTGTGGCAAGCACCTGCGCCCTCCTGCGCAGCCGGGGTCCTCGCGCCGCCTTCGGGTCGGCTGCATGCGGGCCCCGCGCCGAGGCCGACCGCCCGAGGGAGGCGAACCTCCTCCGGGCGGTTCAGCTGCTGGTTATTTGTACCGGTTGTACTTCTTGAACGTGTTTTCCCAGTCGTCGGCCAGGCCGTTGAGCGCCTCCTCGGCGGTGCCCTTGTTGCCCACGATGAAGGGATGCAAGCGCTTGTTCATCTGCTCCAGCAGCTCCGCGTACTCGGGCGTAGCCCAGAAGTCTTTCACCATCAGCATGCTCTGATAGAAAGCCTCGTTGTACGGAGTGGCCTTGCGGAACTTCGGCGAGGAGAGCACCTTCTCGTCGCAGGTGTAGCCGCCGAGATCGGCCCAGCGCTGCTGCACGTCGTCGCGGATGAACCACTCGAGGAACTTGAACGCCTGGTCGCGCTTCTTCGAGTAGGTCACGATCGAAACGCCCTGCCCGCCCAGCGCTGCGAAGCGGGGCTTCCCGCCGGGTCCGGCGGGATTCGCGAAGAAGCCCGTCCCCTTGGCGTTCTTGTTGGTCGCCGGGTTGGCGAGCGCGGGGAAGAAGGCGAAGAAGTTCATGCTCATCGCCGCCAGACCCTCGGTGACGGCCTGATTGTCCTCCAGAAAGAATACCTTGCCCCAGCCGGGCGGGGTGAACTTGTACAGCTCCTTGTAGAACTTCAGCGCCTCGACGTTCTGCTTCGAGTTGATGATGCCGCGCACCTTGTAGGTCGAGTAGTCGCCCAGATCGCCGCCGAAGCTGAAGATGGTTTGTTCCACACCCATCGCCAGCGCGTCATAGCTGTTGTCGGTGTACAGCGCGACGCCGTAGCGCTTCTCGTTGGGCCGGTAGAAGAACTCGGCGATATCACGCAGCTGCTTGTAGTCCTTCGGCACTCCCAGCTCGTAGCCGTATTTCTTCTTGAACGCCGCCTTCTCCTTCGGGTCCGCGAACCAGTCCTTCCGGTAGGCCCAGCCGTTTGCGTCCCCTTCCAGCGGGATCGCCCAGTAGCGGGCACTCTTCGGGGGATACTCAGCGTAGCCGGTCACGGTGGCCGCCGCCATGACCTTGCCCACGTTGTGCTTCTTGAAGAAGTCCGTCAGCTCGACATAGTGGCCGCCCGTGGAGCCTGCGCCCAGCCATTGCGAATCCCCCACGATGAGGTCGTAAGCATCGCCTTTCGCGGCGAACTCGCGGAACGCCTTGGTCTGGAAGTCCGGCCAGGGCACGGTCTCGATCTTGATCTGCACGCCGGTCTGCTTCTCGTAGTCTTTCATCAGCTCCTGCAGATAATTCGCCGGGTCCCACTCCGCCCACAGGATCGTGAGCTGCTCGGCCGCGACAGCGGCCTTGCCGCCGAGCGCGAGGGTCGCGGCAACCAGGATGCCTAACCACTTGCTTCTTCTCATTGCCTCCTCCTAAATGTGAGTTGCTGGTCATCGCCCTCGGCAGGCGAGGCTCTGCTGGCCCATGCTGTCGCCTAGTCCGCCGACTGCTTTCTGTTGCACCCGCGCCTGTCTCCGCACGGGCAGCCATCCCCCTATCCGGGCGCTTTGCGGCGCCCTTCTGCGGCACGCCTGCGCCCATTGCGCGGCAACATGCCAACCCGGCGCCGCCGGCCCGGTGCCGCCGCGTCTTCGAGCGCCGATCGGATCAGCGCATGGCAAGTCCACAGCGCCACTTCCTCCACCTCACCGCGCTCGAGCCCCCAGATGTCCTTCAGGACGACGAACGCCTCGGTGCCGAACACGAGGCTCAACGCCTGCGTCAACCGCTGCGCGCGTGCTTTGCCGAGCTTGCTCTGCAACGGCTGAATGGCCGATGTGAGCAACGGGATCCGATGGCCACGCACCATGGGCTCTTCGCCGCGCATCTTCCCGGCATGCAGGCGGGCCCACTGGTCCAGCGCCAGCCTCAGCGCAGCCCTGAGCGGGGCCTCGTATTCGTTCATCCGCGGATAGGAAGCGCGGATCAGCTCGCTCACGCGCTGCTCCGCGTCCGGCGACGCCGAGCTCCACTTCAGGATCGGCCCGAGCGCCTCGTCTACGGCGGCCTGAATGAGCGCGCTCTGCGTGGGGAAATACCGGTATGCGGTGGCGCGAGAAACCTGCGCCGCCTCGGCCACATCACTGATCGACGGCACGAGGCCATCCTGCATCAGCCGCATCGCAGCATCGAGCATGATTCTGCGCATGCGAACGCGCGGCCCGCGCTGGACCCCGGTGTGCTCTGGCGTGAGATTCATTTCTTGACCTGAGACTGGCGCCTCAATACGATACCACCGTCTCACCAAAAGACAACCTGTCCGCGGCAAGATGTCCCGGCGCTGCAGTCCGGGCGTGCGCGCAGCCGCAAGGAGGAGAAGCCTGAACCGTCTCCCGTCGGCCGGCGGCAGCCGTGCTCACCACGTGTCCTCGCCAGGTCCCGGCGGGCGGCCTCCGCCACCATGAAGCGCGTCTACGTAGTCGGCACCGCCGATACCAAAGGATCGGAACTCGCCTACGTCAAATCGCTGGTCGAGGCCACGGGGATGCCAGCTGTGCTCGTGGATGTGGGCACCCGCGCACCCAGCGTCCCCGTCGATGTCCCCGCGTCGGTGGTGGCGGCTTTCCATCCGGATGGCGCCGACTCGGTGTTAACAGGCATCGACCGCGGCGCAGCAGTCGCGGCGATGGGTGAAGCGTTCGCGCGCTTCATCGTGCAGCGCGACGACGTGGCCGGCGTCATCGGTCTGGGTGGCGGAGGCGGCACATCGATCGTGACGGCCGGCTTGCGCCGGCTGGCGGTCGGCGTGCCCAAGGTGATGGTCTCCACGCTCGCCGCTGGAGACGTGCGACCGTTCATCGGCGCAGCCGACATCACGATGATGTATTCGGTCACCGATGTATCGGGGCTCAATCGCATCAGCCGCGTGGTGCTGGGCAATGCCGCCCATGCCGTGGCTGGGATGGCGGGGCATGCGGTCCCAGCCTTCGAGGCGAAGCCGGCGATCGGACTGACGATGTTCGGCGTGACCACCCCCTGCGTCACGAGCGTGGTAGAGCAGCTCAAAGGCCGCTTTGACTGCCTGGTGTTCCACGCCACCGGCACCGGCGGTCAATCGATGGAAAAGCTCGTCGATAGCGGAATGCTGATGGGCGTGATCGACGCAACCACGACCGAAGTCTGCGATTACCTGGTCGGCGGAGTCATGAGCGCGGGCCCCGACCGGCTCGGTGCGATCGCGCGCAGCCGCATCCCTTACGTCGGCTCCACGGGGGCGCTGGACATGGTCAACTTCTGGGCGGAGGACACGGTGCCGCCGCAGTTTCGTGGCCGTCATCTGCACCGCCATAACCCGCAGGTCACGCTGATGCGGACCACCGCGGAGGAGTGCCGCAGCATCGGCGAGTGGATCGGTGCGAAGCTCAACGCGTGCGACGGCCCCGTGCGCTTCCTGGTCCCGGAGCGCGGCGTGTCCGCGATGGATGCGCCGGGGCAGCCGTTTTACGATCCCGAGGCGGACGCGGCTTTGTTCGCGGCGCTGGAATCGACCATCCGCCAAACGCCGCTGCGCCGCCTGATCCGCCTGCCGCGGCATATCAACGATCCCGAGTTCGCAGAGGCGCTCGCGCAGAACTTCATGGAGTTGGTGGAGCACAACCCCTGAGCGTTTGAACCCGGGTTCCAGGAGAAGACCATGACAAAGGTATTCGTGAGTGCCGTGATCGGTGCGCCGGTCGGCAAGGTCTGGGAGAAGATGCGCGACTTCAATGGCCTGCCGGACTGGCATCCCCGCTTCTCGCGCAGCCATATCGAGGGCGGGCTGCCGTCGGACAAGGTCGGCTGCGTGCGCAACTTCGACATCGCCGGCGGCGGCGGAACGATCCGGGAGCGGCTGCTTGCTCTGTCTGATGCGGACTACACCATGACCTATCGCATCCTCGATGCGCCCCTGCCGGTCGACGACTATGTGGCGACGCTCAAGCTGATCCCAATCACCGTAGGCGACCGGACGCTGGGAACCTGGACGGCCGAGTTCAAGGTGACCCGCGGACGAGAGGAGGACGTCGTCGATGCCGTGGCGAACGGCACCTTCGCCAAGGCGTTCGAGGTCATGGACAAGGTGCTCGCCGGGCGCGCCGGTTGAACGACATCCCGCCCTGAGATCTGGCTCTTTGCCCGGCGCGCACTCGATTCGCGTGATGAGCCTTCGACGATGACGCGGCGCGCCCGGCCGAGATGGCAACAGACAGTGGCTCGCCGCATGCTGCCTAGACTTGCGGCGGCAGCACTGGCTAGCTTTACAGCCGCGGACACGTGGTCGGCCGATGCACCTGCACCCGATCACGTCTCGATCACCTGGATGTCGGTCACGAACGTGTATCTGGAGCTGGGGCCGTCCCGTATCCTGGCCAACGGCTACGTCACCCGCATCCCGAAGGACGAGTTCTACGGCGGGGGAGGCGGCTATGCCTTCACGCGCCATCCTCACTCGCCAGACCGCGCTGCGGTTGCGCGAGTGCTGCGCGCGCTCGGAGGGCCGCAATCGATCACCTTGCTGCTGACCGGGCATAGCCATTGGGACCACTCCCTCGACACGGCGACCTGGTCCGAGCTCACCGGCGCAAGGGTTCTCGGCGCCAAGACGACTTGCTACGAGGCGATCGCGCAAGGTTTGCCCGAAGCGCGCTGCACCGCGGTGTACGGCGGCGAGAAGATCGGACTCGGTCCCGGAACGACGCTGCGCGTGGTGCGCTGGAACCACAGCGGTGACTCCACCCAGAACCCGGAGCAGCACAACCCGGTCGAGCTGTGTAGTGTGCCGCACGTCGATGCGGCCTCCGGCGGCCTACGCCTCGGTGTGGCGGAGGACTTTCCCAACGGCGGCGGCAATCGCGCCTACCTGTTCGCGGTCGATGGGCCGCGCGGGCGGTTCAGTTGGTTCTTGCAGGACTCGGCCAGCGCGGTCGACTTGCATGTCCCCATCATTCTCGACCGCAAAGACTACGGTGCGCCGCTCGAGAACCTGAAGACTGCGATGCATGATGCCGGCCTCGACCACGTGGACCTGTGGATCGGCACCGGCGGAACCGCGGTGGCGCGCCTGCTGGTCCCCGTGCTCAGGCCGAAGGCCTACATGCCGGTGCACTGGGACGACTTTTTCGCGCCGTTCGAGCGCGGCGTGACCAGACCGTACTCGGATCCGGAATTGCAAGCGTTCCTGGCTGCAGCGGGCGTCCAGCTCATCGTGCCGCAACAGATCATGGACAAATGGCGCCTCGATCCGGACGGCATCGTGCCGGAGCCCAACGACGCCGTCAAAAGCACGCTCGGATTCTCCGGTCCCGCTCGCGAAGCGCGCTGACCGGCGAACCCTCCGCCGGCGCGCAGCTAACCCGGCAGCACGAGCTGCGTCTGGGTCACCAGCGCGAGCAGCTTGCCCGATTCGGATCTGACCTGCGTCTGCCAGACCATGGTCGTGCGTCCGCGGTGCACCGGGGTGCACTCGCCGATGACACGCGATCCGGCCGCAGCTGCGCCGAGGAAATTAGTCTTCGACTCGATGGTGGTCGTGCGTGCGTTGGCAGGCAAGTTGAGCACAGTTCCGGCAGCGCCCATGGTATCCGCGAAGGCCATGATCGCGCCGCCATGCAGCACTCCGCCGCTGGTGCAGAGCGCAGGGCGGACTGTCAGCGCCGCGCTCACGCGGTCGGGGCTCGCCTCCAGGAACTCGATACCCAGCGTATCGGGCAGCAGGCCCTCGGTGAGCGGGCGCAGCCGCGAGATCGCTTCCGACATTGACATAGCGTCTCCTAAGGATCAGCTCTCGAAGCCATCGGCGATGTGAACTGCGAGCAGGCTCGGCCCGCCGCTCGCAATGGCAGCGCGTAACGCGGGGACGATGTCGTCCGGATGCTCGATGCGACGCGCCGGCATGCCCATCGCCTGCGCCATGGCGGCGAGATCGATCGGCGGCTCGCGCAGATCCATGCCGATGAACGGAGCATCCTTGCGGCGCGCACGCAGGCGCTCTTTCAGGATGCGATAGCTGCGATTGTCCGCGATGACATAAGTGATGGGCAGCTTCAAATGAGCGGCGGTCCAAAGCGCCTGGATCGTGTACATCGCGCTCCCATCGCCGATGATCGCGACAACGGGCCGCTGCGGCAGCGCCAGGCTGATGCCCACTGCGCCGGCGATCGCAAACCCGATGCCCCCGCTCGCCAGCCCGTAATAGCTGCGGGCATCGCGCAACCTCAGGAACGACGGCAGCGAGTACGTCGCGGTGACCCCCTCGTCTACCACGACCGCCTCCGCAGGAATGATTTCGGACAGCCGCATCATCAGCAAGCGCGGATCAATCGGGCGCGTGCTCGCACTCGCTTGCACCTCCTCGCACAGCCGCGCGCGTCGGGCGGCCCAATTCTGCGTGGCAAGCTCCGTCAGCCTGCGATCGGCGACCTCGGCACGTTGCGCCGACCGCCGGGCGCGAACCACTGGCAGCAAGGCACGCAGCGTCTCCCTGACGTTGGCACGGATCGCGATCTCCGCCGGATAATTCTTCGCCAGCTCCCAGTCGCGCTCGCTGATCTGCACGATCGCCATTGCTTCCGGGAGCGGGTCGACCGGGCTGTGCACCGACATGCGCAGCACATCCGCGCCCAGGGACACGAGCAAATCGTGCGGCTCGAGCGTAGCGCGCACCTGTTGCTGGCTGCGCGTGAGCACGCCGACGAAGGCCCGGTGCTCGGTGGGAAACGTCGCGGAGTAAGGGATCGTCTGCTGGTACGCCGGTGCGCCGAGCAGCTCTGCCAGCTGCGCCGCCTCCTCGAACGCGTCGTGCCGCGACAGCTCGTGCCCGACGAGCAGCACCGGATTGCGTGCGCCCAGCAGACGGTCGGCGAGCCGCTCCAGCGCGCTTTCCGTTGGACGTGTCGCGGCGTCGACGCGGGTGGAGCGTCCCAAGTCCACCTCCGTCTCGTCGTCGAGGACGTCTCCGGGAAGACTGATGAACACCGGCCCCGTGGGTGGTGTGGTGGCGACCTTCGCTGCGCGCCGCACGATGCGGGGCAGGTCCTTTAGCCGTGCGACTTCGATCGCCCACTTGACCATCGGCTGGGCGATCGGCACCAGAGGGTCGTAGAGCATCGGCTCGGTCAGCCCATGCCCCTGCTCCTGCTGTCCGGCCGTGATGAGGAGCGGCGAGCCGCAGAACTTCGCGTTGTACAGCGCACCCATGGCATTGCCGAGCCCCGGCGCGACATGCACATTGCATGCAGTCAGCCGATTCGACGCCCGCGCGTAACCGTCGGCCATCGCGACCACCACGGACTCCTGCAAGCCAAGGACATAGTGCAGCTCGGGACGCTCGCCGAGGGCTTCCATGATGGCAAGCTCGGTGGTTCCGGGATTTCCGAACAGGACCTCGACGCCTTCGTCGATGAGCAGGTCCAAGAACGCAGCGCGACCGGTCGTGAGCACGCGGCGGCCGAGTTGGGCGGGATTGCGAACGTCATTCATGAAGTCAGCTCCTGTAGAACCGCTGCGCGCGACGCTCGGCGCGTTGCACAGCTTCCTGGGGGGTCCGCTGGCCGGTGCAGACCTCGGCGAACATGTCCACCACCACGAAATCGGCCACCGTGGCGGCGGAGGACTTGCCCAGCTTCCCGGCATAAGCATAGGGTCGCAGGTTCTTCACCACGTCGCGGAAGAACAGGTGTTGCGGGTCCGCGCTCCACACCGGGCTGTTCTCGTATGCGCGCAGCGTGTGGGAGATATACCCGATCGAGGCCGCCTGCCACGGCTCGTACTGCTCGCGCTCCATGAGAAATCTCAGGTACTCCTTCGCCGCATTGGGATACTTGCAATACTTGAAGACGAACGCCGGGAACACGAGCCCGCCGCGCACAGTTTGTCCATTCACGCCCGCCGGTTGGAAAGCATGTTCGATGTCGGCCGCGATCGCGCGCAGCTTCGGGTCTGCGCTGGTCTTCGCTGCATAATAGATCGAGATCCCGTTCAAGGTGAGGCCGATCTCGCCGGCGAGGAAGGCTTTGTTGTTGCTCGGATCCAGCCAGGACACGGTTCCGGGGATGAACGTCTGATACAGCTCCCTGGCATACTCGAGCGCGGCGATGGTCTCCTTGGAGTTGACCGCCACCTGCGTGTTCTCGTCGGCGAGCCGGCCGCCAAAGGCCCAGAGCACCCAGAACGTCCAGCCCGAGTCGCCCGTGGCGTGTCCGAGCGCCAAGCCGGGTGGCGTGCCTTTAGCTTTCAGTGCGCGACATAGCCGCAAGAAGCCCGGCATGTCCTTGGGAAACTGATCGAACCCCGCCGCGTTCAGCATGCTCTTGCGGTACACCATCGCGCCACCAGCCGCACCGACCGGGATCGCGATCCATCTCCCGTCGTGCATCCCATACGCGCGGCACACATCGAACCAGCCGCCGTATTTTTGACCCAGATAGCCCGCCAGGCTGGTCAGATCGAGCAGCTGTTCGGGGTACTGGTGCGGATCCTCGTCGGTGGCGATCACGATGTCGGGACCGGCGCCAACGTTCGCCGCCACGGCCGCCTTGGGGCGCACCTCCTCCCAGTTCTCGGAATCGACCTGCACTGTGACCCCGGTCAGCTCGGTGAAGCGGCGCGTGTTGGCCATGAACTGGTCCTCGTCGCCTTGGACGAAGCGCTTCCAGCGCAATAGCCGCAGGCTGGCGCCCTTTTCGGGCTCGAACAGAAGCGGTGCCGCGTCCGCCGACCGAGAGGCGACGAGCTGCCCGGCCATACCGAGCGCGCTCGCCGCCCCTGCGCTACGCAGAAAGTCGCGTCTCGTGAAGCTGCTCATGCCTCCTCCTCGGTGCGGCAACCTGTACCGGCTCTGCGTGGCGCCCGATGTGGTCGAGCTCGCGAGCGGAGCGCCCCGTGCGGACGCCCCGGTCGCCGGTCATCTTACCGCTATGGCCTGGGCGTTGCCCAGCTGCGCGGCGCCCGCTGAGCGGACGAGGAACCGCAACGGACAGGTGGCACCAGATGCTGCGCTTGTTGCAGATGCTTCGGCCGCGTCGCGCTATGCGTTTCGCATCACATCCTTGGGCCGAGATGGGCCTAACCGCACCGAGGGTGCGAGGCCGGTCAGTAGTTCTCGCGCAGGAAAATAAAGCGGCTGTTGTAGGTGCCGAAGCGCAGGGTCGCAGAAGGATTGACGCCGGTCGTGTCGTTCGGGCCGAGCTTGAGCCAGGCGGGCGCCTCCAGCGACATCCCCAGCATCCCGCTCGCCTTGGGTGCCGACAGGATCAGGTTGCGCTCGCCGTAGGCGAAGGTCGACGAGGAGTACGAGGGAGAGACGGCGTTCGCCGACACGCCCTTTACACGCGCGGTGTAGACGCTTCCCGCACTGCTGGAGGTCGTTGTCCCGGTGCAGGCGGAGCCGAAACATGCGTTGGCGGCGCCGTTGCCGCCGTAGGCAACCGGCGGAGCGGGCGCAAGGCTCGTGCAGGAAGTGTCCAGGGTGTTGGGTGCCCAGCCGGTGCCGTTCCAGTATTCGAGCCAGACCGGAACCACCAGCGGGATCTGCTCGGACCCTGCGGCGTTCTGGATCCGCAGCCTGCCGTAGCGCATCTTGGAGGTCGAGCTTCCGTTGATGGCTTGATAGGTCGTGCCGTTCATTGCAAAGGACTGCCCGGCCGGGATCGTCAGCGTCGAACCATCGGAGTCCGAGACGGTAACGCCCACGTTGAGGGTGTCATACGGCCCCCAGGTCGCGTCCGGGGTCATCGTGGTGTCCTTGGGCGGGTCGAAATAGAACGTTGTGGCGGGTGCGGTGTAGCCCCCGGCGGTCCAAGCAATCGAAGCCGATGCTGCAGACGGCAGGATCGTCGCGCTGCAGCGATTGGCCGACGCATTCGCCGGGGACGAGATGCATTTGATCAGATCGGTGGTCGAGCCGGTTCCGTTCTGGGCCCCGAACCATACGTTGGCGCGCGGAGTGTAGCTGCCCGTGTAAGAAGGCAAGCCCGGGGCGTTGCTGAAATTCTGGCCGTTGGCGAGCGCCTTGATCTGAATCGCGCCCGACGACGCCGACGTCATGGAGAATGGCTGACCCATGTAGGTGAAGCCGTTCGCCGAGCAGCCCTGCGTCATGGCCAAGGATGCTTCGTAATGGTCGGGGTAGAAGCGCCCGATGCTCGGCGAGACCGCGCTGCCGACGTCACACCCGTACTTACCGCTGGAATCCGGGCTGAACGGCGAGGCGTTGGTGCAGGTGGTCCCCGAATAGCCGTAGCAGGTATTGGGGACGTAGGGAGCGGTTCCGGTTCCCGGGTTGCAATCGCCGTTGGTTGGGTCCTGAGCCTCGCCTGCAGCGTCGCCGTATTTCGCGTCATAGATCGCGTTGGCGGGAAGGGTGAAGCTCCCCACATCGTTATAAATAAACGTCCCGAAGCTGGCCCCGGCATTCCAGGAGGACAGCAACAGGGTCTGATTTCCCCCGGCGGTGGGCGCCTTGGTGTTGTCCAGCGTGGGTTGCTCGGTTGGGCCCGTCACGGTGTTGCCGCTGCCGTCTTTGGGTGTGGCCGTGATCGTGAACTGCGTGCCGGCCTTGGTGGGCACGGCAACGCTGCTCGTGAGCGCATAGTAGGCGGGCCGCACCGAAAACGCGTCGATGGAACACCCCGTCGTGGTGCCGTCGCTCATCTGCGCGATCAGGCGCTTGTAGGCGCCGGCCACGGTGAACGCGGGCGAGGTTTTGAACCCTGCATCGGACGCGCTGAATGTCACGGTCTGAGTCGCGACGGGGGTCTTCGGACAGCTCGAGCACGCAGCTGCCGAGGCGTTGCAGGAGCCGCCGGCCTGGCTGTCGTCGATGAGCTTGACGGTCACGTTCTTCGTCCCGCTCGTGACGTACACCGTATTCACGCCCTGCGACACGCCTCCGCTTTGGGGGAGCAGTGCGGCAACGTTGAGCTGGAACGGCACGTTCGCGACCTTCATGTAGATGTGCCCAAACAGGGCGTTCTGCTTCGTGTTGGGGAGCGCGCTGTCGATGGCATTGAAGCCCGCCGCAGTGCCGTTCGAGGTCGGCGGAATGAACGTCTGGGCGCAAACCTTCAGGGCGCCGATCTCGTGGATGTTGGTCGAGCCGCCGGTCGAACCGGTGAACGAGATCTGCCAGTTGACGGGCACTACGGCCTGGGCCGCGTTCAGCACGTACGCATCGAACGGGGTGATCAACGAGCCATAGCTGTTCCCGCTTCCCGTGGTGTCCCGGTTCACAGAAACCATCGCCGTGTGGTTGCTGTTGGTATAGTTGCGCGCGTCGACGATCACCTGGTACAGATAACCGTTCTTGGGCGTGGTGGAGGTGTGATTGTCGATGCTGTTGGCGCCCAAACTGAGCGCGCCGGCGAGCCAGGGATAGCCTGTGGTCCCGGAACCAGACCCGCGCACTCCCACCGATTCGGCGTAGAAGCCCGGTCCGCCTGTGCGCCCTTCAGTCGCGTTCGAGTAGTTCCCGTACTCGTCGAAGGCGACGCCGATCCATCCCGCGGCGAAGCCGTTGATGCCGGTCTTCTGCGCATAGCCCAGCGATCCGCCATAGGCGCCAGGAGTAGGGGCCACGGAATAGTCCGAAAGCGTCACCGCGATGCCGTCGGCACCCGTCCCGTTGTATGCATACTGCTTGAACTCCACCGAAACCCAGTTCCCCGCAGCGGGGAAGATCCCGGGCACGGTTGCCGCCGTCGCGACGTTCCCGGAATTATCGGTAAGCCGCAGATATCCGGGATTGATGATCTGAGGAACTCCGAAGTTACCGCTGCTCTTGGAGAGGAGCCAGGTGCCGCCGTTGAAGATCGTCGACGGATTCACGCTGGTGCGGCCGAAGTTGTCGCACTGGCATACCACGTTCGCGGGCGCATTGGCCGGCGGAAGGCAGGCATAAGGTTCGCCGACGACGAAGTCTGCGGCGGTGGTAAATGCCGTCGTGAGCCCCGTAGCGGTGATCGCCGTCGCCGTGTTGCCTGAAACCGAAGGATTGGGTACCACCCATCCGCCCTGGTACTCGCCCACGATGAAGTTCTGGTAGTTGCCGCCGCCGTGCACGTCGGCAGACACCCAGTTCACCGTGGCGCTGTAGCTGCTCACGGTGAGGGTGTCGGTCGCCGCGCCGAGCGTCCAATACCGATTGACGTATTTGGTGGCGCTCAGCGGCCAGGTCGAGGCGTTCGGGTGCGCTCCAGGTGTCACGTCCGCGGTGAGGGTGCCGCCATTGGCGCCGGTGGTCACAACGGTGAATGGCGTGTAGTTCGTTGTGTCGCCGAGCGGAAAGGTGCAGGTTTGAGCGCCGGAGGCGAAGGTCAGTCGCAGGTTGCCGTTTACCCACCCACCGCCGCTCCGCACTACCGATCCGGGACACGTGCCCGTTACCGTTAGCGTTCCGCTGCTCATCGTCACGATGCCCGCGTTCGAGGCCGAGAAAGTGAGAGTCGTCGCGGTGGCCGCTGCCGTGGCGGTCGCGACGCCGCCGCTCTTGTTGATGGCGAGGTTGTAGTACGTGTAGGTACCCAGGTTCTGCGCCCCGCTCCCGTTGTATGTCACCGTGCCGGTCGACTGGGTGAACGTCATCCCGTTGGCGAGGTCGCCTGCGACCGAGAGGCTGCCGGCTCCGGTGAAGGTGATCGAGGGAGCCACCGTGGTCGTGTAACTCACCGAGCCCGTGATGACCACGGTGGCTCCGCCGGCGATCTGAAGATCCGCTATGTCGCTCGCCTGACTGCCGTTGTTGATGACGAGATTGCCGCCGATCGTGAGCTGCGCTCCCGAGGCGACCTGGATGCGCCGGGTCCGGTTCGTGTTCGTCGCTGAGCTGAAGGTCACGTCCGTCGAAACCGCCAGCGTGCCGGCGTTGACGGTGAGCGTCGTACCGTTTCCGTTCGCGATGGTCACAGACGTTGCTGCCGCATTTGCCGTCACCGTCACGGTATTGCCGCTGGAGATCGTCACCGTATCGCCAGCGGCGGGCGAGCCCCCGGTGCCGGTGCATCCGGCGTTCCAGGTCGTCGCCGTGCCGCCATTCCAAGCTCCGGACGCTTTCGAACTGCAGCTACCCGCGAAAGCGGACGGCGCGGCTAGTCCGAGAGCCAGGAGGAGCAGTAGCTTCCCGCGCATCAACTGCACCCGTACGGAGGCTGCATTGCCGGATTGCCGTTGGGATCGCGGCAATAGGACACTCGGGCCGAGAGCTGGCGTTCGACCTGGGCCAGACCGGCCCCGTAGGTTGCCGTCGACTTCAACTGAAAGACGCGGACGTTCCTTCCGGCCTCAGTGAAATCGGCACACGAACATTGGAGCGTCACAGTGTGGCCGGCGAGCACAGTCGAGGCGAAAGGCCCCGCGGGCATGGTCGCCGAAGTCGGCGAGGCTGCCGTTGGGCATACATTTCCGGCTGCGCCTGGACAGTTCGGCAGCGGCGCCGTCCCGGATGTGGCAGTGACGTCGAGCGGATCGAGCACCTGGTACGCGCCCCAGTCGAGCCCTGCGCGCGCAGCCTGATAGGCGCGCGACCCCAAGATGTCGCGGGCATGTCCCGTCTCGGTCTGGGTGGTGAGCAGGGTGATCGCCAGCGCCAGCGCGGCCAGGACGACCAGGATGAAGATCGCGCTGGCGATCGCGAACCCGCACTGGCCGCGGATACTATGGCGTATTGTCAACATGGATCTGGTGCAGCAGGCTCACGCTCTCTCCGTTGTTTTGAAGCGTGATCCATGCCGACAACAAGCTCTCCCGCTCCGATGATCCGGCGGCATACGAGAAGCGGGCGGGCACGCTCCCGGCCACCACGGCGGGGCAGGATACGTTGGTCGCCAGCGGTACCTTGCTGGTGGCAGTGGACAACGGAGGCCCGGTGAGCGTCGCCGGCTGTTGCGCCTGGACGGCATAGCCCGAGATGCGCCACAGCGTATTGGTCGCGGCATCGCAAGCGTAGGTCACCGGCGAGGCGGAGATGATGAAGACCCTGCGGGTGGGCGACCCACCGGGGGGAAGGAAGGTATAGCTGCTAAAGCCCAGCGCGTTGCTCGTGGAGCCGGCACCGCTGGCCGACGTGAGCACGGCAACGCTCTGGCCGCAGTAGGCGCTGTACAGTCCGGTCGACGCGCAGTCCGCGCCGCTATTGTTGTACTGATTGTAGATCGCGACGCGGTCCGAACCGAGGTTGACCTGAACGCCGCTTAGCATGTCGCCGAGCGTGGACAAGCTGCTGCAGCCGCTCGAGAAGCACGCGTCGTTCTGCAGGTAGCGCCCGCCAGTGGTGACCGGAATGAACTCGAGATAGAAGCCGGTCGGATCGACGCGGACCGTATTGGGCAGCGCGATTCGGACATCCCTTGCGATGCGGCGTAGCGCGGTATCGGCGGTATCGGCCATCTGAGCCCGCGTGGTGCTGCTGAGATAGCCTTGGATCGGGCGCTGCATGAACACCGCCACGGCGCCTACGATGACGCCGGTGATGATGATGACGGAGATCGCTTCGAGCAGCGTGAAGCCGTCGAGATGCTTCCTGCGCATGGTCAGTCGACGAGATTAGGGGAGTGCCGGAAGCGAAATCCCGTCAACTTGACGGTCTCGCCGCTGCCGGTCACCGTGACGTCGATCCGGAGCACATCGGCGTTTGGGACTCCCGCACCGAATCCGCTGCCCACTTGGCTCACGCTCACGCTTGCGCTGTAGCCGGCAAGCCGAGAACTGGCCTGTTGGAACAGATCGTTCAGCGTCCCGGTCATCGAGAAGCTGTTGTAGTCGGCCACGTTGTCGAAGAACGGCGATGCGTAACGTGACTTGCCCACGCCCCAGTTCGCCGGCGTGTCCATCGAATAGCCCGCCGCGCTGCATCCCGTCGCACCGACCGCCGAGCTGGTTGCGGTAGGGGCAGAAGGATCGCGCGGGTCGCAGAACGTGAAGGGCTGCAGCTCGATCTCTTCCAGGAGCGACTCAGCGGCCGCGAGCGCCTGCTTACGCACCATCGGGTCGGCGCTGTGCTGCGTGCCCAGGTTGATCGCGGCCAGCACCCCAGCCAGGCAGACGCCCACCACCACGATGAAGATCAGCAGCTCGATGAGGCTGAGACCACGCTGCCCGAAGCGGAAGGACAGCTCAATGGACATAGCCCGTCTCCGCTTCCACCGTGATCGAAGGGTAGCCCGACACGGTGACGACCACGGTGGCCGAGGCGCGACCGCGGGCATCGAACTGGAACATGTTCGACGTCGATGTGATCGTGCTCGTCTTCGGGCACGTCTGGTTGGAGGCGGGGCAGTTGCGATCCGGCGATGGGAGCGGAAGTCCGGTCACGAACGGGCACGTCCCGCCGAACGGGGTCGCAGTCGCCTCCGGAGGATTGGCATCGATCGTCAGCGCGACTTGTGTTGCCGACAGGGAGACGCAGGCATACCGGCGCTGGGCGATCGCGGCCTTGCGCGCATACTCGATCGCGGAAAACACCTTGTCGTACTCAGCGCGCTGCCGGAGCGCATCCATGTTGGTGAGCTTCGGGATTGCGACGACCGCGAGGACCGCGACCATCAGCAGTACGACCACCAGTTCGATGAGCGTAAAGCCGAGAGCCCTGGAAAACGGGAATGGCGATGGCATGACCGCGGCCGCGGCCGCGGGGAATTCTGCTTCGCCGGGGTGATGAGCCCAGGCAAAGCCGAGCCAAGTCCGACCTTGGCCGGCAGGGCAGCCGCGCCTGCGCCGGCTGGCCCGGAACGATCGTGTATGGACGTTTGGCGGCATGTGCTCGGCGATTCGCCAACCCGACAGATTCCGCACTCAGTTTGTCAATGCTTGGCGCAACCCAGTGGTGCCTGAAGGTCCGGTTGCGAGCCGTCACTAGATCGGGGCAGCCCCGAACCTAATTTATCGGCGGCCAACGGGGCGGTCTTGAATGAAACCGGGGGCAGGACCCGGCATGACGCCGGACCTCCCCGTTAGGGGGTCAAACCGGGATCTGCACCCGCAAGCTGCTCGGGAGAGGAGCGGTGCTCCCTACAGGGGACAGACACCAGTCCGGCGTCGAAATGCGGCGAGAACGTGAACTGCGATAGGCGGACGCGACAGCTCGCTCGCTACACCGGCACCGTCGGGGCGGCTTGCGGGACGTGCTCGTGGAGCCGGTCAGCCGTGCCGGGGAGACTAGCGCCGCGTCATATCGGCCCCACCCACATAGATCCGGTTCCAGGTGGGGCTGATCGTGATCTCGTTGATGCACACATGCGGAGGCTGCTGCGCGACCCAGAGTATGGTCTGGCCCAGGTCCTCCGGCCGCAACATCCTGGCGCGCTCCTCTGCGGATGGAGGAACGGGGCGGCGATCCATGATCGGTGTAGCGACTTCGGCCGGGCAGATCGCGCAGGCGCGGATGCCGTTGACGCACTCCTCCATGTTGATCGTCTCGGTGAGCGAGACCACCGCGTGCTTGCTGCCGTTATAAGCCGCGCCCACCAGGGCCGAGGTGTACTTGCCGGCCCACGAGGAGATGTTGATCACGATCCCGTCCTTACGGGCGCGCATCGCCCCGATCACGGCCTGCGTGCAATAGAACGTGCCGTCGAGATTGATCCGGATGACCTGGTCCCAGCTCTCGACCGTCTGGTCGCGCCAATAGCGCTGCGGGTTGTTGAGCCCGGCGCTGTTGACCAGGATGTCGACTTTCCCGTGGCGCGCCAGGATGGCTTCCGCGACTTGTTTGACTGCGACCGGATCGCTCACGTCGAGGGGCTGCACTTCGGCCGCGCCGCCGCTGCTGCGAACACCGGCAGACTCGCGCTCGAGCACATCGGCCCGCCGCCCGGACATGATCACCGTCGCACCCGCACCTGCCAGCGCCCGCGCGCCCGCCAGCCCGATCCCGCTTCCTGCACCGGTGATCCAGACGACCTTGCCTTGTAGCGTGGACATCGTGTTCTCCTAGCAGAGTGAAGGGTGAAGAGTGAAGGGTGAAGAGTAAAGGAGCAAATGAGCGAATGAGGTGAATGAAGTGAATGAGGTGATCCCCCTCACCCTGACCCTCTCCCCCGGCGGGGCAGAGGGAAGGCGGCGCCGGAAAAACGGAAAACTGTAGTACTTTGGCCATCTCGCCTCTCCACCTCATTCACCTCACTCACTTCCTTCACCTTTTCACCTCTTCACCTCCGAATGCCTCCTTCAACGCCTGCGCAGACTGCACCACGGCGCGCTTCGCAGCATCGACCGCTCCGCCCATGAGGTAGAAACCGTGGATCATCCCCTCATAGTTGCTCAAGGTCACGCGGTTGCCTGCATCGATCAGCCGCCTGGCATAGTCTACGCCCTCGTCGCGCAGCGGGTCGTAGCCGGCCACCAGCACCAGTGCGGGCGGCAGGTTGGAAAGATCGTCCGCCACCAGTGGCGCGAAGCGAAAGTCGTTGCGGTCCTTCGCGCTCGAGAGATACTGCTTGTAGAACCACACGATGCCATCTCGCGTGAGCACGTAGCCATCCGCGAACTGGCGATGAGAGGGCGTTTCCGGCTCCGGCGCGGTACAGGGGTAGATCAGGAGCTGGAACGCGAGGCGCGGGAAGCCGTCGTTGCGCGCCAGGATCGCCATCACCGCGGCGAGGTTGCCGCCCGCGCTGTCCCCGCCCACGGCGATGCGCTGGGGATCGGCGCCGATCTCGGATCCGTGGAGCGCAAGCCAGCGCAATGCGGCGTGACAGTCCTCGACCGCCGCGGGAAAGCGGAACTCCGGAGCCAGGCGGTAGTCGACCGCGACCACGACGCAATCGGCCTGGGCCGCCAGTACACGGCAGACGGAGTCGTGCGTGTCGAGGTTGCCGATGACGAAGCCGCCGCCGTGAAACCACAGCAGCACTGGAAACAACTCCCCTGGTCTTGCTTCACGTGGCCAGCAGACGCGGAGCGCGATGTCGCGGCCCGGGCCCGCGATCCGCCGATCCTGCGTGCGATAGACCGACTCTTTGACCTCCAGCCTCTGTACCCGCACTAAGTATTGGGCACGCGCCTGATCGGGTGTGAGCCTCCACAGCTCGGGCGCACCGGAGTCCTTGACCAGACGCACGACGAGCTCAGCCTGCGGATCGAGTGGCATACGGTCGGTTACTCCTCGCTCTTGGGATAGACCAGCTTGAAGGTCCCGTTGGCCTTGGCCAGCACGCCGCCGTCGAGATCCCGCAACTCGCCTTCTGAGAAGATGAGCATACGGCCGGTGCGGGTGGCACGGCCTTCCGCGAGCAGCGGCCCCCGAGCGGCGGCCAGAAAGTTGACCTTGATCTCCACGGTCGCGGCCCCCGTGCACGCGGGGTCGAGCGCGCGCGCCGCGCTGCTCAGCGCTACGTCGAGCAGCGACAGCAGCACCCCGCCGTGCACGCCCTTCCAGCTGTTCAGGTGTTCCGGCCGCGGGTCGAGGCGCACGCGGGCGCGGCCGCCTGCCTTCTCGAGCAGCCGCATGCCCAGGTGTTCCACGAACGGCATGTGAATGTCGAAACCGGTCTCGCTCATCTCGTCGAGGACTCCCGCAGAGAGCGCCGGCTAGATCGCGCTCATCCCGCCGTCCACCGCGATGGTCTGGCCGGTCATGAACGACGAGGCGTCGGAAGCGAGCAACACGGCCGCACCCTTGAGATCTTCGTCCCCGCCGAAGCGCTTCAGCGGCGTGAGCTCCATGATGAGGTCGCGGTGGCGCTCGGCCATGACCTTCGCCATCTTGGTCGGGAAGACGCCGGGCGCGATGGCGTTCACCGTGATGCCGTATTGCGCCCACTCGGCGGCCAGCGAGCGGGTGAAGTTGACCACGCCGCCCTTGCTCGTGTTGTAGGCGAGCGTGCGCATGAATCCGGCATGCGTTCCCGACAAGCCCGCTACCGAGGCCAGGTTGATGATGCGCCCGTAGCGCGCCGGGATCATCGCCTGATTCCCAACCGCCTGGGTCAGGGCGAACACGGCGTTGACGTTGAGGTTGATGACCTTGATCCAGGCCTCGAGGGGATGCTCCTCTGCCGGCGCCCCCCATGTGGCGCCCGCGTTGTTGACGAGGACGTCGATGCGCCCACAACGGGACAACACCTGGCCCGGGAGGCCCTGGGCAGCGTGCAAGTCCTGCAGATCGGAGGCGATGGTCATCGCCTCCACGCCCAACGCCTTCAGGTGCGCGGCGGCCTCTTCCAGCTCCGGCGGCTTGCGCGCGGTGATGACGACTTTTGCACCCATCTCCCCGAGCGCCTCGGCAATCTGCAAGCCCAGCCCGCGCGAGCCGCCGGTCACCAGCGCCACCCGGCCGCTCAGGTCGAACAGTTTCTTTACGCTCATCGCTGCACCCTGCGCCGACCGCGGGCCACGCGTCACACGACTTCGAACAATCCGGCCGCGCCCATGCCGCCGCCGATGCACATCGTGATCACCACGTGTTTCACGCCGCGGCGCTTGCCCTCGATCAGCGCGTGGCCGAGCAGGCGGCTGCCGGTCATGCCATAGGGATGGCCGACCGCGATCGAGCCGCCGTCGACGTTGAGCCGCTCGTTCGGGATCCCGAGCCGGTCGCGGCAGTAGATCACCTGCACCGCGAAAGCCTCGTTCAGCTCCCAAAGCCCGATGTCTTCGATCCTCATGCCGGTGCGCTTGAGCAGCTTCGGCACCGCGAACACCGGACCGATCCCCATCTCATCGGGCTCGCAGCCGGCAACCGCAAATCCCCGAAAAACGCCCATCGGCTTGAGCCCCTTCGCCGCGGCGACTTTGTCGCTCATCACCACCTGCGCCGAGGCGCCGTCGGAAAACTGACTGGCGTTGCCGGCGGCGATCACGCCACCCTCGATGGCCGGCTTGATGTTCGCGACGCCGTCGAAAGTCGTGTCCGGACGGATGCCCTCGTCCGCCGAAACGGTCACCTCCTTCAACGTCTCGTCGCCGGTGTTCTTGTCCACCACCTTCATCGTGGTCGAAATCGGCACGATCTCGTCGTTGAATTTGCCCTCCGCACGGGAGCGGGCCGCCTTGAGCTGGCTGTCCACGCCGTAGCGGTCCTGCACCTCCCGGGAAATCTTGTAGCGCTTGGCCACGTTCTCGGCCGTCTGCAGCATAGGCCAGTAGATCTCCGGCTTGTGCTCGGTCAACCACTGCTCCTGGTACATGTGCTTGTTCATCTCGTTCTGCACGCAGGAGATCGACTCGACTCCGCCGGCGACGAAGATGTCGCCTTCGCCGGTGAGGATGCGCTGCGATGCGATGGCCACGGCCTGGAGTCCCGATGAGCAGAAGCGGTTCACCGTCATCCCGGACACGCTCACCGGCAGCCCGGCCCGGATCGCGATCTGGCGCGCGATGTTCCAGCCGGTGGCGCCCTCGGGATTGGCGCAGCCCATGATCACGTCCTCGACCTCGCCGGCGTCCAGCCTTGCGCGCTCGATCGCATGCTTGACGACGTGGCCCCCCATCGTGGCGCCATGGGTCATGTTCAACCCGCCGCGCCAGGACTTGCACAGCGGGGTGCGTGCGGTGGATACGATCACTGCTTCGGTCATCGGTGTTCTCCCAGGAGCGCTCTCTCGTCTTGGATCTCGGCTTGGCTCGAATCCGGCCGCGGCCCACTGCGGTCGCAGCTGTAGCCTGCGGTCGCTAGGGTATCACAGGGGGTATCGCCGGGCCGCCGCCTGCGGTCCGCCTCGCAGGCCCGCTCGGCCGAAGCGTGCCGAGGGGTCGGACGGAGCCACGGTGCGGCAGAAGCGGGAAGCTGTTGACATCGCGCGGGCGCTGTAAGACGCTTGCAGCGTAGGCTCCACTGCAAGCTGCGATGCGTCTCAAAGAAAAGGTCGCCGTCATCGTCGGCGCCGGCCAGACCCCGGGTGAAGGCATGGGAAACGGCCGTGCCACGGCGCTGCGCTTCGCGCGCGAAGGCGCGAGGCTGCTCGCTGTCGACCGCAACGTCGAGTCCGCCGAGCAGACGGCATCCATGGCGCAAGCCGAGGGCGGCGAATGCGTGCCGTTCGAGGCCGACGTGACCGACGAGGCGACGCTTGCGCAAGCCATGTCCTTCGCCGTCGAGCGTTGGGGCCGCATCGACATTCTGCACAACAACGTCGGCGTCAGCATCGCCGGCGGCGACGGCTCGCCGCTGGACATCACGGAAGAAGCGTTCGACCGCATCTGCGCGATCAATTTGCGCGGTACGGTCATGGCCTGCAAGCACGCGCTTCCCATCATGCGCCGCCAGCGCTCGGGTGCGATCATCAACATCTCCTCGGTCGCCGCCTGGGCTGGTTATCCGCTGGTCGCCTATAAAGCCACGAAGGCGGGCATGATCGCGTACACGCAGCAGATCGCGATCCAGAACGCGCAGTTCGGCATCCGCGCAAACGTGATCCTGCCGGGGTTGATGGAGACTCCGATGGCGATCGAAAACCGGGTGCGCGCGTGGGGCAAGACGCGAGACCAGGTCGTGGCGGAACGCAATGCACAAGTGCCGCTGCGCGGCCGGATGGGCACCGCCTGGGACGTGGCCAACGCGGCATTGTTCCTCGCGTCGGACGAGGCCAACTTCATCACCGGGGTTGCGCTGCCGGTGGACGGCGGTGCGCTGGTCCGGATCGGCTAGGCCGGGCAAGCATTTACGCGTGATCGGGGACTATACTTTCGCTCGATTCAACAAAACACCCGACAGTTGCCGAGGGCGGGCGGTCAACCCGGCGCGCGATCGGGAACCTGGGAGGAGGATCCGAGATGGCGACAAAACGAATCCGTGCAGGGCTAACAGCGCTGGCCTTCACGATCGGGTGCGGGGCGGGCTGGGCGGCCGATCTCAAACTTGGCATCGATCTCTCGCTGACTGGAGGCACGGACGACTACGGCAAGGCGGCCCAGATGGGCGCGCTGCTCGCCTTGAAAGAGTACAACGCCAAAGGCGGCTACAAGGGCCAGAAGGTCGAAGCCGTCATCTACGACGATGAAACCAAGCCGGCCAAGGGGGTCGAAAACGTCACCCGCCTCATCACCCGCGACAAGGTCTTCGCCATCGTCGGGCCGGTGAATTCCGGCGTCGCGCTCGCGATCATCGACATCGCGCAGAGGAACCAGGTACCGCTGATGGACACCATCGCGACGGCGGAGCCGATCATCCAGCGCTATCAGAACGCGCCGAAGAGCTACATCTTCCGCGTCTCGCTGAACGACGGCATCCAGACCTCGTTCATGATCGATCATATCCAGAAGAAGCATCACCAGCGCATCGGCCTCATGCATGATTCCACCGGCTGGGGCCAGAGCGGCCGGGACACCGCGCTACGGCTGCTCAAGGAGTCGGCGCTCCCGCTGGTCGCCGGCCCCGAAGTGTTCGATCAGAATGATACCGATATGACCGCGCAGCTCACCAAGATGAAGGACGCCAAGGTCGACTTCATCATCGCGTATTCGCTCGCGCCGGCCGGCGTGCAGCTCGCCAAGAGCATGCAGAAGATCGACTTGCATGTGCCATGGACCTCGACCTGGGGCTTCACTGCTCCCAACTTCCTGCGTTTGGGCGGCAAGGACACCGTCGAAGGCGTAATGGCCGTGACGTCCTACACGATCGATCACAGCGCGAATGCCAAGGCGTTCCACGCCAAGGTCGAGCAGGCGTACAAGGACACAGGGGACTTCTTCCCGGTTGCGACCGCACAGACCTACGACGGCACGCGCCTGCTGCTGCGTGCGCTGGACAAGGTCGGCCCCGACCCGCTCAGGATCCGTGATGCATTGGAAGAGATCGACGACTTCACGGAGGCGGTCACGAAGATGAGGCCGCATCCGTTCACCCACGGAAATCACGAGTCTCTCGGCCGCGACACCGGCTTCCTCGTCGTCTACCGCAACGGCAAGCTGGTGCGGGCCGACTAGAACAAGCGCGGCGCGGCGCCGAGGCACCGCGACTGCGCGCGCATCGAGGGGGGAGCCATGGATACCATCGGCGTCAAGCTCTGGCAGGCGCTCGTGAGCGGGCTGTCCGTAGGCAGCATCTACGCGCTGATCGCCCAGGGCTACTACATCACCTATATCACCACCGGCGCGCTCAACTTCGGGCAAGGCGAGTTCCTGATGATCGGAGCGCTCGCGGGCCTGACCTGCTACCTCGCGCTCGGCCTCCCCTACGCCGCGGCGATCCTCTGCGCCATCGCGCTCACCGCGGCGATGGGGGTTGGACTCGAGCGCATCGCGATCCGGCCGGTGATGCGTCACGCGCTTTCGCTGAGCTGGGTGCTCAGCACGGTTGCGATCAGCATCATCCTGAAGAATGCAGCGGTTCAGGTCTGGGGGCCCGAGCAGATCAAGTTTCCCTCGCCGTTTGGCGCAGGCGTGATCCGGATCGGCGCGGCCGGGATCTTCCCACAGGAGCTTTTCATCATCGGCGCCGCGATCGGCACCGTGATCGCGGTGCAGATCTTTCTCCGGCGAGCCGTGCTGGGGAAGGCGCTCATGGCCGTGGCGTTCAATCGGAATGCCGCCGCGGTGATGGGGATCAACGTCAAGGGGATGGTCATCCTCGCATTCGTGCTCTCCTCCGCACTGGCTGGGATCGGTGGCGTCCTCATCGCGCCGATCACCTTCGCGTGGGCGTATATGGGCACGGTGCCTGGCATCAAGGCATTCGCCGCGGCGATCTTCGGCGGCCTCGAGAATCCCATCGGCATCCTGATCGGCGGGCTTACCATTGGGCTGCTCGAGCAGATCTTCGGGATCATCAACTCCAACATCAAAGAAGGCATCACATTCTTGGCCGTGCTGCTCTTCCTGGCAATCCGGCCCACCGGCATTCTGGGGCGCAAGGAGATCACGAAGGTCTGATATGCGCCTGCCGGTGTTCGCTTTCGCGCGTCCCACGCACTACGCGCTGACCGCTCTGGCGGCCGCTGTGATCTTCCTGCTCCCGATCGTGCTGGACGATCCGTTCTTCATTCTCGTGCTGCAATCGCTGGGCTACTTGTTCATCGTCGCTCTCGGACTGGACATCCTGGTCGGCTGGACCGGCCAGATCTCGCTCGGCCACGCCGGGCTTTATGCGGTGGGCGCTTACACGACGGCGCTCATCGCGACGCATCTCGGACTGCCCTTCTGGCTGAGCGCACCGCTTGGGGTCCTGCTTGCCGGCATCTGCGGGGCGCTGCTCGCGCTTCCATCGCTGCGAGCCAAGGGCCCTTACCTCGCCATGGTGACGATCGCGTTCGGCTTCATGGCGGAAGTGACTGCCAATCGCTGGAGCCTCACCGGCGGCCCAATGGGCATCATGTCGATTCCCGCGCCCACGCTGCCGAACGGCCGGGAGATGACGCCGAAGGAATATTTCTGGCTCATCGGGGCTGTGGCCCTGATCTGCCAGCTGCTCGCTCTCAACCTGTTCCGCTCGCGGATTGGACGCACCCTGCGGGCCGTGCAGGGCAGCGAGATCGCCGCCGAAACCGTGGGCATCAATGTGTATCGCTCCAAGGTGATGGCTTTCGTCCTGAGCTCGGTATGCGCTGGCATCGGTGGCGTCTTCTTCGCTCACCAGAACGGCTTCATCAACAGCGACACCTTCGTGTTCGCGTTCTCCGTCTCGATGCTGACCTCCGTCCTGATGGGCGGCAGCGGCACCGCCTTCGGTCCGCTGGTGGGCAGTGTGATCCTCAACCTGATTCCAACCGTGTTCGCGGCGCTGCGCGAGTATCAGCTCTACGTCTACGGCACGATCATCCTGGTGACGATCGTGTTCTTACCCAAAGGCATCGTCGGCAGTCTGCAGCAGATCGCGCTGTTCCAGCGCTTCAAGCGAGCGCCCGAGCCAGTCGCGCCTGACGCTGGAGCGCTCGAGTTCGCGCGCAGCGCGGCGGGTGCGCAATCCGTCCTGGCGGTGGAAGGCTTGAGCCGGAGCTTCGGCGGAATCCGCGCCCTGAGCGACGTGAGCCTGATGATCAAACCCGGTACCGTGCATGGCCTCATCGGCCCGAATGGTTCCGGAAAAAGCACCTTCGTCAACGTCGCGATCGGTCTGTATCGGCCCACCAACGGTCGAATCGAGTTCGCCGGCACGGCGCTGCCGAGCCTTGGTCCGCACCGCATGGCGCAGCTGGGCATGACGCGCACGTTCCAGAGCATCCGCTTGTTCTCCGAGCTGACCGTGCTCGACAATGTCATGGTGGGATTTCATCTGCAGCTCCGGGCGGGTTTTTGGGCGCACCTGCTGCAGACGCGCCGTGCCGTAGACGAGGAGGCGGCATTCCGGCGCAAGGCGATGGCGCTGCTCGAGTTCGTGGGGATTTCCGAGCGCGCCTTCGAGCGCGCGGACAACCTCTCGTATGGCCAGCAGCGTCTGCTGGAGATCGCCCGCGCACTCGCGGTGCGCCCGTTGCTGCTCATGCTCGACGAGCCCGCGGCCGGCGTAAATCCCACAGAGCTGCAGGACCTCGTGCGGATCATCCGCAAGATCAAGGACGCCGGCGTGACGCTGCTCGTTATCGAGCACCACATGGACCTGATCATGGGGGTCTCGGACGTGATCTCGGTGCTGGACTTCGGCCAGAAGATCGCCGAGGGCACGGCGGCCGAGATCCGGCGCGATCCCAAAGTCATCGAAGCTTACCTGGGCGCGCCGGGTGAGATCGAAACGGCACAGGCCCATGCTTGAGGTGCGGAGACTGGCGGTGGCCTATGGCCACGTGGAGGCGCTGCGTGGGATCGACTTAGCAGCAGCCGAGGGCGAGGTCACGGCCATCATCGGCTCGAACGGCGCCGGCAAGACCTCTACGCTCATGGCGATCTCCGGTCTCGCGCCGATTACCGGCGGCAGCATTCTTTTCGGCGGCAAGCCGATCTCCGGGCTGCCCGCCCACGTCATCACCCGTCTTGGCATCACGCATATCCTCGAGGGGCGCCAACTGTTCGCGGATCAGACGGTCGAAGACAACCTGCTGCTCGGGGGCTACACGAAGCTGCCGGCGGACCGCAGGCGGATCGCACAACTCATCGAGCGCGAGATGGATCGCTTCCCGATCCTGCGCCAGCGACGCAAGCAGCTCGCGGGCACGCTCTCCGGTGGAGAGCAGCAGATGCTCGCGATCGCGCGCGGCCTCATGCTGGAGCCGAGGCTCATGCTGATGGACGAGCCGTCGATGGGCCTGGCCCCGCTGATCATCGAGGAGATCGCCCGAACCATCCTCAGCCTGAAGAAAGAAGGGGTGACGATCGTGCTCGTCGAGCAGATGGCTGCGGTCGCGCTTCAGCTTGCAGATCGCGCGTACGTGCTGGAAAACGGTCGCATCAAGCTGTCAGGCACGGGCGCCGAGCTGGCTCGCACCCCCGAGGTGAGGAAAGCGTATCTGGGCGGGTGAGCGGCGCCTGTGCTGAGCCGGATGGAGTGAGCAACATTTCTGCGCAGAGGCGCAGGGGACGTAACGGGCGCAGAGCGAGGAGTGTCTTCGTTCGCTTGCGGGCGCCCCAGCCACATCGGCGAAGCCTGAGGCAGCCCAGCGTGCACACAAGACCCTTGCGGTGCAGATCGGGGAGCTCAAGAGGAATACCCCGCCTCACGCTGATGGCGCGCCGACAGGATCAGGACCAAATCATCCGCTGTCCGAAACCTGTATAGAGCCAGAAATCCGGTGCGCCGGTGCGAGATGACCAGTTCTCGCAACCCACGCTCTACCTTGCGTCGGATCAGGGGATGATCCAGGAGCACTTCTACCGCACCAGTGATGAGATCCGCTACACGCGCAGCACGCTGTGGGTCGGCGGCGGCGTGAAACTCGAAGATACGTCCCAGATCTCGCCAGGCTCGCGGCGTGTACTTTACTTACGCCACGTCTTCGGCTTCGGCCGCGCTGCCCTTTTGCCCGCCGCCCGCGCCCGGAAATAGCGGTGAACGTCCGCGGCCTCGTAGGCGATCCCTGTCTGCTCGAACTCACGTTCCGCTTCCAAGGCATCGCGCACGAACATCCACCGCTGCTCAGCAAGACCGGTTTTTTCCTCGATTGCCTCGAGCATGAAGGCGTGGAGCGATTGGCCCGTCTCCTTCACCAGCGCGAGGATACGCTGCTTGAGCGCCGGGGGCAGCTTGATCGTGGTGGGCGTGGTAGGTTCAGCCATGGTAGTGCGATGGTAGTACTGGCGCGAGGTAACGGTTAGGGCGGCTAATGCCAATCGTAGCAAGGTCGGCGCCTCCTCGGCGGTACGCGTATCGCGTGCACCCTAGCAGCTCGGGCATGAGCCAGGGCGCCTATGAGCATATCGGCGGCACCGGCAAGTAGAGCGCGTGCTCGCCATCAACATCGAACGCTGCCCGCGCTGCGCCGGGCGCTTGAAGATCATCGCCGCCATCGTCGATCCCCAGGTGATTGTGCAGATCTTCGCGCACCTGGGCTTGCCCGCGCGCGCCCCGGCACGCTCGCCGGCCCGGCCCTTCCCGCTGTTCCAAGCGGCCTGATCCTTGACAGCGCAACGCCGGCTTCAACGCCTCGGCCGGCGGGCAGGCTCGTCGCTCGTTGCTCCTCAACCTCGGCACCCGCTCCGATCTGCCTCGACAACCCTGGCTCACGAATCGACCGCGCAAAGAAAGTCGCAGGTTTCCGCCACGAACTCGCCCCCTTGATCGCCCGCCGGGGCAGCGACTAGAGCGCTCTCCGAGAAAACCGGCGGTCAAATTCCTAGGCGCGCGGATCGTTGAAACGCTTCGGCCAACCTGGAGGCGAGATGCGAGTCGGCTCCCGATGAGCGGCAAAGCGCACGCGGTCTAGGCGAACTGGACCTGTCCGTCCTCGCCGGCCACGCACACCCCGCCGATCACGCACCAACGGAAGTGGACATGCGTTCCTGCAAAGCACCAGGCCGACCGCGTCGCGCAAGGTGGCGCGAGTGTGCAACTCGCCCACCGTGTAGAAGCCGCGCGCGAACATCGCTGGCGAAGCCCGGCCGAGATGGCCCTGCCGCGCGCAGGCCGCTTTCGCCACTGCCGCATCGCTCAGCTCAGCGGATCTCGCACTTCGAGGTTGGGAAACTTGCGGAAATCGCGGTCGTGAGTGTAGAGAGTCACGATTCCATGCTGTCGCAGCAGGGCAGCTAAGTGGGCATCGGGTACCAGGTTTCCTCGGGTTGGCACCGCGGCAGTGACCTCACGATAAACGTCCCAGAACCCGTCCTCCTCGCCGATGGCACGGCAGTGTGGAGCCGACAAGAGGGCTTCTACGTTGCGCGCAGACTCGTCATGTGACAGGGGGCGGTCGAAAATCTTCGGGTGGGTCGCTATCCGCATGTAGCTCAAGATGCTGACCCAAGCCAAGCAGAATACCTCGTGACCTTCGACACAGCCCTCGAGAAACGCAGTGGCCCGCGCATGCAGGGCGCTGCTCGCATCGGATGCATAGAGCAGGATATTGACATCGATCGCGTAGCTCATCTGCCATCCACGTCCAGGGCATCGAGCAATGCGTCCTTGTCGGCGAGATCGATGCGTGCCCCCATCGGTTTGGAGATCCATTGGAAGGGCGGCCGCGGCGGTCGTTCGCCCTCGTACCGATGCAGCGATTCGGCGAGCAGATCGGATACGAGGCGGCCCAGGGACTTACCCTCACGCCGTTGCAAGCGCTTGAGTTGTTTCAGGATCGGGTCGTCGATCTCAATCGTGGTTCGCATGATGCGTGATGTTATAGAGAAAGACATCTGATGTCAATCTACTTGATTCTTGGTGTATCCAGCCCCTCTTGCCTTCTAGTCTAGTCTGGCGTGCGGCAGGCGATGCACATAGCCGTACAGCGCGACCGTGAGGCGGGAGGCCTTTTGGATGATAGGGATGAGCGGTTCGGCGAGGCACAGGCGGGCCTCCAGCGGGTCACGCTCTCAGGCCTGCCCGACCAGCGGTGGGAAGCAGCGGCAGCGGCGGGGGGTGCGGCTTACGGCGCTCGCCCCCGCCAATTCAGGGGCCCAACTAAGCGAAGCAGGACGAATTGCGAGCACACCGCCGTACTTCACCTTAACAACGAGGGCGGTCTCGCCAGACGGGATCCGTCACGCGCTGGCTTCGTACTTGTCCACGCAAGCGGTGCCCACGAGAACGGAATCGAGCGGGCAAGCGGTCGGCAACGAGGTTCCTGGCGGCCCCTGGCTTCCCCAGCTCTAAGGAGTATTCGTTGTGCTTGCAAGTACCCCCCGCCGTGACGATGCGGGCCTGCCCAGCGCTACTCGCGACGCAGGCATAGCTCGTGGAGTAAGCAATGACCACCGTCGCGCTGTGCACAGGCCGAGCATCGATGCGCCGAACACATAAGCCTTCAAGCCAGCGGGGTAGTACCGCAGAAACCGAACTGCCAGGGCACCTTTGCTCATGACTCATCCACTACGAGCGTAGGCGCCGCTCAGCCATTGAACTTCCCGCCGCCGCGAGCCAGCCGCTCGAGCAGGGGTGCCGGCTTCCAGAACTCCCCGTGCGCCTGGTGGAAGCGCTCGACCGACTCGTATACTTTGTCCAGGCCTACGGTATCGGCGTAAAACATCGGCCCGCCCCGGTAGCGCGGGAAGCCGTATCCGTAGATGTACACGACGTCGATGTCGCTCGCGCGTAGCGCGATCCCTTCCTCCAGGATCTCGGCGCCCTCGTTGATCAGCGCGTACATGCAGCGCTCTAGGATCTGTTGGTCGCTCACCTGCCGGCGCTCGATGCCCGCTTCCTTCGAAGCCTTGACGATCAGCGCCTCGATCTGCGGATCGGGGATCGGCGTGCGGTTGCCCGCCTCGTAGCGGTACCAGCCGGCACCGGTCTTCTGGCCGTAGCGGCCCATCTCGCAGATCTGGTCCGCAACCTTGGAGTAGCGCAAGTGTGCCGGCCGCGTGGCGGCCTGGCGTTTGCGGATGTACCAGCCCACATCCAATCCGGCGAGGTCGCTCACGCGGAACGGCCCCATGGCGAACCCGAAGTCCTCGATGACTTTGTCCACCTGCTGCGGCAACGCGCCTTCTTCGAGCAGAAACCCGGCCTCGCGGAAATAGCCGTGCAGCATGCGGTTGCCGATGAAGCCGTCGCACACTCCGGCCACCACGCCGACCTTCTTGATGGTTCTCGCGAGCTTCATCGCGCTGGCTAGCGTCTCCTTCGAGGTCTTGGCCGCGCGGACCACTTCGAGCAGCTTCATCACGTTGGCGGGGCTGAAGAAGTGCAGCCCGAGGACTTTGTCGGGACGTGACGTGACGGCAGCGATCTCGTTCACGTCCAGTGTCGAGGTGTTGGTCGCGAGGATCGCGCCGGGCTTGGCGGCCTTGTCGAGCTTCTCGAACACCTGCTTCTTGACCGCCATGTCCTCGAATACCGCCTCGATGACGATGTCGGCAGTCTTGAGCTCGTCGTAGCTCGTCACGCCCTTGAACAGGCTCATGCGCGTGTCCATCGCGTCTTGGGAGAGACGCCCTTTGGACACGGTCGCGGCGTAGTTCTTGCGCACCACGCCCAATCCCTTGTCGAGCGCCTCCTGGTTCACCTCGAGGACTTTCACCGGGATCCCGGCGTTGGCGAAGTTCATCGCGATGCCTCCGCCCATCGTCCCGGCGCCGACTACAGCCGCGGACTTGATTTCCTGCGTCAGGGTATCCTCCGGCACATCCGGGATCTTGCTCACCTGGCGTTCGGCGAAAAACAGATGGCGCAGCGCCTTGGACTCGGTGCTGTCGCGCAGTTGCTGGAACAGCTCGCGTTCGCGCAGCACGCCTTTGGCGAAAGGCAGAGTGACGGCACCTTCCACGCAGTCCACGATCGCGAGCGGCGCCGGAAATCCGCGGTACTCTTTGGCGATGCGCTGGCGCGCGGCGGCGAAAAACGCCTCCGCCGGCTGATCCAGTTTGGCATTCGTCGCATTGGTGCGCTTGATCTCGCGTCCCTCGCGCACGATGCGATTGGCGAAGCTCGCGCCGGCCTGGGCGATCTCTCCCTTTGCGATTTCGTCGATCAGGCCCAGCTCCAGGGCCTTGTCCGCGCCGATCGGCTCGCCGCTCGCGATCATCTCCAGAGCGCGCTCGGCGCCGATCACGCGCGGCAGGCGCTGCGTGCCGTGCGCCCCCGGCAGCAGCCCGAGCTTCACCTCCGGCAAGCCGAGCTGGGTACCGGCAGCCGCGCAGCGAAAGTGGCACGCCAGCGCGAGCTCCAAGCCGCCGCCGAGCGCGAAGCCGTGGATCGCCGCGACGATGGGCTTGGTGACCGTGTCCATGTAGCTCGCGAGGACCGGAAGCGTGGCCATGCCGACGGGATACGGATGCCCGAACTCGGAGATGTCGGCGCCGCCGGAAAACGCGCGGCCGCCGCCGTGAAGCAGGAAGGCGCGTACGCCTGGATCATGCTCGCCCTGCTTGATCGCGTCCAGGATGCGCTGGAGCACGCCTTTGCTCACGCTCAGCGCGTTTACTGGGGGGTTGTTCAGAGTGATGATGCCCAGGTGACCCTGGACGCTGTAAGTGACGATATCGGTCATTTTGCAACCCTCAGGCTCAGTTTGACTTCGCGATGGCGGACCAAAGCCCAACGCTGAGCTTTGTGCCCCCACTGTGCGCTCCCCGTCTCGATAATCGAATGGCTCAGACCTCCAGCCACTCCTTGCGCACGGACTCATTGGTCCGGAGCTGCTCCGGCGTTCCCTCGAACACGATCTGCCCGTGCCCCATCACGTACAGGCGCTGCGAGATCTTGAGCGCGATGGTGAGCTTCTGCTCCACCAGCAGGATCGACACGCCCCGATTCTTGATCTCTCCGAACAGGCGCGCCACCAGCTCGACGATCTTAGGGGCCAGGCCCTCGGTGGGCTCATCGATCATGATGAGCTCCGGATCTCCCATCAGCGTGCGGCACAGCGTGAGCATCTGCTGTTCGCCGCCGGACATGACTCCAGCGGGGGCATCGGCCCGTTCGCGCAGCACAGGAAATAGGTTGAACATGTCCTCGCTGGTCCAGCGCCCGTTAGGGCGCCGCGACTTCATCCCGAGCAGCAGGTTCTGCCGCACGGAAAGCGAGGGGAAGATGTCTCGGTTCTCGGGCACGTAGCCCAGCCCGCAGCGAGCGATCGCGAACGTCTTGAGTCCGGCCAGCTCCTTGCCCCGGAAACGCACCGACCCGGTCATCGCCACCTGGCCCATGATCGCTTTGATCGTGGTCGAGCGCCCCGCGCCGTTGCGCCCGAGCAGGCTCACGATCTCCCCAGGCTGCACGTTCATGTGCACGCCGTGCAGGATGTGGCTCTTGCCGTAGTAGGCGTGCAGGTCGGTTACTTCCAGCATCACGAGTGTTCGACCGCAAAGTGAGCGTCAAGCGGCCTCGGTGCCGAGGTACGCCTCGCGCACGGCCGCGTCACCACGGATCTGCTCGGGCGTGCCGGATGCGAGCACGCGCCCGTAGACCAGCACCGAGATCCGGTCCGCCAGGCCGAATACTACTCCCATGTCGTGCTCGACCATGACCAGGGTCTTGCCCTGCGTGACGGTCCGGATGAGCTCCACCGCGTCATCGGTTTCGCTATGGCTCATTCCGGCGGTGGGCTCGTCGAGCAGGATCACGTCGGCACCGCCGGCGATGGTGATGCCGATCTCCAGCGCGCGCTGCTCGGCGTAGGAGAGGACACCGGCGGGGCGGTCGCGACGTTTGGCGAGGCCGATGCGCTCCACGATCTCCTCCGCACGCGCACGGACGTTGGGCAGTGCGCCGACGCGATGCCAGAAAGAATACCGATAGCCCAGCGACCAGAGCACGCTGCAGCGCAGGTTCTCGTACACCGACAACCGCGGAAAGATGTTGGTGATCTGGAAGCTGCGCGACAGTCCGCGGCGGTTGATCTCCTGCGGCGGCCAGCCCGTCACATCCACTCCGTCGAGCAGAATCTGCCCCGATGTCAGCGGGAAGCGGCCGCTCACCAGGTTGAACAGCGTCGATTTGCCCGCGCCATTCGGACCGATGACCGCATGGCGCTCGCCCTTGGCCACAGTCAGATCGACGCCGTTGATGATCGGAGTGCGGCCAAAGCGCTTGTGCACCGCGCGTAGCTCGAGTGCCGCAGCCGTCATATCGCGCCTCGCGCCTGGAGCTCCGCATGGACCGTTTGCCAGGCATGCCGCAGCGGACGCAGCGACACGACAAACAACGCCATCCCCGCCACGAGCACCACTGCGGCAACCACCCATGGCAGGATCGAGGAGACGTCGATCTGCAGATGAAACAGACGCAGGCCGCCGCCCGGTCCGGTATCCGACTCCAGGCGGTAGGTCATCTCCACCAGCGCGATGAATGCGGCGAGCGGGACGGCCAACGCCACCGCGGAAAGCGCGTACCCGGGCAGCAAGCGGAGCAGCAGACCTGCCCTGAGCGCCGGGCCATGCAGCGTGATCAGGCTGGCAATGCCGCCTGGCGCGAACAGAATCATCACGACGAAGAACAAGCCGAAGTACAGCAGCCAAGCCTGGGTGTAGCTGGACAGCGCGGATTGCAGAAAGCTCACCAGCAGCGCCCCCAGGATCGGTCCGAAGAAATGCCCGACGCCACCGACGAAAGCCATGATCAGCACGTTGCCGGAGGCGACGATCCCGACCGTATCCGCGGTGACGATCTCGTAGTTGATGGTGTTCAAGCCCCCTGCGATGCCGGCGAAGAACGATGCCAGGCACAACATCTCGTAGCGCACGTGCGTGGGATCATAGCCGACGAACCGCGCGCGCTCGGGATTATCGCGCACCGCATTGGCCATCCGGCCGAGCGGGGTCTGCGTGAGCGCGAACATGGCGATCATGCACAGAAAACACCAGGCGGCGATCAAGTAGTAGACCTGGATCTGCGGCCCGTAGGTGATTCCGAGCCAAGGCTGACCCACTTGGCGATTGGTTGCGATGCCCCCCTCGCCGCCAAAGAATGCGGGAAGCATCAACGCCGATGCCGCCACCATTTCCGCGATGCCGAGCGAGATCATCGCGAACGGCGTGCCGGAGCGGCGCGTGGTGACGTATCCGAACAGGATGCCGAAGACCAGGCCGGCGCAGCCGCCGATCAGCGGGAGCATCGTGACGGGGAAATGCAGGCTACCCGCGCCGATCGCATTGAGTGCGTGCGCGCAGACGAATGCTGCCAGGCCGAAGTACACGGCATGACCGAACGACAGCATGCCGGACTGGCCCAGCAGCATGTTGTAGCTCAACGCGAAGATGACCGCGATGCCCATCTGGCACAACATGGACAAGGCGAACCCCTGATGCAAGACAAGCGGCAGCAGCACCATCGCAGCCGCGGTCCCGCTCCAGAGCAGTAGCCGGCGCAGCAGGGGTGAGGTCATCGGGGTGGACATCTAACAGCCCGCCCCAGTGAAGAGTGAAGGGTGAAGGGTGATGCCTCCTCGCCCCTGCCCTCTCCCCCTGCCGGGGGCGAGGGAGAGCATCTCTTCACCTCTTTCACCGCCTTCACCTCCTTCATCTCCTTTTCACTCTTCACTGCTCACGTTTCCCGCGTCCCCATCAGCCCCGTCGGGCGCACGATCAGCATCAGCACCATCAGAAGGTACGGCAGCACCGGTGCCGCCTGTGCGACGCTGATCGACAGGACCTGATACCAGCCGGACCCGGCCTCGACGGTTACCCCGAACTGACCCAGCAGGCCGAGCAGCGACCAGTCGAGCGCTACCGCGTAAGTCTGAATCGCGCCGAACAGCAGCGACGCGATGAAGGCCCCGGTCAGCGAGCCCATGCCGCCGAACACCACCACCACGAACACGATACTGCCCACGGCTGCGGCCATGCCCGGCTCGGTGATGAACGCGTTCCCGCCGATCACACCGGCCAGTCCGGCCAGCGCGCAGCCCCCTCCGAACACGAGCATGAATACACGCGGTACGTTGTGTCCGAGCGCCTCCACCATATCCGGGTGAGTGAGCGCCGCCTGGATGACCATTCCGATGCGGGTCCGCGTGAGCACCAGGTACAGCGACACGAGCATCGCTACCGACACGGCCATCATGAACACGCGGTAGGCGGGATAGCTCGTGCTGAAAACGGTGAAGGCGGTGAAGTCCAGTGCGGCCGGGATGTGATAGTCGACGGGCCCGCGGCCCCAGACCAGGTGCACGATCTCCTCGACCAGATAGAAGACGCCGAAGGTGAACAGCAGCTCGGCCACGTGCCCGTACTTGTGCACCGTGCGGAGTCCGTAGCGCTCGGTGAACGCGCCGAGCGCACCCACCGCGAGGGGAGCAGCCACCAGCGCAGGCCAGAAGCCCACGTACGTGGAGATCTGAAATGCAAAGTACGCCCCCAGCATGTAGAAGCTGGCATGGGCAAAGTTGAGCACGCCCATCATGCTGAAGATGAGCGTCAGCCCGCTCGACAGCATGAACAGCAGCAGCCCATACGACAGGCTGTTCAGGAGCTGGACGAGGAAGAACTCCATCGGCTGCGGCGGCGCCGACCGGTCTGGCGCTACCGACGGTACGCAGCGGGCGCGCCAACGCCACGCGGCACGCATGAAGACACGTTCACCGGCCTCCTCCGCTCGTATCCCGGACCGTTGTGGGACGCTGTCCGCCGGACCGGTGTCATTGGGATGCTGCGGCGCCCCGCAGGCGACTCAGGACAGCGCGCAAAGCTGGTCGGATTCTAGCCGAACGCGCCCGCCTTGCAAACGCTGCAACGCCCGCGGGCCACGGCCCGCGGGGCTTTCCGGTGGGTCCAACTGATAGAATGTCCGGGTCGCGGAACGAGCACTTTGGGAGGAAGAGCATGAAAGGTCTGATGATGGACACGCCGCTTCAGATCTCGTCGCTGATCCGGCACGCCGACCGCTATCATGGCGACACCGAAATCGTCTCGCGCATGGTCGAAGGCGGGATCCACCGCTATACCTACAGCGAGGCGCACCGCCGCTCCCGGCAGCTTGCGAAC